>NZ_LZLV01000074.1 GCF_001673405.1 Mycobacterium sp. 1245111.1 | reverse complement strand
CACGCCTACAAGCGGTTGGTGCTCGGCGGCGAGGCGCCCACCGCGGCGTCGTGGGGTGCCGCGAACCGCTCAGCGCTGGTGCGCATCCCGATGTACAGCCCGCACAAAACGTCGTCGCGGCGCGTCGAGGTGCGCAGCCCCGACTCGGCCTGCAATCCGTATCTGGCGTTCGCGGTGCTGCTGGCCGCCGGGCTGCGCGGGGTGGAGAAGGGCTACGTTCTGGGGCCGCAGGCCGAAGACAACGTCTGGGACCTCACCCCCACCGAGCGCCGCGCGATGGGCTATCGGGAACTGCCCTCCAGTCTCGACGAGGCGTTGCGGGCGATGGAAGGCTCCGAACTTGGCGCAGAAGCGCTGAGCGGTTCGCGGCACCCCACGACGCCGCGGTGGGCGCCTCGCCGCCGAGCACCAACCGCTTGTAGGAGTTGACCCATTGGTTGGTTACGGCGCTGATCTCGCTGGCGTGCTCGAGGATTCCGGCGATGAACGACTTGGCCACGTCGGAGAGCTGTAGCGGGTCGTCGGGGCTGTGGAACGCGTTGACCTCGCCCTCGAACAGGCTCATGTGAGTGTGCATGGCCGAGCCTGGATATTGGCCAAAAGGCTTGGGCATGAACGTCGCCCGCGCACCCTCGTTCAACGCGACCTCTTTGATGAGATAACGGAACGTCATCACGTTGTCGGCCATCGACAGCGCGTCGGCGAAGCGCAGGTCGATCTCCTGCTGGCCGGGCGCGCCTTCGTGGTGGCTGAATTCCACCGAGATGCCCATCGATTCCAGGGCGTCGATCGCGTGGCGCCGAAAGTTGGAAGCGGAGTGCACGGCCTGGTCGAAGTAGCCGGCGTTGTCGGCCGGCACCGGTTCGGTGCCGTCCTCGGGACCGGCTTCGAGCAGAAAGAACTCGATCTCGGGGTGCACGTAGCAGGAGAAGCCCAGGTCGTTCGCTTTACCTAGCTGACGACGCAGCACGTGGCGCGGGTCGGCCCACGATGGCGAGCCGTCCGGCATCTTGACGTCGCAGAACATCCGGGCTGAGTGGTGGTCGCCGCCGGTGGTGGTCCAGGGCAACACCTGGAACGTCGACGGATCGGGATGGGCGACCGTGTCGGACTCGGAGACCCGGGCGAAGCCTTCGATGGACGACCCGTCGAACCCGATGCCCTCTTCGAATGCGCCCTCAAGTTCCGCGGGCGCGATCGCGACAGACTTGAGGAAACCGAGCACGTCGGTAAACCACAGCCGGACGAATCGGATGTCCCGTTCCTCCAGCGTGCGGAGCACGAATTCCTTTTGTCGATCCATACCCCGAACAATATGCATGCAGCGTTAAATTTGTGTTACCAGCGCGGCTTAACACCTTAAGTTTCCTGGCGCGATGCCGTCGACCAAGTAACGGACCACCGCGTTGTCCACACAGTCGTTTCCGTTGAACGTCACGGTGTGTTGGGTGCCTTCGAAAGTGATCAGATCGGCGCCGAGTTGGCGAGCCAGGTTGACGCCGGCTTGGTACGGGGTGGCCGGGTCGTGCGTGGTAGACACGACGATGGCCTTGCCCGGGGCCGCCGGCGCGGCCGGATGCGGCGACGACGTCGCGGGCACCGGCCACAGCGCGCAGAGGTCGCGGGGCGCGTGACCGGTGAACTGTCCGTACGACGAGAACGGCGCGACCTGACGGATCCGCTGATCGGTGTCGGCCCATGTCGCCGGGTCGGTCGGCTCGGGCGCGTCGACGCAGCGAATCGCGTTGAACGCGTCCTGGGAACTGTTGTAGTGCCCCTTGGCGTCGCGGCCGTAGTACTCGTCGGCCAGCACCAACAGGTCGCCGGGATCGGTGCCGCGGCGCAGACCAAGCAGTCCGCTGGTGAGGTATTTCCAGAACTGCGGGGTGTAGAGCGCGTTGATGGTGCCCGTGATCGCGTCGGAATAACCGAGGGGACGGCCCTCGGGGGTGGGCGCGGGCCGGGCCACCAGTGGGTCGATCAGTTGGTGATAGCGGGCAACCCATTGGTTCGGGTCGGTGCCCAGCGGGCAGTCCGCCGAGCGGGCGCAGTCCGCGGCATAGTCGTTGAACGCGGTCTGGAATCCGGCCTGCTGATTGATCAGCGTTTCGATCGGGCCGACGCTCGGGTCGACCGCGCCGTCGAGCACCATCGCCCGGACGTGGTCGCCGAAACGCTCCAGGTACGCGGTCCCCAGTTCGGTGCCGTAGCTGTAGCCCAGGTAGTTGATCTGGTCGTCGCCGAGCGCCTCGCGTATCGCATCCATATCGCGTGCGGCAGAAGCGGTTCCGACGTTCTCGAGGAATGCCGAGCCGTTGCGCGCGACGCAGCGCTGCGCGATCTGCCGGTAGATCTGCTCGATGTGCGCCACACCTGCCGGGCTGAAATCGACCATCGGCTCGCGGCGGTAGGCGTCGAACTCGGCGTCGGTCTGGCAGTGCACGCCGGGTGTGGAATGGCCGACGCCGCGCGGGTCGAAGCCGACGAGATCGAACCGGCGGCTGACTTCGGAGTCGGCCAGGTCCGGTCCCATCGCGGCGACCATGTCGACCGCCGACGCCCCCGGTCCGCCCGGGTTGACCAGCAGCGCCCCGATCCGCGGCCCGGTGGCCGGGATCCGGATCACCGCGAGTTGTACCTGCGCGCCAGTGGGATTCGCGTAGTCGACTGGAACCGCGACCGTCCCGCATTGCGCGCGGGGCACGTCCTTGGGGCTTTTGACAACCTGGCTGCAATTCCCCCAATTCAGTTGCGGCGCCGAGGCCGGCTGCGGCGCGGCCGGGCTGGGCGTCGGACCCGCGTCATATCCCGGCGCCGCTCCGGCCGCCGGCATCGCGACCACCGCGACCGACGTCGTCAGCGTGAGAGAAAACAGCGCAGAGCTCATCCGTCTCATGCGCCACATGGTGGTCAATCGTGACACGCGTCGGCCACAGGCCGTGATCCCATTGGTCACACCTTGATCTCGTTATTGACCGCGGGGTCGTGACATTTCGCTGCCGAAACCGACCACGGGCGGTGCTAGCACCTAGCCCCCTTCGAAGGCACGGTACCGCTGACGAGGTAGGCCGTCGCATAGTCATCGATGCAACTGTTGCCCTGGAACACCACCGTGTGCTGGGTGCCGTCGAAGGTCAGCAGTCCACCCTTCAACTCGCTGGAGAGGTCCACGCCGGCCTGATACGGCGTCGCCGGGTCGTGGGTGGTGGACACCACCAGCGTCGGCGTCAGGCCGGGCACAGAGACGGTGTGCGGCTTGCTCGTTGGCGGCACCGGCCAGAACGCGCACGTGCCGAGTGGGGCGTGGCCGGTGAACTTGCCGTAGTTCATGAACGGCGCGACCTCGCGGGAGCGGCGGTCTTCGTCGATGACCTTGGCGCGATCCTTGACCGCCGGCTGGTCCACGCAGTTCACCGCCACCCGCGCGTCGGTCGAGTTGCTGTAATGGCCGCTCTTGTCGCGACGCATATAGAGGTCGGCCAGTTCGAGCATGACATCACCGCGGTGATGGGACATCTCCGTCAGCGCGCTCGTCAGATGGTGCCAGAACGTCGGCGAATACAGCGCCATGATGGTGCCGATGATCGCGTCGCTATAGCTCAGTCCGCGTGGGTCTTTGGTGCGCATGGGTATGCCGCGCGTCGGGTTGTTCTTGTCGACCATCGGGTAGATCAAATTGTGATACACGTCAACGGCTTTGGCCGGGTCAGTGCCCAGCGGGCAGGTCGGCGATTTCGCGCAGTCTTTCGCGTAGTTGTTGAACGCGTCCTGAAACCCCTTGGCCTGCCGCAAATCTGACTCGACCGGATCGGCATTGGGGTCGATCGCCCCGTCCAGGATCATCGCCCGGATGTTCTTCGGGAAGGCTTCGGCGTAGGCGGCGCCGATGCGGGTGCCATAGGAGTAGCCCAAGAACGTCAACTTGCTGTCGCCCAACGCTTCGCGGATGGTGTCCAGATCACGTGCGACATTGTCGGTTCCGACGTTCGCCAGGAACTTCTTGCCCATCTTGGCGACGCAGCGGGCGACGTATTCCTTGGTCTCCTCTTCGATGTGCGCGACACCGGCCGGGCTGTAGTCGGCTTGCGTTTCGGTGCGCAGTCGGTCGTTGTCGGCGTCGGAATTGCACCAGATCGCCGGCCGCGATGACCCGACTCCGCGCGGGTCGAAGCCGACCAGGTCGAATCGCTCGCGGATTTGCGGCGGCAACGACTGCACCAGCCCGACGGCGGCCTCGATGCCGGACTCACCCGGGCCGCCGGGATTGATCACCAGCGAGCCGATCTTGTCCCGGGTCGCGGGAAAGCGAACGAGCCCCAGCGTGGTCGCGTCGCCATTGCGGTGGCGGTAGTCGACGGGCACCGCAAGTTTGCCGCACTGGACACCGCTCGGCAGCTTCGCCTGGCCGCCACCGCCGGCCACGCGGCACGGGCCCCACTCCACCGGCTGGCCGACTTTTGGTCCATACATCAGTGCGCGCCCCTTGACGACCTGCGTGCAACCGGCCACTGTCACCGCGACCACCGCCATCGCGGTCCAGATCAGCATCGTGCGCGCGATCTTGCCGCGGCGAGGGGTCCCCATGCCAGACATGGTGCCATGCGCCGGCGCAGGCCCCGGGTCGCTGGGCCGTCTACCGTGTCGCGAGCAGCAGTTCTTCCATCCCGACAGCGAAGTCGTCGGCCAGTTCCCACAGGTCGGGCAACAGCTCCGGGCAGGCGATGATCCCGACGTCGAGTTTGCCGGTCAGCGACATCACAGTGATATTGAGACCCGAGCCCTGGAAGATCGGCCCGAGCGGATACATCGCCTTGACCTCGCTGCCCAGGAAATACAGCGGCACCTGCGGACCTGGCACGTTGGAGATCACCAGGTTGTGCACCGGGATGCGCTTGGTGAGGCTGGTCCGGGCGTAGGCCCGCATTGCGACCCCGAATACCGCCGGCGCGGCGAACTGCGACCAGTCCTGCAGAAGCGTCGCTTTGATCGCCGAACTGTGTTGTTTGGCAACCGAATTCGCGGCAGCGATGGCTTTGATCCGCTCGACGGGATCGGCGATGTGGGTTTGCAAGCTGGCGAACATACCCGAAACCTGGTTGCGCCCAGGCCGATCCGACTTGCCGTGCACGGAGACCGGCACCATGGCCACCAGCGGCGAATCGGGCAGTTCGCCACGGTCGAGCAGGAATTGTCGCAGGACACCCGCCACCAGGGCCATCACCACGTCGTTGACCTTGACGTTGAAGTGGTCCTTGACCTTCTTGATGTCGCCGAGGTCCAACTGCGCGTAGGCGATGTTGCGATGCGGGGTGATGGTGTCGTTGAACGCCGTGCGCGGCGCCCCGAACGGAGGCGCCATCGTCTGGCCGCTGCGCGCCCGCATTACGGTCTTGACCACAGTCGATGCGGTGTCCGTCAGCGCGTTGGCAAGGCGTAACGGCCGGGCCGCGAATTTCAGCGCGCCCGTCAGCGCGATCTCGAACTCACTGGCGCCGCCGACACCGTCGACCGGATCCGGAGCGGGCGCATCGGCCTCGGTCGTGCATAACTGCGACATCAGGTTGGCGCCGGTCACGCCATCCACCGCGGCGTGGTGCACCTTGGTCATGACCGCCATGCGGCCGCCCTGCTGCGCGTCGGTGCCGGCCACGCCTTCGATCGCCCACATCTCCCACAGCGGGCGGGTGCGGTTCAGCGGCAACGAGGCGATGTGGCCGGCGATCTCGGCGAGTTCGACCCGTCCGCCCGGCGGCGGCAGACCGATCCGGTGCAGGTGCCGGCTGACGTCAAAATCGTTGTCCTCCACCCACACCGGGTGGTCCAGGTTGAAGGCGCTGTCGGCAAGCTTCTCGCGAAACTCCGGCATTGCTTTCACCCGCAACGCCAGCGCGTCGCGGAGCCGGTCAAAGGTGTACCCGCCGGGCATCGTCGACGTGTCGAGCTCCAGAATCGAGCAGACGTGCAACGGCTGTGCAGGGGTTTCGAGATACAGGAAGCTGGCGTCGAGTCCACTGAGGCGCTGCATCCGCCGATGGTATGTCCGCTGGGCAGGGGCGGTAACGGAATCGCACGATGGGCCCCGATGTGAGGAAGTCCACTTGGACCAGTTGGCCCGAAGTGGCAAACTGGTCGAGTCAGACGAACCCGGGGACCCGGATGGGCCTCGAGGATCGACCAGACCGCAACTAGGGACAATGATGTCTGAACAGACTGTTTATGGTGCCCAATCGTCGAACGCTGCGCCTCGGGCCAAGACCCGCATTCACCACCTGCAGAAAATGAAGGCCGAAGGCCACAAATGGGCGATGCTCACGGCCTACGACTACTCCACCGCCCGTGTTTTCGACGATGCCGGCATCCCGGTGCTCCTGGTCGGTGACTCAGCCGCCAACGTCGTCTATGGCTACGACACCACGGTGCCCGTCTCCGTCGATGAGCTGATCCCCCTGGTGCGCGGCGTCGTGCGGGGCGCACCGCACGCTCTGGTGGTCGCCGATCTCCCGTTCGGCAGCTATGAGGCCGGCCCGGCCGCCGCACTCGACGCCGCGATCCGTTTCATGAAGGAGGCCGGCGCACACGCGGTCAAACTGGAGGGCGGCGAGCGGGTCGCCCCGCAGATCGCGGCGCTGACCGCCGCCGGCATTCCGGTGATGGCACACATCGGCTTCACCCCGCAGAGCGTCAACACCCTGGGCGGTTTCCGGGTGCAGGGCCGCGGTGACGCCGCCGAGCAGACCATCCACGACGCGATCGCCGTGGCCGAAGCCGGCGCGTTCGCGGTGGTGATGGAGATGGTGCCGGCCGAACTGGCCACCCAGATCACCGGCAAGCTGACCATCCCGACGGTGGGAATCGGTGCCGGCCGCAACTGCGACGCCCAGGTGCTGGTGTGGCAGGACATGGCCGGACTCACCAACGGCAAGACGGCCAAGTTCGTCAAGCGGTTCGGCGACGTCGGTGGCGAATTGCACCGCGCGGCAACGCAATACGCCGATGAGGTCGCGTCCGGAAGCTTCCCCGACGAGGAACACAGCTTCTAGCCCCTCTGGTTTAGCCGTCACCCGGACGTGGCACGCTAGCGGCCATGTCCCCCGGCGATCCGTCCCGCTATCTCGAAGTCGAGCGCAAGTTCGACGTCGATGCCTCCACCCAGCCACCGTCATTCGACGGCATCGCAGGCATCACCCGAGTGGAGCACGCGGAGACCCAGACGCTGGACGCGGTGTACTACGACACCTCCGAGCGCGACCTAGCGGCCAATCGAATCACGTTGCGGCGCCGCACCGGTGGGCCCGACGCGGGCTGGCATCTGAAGCTGCCGGCCGGCCCGGACGCGCGCACCGAGGTGCGGGCTCCGCTGGACGACGGCGAGCGGCACGACGTGCCGCCCGAACTGCTCGACGTGGTGCTGGCCATCGTCCGGGACCGGGCCGTGAGCCCGGTGGCGCGGATCAGCACCACCCGGCATGTTCAACTGCTCCACGGCCTCGGCGACGCGGTGGTCGCGGAGTTCTGCGACGACCAGGTCGCCGCGGGCCAGGGCGCCGACGGCAGCATCGGCGGGCTGCGGTGGCGTGAGTGGGAGCTCGAACTCGTCGACGGCGAGACCGATGCCGAGCTGATGGACCATATCTCTGAGCGGCTTTTCGACGTCGGTGCGATGCGGTCCGGAGTCGGCTCCAAGCTGGCGCGGGTGCTGCGCACGTCCCCGAAAGCGCTACCGACCGAGCCGCTGCACCGGGCGATGGCCGAGCAGATCGGTGAACTGCTGGTGTGGGATCGCGCGGTGCGCGCGGAGGCCGACGACGCCGTCCACCAGATGAGGGTGACGGCCCGCAAGATCCGCAGCTTGCTGCAGGCCTCGCCGGATTCCTTCGGGCTCACCGGCGACGCACCGATCATCGACGAGCTGCGGGAGCTGGGCAACGTGCTCGGCGTCGCCCGCGACGCGGAGGTGTTGGCCGAGCGTTATCGCGACGCGCTGGACGATGTGCCGCCGGAACTGGTCCGCGGCCCGATCCGGGAGCGGCTGATCGGCGGCGCCGAACAGCGCTACCGCACCGGGCTTCGACATGCCTTGGCCGCCATGCGTTTACCGCGATACTTCCGTCTGCTCGACGGACTCGACGCGCTGATCGCCGACTCCCCGTCAACCGAGCACCAGCCCGCCGCGGCCACCGTCGCCGCCGCCGGCAAGAAGGTCCGCAAGGCGGCCAAGGCCGCCCGACGGGCCGGCGGCGAAGCCGACCGCAACGACGCGATACACCGAATCCGTAAGCGCGCCAAGCGTCTTCGCTACACCGCAGACGCCGCGGAGGCAACGAAGGTGTCGAAGCGCGCCAAGAAACTGCAATCGCTGCTCGGCGATCACCAGGACAGCGTGGTCAGCCGCGAACACTTGATCGAGCAGGCCGAAGCCGCGCACGACGCGGGCGAGGACACGTTTACCTACGGGCTGCTATACCAGCGGGAAGCCGAGTTGGCGGTCGCGAGCCGACGGCGACTCGAGCCGAAGCTGCGGAAACTCTTCAACGCACTCCGGAAGATTACGTAGTCCGTAGCGGCCGATCTCGATCAAACGCGCGTCACTAATGCCGAAGTGCTGCGCGATTCGCGCAGCACGACGTGTCTCACCTCGCGACGTAGCCGATCGTTATCGCCGGCGGCAGGTCGCGGCGAACTGTCCACAGAACAACAGATTCTGCCAGTTCAGACGATCTGACGCGTGGGTTGCGAATGTGGACTAAGAAGTTCTTAGACACGAGCCTAATTACACGCCGCGGGACACCAAAAGTGCAGGTGGGGGGATTCCTAACAAACTTCACATAGGGCTGAGAAGAGGAGGCCCCGACATGAGTCGCAGCGATCGTGGAGCATTCCGGCGGAGCCGGTCCCCGCTAGGAATGGCATTGGCTGCCAGCGCGGTAATCGCCGCCGCGCTTGTGGTTGCTAACGCTCCCGCCGCCGGCGCGGACGACGAAGTCATCCCATCCGATGACCTGCTCGGCGGCCCGAACCCATTCGAGGACCTGTTCGGAAACAGCGGGATCAACGCCTGGACCGCCTCGGCTGACAGCTTGTTGGCTAGCAACGATCCGACCCTGGCAGCCAACTTGGACACCAGCATCGATAGCTTCCTATTCAACTTCGGTAACCAGGTCGACCCGTTCAGCATCATCGCCTACAGGTTGGACCCGACGCTTCCAATGGACCAGCTGCCGTTCAGCATGGACCCCGCCGGTTTTGGTTACTTCCTCGACAACGGTGTGCCCCTCAATTGGACCGGCGACTTGGCCATCGGCCTGGATTACCTGCTGTATGCCAGCGGCATCGGGGCCACGCTGGACCCGATCATCTTCCAACTGTTCCTCGATCCGATCTTGTACGGCTGATTCCCTGCACAATTCCCCACGAAGGCCCATCGTCGCGTGCCGAGGTGGTGGCCGCGACCGCGTTGTTGTCGCTTTGCGCGCCGACCTGATTTGCCAGTGATTCATAGGGCATTGATCGGAAGGCCCAGGGCTAGACACTTCGAAAACCGCTCTAGCGCAACGGATGCATGCGAGTTGCGAATCGGCCAGCACATCGCCTCAACCTTGGGCGTGCGCAGAGCGACCGTCTACCGCGTGCTCGCTGACCACACGCAGCCGACTAGCTTGCTCCCAATCCGCGGATACCTTGCGTCACCGACGGGGCCACAAATCGCGTCACTAACTCGTATTCGGTCTGCCTGTCCTTGACCGGCCAGTACCACAACGAGAAGGTGGCCCGTATGACCCACTGCACGGCCAAAGGATCACCGATTCCGATCATCTCTGCGGCGATCTTGGCAACGAGCGGTGAGGCCGTCACAGCCCCGCTGTCCTGATCTGGCCGAATGTCTCCCATGATTAGCTTTCCTAGCGGTTCAGCGCGCATGTAGTCCAACCCAACGAGAATGGCCGTGGCGATACGCTCCGTTCCCTCGAGCCCGTCTATGGCGCGATGCATCGAACGGATGATGCGGTCGGCGAAGATTGATATGAGGCGTTCGAAGATCGCCGCCTTTCCGCCTGCCCGCCGGTAGATCGTTGCGGGCGAGCAGTGCAACCTGGCCGCAAGCGCGTCGATAGTGAACGCGTCGAACCCATCGCGCGATACAAGGTCCAAGGCCGCCGACAGAATTCGGTCAAGTGCTTCTGCGTTGCGGTCCGCACCGAGTACCCAGTCCTTTTGAGCCATTACATCGGGCCTTCATTCGCGTGAGACAGAGACGAAATTCGTTCTATCACCGTGAGACGAACTTTCGTGTTTGTCTCACCAAAATGCTCAGGTCGGGCAGAGTTGCTCCGGCAGAGGCCCGAGCTTGGTTCCTGCTAGACCTTGCAACTTCGCTGCGAGCCGTTGACGCCTGCGACGGCCCCACAGACTCTGGGACCTGTCTCTTAGAAAGGTGCGCTCGCATGACCATCGCCCAGACCGCACGCGGTGCCGTTTCGCTGCTGACTCCGCTGTTCGCAGCGGGGCGGTTGAACATCTCTGCTGCGATACAGGTGCGCCGACGCGGATACAGCGCATGGACCGGTGCGGTCAACACCGACTACGACCCGCTGGACCCGGCCACCGCAGCACAGCCCCACGCCGCATACGACGCCCTGCACCGGGGCGGACGCGTGCACTACAACCCTCGACGTGCCACCTGGATACTGCATCGGCTCGACGACGTGCGCGCCGCCTTACGCGATACGGACCAGGTGACCAGTAGCCAAGGGGTGACGCGGATACGGATGGTCGCTGACATGGTCGTTTTCACCGACGACGACGTGCACAGTCGGCTCCGAAAACAGGTCCAGCCCGCCTTCACCAAAGGCGCACTGGACAATTGGCGCGACATCATCGACCGGCTGGCCACCGAAGTCGTAGACAACATGGTCAACAACCCCGGCGATGACGCGGTCAAGCGGCTGACGGTCCCGATGCCGGTGCGTGTGATCGCCGCGATTCTCGGAATCCCGGATTCCGATTATCACGACTTCCACCAGTGGTCCGACCAATGCACCCAGTTCCTCAACATCACACCGACCGTGAACGGCGTTGTCCATGGGGCGCGAGCGATGCGCGCCGCCGTGACACTGCGCCGCTACTTCATGGCGCATCTGGCGGCAGGGGACATCAAGGGTTCCAACACCGTTTTGGGCCGGCTGCTTGAGCACAGCACCGACGGCGAACTCACCGACGATCAACTGTTTTACATCGCCATCACGCTGTTGATTGCCGGTAACGAAACCACCACCAACCTCCTCGGCGGAATGCTCGACACCTACGCGCAATTCCCTGACCAATACGACATGATTCGCGCCAACCCAGAACTCATCCCGCACGCCATCGAAGAGCACCTCCGCTACACCAGTCCCGTTCAGCACATGTACCGCTACACGCGCGCCCCGCACCAAATTGGAGAAGTCATCATTCCAACGGGTTCTCGGCTGCTGGTCTCTGTCGGGGCCGCCAACCGCGATCCGCTGGCCTTCGACGAACCCAACACTTTCCGCGCCGACCGCAACCCGCGCACACACGTCGCGTTCGGCTACGGCCCACACCTATGCCTGGGCGCACCGCTAGCCCGGATGGAAGCCCACGCTGTTCTCCGCGAACTCATCAACCGCGTCTCACGAATCTCCGCTACCGGACCCGCAACGTGGTCCACCAACAGCGCCCTGCGAGGCCCGACACGTCTTCCCCTCGTCCTCCACAAAGTCAGCGGATGAGGAGCAACCGTCCACCATCCGAGTGGTTCGCCGTGCTCGGAGGACTTACCTTCGCCGTGTCCGGTGTCGCGCACTTACTGTGCCCACGCGCGTTCGAATGGGTTAATCGCCGTGCGTTCAAGGACAGCATTCATACCCACGTCATTATCAACGGAATCATCGAAACAGCACTGGGCTTGGCCGTGCTCAATCCTCTTACCCGTCGAGTCGCCTACGCAGCGACCGGTGCCTATCTGACTTACTTCACTGCCAGCCTGCTGCATCGACAGTGGACCCTCCATAACTAGGCCAACTCGAACGCGAACCGGGGCTGGGTCAAGCTCGCTGTCGTGATCTCCGGTGCTGTACGAGCGCGAGCGGTGGGAGGTGCCCATTCACCCGAAGCGGCATTTATGCCAAGTGGAATGTCGTAGGCGGGCGAGTTGACCTGTAAGCCGGATTCTGTACCGCGTCATCGACGCGGCGGCGACCATCCATCTGGACACACCGTCACCGGGTGCCTCGAGCGGTCTACCCGCAGGCTCGGGCGAGCAACCCTCAAACGCCTGCGCGACCGCACCGTAGTGCGGTCTTCTTGACCTTGCTTCGGGTGGGGTTTGCCTAGCCACCCCGGTCACCCGGAATGCTGGTGCGCTCTTACCGCACCGTTTCACCCTTACCACCGCGCAGGTGGCGGTCTGTTTTCTGTGGCACTTTCCCGCGAGTCACCTCGGATTGCCGTTAGCAATCACCCTGCTCTGTGAAGTCCGGACTTTCCTCGACTCGGCGCTACATGAGCCCGAGCCGCGGCCGCCCAGCCAACTCGTCCGCGCTAACACCGTACTCGTTACGGAATGCGCAGGCCAGCGGCTATCTAAGCAGCGTGCAATCCCGATAACGCCACTTCGATTGCGACTTCTATTTCGCTGATCTCCACACGTGCCGTCCACCCCGGCTGCGGAGGCGCCGTAGACCGGTACGCCCTTCCGGTCGGGGTGGTGACTTCGGTTGTGTGCCTGCCAGTTTCGTCAACCTCGGTGCTGACCTGCCAACCGGCAGCTTCTTTGACGTAGTTACAGCGTTCGCACGATCCCACTCCGTTGGCAACATCCGTCGGTCCGCCGCGAGCATGTGGTCGGGCGTGGTCGAGGTGTCGGATCGGCGCGTCGCAATACGGCGTGCGACAGCGCTGATCACGCAACCCGATGAATTCGGCAAGCCCGCGCGGGAACAGCCGAGCCCGTGACTCCATTTTCACCAGCGCGCCGGACTTCGGATGGCAGTAAATCCGTCGCAGTATGGCGCGTGACCGCGGGTCGATTGCTGCTGCCATCACAAGCCCCCGGGCAACCTCTGCGGGAATGGGCCCGTATCCGCTGATGTCCGCTGGGGCGGTGTCGTTGCCCAGCAGAGTGCGGTCCGACAGAACCAGGTTGACCGCAATTGGTGTGGGAATTGCCGCGCTTCGCCCAGTCACGCGCTCGACAAGGGTGTCGGCCATGACTTGGCCGCGGGATCGTCCGTCAAATGTGATGTCGGCCTCCCGTCGCAGTGCCGCGTACACCGAAACGCCCTGGGCTACCGGCAGCAGCGCGGTGAGGTAGGTCATCGTGTCGGGCGCGGGCCGAATGGTCACCGTCCGTTCGGCGTCCGCCTTGGCAGCCCGGTCGACGACCGCGTGTGGGTCAAGCCGATACGCAATGGCTTTGGCCGCCGCCGCCAACCGGGCATCACCCATTCCGTCGAGGTTGGCTGGATCGCAACACAATTCCGCGTCCAGCGCTTGTCGGTCCTCGACATCCAAGCAGGCGCTTTCGCGCACGATCAGGGTGGCGCGCCACTCCGACAACACCCCGGTTTCCAATGCCGCCAACGTATGCGGCATCTCATTCACCAAGGCCTTTGCAAATCCCAGATGCCGATTCCCTCGAACGGGTGAATCCCTTCGCGCAAGCGCGACCTCGCTCGCCACCCCCCGGCCGCGTTTTGCGGCCGGAACCCCGGCGGCTGCCTCGGCGGATCGGCGTGCGACGTCCAACGCGACCGCCGCGCGCGCTTGGGCTGCCGCCGCGGCCGACTTCAACCTTTCGAGCTCGGCAATCCGCGCCACCAGGTCAGACTCGGGTGACCCGTGATCGAGGCTCAAGAGATATTCGAACATGTGTTCGATTGTAGCACTATCCGCAATCATCCCGTCTCACATTCCCGGCATTCCTATCGTCTACTGGTTAGGAGCGAAGGGAGGCTGCGACTGATGCCGGCGAATCGATGGTCGAAGCGGGTCGACAGCGGCGACTGGGACGCGATCGCCGCCACTGTCAACGACTTTGGCGGGGCGTTGCTGCCGCGCTTGCTGGCGCCGTCCGAGGCCCGACGGGTCCGCACGCTGTTCGCCGACGACGCCTTGTTCCGTTCGACCATCGATATGGGCCCGCGTCGCTACGGGTCCGGTCAATACCGCTACTTCAACGCCCCCTACCCCGAGCCGATCGAGCAGCTCAAGCAGGCGCTGTATCCGCGGCTGCTGCCGATCGCGCGGGACTGGTGGGCCAAGCTGGGCCGCGACGCACCCTGGCCCGACACCCTCGACGAGTGGCTGGACATGTGCCATGCCGCGGGCCAGACCCGGTCGACCGCCCTGGTGCTGCGCTACGGCGCCGACGACTGGAATGCGCTGCATCGAGACCTCTACGGCGACTTGGTGTTTCCGCTTCAGGTGGTGATCAACCTCAGCGACCCGCAGACCGAGTTCACCGGCGGCGAATTCATGCTGGTCGAACAGCGGGCGCGGGCCCAGTCACGTGGCACCGCAACCCAATTGCCGCAGGGCCACGGCTACCTGTTCACCACCCGCGATCGCCCGGTACGCTCGGCGCGCGGCTGGTCCGCGGCGCCGGTGCGCCACGGCTTGTCGGTTGTGCGGTCCGGCGAGCGCTATGCGCTCGGGCTGATCTTTCACGACGCGGCCTAAGCACCGATCACTTCGCCCTGTTCCGTCCTGGGAACTGAATCACGGCCCAGCGCAATCGTGGCTGCCGTCATCGCGACGATGGCCGCCACCAGTATCAGGGCTCCGGGGCCCCGGACCACCAGGTGCTCACCGAGTATCACCACACCCAACAACACCGCGACCATGGGTTCACCGACCAACATGACCGGTACCGACGCCTGCAATGCGCCGGCATGAAATGCCGACTGCTGCAACACGGTTACCCCGATGGCCAGCACGATGAGCACATACGGCGCGGGCACCGTCAGTAGTCCACGCCACCCGTGCATGACGAGGTGGTGAACGCTGACTTTCGTCAGGACCGCGATCGTGCCGACCAACACGGCGACGGAGCTGGCCAACAGCATGGCACGCGTTCGACCAATGGTTCGATGAGCCGCCACGACGCAGAGAATCACCACCGGGACCACGACGGCCAGCGCCACGCTCCACGCGGGTACGGGCGGGCGATAGTGGCCCTCGCGCGGCTGTCCCACGAGAACGAAAACGGCGAGCGCCGCGGTCAGCAGCAGCGCCCACACCCAATCCGCGCGACTCACATGCTGTTTGGAAAACCTCGCACCCAGCGGCAGCACGAACAACAGCGCCGACACCAGCAGTGGCTGCACAAGCAACAACGATCCGTGCGCCAACGCCAAAGCCTGAAACCCATATCCGCCGACCGCGACTAGAGTTCCGCCCCACCACGCCGGCTGTCGAATCCACGACGTCACAATTGCGCTCGAGTCGTTCCGGTGGGCCGCCTCGGCTTGGATCGCGCGCTGCCGGATGACAATTCCCACCGCAACGAAGAACGCCGCGAGCAAAGCCGATCCGATCGCCACCGCGTGATGTGCTGTCCACTCCATGAATGCCTACGATCGCTAACCCAGATACCCGGTCTGGTTGACCAGCCGGACCGACGAAGCCCCGTCGGGGTAGAACTCCGCGATGCTCAGCGACGCCAGATCCAGATGGAGCCGGTAGAGAATGCCCGGCCCGGCGTCGAGCGCTTCGCGCAGCAGCATTTTGATCGGGGTCACGTGCGACACCACCAACACCGTGCTGCCGCCGTATTCGGCGACGATGCGATCCCGCGCCCGCGAGACCCGCTTGTCGACGTCATCGAAACTCTCCCCGCCGGGCGGCTCGGTGCTGGTGTCGCGCAGCCAACGCCGGTGCAGTTCGGGGTCCTGCTCGGACGCCTCGGAGAACGTGAGCCCTTCCCATCCACCGAAATCCGTTTCGATCAGGTCGTCGTCGACCACGACGTCGAGGCCCAGGCGTTTGGCGGAGGCGGTCGCCGTGTCGTGACAGCGCTGCAACGGTGAACTGATCACCGCCGCGACCCCGCCGCGCGACCCGACATACCTCGCGGCCGCGTCGGCCTGCTGGCGCCCCAGCGTGGTCAGCGGCGGATTGCCGCGTCCCGAATATCGCCGCTGCACCGACAATTCGGTCTGTCCGTGCCGCAGCAACAGCAGCCGGGTGGCGGCTCCGCGAGCGCCGGTCCATCCTGGCGCCGCCGCTGTCTCGGCCGCAGGTACATCGGTCTGCGCCGACATTTCCGCAGCGGCGTCCATGGCCTCGTTGGCCAACCGGTCGGCGTGGGAGTTCTCGGCCCGCGGGATCCACGTGTAGCTGACCCGGTCGAATCGCGAAGCCAGCGATCGTGCTTGGGCGTTCAGCTCGGCCAGGTCCGGATGCTTGACCTTCCACCGTCCCGACATCTGCTCGATGACCAGCTTGGAATCCATCGACACCGCGACCTCGGTCGCATGCAGATTGGCCGCCTCTTCCAAACCCGCTATCAGGCCGCGGTATTCGGCAACGTTGTTGGTCGCCTGTCCGATTGCCTGTTTGGCTTCGGCCAGCACGATCGACCGGTCCGCACTCCACACCACCGACCCGTAGCCGGCCGGTCCAGGGTTGCCGCGCGATCCCCCGTCGGCCTCGACAACGACCTTCACCGGTTTATCCCCTTGAACCGCAACATGATTGCGCTGCATTCGGGGCAGCGCAGCACTGCGTCTTCCGGGGCCGCAGAGATTCGGGCCAGCTCGCCGCGGTCGATCTCGATGCGGCATGCCCCGCAACGGCCACCCTGCATCAACGCCGCCCCGGGACCGCCGTTGGCCCGTTGTCGTTCGTAGAGCGCGAGCAGGTCGGGAGCCAGCGCGGCGGTGAGCTCGTCGCGTCGCGACGCGTGGACGCGGCGATGGTGATCGATGTCGGCAAGTGTGGTGTCGATCGCCTGTTGCACGGCGGACAGGTCGGCTTGCAGCCCCTCGATGACGGCCTCTTCCGCGGCCCGCTGGGTCTGCAGCTGCTCGCGACGCTCCATCACCTCCAGCAGCGAATCCTCCAGGCTGGACTGGCGACGCTGCAGCGTCTCCAACTCGTGTTGCAAGTCCGACAGTTGCTTGGCATCCGCGACGGACTGCAGCAGCGCGCGGTCCCGGTCTTCGCGTTGGCGGACGCCGTCGATCTCCGACTCGAAACGCGACACCTGAGTGTCCAAGTCTTCCAACGCAATCTGCAACGCGCCCAGCCGGTCGCTGGCAGCCACCTGTTCGGTACGAATCCGCTCGGCGTCGGCGCGCTCGGGCAAATGACCGGCGCGGTGGTCCATCTTGGCCAGCTCGGCGTCCAGCTCGGCGATTTCCAGCAGCGACCGCTGTTGTGCGACTTCGGCTTTCATGCGTCCTCTCCCACGCCGGTGTTGTCGACGTTCCAGGGGTCGGTGCGAATGCGGCACACGTCGACCGACAATCCGGAGCCGAATGCCGACCGCAGCACGTCGGCCGCCTGTTCGCACCACGGGAATTCGCTGGCCCAGTGGGCGACGTCGATCAGCGCAACGTCGGACGCACGGCGATGCTCGTCAGCGGGGTGATGGCGCAGGTCCGCCGTCACATACGCGTGCACGTCGGCCGCGGCGACGGCGCCCAGCAGCGAATCGCCCGCGCCGCCGCACACCGCGACGCGCGATACTGTCGTGTCCGGATCGCCCGCCGCCCGCACCCCCCACGATGTCTGCGGCAGGCCCGTCCGGACCCGGGAGACGAAGGCGCTCAACGACTCTGGCTGTGGTAGCGACCCGATCCGCCCCAGCCCGACATCGCCGGGCAGCGGCGCTAGCGCGATGACGTCGAAGGCCGGCTCCTCGTACGGGTGCGCGGCACGCATCGCCGTCAACACCTGCCGTCGTAGCCGAGAGGGTGCGACGGCTTCGACCCGATCCTCGACCACCCGTTCCACCGCGCCGACGCTGCCGATCGCCGGGTTTGCGCCGTCGTGCGGCAGGAACTGCCCTGTGCCCGTCACGCTCCAACCGCAGTGCGAGTAGTCACCGATCTGGCCGGCGCCGGCCGCAAAGATGGCCTCCCGCAGTGCATCCGAATTCTCCACCGGAACGAAAATCACCCACTTGTCGAGATCATGATGAGCCGGCGCGGGCTCCAGGACCGCCTCGACGGTCAATCCGAGCGCGGCCGCCAACGCATCCGAGACGCCCGGGGACGCGGCGTCTGCGTTGGTGTGTGCGGTGAACAACGAACGGCCAGAGCGGATCAGCCGGTGAATCAACGCACCCTTCGCGGTACTGGCGGCCACGGTGTCCACTCCCCGCAGCAGCAACGGATGGTGGGCCAGCAGCAGGCCGCCGTCGGGAACCGCATCGACCACCTCGGCCGTGGCATCCACCGCGACGGTCACCGAGCTCAGCGCGTCGTCGGGGTCGCCACAGACCAGGCCGACCGAATCCCAGGACTGGGCCAACCCGGGCGGATACGCCGCATTCAGCGCCTCGACGACCGCGCCGAGTCGAACCGTCATCGCCCCACCCCGCTGTCCACGATCGCCTCGACCAGCAGCGGCCACTCAGCCCGCACCGCGGCGCGCAGGTAGCGGCCACCGTCAAGGCCGACGAACGTGTCGCAGCGGCGAACAGCAATTCCTTTGGCGTGCAAGTGCTTTCGCAGCAGCGACGCGTCAGCGACGGTGAACAACACGAACGGCGCGTCGCCGTCGACTGTCTCGATGCCGGCCGAGCGTAAGCCCGCCACCATAGCGGCGCGCATCGCCGTCAGCCGACGGGCGCCCGCCTCTGCCTCGGCGACCGCCTCGGGCGCACAACATGCCGCGATCGCGGTCAACTGCAGGCTGCCGATCGGCCAGTGCGTGCGGGTCGCGGTCAGCCGCGTCAGCACATCCGGCGCGCCTAGCGCGTAACCCACCCGCAGCCCGGCCAGCGACCACGTCTTGGTCAGGCTGCGCAGCACCAGCACATCCGGCAGTGACTCGCCGGCCAGCGATTCCGGCTCCCGTGGGATCGCGTCGGCGAAGGCCTCGTCGACCACCACGATGCGCCCGGGGCGCCGCAGCGACCGGATCTGCTCGCGGGTGTGCAGCACCCCGGTCGGGTTGGTCGGGTTGCCGACCACGACGAGGTCGGCCTCGTCGGGCACCCGCGTGCCGGCGAGGCCGAACGGCGGGTCGAGCACCACGTGCTGGACCGCGACGCCCGCCGACCGCAGCGCGGCGTCCGGCTCGGTGAAGGACGGCGCGATCAGCGCCGCCAGCGTCGGCCGCAGGTTGGCCAGCAGGGCGAATCCTTCGGCGGCTCCGGACAGCAGCGCGACCTCGTCGACGGCGCGGCCGTGCCGGGTGGCGACGGCCGAACGAGCCGCGCGCTCGTCGTCGGCTCCCGGGTATCGCCCCAGGTCGGGTAGGCGGGCGGCCAGCCGGTCCGTCAGCCAGGTAGGTGGCTGGGCATGGCGGATGTTGACGGCGAAGTCGAGCATGCCGGGTTCGGCGGCCTGATCGCCGTGATAGCGCGCCGCAGTGAGCGGAAACGACACGCTCGACTCCAGATTCGCCACATCTGAGACAGTAACGACCGCGCGACGCGGCCGGGTACGGGGACATGGACAATGGGAACGTGACAGGCACGGTCCCGGCAGATTTGGTGATCTTCGACCTCGACGGCACATTGACCGACTCCGCGGAGGGCATCGTGTCCAGCTTCCGCCACGCGCTCGGCGAAATCGGTGCCGCCGTACCCGACGGCGACCTGGCCAGCCAGATCGTCGGACCGCCGATGCTCCGCACATTCGAGGCCTTGAATCTGGGCGAGCACGCCGAGGCCGCAATCGCCGCTTACTACGCCGACTACACCACCCGCGGCTGGGCCATCAACAGCCTCTTCGACGGCATCGGCGCGCTGCTGGCCGACCTGCGGGACGCCGGGGTACGTCTCGCGGTGGCCACCTCGAAGGCCGAGCCCACCGCACAGCGCATCCTGGCCCACTTCGGTCTCGACGAACACTTCGATGTGATCGCCGGCGCCAGTGTCGACGGCACCCGCGCCGCCAAAGCAGACGTGCTCGCGCACGCGTTGGCGCAACTGCAGCCGCTGCCCGAGCGGGTGCTGATGGTGGGCGATCGCCGCCACGACGTCGAAGGTGCCGCAGCGCACGGCATCGACGCAGTGGTCGTCGGCTGGGGTTACGGCCAGTCCGATTTCGCCGACGGACCCAGCGGCGCGGTGCACGTCGCCACGATCGACGAACTGCGGAAGGCCTTGGGTGTCTGATTCGAAACTGCACATCACCTTCGTGTGCACCGGCAACATCTGTCGATCGCCCATGGCGGAGAAGATGTTTGCCCACCAGATCACCGAGCGCGGCCTGGACGACGCCGTGCGGGTCACCAGCGCGGGCACCGCGGGCTGGCACGTCGGCAAGTCGGCCGACGAGCGAGCCAACCGGGTGCTGCGCGCGCACGGCTACCCCACCGATCACAGCGCGGCGCAGGTCGACATCGACCACATCAACGCCGATCTGGTGATCGCGCTGGCCCGCAACCACGTGCCGCTTCTTCAACAACTCGGGGTCGACGCCGATCGGATCCGGATGCTGCGGTCGTTCGACCCCCGCTCGGGGGCATTCGTTCTCGACGTCGACGACCCCTACTACGGCGACAACCACGACTTCGAAGTCACCTTCGCCGCCATCGAGGCGTCGCTACCCGGACTGCACACCTGGGTCGACGAGCGGCTCGCCAAGGACGGGCGCGGCTGATGCGCAGGCTGGCCTTCCTGCTGCGCCCTGGCTGGATTGCGCTGGCCATCGTGGTGATCGCGTTCACCTACTTGTGCTTCAGCGTGCTCGCGCCGTGGCAGCTGGGGAAGAACACCAAGACGTCGCGGGAAAACGACCAGATTCAGCATTCGCTGACCTCTGAGCCGGTACCGTTGAAAACCCTGTTACCACAACAGGATTCATCGGCCCCCGACGGGCAATGGCGCCGCGTGACGGCGACTGGACACTATCTTCCGGACAAGCAGGTGGTGGCGCGGCTGCGGGTCGCCGAGGGTGACCAGGCGATGGAAGTGCTGGCGCCGTTCGTGGTCGACGGCGGCCCGACCGTGCTGGTCGACCGCGGCTATGTGCGGCCGTTGCCCGGCTCGCGGGTGCCACCGATCCCTCTACCACCCGGCGGCGCGGTGACCATTACGGCGCGCCTGCGGGATTCCGAAGGTCCGGTGCTGGACAAAAAGTCGTTCACCCACGACGGTGTGCGCCAGGTGTATTCGATCAACACCAGCCAGATCGCGACGCTGATCGACACCCCGCTGACCGGCTCGTATCTTCAGCTGGTCGACAACCAACCCGGCGGACTGGGCGTCATCGCCCTGCCTCACCTGGACGCGGGCCCCTTCTTGTCCTACGGCATCCAGTGGATCACCTTCGGCGTGATCGCGCCGATTCTGTTGGGCTACTTCGTGTATGCCGAGGTGCAGGCCCGTCGGGCCGAAAAGGCGCACGGCACCAAGCCCGCGGAGACGCCGACCCCGGCGACCGTGCAAGACAAACTCACCGACCGCTACGGACGGCGACGCTGAGACATACCAACACGGCGGCGGCGGCCTGCACCGTCCGCGAAAGCCGCACGGCGCGTTGCACATCGGCAAGCGTCGGCGGCGAACCGTCGCCGAGAGCCGGGCGGATCTGTAGCTCGTAGTGATACTGGGTCGGGCCGCCGAGCTGGACGCCCAACGCGCCGGCGAAAGTCGCTTCGACCACGCCGGCGTTCGGGCTTGGGTGGCGCCCGGCGTCGCGGCGCCACGCCCGCACCGCCCGCACCGGCGAGCCGCCCACCACCGGTGCGCAGACGGCCGCTAGAACCGCTGTCAGCCGGGCCGCGACGTAATTGGCTGTATCGTCCAATCGTGCTGCGGCCCAACCGAATAGAACATAGCGTGGTGACCGGTGTCCGACCATGGCGTCCAGCGTGTTGATAGCTCGGTATCCGAGGACGCCGGGCACGCCGGCCGCGGTCGCCCACAGCAGCGGCGCTACCTGCGCGTCGGCGGTGTTCTCGGCCAACGACTCCACCGTCGCCCGGGTCAGCCCCGCGGCATCCAGCGTCTCCGGGTCGCGTCCACACAGCGACGGCAGCAGCCGGCGGGCGCCGTCCAGGTCATCGTCGCCCAGCAACTCGCCCATCGCTGATCCGATGCGCGCCAGCGATGTTCCGCCGAGCGCGACCCAGGTCGACATCGCGGTCAGTATCACCGACGCGAACGCTCCGCGGCGGTGGGCCCGCCGCTCGATTGCGACACCGAGCAGGCTCACGGCACCGACGAGCAGGGCCACGTAGCCCGCGCCGGCGGCCCGGCTATCGCGGTAGGTGACGCGCTCGAGCGCGCTTGCCGCAGCGCCGAATCCAGCCACCGGGTGACCCGCCCGTGGGTCGCCCAGCACGAGGTCGGCCACGTATCCCAGCAGCACACCGACAACCCGGTTCTGCCGCATGGTGCCAAACACTCCGGCAGCGTCTCACACGTGGTCTACTCGGCTGATGGAGCCCGGCTACCGATGAAGCGACAGCTGACCCGCATCGCTGACCTGCTGAATCCGGCGGCAGTACTGCTTCCGGCGGCCAATGTGATCATGCAGCTGTCCTTGCCGGGGGTTGGCTACGGCGTGCTGGAGAGCCCGGTCGAGAGCGGCAACGTCTACAAGCATCCGTTCAAACGGGCCCGGACCACCGGAACGTATCTGGCCGTAGCGGCGATCGGCACCGAATCTGACCGCGCGCTGATCCGCGCCGCGGTCGACACCGTGCACCGCAAGGTCCGTTCGACGTCGTCGAGTCCGGTGTCCTACAACGCCTTCGATCCCACGCTTCAGCTGTGGGTGGCGGCGTGCCTGTACCGCTACTTCGTCGACCAGCATGAGTACCTGTACGGCCCGCTGGACGCCGCGACCGCCGATGCGGTCTATCGGGACGCCCGCCGCTTGGGCACCACGCTCCAGGTACGCGAATCTATGTGGCCACCGGACCGGGTCGCGTTCGACGACTACTGGAAGCGGTCGCTGGAAGATCTGCGCATCGATCCCCCGGTCCGCGAGCATCTGCGTGGGGTCGCGATGATGGCGTTTCTGCCCTGGCCATTGCGCGCGCTCGTCGGGCCGTTCAATCTGTTTGCGACGACGGGCTTTCTGCCCCCGGAGTTCCGCACTTTGATGCAGTTGGGTTGGTCAGAATCCCAGCAGCGTCGCTTTGAGTGGTTGATTGCTGCCCTGCGGTTGGCCGACCACCTGATTCCACACCAAGCGTGGGTTTTCGGCTATCGGCTCTACCTTTGGGATATGCGCTTTCGCGCCCGCCGAGGATGGCGGGTGGTGTGAGTCCTAGCCGAAGACGGTGAGGGCGACCATGCCGATCACGCCCACGATGGCCAGCCAGAACCACGGCTGCAGGAAGATCGGGCCGGTGTTGGCGTCGAAGTCCTTGGGCAGAACGTCGGAGTCTTTGCGCTCGGAAGCCAGCTGCGAAGTCATGTAGCAAGCTTGCCTAATTAGAGTGCCGAAGTAAATGTGGCGCTCGCCACCCTCGGACAAACGATGAGACGTACGTCACACTTGAAAGGCCCTCACGCGCGCCCGCCGAGGGTACTTGGCCAGAAGGAGATCCCAGTCATGGCTTTTCCGGCACTCAATCACGTCGCGGTGACCGTGCGCGACATGGCGGTCAGCGGCCCCTGGTACCGCCGGCTGTTCGACGCCGACCCTGTGCTCGACGAGCACACGGACGCCGGATTCCGGCACCTGGTGTGGGCCCTCGAGGGCGGGACATTGCTCGGCATTCACCAACACGAGCATCCGGCACCCGACGAGCGGTTCAGCGAGTTCCGGGTCGGCCTCGACCATGTCGGTTTCGGCTGCGCCAGCCGGGCCGACCTCGAAACCTGGATGGAGCGGCTCAACGAGCTCCATATCCAGCACGGCGGAATCGTCGACGCGCCCTACGGTTCGGGTCTGAGTTTCCGCGACCCGGACGGCGTTGCGCTGGAGTTCTTCGCACCTCCGGGGTGACCGAAAAGGACGCCCCACCGGGCGCGCGGATGTGCCAGCATAAACGGATGAGCGCGCGGAAGATCGCCCACTTGGCGGGCGCCGTGATAGTGACGACCATGCTGGCGCCGCTCGGCGCACCAACGCTGTCCGCGACCGCGTCCGCGGCGCCCTGCCCCGACATCGACGTGACGTTCGCACGCGCCACCGGCGAGCCGCCCGGCGTCGGCGTGGTCGGCCAGGAATTCGTCGATGCGCTGCGCACGCACGTCGGTGGCCGATCCATCGCGGTCTACCCGGTCAACTACCCCGCCACCTACGATTTCGTCCCGTCCGTCAACGCGGGCACCGACGATGCGAATGCTCACGTCATGTCGATGGCCGCCAGCTGTCCCAGCACCAAACTGGTGCTCGGCGGATACTCCCAGGGTTCGATGGTGATCGACCAAGTCACTATCGCCCAGTTTCCGATCGCTGGATTCGAGCCCAAAACGGTGCCGGAAGATGTAGCGAATCACGTTGCAGCCCTTGCCTTTTTCGGGAATCCGGCCGACCGGTACCTGCGACAGTCGGTGTCGACGGCCAGCCCGTGGTACGGCGCCAAGACCATCGACCTGTGCGCGCCCGGCGACACGATCTGCGCCACCGACGCGGGCATGTCGATCCCCACGCCCGAGGAGATGAACTCCCCCGCGCATCTCTCCTACCCGCATTCGGGAATGCCGGCTCAGGCGGCAGGTTTCGTCGCAAGTCGCGTCTAGCCGTGCGCGCGGTCGTCATCACCAAGCACGGTCCCCCGTCGGTGCTACAGGTACAGGATCGCCCCGACCCCGGGCCGCCCGCCGCCGGGCAGGTGCGGATCGCGGTGCGCGCGGCCGGCGTGAACTTCGCCGACCATCTTGCGCGCGTCGGCCTCTACCCCGACGCGCCCAAAGTCCCCAGCGTTGTCGGTTACGAGGTGGCCGGCATCATCGAGGCGGTCGGCGACGGCGTCGATTCCACCCGGGTCGGTCAGCGGGTGCTGGCCGGAACCAGATTCGGCGGCTACGCCGAGATCGTCAACACAGCCGCGAACGACACTGTGCCGCTTCCGGATTCGATGAGCTTCGAGCAGGGCGCAGCGGTGCCGGTCAACTACGCGACGGCGTGGGCGGCGCTTCTCGGCTATGGCTCGTTGCGCGCCGGCGAGCAGGTGCTGGTGCATGCCGCGGCCGGCGGGGTCGGCATCGCAGCAATTCAGCTCGCCAAGGCGGCAGGGGCGATCGTCCACGGCACCGCGTCCCCGGGCAAGCACGCTCAGCTTTCGGTCCTCGGCGTCGTCAAGGCCATCGACTATCGCCGCGACGGCTGGTGGAAAGGCCTCGGCCCCTACGACATGGTTCTCGACGGGCTCGGCGGCACGTCGCTCAAGCGATCGTTCAATCTGCTGCGTCCCGGCGGACGCCTTGTCGCATACGGGCTTTCGGCGCTGCAGCAGGGCGAGAAGCGGTCGCTGCTACGGGCGGCTCCGCAGGCGCTGGCCATGCTGCGCGGCCTGAGCCTGATCTCGCAGATCAGCGACTCCAAGACGGTGGTCGGCATCAACATGCTGCGGCTCTGGGACGACCGCGGGACCCTAGAGCCGTGGATCGGCCCGCTCTCGGCGGCGCTGTCGGACGGCACGGCATCTCCGGTCGTACACGCGGCGGTGCCGTTCGCCGACGCGCCCGAGGCACACCGGATTCTCGCCGCGCGAGAGAACGTCGGCAAAGTCGTGCTGGTCCCCTAAGCCGGGATCCTGGCATTTGGCGCCGTTTGCAAACCGTGGCTAGCGGGCATCCCGACCAGTCATAGACATGAATTCACAATCACTTGGGCAGCCCGCACCGACCGCGACAGGCGAAACTGCGCCGAACGTCGTTCAACTCTCCGATGCCGCCCGGACCCGGCGGTCGCGACCCGGGTACGGCCGTGCCGGTAGGGCTCTGATGTTGACGGACACCGAGATTGATCGCGTCGTGCACCGGTTTCTGAACTCTCCCTACTGCAGCGACGACTACGCCGTCTGGCCGTTCGAACGGCGCCTGGAAGGCTTCCTCAAGCATGGCGGTTTGGCCAACCTCGCGGACAACGGCGACGCTTTCGCGATGATCGGCGAACGGGTCATGACATACATCAGTCGCCAACGCCCGCGCGGCCGCGGCTAACGTCAGCGCTTCGTCAGCTCGAAAACCCGAATGTCGCGGTCGGTTCGGTCTCGGTACGCGGTGTAGTTGCTGGCGTAGTCGGCGAAACTTTGGTAAATGCGCTCACTCTCGGGTCCGGTCAACCGCCGGGCGACAACGGGGATCTCGTGTCCGCCCATCGTCACCCATGCGTTGGGATCCGCCAGCAAGTTCGACGACCAAGCCGGATGACGGCTCTGCCCGAAGTTGCTGCCCACCAGGAACAACCGGTCGCCCTCACGCAAATAGGTCAGCGGTATCTCGCGCCGCTGCCCCGTTTTGCTACCGGTGGTCGTGAGCAGCAGTAGCGGCACACCGACCGGACCGAAGATCGTGAAGCGGCCGCGGCTTCGCCGCAGGAGTCGGTGATCCAGCGGCGTCAACTTGCGAACACACCAGGCGCCCACCCTCGAACCGAGAACGGCGGTGATTGGTCGCAACACCAGCCGTCCGGGGTTGCGACCCCACCGGACATCGGGAAACACGTCTTCGCTCATAGCGCGGACTATTCACCACGCCCGAGACCTGTGAGCGACGTTCGGCAGATTCGCCGTTAGGCGCGCCTAAATGGCGTCGAGGCGATGGCCCACCCGGGCAAGGGCCTCGTCGAAGGCCTCCACCTTCTCGCCCCGTCGCTCGTTGGCCGGCTGCGCGGCGCCGCGAGCGCCCTCCGCCTCCACGCGGGCCGCACCCTGGCGCTTCAGCAGGCTGAAGTTCTTCTCGCGGGCGGCCCGCAGACGAGTCTGCAGCTCCTTGAGCTGCTTCTCATCCATGCGCTCCAGCGCTTCGGGATGGCTCTCGCCGATCAACGAGTTTTCCTGCGGCGTCAGGTTCACGTGGTGGTTGCTCACCATTGATTTGTAGCCCGGCCTGGGCGCAGCGGCGCGACGAATCTCGGGACGTCACGGCAGGGCCATCTCGAGTTCACGTTGTCAGCGAGGACCGCGATTTGCGCTCGTTGCCCCATGCACTAATTTTCCAGAGGTGACGTTCTCCGCTGCCCGTGCAGTCGTGCGATGGATCTCTCCCCTTCTCAGTGTGGCCGCCATTGTCGCCACGGGCGTCGTAGCCGATCCACCACCGACCCCTCGCGCGCCGACGGTGCGCTTGGCCGATGCAGCCAACCCGCTGGCCGGTGCCCCCTTCTACGTCAACCCCACCTCGGCGGCAATGCGCGCCGCGCAACATGCCGATCCGCCGAGCCCCGAACTGACCGCGGTCGCCAACACGCCCCAGGCGTACTGGATCGTCCCCGGCTCGTCGGCGTCGACGGTCGCGAAGTACACCGGCGACGCGGCGGCCGCCGGCGCCATTCCGGTCTTGACGATTTACGGAATCCCGCACCGCGACTGTGGCAATTTCGCCGCCGGCGGCATGGGATCGGCCGAGGCATACCGCGGTTGGATCGACACAATCGCATCCCAAGTGGGCGGGTCGAAGGCGGCGATCATCGTCGAACCCGACGCCCTCGCGATGGCCGACTGCCTATCCGGTGGCCAACGCGAAGAACGTTACGACCTGGTCCGCTACGCCGTCGACACGCTGACTCGCAATCCGGCCGCGGCCGTGTACGTCGATGGCGGCCACCTGAAGTGGCACAGCGCCGCGGACATGGCCGACAGGCTCAACAAAGCCGGTGTCGGCCACGCGCGGGGCTTCAGCTTGAATGTCGCGAACTTCTTCACCACCGAAGACGAAATCGGTTACGGCGAAGCGATTTCGGGGCTCACCAACGGATCGCACTACGTGATCGACACGTCGCGTAACGGCGCCGGGCCCGCGCCCGCATCCAAACTCGACTGGTGCAATCCCGACGGCCGGGCACTCGGCACACCGCCGACCGCGGCCACCGCTGGCGCCCACGCCGACGCCTACTTGTGGATCAAGCGTCCCGGTGAATCCGACGGGTCATGCGACAAGGGTGATCCGCCGGCCGGGACGTTCGTGAATCAGTACGCCATCGACTTGGCTCGCCGCGGCGGTCCGGTCGACTTGGCTCGCGCGGGCCACTAGCCCGAAAACGACTGGAGGACAACGAATGTTCGCCGCCCTGAAAGCAGCCGGTATTGCTTCGACCGTGGCCTTGGCCTTGGTGCTGGGCGCGGTTCCCGCGCTGGCGGATCCGCCGCCCGACGATCCAGGGGCGGGCCAGAATCCGGGCCCACCTCCGCCGCCTCCAGGCCCACCTCCGCCGAGGATCTTCCCCGCCAACGGAGCAACGGTGGGTGTGGCCCAGCCGATCATCATCAACTTTCCCGGGCTGGTCGACGATGCCGGGGCCACCGAGAACGCCGTCCACATCACGTCGAACCCACCGGTCGACGGCAAGTTCTACTGGATGAAGCCGACGCAGCTGCGCTGGCGCCCGTTGAGCTTCTGGCCCGCGCACACCACGGTGACCGTCGACGCGGGTGGCACAGTCTCCAGCTTCCAGACGGGTGACACCCTTCTCGCGACCGCTGACGACGCCACGCACCAGTTGACTGTCACCCGAAATGGGGCCGTGGAGAAGACGATTCCCATGTCGATGGGGATGGCATCCGGCGGCCATCAGACGCCGAACGGCACGTACTACGTCCAGGAGAAGATGCCGTCGGTCGTCATGGACTCCTCGACCTACGGTGTGCCGGTCAACTCGACGTACGGCTACAAGACCACGGTCGAACTGGCCGTCCGGTTCGACGACAGCGGCGACTTCGTGCACAGCGCTCCGTGGTCAGTCGACGACCAAGGCAAGCGCGACGTCAGCCACGGCTGCATCAACATCAGCCCGTCCAACGCGAAATGGTTCTTCGACAACTTCAACGCCGGAGATCCCATTGTGGTGACCCACACCAGCGGCGGCACCTACTCCAGGCACGACGGCTCCAACGACTGGCAGCTCTAAAGCCACACTGCACGAAGACTGGTGGGCGCGGACGGTATCGAACCGCCGACCGCTGGTGTGTAAAACCAGAGCTCTACCACTGAGCTACGCGCCCGTGCCGGGCAAAGATACCGTCCGATAGCCCCGGCCCCAAAACGGTCAGGCGTTCAGCGCCGCCAGCGCGTCGACCCACAGCCGCTGGTCACGAGCCTCACCGGATTGCTTCATCTCGGCGAACCGGATGGTTCCGGTCCGGTCGATGACGAACGTGCCGCGGTTGGCGACGCCGGCCTCGTCGTTGAACACGCCGTAGGCCTGGCTGACGGCGCCGTGTGGCCAGAAATCCGCGAGAACCGGGAACAGGAACCCGCTTTGGGTCGCCCACACCTTGTGGGTCGGCGCCGGTCCCACCGAGATGGCCAGCACCGCGCGGCCGTCGTTCTCGAAGTCGGGCAGCTGATCGCGGATCTGATCGAGCTCGCCTTGGCAGATGCCGGTGAAGGCCAGCGGAAAGAACACCAGCAGCACGTCTTTGGCGCCGCGAAAGTCGCTGAGAGTGACGGGTTGTCGGTTCTGGTCGAGCAGCGTGAAGTCCGGTGCGGTGCTACCGACCGGAAGCATCAGCGGCGTGCCGCGCGCGACTTGGGTTGCACCAGCCGGCTGGCGCTCCAGTCGCCGAGGTTGACCGACGACGTCGGCATCAAGCCGGCGGTGGGCGCCGCCTCGGCGATCTCGGCGGGCTGCACGTGACCTGGCTTGCCGGTCTTGGGTGTCAGCACCCAGATCACGCCGTCGTCGGCGAGTGATGCGATCGCGTCCATAAGGGTGTCCACCAGATCGCCGTCTTCGTCGCGCCACCACAGCATGACGATGTCGATTACCTCGTCGGTGTCTTCGTCGAGCAACTCGCCACCGCACGCATCCTCCACGTCGGCGCGGATGTCGTCGTCGGTGTCCTCGTCCCAACCCCACTCCTGGACAACCTGCCCTGGTTGGATGCCCAGTTTGCGGGCAAAGCTCGGGGCGTCATCCGCGGCCACCACCGTGCGACCTCCTTGTCAGTTCCAGCAGCTCGAGCGTCAAAGACGCGGTGTAACGCAATTTATCGTCGCATAGCGCGCAGCGTTGCACATCAGCCGACTCAACCGAACGCCCGGCAACGCTTCACGGCTTCGGACTTGGCATCGTTGAGCTGATTGACCCGTTGGTTGAACTGGTCGGTCCCGGCGTGCGAGCGGATCGCGTTCGCCACCTCGCGGGCGGCGTCGTCGTAACCGTTGAGCGCCTCGCGCAGTTGCTTTGACAGCGGGCCCTTACTATCGCCCTCGACCGCGTCGGCGCTGTGGGTGAGCGCGTCGATGGCGGGCTGTTCGGCCGCCGAGGTGTCGCCGCCGCGGTTGTACGCGGCGACGAAGTCGTTCACCCGGTCGACGGCCTCTTTGCTGCTGATCGCAAACGATTCACACGCCTTGACGACAGCCGCGACGGTGATCGACCGCTGCCGCTGCGACTCCCTGATGCTGGATGTGGCCGCCGAGGCCGAGACCGATGCGGAGACCGATGCGCGATAGGCCGGAGCTATCGCGACGTCGGCGCCCGGGGCCCCCTCGGTGACGGTTGTGCAGCCGACGACGGCGATCAGGACTGCCGCGACACAACCCGCGGCACGCGCAGCGCTGGGCCATCCCGGCCAACCGAGCCATCCGATCCGCACAGGTTACGACGTTACCGGTTGGTGTCGGGACGCGTCGTCGCGCGCCACCATCGCGGCGTTGCGCACCGGCCGAGCCGGGCCCTACGCGCGCCGATATCCGGTGCGGCACGATAGGAGCAACCCCCACCGGGGTCGGAGCACCGAGACAGCACCGAAGACGTCAATCCGCGACGGCTCGACCAGCCACAAGCCCGTCGGCCGCCTACTAAGGAGCAGTGCGTTGACCACCGAGTTCGTCCGCCACGATCTGGCGAAAAACCCAACCGGCGCAAGCGAACCCGACCGCGTGCGGGTGATCCGCGAAGGCGTCGCGTCCTATCTGCCCGACATCGATCCCGAGGAAACCGGCGAGTGGCTGGAATCCTTCGACGAGATGTTGGAGCGCTCCGGCCCGGCGCGCGCCCGCTACCTGATGCTTCGGCTACTGGAGCGGGCCGGCGAGCAGCGAGTCGCGCTGCCGTCGCTGACGTCCACCGATTACGTCAACACGATCCCGACCGAGATGGAGCCATGGTTCCCCGGCGACGAGGACGTCGAACGCCGCTACCGAGCCTGGATCAGATGGAACGCCGCGATCATGGTGCACCGCGCTCAGCGCCCGGGAGTCGGTGTGGGCGGCCACATTTCGACCTATGCGTCGTCGGCGGCGCTCTACGAGGTCGGCTTCAACCATTTCTTCCGGGGCAAGTCACATCCCGGCGGCGGCGACCAGGTGTTCATCCAAGGCCATGCCTCCCCCGGCATCTATGCCCGGGCTTTCCTGGAGGGCCGGCTGACCACCGACCAGCTCGACGGCTTCCGGCAGGAGCACAGCCACCCGGGCGGGGGCCTGCCGTCCTATCCGCACCCGCGGCTGATGCCCGACTTCTGGGAGTTCCCGACTGTGTCGATGGGCCTGGGCCCGATGAATGCGATCTACCAGGCCAGGTTCAACCACTACCTGCATGACCGCGGCCTCAAGGACACCTCCGATCAGCATGTGTGGGCGTTCCTCGGCGACGGCGAGATGGACGAACCGGAGAGCCGCGGGCTGATCCAGGTGGCCGCCAACGAGGGCTTGGACAACCTGACCTTCGTCATCAACTGCAACCTGCAGCGCCTGGATGGCCCGGTTCGCGGTAACGGCAAGATCATTCAGGAACTGGAGTCGTTCTTCCGTGGCGCCGGCTGGAACGTCATCAAGGTGGTGTGGGGCCGCGAGTGGGATGCCCTGCTGCACGCCGATCGCGACGGCGCGCTGGTGAACCTGATGAACACCACACCCGACGGCGACTACCAGACCTACAAGGCCAACGACGGCGCCTACGTGCGTGACCATTTCTTCGGCCGCGACCCGCGCACCAAGGCGCTCGTCGAACCGATGACCGACGCCGAGATCTGGAACCTCAAGCGTGGGGGTCACGACTACCGCAAGGTCTACGCCGCCTACCGGGCCGCCGTCGACCACCATGGTCAGCCGACGGTGATCCTCGCCAAGACCATCAAGGGTTACTCGCTGGGCGCGCACTTCCAGGGCCGCAACGCCACGCACCAGATGAAAAAGCTTGCGCTGCAAGACCTCAAGGACTTCCGCGACGCCATCCGAATCCCGATCAGCGACTCCCAGCTCGAACAGGATCCCTACCTGCCGCCGTACTACCATCCCGGCCCGGAGGCTCCGGAGATCCGCTATCTGCTCGAGCGGCGCCATGCGCTCGGCGGCTTCGTGCCTGAACGGCGCACCAAGACCAAGACGCTGCGGCTGCCGGGGCGCGATATTTACGCCCCGCTGAAGAAGGGGTCGGGCAGCCAGGAAGTCGCCACCACCATGGCGACGGTCCGGACCTTCAAAGAACTGTTGCGCGACAAGGAGATTGGCCCGCGCATCGTGCCGATCATCCCCGACGAGGCCCGTACGTTCGGAATGGACTCGTGGTTCCCGTCGCTCAAGATCTACAACCGCAACGGCCAGCTCTACACCGCCGTCGACGCCGATCTCATGCTGGCCTACAAGGAAAGTGAAGTCGGCCAGATCCTGCACGAGGGCATCAACGAGGCCGGCTCGGTGGCCTCGTTCACCGCGGCTGGGACGTCGTATTCGACGCACAACGAGCCGATGATCCCGATCTACATCTTCTATTCGATGTTCGGCTTCCAGCGGACCGGCGACGGGCTGTGGGCCGCGGCCGACCAGATGACGCGCGGCTTCCTGCTCGGCGCCACGGCCGGACGCACCACGCTGACCGGCGAAGGGCTGCAACACGCCGACGGTCAATCGCTGCTGCTGGCGGCCACCAACCCGGCGGTGCTGTCCTACGACCCCGCCTTCGCCTTCGAGATCGCCTACATCATCGAAGGCGGCCTGGCCCGGATGTACGGCGAGAACCCCGAGAACGTCTTCTACTACCTCACCATCTACAACGAGCCGTACGTGCAGCCCGCCGAGCCGGAGAACTTCGACCCCGAAGGCGTGTTGCGCGGCATCTACCGGTACCGCCCGGCCACCGAGACTCGCACGAACCAGGCCAACATCCTGGCGTCCGGGGTGTCGATGCCCGCGGCGCTGCGGGCCGCCGAGATGCTGGCCGCCGAATGGGACGTCGCCACCGACGTGTGGTCGGTGACCAGCTGGAGCGAACTCAACCGCGACGGCGTGGCGATCCAGCAAGAGCGGCTGCGGCACCCGGACCGGCCCGCCGAGGAGCCGTATGTGACGAAGGCGTTGTCCAAAGCGAGCGGCCCGTTCATCGCGGTCTCGGACTGGATGCGGGCCGTCCCCGAGCAAATCCGGCCGTGGGTGCCGGGCAGCTACGTCACACTCGGCACCGACGGGTTCGGCTTCTCCGACACCCGTCCGGCGGCCCGTCGCTACTTCAACACCGACGCCGAATCGCAGGTCGTCGCGGTGTTGGAGGCGCTGGCGCGCGACGGCGTGATCGATCCGTCGGTGCCGGTGGCGGCCGCGCGGCAGTACCGCATCGACGACGTGCAGGCCGCCCCCGAGCAGACCTCCGACCCCGGGCCGGGGGCCTGACGGCGTACGCGGTTGGCTCGTCGAGCGTGACACTGCAGTCACGCTCCGCGCCCAACGTGACTGCAGCGTCACGTTCGGTTGAGGGCCCGCGCCCCGCCTTGGCGGAAACATCCAGAAAAGCGGCGTAGCTTTTAGGGATGGTCGACAAGCAGTTCTCGACACCCCGGCCGACGCTGGACCTGCTGGACAGCGTCCCGGAGTCGCTGTTGCGCCGGCTCAAGCAGTACTCCGGCCGGTTTTCCAGCGAAGCGGTCAGCGCGATGCAGGACCGGCTGCCGTTCTTCGCCGAGCTGGAAGCGTCCCAGCGGGCCAGCCTGGCGCTGGTTGTGCAAACCGCGGTCGCGAACTTCGTGGAGTGGATGACTGACCCGCACAGCAACGTCAACTACACCGCGAAGGCGTTCGAACTGCTGCCGCAGGACCTGACCCGCCGGATGCCGTTGCGCCACTCGGCGGAGCTGATCCGGGTCACCATGGAATTCTTCGAGGAAGTCGCGCCGCTGCTGGCCCGCTCCGACGAAGAGCTGACCGCGCTGACGGTTGGGATTCTGAAGTACAGCCGCGACCTGGCATTCAGCGCGGCAACGGCCTACGCCGACGCGGCCGAGGCGCGCGGAAGCTGGGACAGCCGGATGGAGGCCACCGTCGTGGACGCCGTGGTGCGCGGCGACACCGGCCCCGAACTGCTGTCTCGCGCAGCTGCCCTGAACTGGGACACCAATGCCCCTGCGACCGTGGTGGTGGGCACGCCGGCGCCGGAGCGGGAAACCCACGCCAGCCAGGACGTGCGTGACATCGCCACGCGCCACGGTCGCGCCGCGCTCACCGACGTGCACGGCACCTACCTGGTGGCGATCGTCTCCGGCCAGCTGACACCGACCGACAAGGTGTTCGGCGCCCTGCTGAATGCCTTCTCCGACGGTCCAGTGGTGATCGGGCCGACGGCGCCGATGCTGACGGCGGCCTACCACAGCGCCAGCGAGGCGATCTCCGGCATGAACGCGGTGGCCGGCTGGCGGGGCGCGCCGCGGCCCGTCCTGGCCCGCGAACTGCTGCCCGAACGGGCGCTGATGGGCGACTCGGCGGCCATCGCGGCCTTGCACACCGACGTCATGCGACCGCTCGGCGACGCCGGTCCGACGCTCACCGAGACCCTGGACGCCTACCTCGATTGTGGCGGCGCCATCGAAGCTTGTGCCCGCAAGTTGTTCGTTCATCCAAACACCGTGCGGTACCGGCTGCGCCGCATCGCCGACTTCACCGGCCGCGATCCGACCGTGCCGCGCGACGCGTATGTCCTACGGATCGCCGCGACGGTCGGACACCTCGCATACCAGGCGCAGCAGTCCAGCGCTGTCGGCAACATCGTGACACCCGTCACCCCGCCGGTGGAAAAGGACCTGGTCGCGCCGTCGGGGACCGCCCCAGCCGGGTGACAGATTGCGGCACGATATCGAACACGTCGCATCACGTGCCGTTTTGTGGAGTTTCCACAAAAACATAAGACAAGGTTCATAATCCTTTACACGGCGCGAAGACGTGTTCACAGTGTTCCCTTAATAACGTGATTGCGTTGCTGGCGCCCGGCCAAGGGTCGCAGACCGAGGGGATGCTGTCGCCGTGGCTGGAGTTGCCCGGCGCCGCGGACCGACTGTCGTCATGGTCGACGGCCAGTGGACTGGACCTCGCCAGGCTGGGCACCACCGCCTCCACCGAGGAGATCACCGACACCGCGATCGCCCAGCCGCTGATCGTCGCGGCCACGCTGCTCGCGTACCAGGAGCTGACGACGCGCGGTCTGCTCGCCGACAAAGAGGTCATCGTGGCCGGCCACTCGGTCGGTGAAATCGCCGCCTACGCGATCGCCGGGGTGCTCTCCGCTGACGACGCCGTCGCGCTGGCCGCCACCCGCGGCGCCGAGATGGCCAAGGCCTGCGCCAACGAGCCGACCGGAATGTCGGCGGTGCTCGGCGGCGACGAGGCCGCGGTGCTCGCGCGCCTGGAACAACTCGACCTGATTGCGGCCAACCGCAACGCCGCCGGCCAGATCGTGGCCGCCGGCCGGCTGAGCGCGCTGGACAAGCTCGCCGAAGACCCGCCGGAGAAGGCCCGCGTTCGCGCGCTGGGCGTGGCCGGCGCCTTCCACACCGAGTTCATGGCTTCGGCTCTCGACGGTTACGCCGCGGCCGCGCAAAACGTCGCGACCGCCGAGCCGACCGCAGTGTTGCTGTCCAATCGCGACGGCCAGCCGGTGAGTTCGGCCGCCGATGCGATGGAAAAGCTTGTTGCACAACTGACCCGGCCGGTGCGCTGGGACCTGTGCTCCGAGACGCTGCGTCAGCGCAGCGTGACCGCGATTGTCGAATTCCCGCCGGCGGGAGCCCTATCCGGCATCGCCAAGCGTGAACTCCGCGGGACCCCGACGCACCCCGTCAAAGCCCCCGCAGACCTGGACGGTTTGGCAAGCCTGTAAGCACTTGGCAAATAAGCCAAATCGCTGAGCCCTTCCGCCATCACAACCGCATACAGCACGTAAATCAGCAGTACACAACATATTACGAAGGGAAACACAACGTGTCCGTCAGCCAGGAAGAAATCATCGCCGGTATCGCCGAGATCATCGAAGAGGTCACCGGTATCGAGCCCTCGGAGATCACCCCGGAGAAGTCGTTCGTCGACGACCTGGACATCGACTCGCTGTCGATGGTGGAGATCGCCGTGCAGACCGAAGACAAGTACGGCGTGAAGATCCCGGACGAGGACCTCGCCGGTCTGCGCACCGTCGGTGACGTCGTGAACTACATCCAGAAGCTGGAAGAAGAGAACCCCGAGGCCGCTCAGGCGCTGCGCGCCAAGTTCGAGGCAGAGGCTGAGAGCAAGTGACAAAACCTTCCACTGCTAACGGCGGTTACCCCAATGTTGTGGTAACCGCCGTCGAGGCGACGACGTCGATCGCGCCTGATATCGAAAGCACGTGGAAGGGTCTGCTCGCCGGGGAATCCGGCATCCGCGTGCTCGAGGACGAGTTCGTCACCAAGTGGGACCTGCCGGTGAAAATCGGCGGCCACCTCAAAGATCCTGTCGACGACCACATGGGCCGACTGGACCTGCGACGCATGTCCTACGTCCAGCGACTGGCCAAGCACCTCAGCGGTCAGCTCTGGGAGTCAGCCGGCAGCCCCGAGGTCGACCCTGACCGCTTCGCGGTCGTGATCGGCACCGGACTGGGCGGCGCCGAGAAGATCGTCGAGACCTATGACCTGATGAACGAGGGCGGGCCCCGCAAGGTGTCCCCGCTCGCCGTGCAGATGATCATGCCCAACGGCGCCGCCGCCGTCGTCGGCCTGCAACTCGGCGCCCGCGCCGGGGTGCTCACGCCGGTGTCAGCCTGTTCGTCGGGCTCAGAGGCCATCGCGCACGCGTGGCGGCAGATCGTCATGGGCGACGCGGACTTCGCGGTCTGTGGTGGCGTCGAGGGCAACATCGAGGCACTGCCGATCGCGGCGTTCTCGATGATGCGCGCGATGTCGACCAACAACGACAACCCAGAGGGCGCCTCTCGGCCGTTCGACAAGAACCGTGACGGGTTCGTGTTCGGCGAAGCCGGCGCGATGATGATCATCGAGACCGAAGAGCACGCCAAGGCCCGTGGCGCCAAGCCACTGGCCAGGTTGATGGGTGCCGGCATCACGTCGGACGCGTTCCACATGGTGGCCCCGGCCGCCGACGGTGTCCGCGCCGGGCGTGCGATGACCCGCTCGTTGGAGTTGGCGGGCTTGTCCCCCAAGGACATCGACCACATCAACGCGCACGCGACGGCCACCCCGATCGGCGACACCGCTGAGGCCAACGCCATCCGGGAAGCCGGATGCCCGGAGGCCGCGGTCTACGCGCCCAAGGGAGCGCTGGGTCACTCGATCGGCGCGGTCGGCGCACTGGAATCCATCCTGACGGTGCTCGCACTGCGCGATGGCGTAATTCCGCCGACACTTAACTACACCACCCCCGATCCCGAGATCGACCTCGACGTCGTCGCGGGCGAGCCACGTTATGGCGAGTACCAGTACGCCATCAACAACTCGTTCGGTTTCGGCGGCCACAACGTCGCGTTGGCCTTCGGGCGGTACTGACACCAAGAAAGGCACATTCGTAGGGCCCATGACCACTTCGTCAAAGTTGGCTACGGGGAACGGTTTCCCCGACATCGTCGTTACCGGCGTCGCGATGACGACCGCTCTCGCAACCGATGCCGAGACCACGTGGAAGATGCTGCTGGACGGCCAAAGCGGGATCCGCACCCTCGATGATCCATTCGTCGAGGAGTTCGACCTTCCGGTCCGCATCGGGGGGCATCTCCTCGAGGAGTTCGACAGCCAGTTGAACCGCGTCGAGGCCCGCCGGATGGGTTATCTGCAGAAGATGGCCACGGTGTTGAACCGGCGGGTGTGGGAAAACGCCGGTTCACCCGAGGTCGACGCCAATCGGTTGGCGGTGTCGATCGGCACCGGCATCGGGTCCAGCGAGGAGTTGATCTTCGCCTACGACGCGATGCGCGAAAAGGGTTTGCGAGCGGTCTCTCCGCTGGTCGTGCAGATGTACATGCCGAACGCCGCGGCCGCGACGGTCGGGCTGCAGCACCAGGCCAAGGCCGGTGTGATGACCTCGATCTCGGCATGTGCGTCCGGTTCGGAAGGTATCGCCCGCGCTTGGCAGCAGCTCGCCCTCGGCGAAGCCGACATCGCGATCTGCGGTGGCGTGGAGACGAAGATCGAGGCGGTGCCGATCGCGGGCTTCGCCCAGATGCGAATTGTGTTGTCCACCAGCAACGATGACCCAGCGGGTGCCTGTCGGCCGTTCGACAAGGACCGCAACGGATTCGTGTTCGGCGAAGCCGGCGCGCTGATGGTCATCGAGACTGAGGAGCACGCAAAGGCCCGCGGCGCAAACATTCTGGCCCGCCTGATGGGCGCGAGCGTCACCTCGGATGGCTTCCACATGGTGGCGCCCGATCCCAACGGTGAGCGTGCGGGTCATGCGATCACCCGCTCGATCGAGCTGGCCGGGCTCAAGCCGTCCGACATCGACCACATCAATGCCCACGCCACCGGTACCTCGGTCGGCGACGTGGCCGAAGGCAAGGCCATCAACCGGGCCCTCGGGCCAGGCGGCGGCAACGCGGCGGTATACGCCCCCAAGGGCGCGCTCGGTCACTCCGTCGGCGCGGTCGGTGCCGTGGAGTCGATCCTGACCGTGCAGGCCCTGCGCGACCAGGTCATCCCGCCGACGCTGAACCTGAAGAACCTCGACCCTGAGATCGACCTCGACGTGGTGGCGGACAAGCCGCGGACGGGCGACTTCAAGTACGCCGTCAACAATTCGTTCGGCTTCGGCGGGCACAACGTGGCACTCACCTTCGGCCGGTACTGACCTAACAGCACTTCAGACGAGGAGACCTGCGATGACGACCCTGGCCCCTGAGGCGATCGACGAGTCGCTCGACCCGCGTGACCCACTGCTGCGCCTGAGCAGGTTCTTCGACAACGGGAGCATCGAGCTGCTGCACGAGCGTGACCGCTCCGGCGTGCTCGCCGCGGGCGGAACCGTCAACGGCGTGCGCACCATCGCATTTGCCACCGACGGCACCGTCATGGGTGGCGCGATGGGGCTCGAGGGCTGCACGCACATCGTCAACGCCTACGACACCGCCATCGAGGAGCAAAGCCCGATCGTGGGCATCTGGCACTCCGGCGGCGCCCGGTTGGCAGAGGGCGTAAAGGCCCTGCACGCAGTGGGTTTGGTGTTCGAGGCGATGATCCGGGCTTCCGGTTACGTCCCACAGATCTCGGTCGTGGTGGGCTTCGCCGCCGGCGGTGCCGCCTACGGGCCGGCGCTGACCGACGTCGTCATCATGGCGCCGGAGGGCCGGGTGTTCGTCACCGGACCCGACGTCGTCCGCAGCGTCACCGGTGAAGACGTCGACATGGCGTCGCTGGGCGGACCGGACACCCACCACAAGAAGTCCGGGGTGTGCCACATCGTCGCCGACGACGAGGACGACGCCTATGAGCGCGGTCGCCGATTGGTCGGATTGTTCTGCCAGCAGGGTCATTTCGACCGCAGTAAAGCCGAGGCGCACGAGACCGACCTGCACGCTCTCCTACCGGATTCGCCGCGACGGGCTTACGACGTCCACCCGCTGGTCAACGCGCTGCTCGACGACGACGCTCCGTTCGACGAGTTTCAGGCCAAGTGGGCGCCCTCGATGGTGGTCGGTCTGGGCCGGTTGTCCGGACGCTCGGTGGGCGTGCTGGCCAACAACCCATTGCGGCTGGGTGGTTGCTTGAACTCCGAAAGCGCCGAGAAAGCAGCACGTTTCGTGCGGCTCTGCGACGCGTTCGGTATCCCGCTGATCGTGGTCGTCGACGTGCCCGGCTATCTGCCCGGTGTGGACCAGGAATGGGGCGGAGTCGTCCGCCGCGGGGCCAAGCTGCTGCACGCTTTCGGCGAGGCCACCGTTCCGCGAGTCACGCTGGTGACCCGAAAGATCTACGGCGGGGCCTACATTGCGATGAACTCGCGTTCGTTGGGCGCTACCAAGGTGTTCGCGTGGCCGGACGCCGAGGTTGCGGTGATGGGCGCCAAGGCGGCCGTCGGCATTCTGCACAAGAAGAAGCTGGCCGCCGCGCCCGACCATGAGCGCGAGGCGTTGCACGAGGAGCTTGCCGCCGAGCACGAGCGGATCGCCGGTGGCGTCGACAATGCCATCGAGATCGGTGTGGTCGACGAGAAGATCGACCCGGCCCACACCCGCGGCAAGATCACCGAGGCGCTGGCCGAAGCGCCGGCACGGCGCGGGCGGCACAAGAACATCCCGCTGTAAAGCTCAGCGCGTGGTGTAGCCGCCGTTGGCGAAGATGGTCTGCCCGGTCACCCAATGGCCGTCGCCCGCCAGGAATACCACCAGCGGCGCGATGTCCTCGATGAGTGTCAGCCGGTTGCCCATCGCCTGCGACTTGTGGAACGTGACGCGCTCGGGCGTCTCCTCGCCGTAAAAGAATGGCGTGTCCATCGGACCGGGTGCGACGTTGTTCACCGAAATACCGCGCACACCAAACTCTTTGGCGGCCGCCCGGGTGAAGTGCTCGACCGGGCTCTTCGCGCCAGCGTAGGTGGAGTACCCGTCGGTGAACGCGGCAAGCAGCGCAGTCACGATGGTGACCACCGATCCCCCGTCGTTTAGGCGTTTACCTGCCTGCTGCAGAAAGAAGTATGCGGCTTTGGAGTTGATGTCGAACATCGAGTCGTACTCTGCTTCGGTCGTTTCGACGATGGGCTTGCGCAGTACCTTGCCGACCGTGTTGATCGCGATGTCGACGGCGCCGAAGGCATCCACCGCCGCGTCGAAGAGTTTAGTGACGTTGTCCGGCTTGGTCAGGTCGCCCTGGACTTTGATCGCTTTGACGCCCGCGCCTTGCACCGCGGCGACGGTCTTGTCGGCGTCCGCCTCGGTGGATGCGCTGTTGTAATGCACCGCGACGTTGACGCCTTTGTCGGCCAGCGTGGTACTGATCAAACCGCCCAGGTTCTTGGCTCCGGCGGCCACCACGGCCGATTTACCAGTCAGGTTGCTCATGGCACGGCACTCCCCTCTTTCGTGTCGACACGAATCTAGGTGGCGCCGGGACAAATGAGAAACAGTGATTGTCGACGTTTCGACAAGCATGATTTGTGGATAGAGTCGGCGGATGCCTGCCTCACTGGTCGACGACGGCCTCTCGGACCTGCGCCGCCTACGGCACTTCATCGCCGTCGTCGATGCCTCCGGCTTCACCCGCGCGGCCGCACAGTTGCACCTGTCCCAGCAGGCGCTGAGCAGTTCGGTGCAACAGCTCGAGAAGCAAGTCGGCGCAACGTTGTTGGTGCGCACCGGCCGCAGGATCGCACCGACCCGGGCCGGGCAGACGCTGCTCGAAGAGGGCCGCACGTTGCTCGCGGCTGCGCGTACGATCGCGGCGCACACTCGGGCGGCGGCCAGTGAGGAGCCCGATGAGTTCGTGGTGGGGCACTCCCCGGCGATCGACAACAACGAGGTCTACGCGATGCTGGCA
>NZ_LZLV01000073.1 GCF_001673405.1 Mycobacterium sp. 1245111.1 | reverse complement strand
GCCGGTTTTGACCCCTCGACGCCCACCGCATGGTCGGCCGAGGGCCTGCTGCCCTATCTACCGCCAGCCGCCCAGGACCAGTTGTTCGAGCGGATTCTCGAGCTCAGTGCCGCCGGCAGCCGGATCGCGGCGGAAACGTTGAGCCCGAGTGCATTCGATCCGGACTATCTCGAGCGGGGTCGCCAATTCCTGGGCGGCGATGGCCCCGACCTACCCGAGCTCTTGTTCAAAGAGGAACGCGCCGACCTACAGCAATGGCTGGCCGACCACGACTGGGCGGTCACCGCGATCGAAGGGCTCGAGCTGATGCGCCGCTTCGACCGCATGCCCGCCGATCACCTGATGGAGCTGGCACCGCGCAGCGTCTTCATCGAAGGACGCCTGCACGCTACTGCGAGAGCTGAAATTCGATGATCGCGGCGACAGAATCCACTGCCTCGGTCAACGCCGTCAGCCGTGCGCGCGCCGTCGGCGCGGACAGCACGGAGTAACGGTCGGCCGGCCCGATCGGAATGCGGGATGCCAACGCATACAACCGTTCTCCCGCGTCCGCGAAGTCGCTGCCGGATCCGAGCACTTCCTCGCGATCCGGCACAGGTAAATCGCGGGCGCTGGCAATTCGCTCGAACAGCGCCATCATCTGGTCTTCGAGTTCGTCGAGCTGGCCCGCACTGACCGGCCCCCCCGGCTCGTCGGGCCATCCCTCCACGACGGCCCGCGGGTAGGGGTCGTCGGGTAACCACTCGCAGACCTTGATCCGTTCGGCGGTCTTGCAGCGCAACATGAACCGACCCGAGCCGGCGATCTCCACACACTCGGTGATTCTGGCCAATGCGCCAACGTCGCATCGCATGTCGCCGCCGCCGACCTCACGGCCCTGTGAGATCAAAACCGTCCCGAACCGAGGGTTGTCGTCCCGCATGCAATCTCGAACCATGGCGGCATAGCGGGGCTCGAAGATCTGCAGCGGCAGGTCCTCACCGGGCAGAAACGCCGATTGCAGCGGAAACATTGCCAGGCGGCCGAATTCAGCTGCGGGTTCCATCAGATCTCCAGTTCTTCGACCAGTGCGTCGACGACGGCGATCAAGTCTCCGTCGTGCTCCTCGGCCACCCGCCGCTGCCGTTGATACGACGCACCGCGCCGCGGGATGTCGGCCACCGCTCTGAGCTCGTCGACGCAATCCAGTGATGCGGCAATGGGTTCCAGCCGGGTTAGCAGATCGTCGAGGTCCTCGGTGACCAAGCGTTCGTTGCTGTCGGCGTCGAGGATGATGATGGCGTCCAACCCGTAACGGGCTGCGCGCCATTTGTTTTCCTGGTTGTGCCACGGCGGCATCGTCGGCAGCGCCTCGCCGGCATCCAGTCGGCGCTCGAGATCGACCACCAGACAATGCGTCAACGCGACCAGCGCACCGAGTTCGCGAATATTGGAGACTCCATCGCAGACCCGAACCTCGAGCGTCCCGTTGTGCGGCGACGGCCGCACGTCCCACCGCACCTCGTTGACGTCCTCGATGATCCCCGTCTTTTTCTGATCGTGGACGAAACCCTCGAACTGGTCCCATTTTTCGAATTGGAATGGCAGACCTGCGGTGGGAAGCTGTTGGAACATCATCGCCCTGTTGCTCGCGTACCCGGTGTCGTCACCCACCCACCACGGCGACGACGCGGACAGCGCCAGCAGATGCGGATACCAGTTGAGCAATGCCGACATCACCGGCATCACCTTGTCCGGCGAGGAAACCCCGACGTGGACGTGGACTCCCCAGATGAGCATCTGGCGGCCCCACCACTGGGTGCGCTTGATCAGTTCGGCGTAGCGGGGTGCGTCGGTCAGCTTCTGCGACGACCAACTCGCGAACGGGTGGGTGCCGGCGCCGAACAGTTCCATGCCGCGCTGCCGGACGATCGGCAGGACGTGCTTCAGCGTGGACTGGAGATCCTCCATGGCCTGCCCGGTGTTGTCGCAGACGCCGGTGACGACTTCGACGGTGTTGCGCAGCAATTCCTTGTGCACACGCGGGTTTTCGCCGATCTCGGCGAAGACGGCGGTGGCCTCGTTACTCAGGTCGCGCGTGTGGTGGTCGACAAGTGCGAACTCCCATTCGACTCCCAGCGTCGGACGGGGTGAGGACGCGAAATTCACCCTGATAGCGGTACCCCTGTCCGACGAGGAACTAACCGGAGCCGATCACGCCGCACGCCACCCGCTTACCGGCATCGCCAGTCGACATCGTCGTCTGGTCGGGTCCGGGCGCGCCGTTGGCCTGGCTGTAGCGGTCCGACGGGATGTTGGCGAAGTTGTCGGCGCCGGCGTGGATGATGATCGAGGTTCCCGCCCCCGCTAACAGGTCGGCCTTGGTGAAGCCATCGGTGGTGGTTTCGAGCAATGCCCCACCGTCCTTTCGCACCTGCAGCGAGGTCAGGTCGCCACTGCCGTGCACATCGTGGACCATGAAGTGGCCACCCGCGGACAAGAAGTCGCCGGGCTCGCCGCCGGTCGGAGCAACCGAGTGGGCCTCGCACTTACCCACCGAGTGAATGTGCACGCCGTGAAAGCCCGGGCTCAGCTGGCCGGTTCCGGTGGTCTCGATAGTGATGGTTACGTAGCCCTGGTTGAAGTCGAACTTCGCGGTGGCGACCTTGGTGCCGTTGGGGTCTTTGAGAGTCGTGGTCAGGCTGTCGGTTCCGCCCTGCTGGCCCGTCGGCTCCGAGCTCGACGGCGCCGGCGACCCGGTCCAGATCGGCGGCTGTGTGCCCGGCGAGGTCGCCGGGTATTGCGGCGGCTTGCATGCGCTCACCAGCGCGGCCGAGGCGGCGAGTGGGACGAGTGCAGTGACGGCGGCAAATTTGCGGACGCGGGCTGGCTTACGCATGGGGAGAGCCTATCCCGGCGACGATGCGGGTCGGAACGACCCGCGGAGGAGCGGGATCAACAAACCGAGCCCGGCGACGATGCGGGTCGGAACGACCCGCGGAGGAGCGGGATCAACAAACCGAGCCCGGCGACGATGCGGGTCGGAACGACTGCTGTGCGCTGCTTCCTACTCGTGCGCCCCGTCAAGCAGGGCCACGGCCGTGCGGACATAGGCGTCGAGGTCCATGTCGTCGCCGTACACGCTGATCTGGATCAAGGCGCCCTGCAGCAGGGACGTAGCCAGCCTGCCGAACTGGTCGGGGTCGATCGCAGCCGCGAGCTCGCCGCGCTCCTGCGCGGCGCGCGCGAGTACGGCGAAGCCCTCGCGTAGGCGCGACAGCCCGGCACGGGCGGCGGCGTTGAGTTCGGGGTCTCGCTGTTGTTCTCCGATTAGGTGGGGGAAGATGCGGGCGCGTTGTTCGACGGTGCCCAGTTCGACGTTGCGGCTTTGCTCTATTAATTCTGCCAACGCTTCGCCGGGCCGGCGTAGACGGCCATCGGGCAGCGCTTCGGTGAACACCGTCGCCGTTTGGGTGATGAACCCCATTGTCTCGGTGATGATCGCGCGTACGAGGTCATCCTTGCCCTCGAAATAGCTGTAGACGGCGCCCGGGCTGAGGTCGGATTCTTTAAAGATTTCCTGCATCGTCGTGCGGTGAAACCCGTCGCGGGCGAAGCAAGCAAGTGCCGCTGACAAAATCTGCCGGCGCCTTGCCGCGACGTGCTCATCGGTCACTTTGGGCATTTCGCCGCTCATCCTACATTGACAGCGAACGCTCGTTTCAGTATAAAGAACGAAGGTTCGTTTTAGGAGGCGCAATGTCATCCCAGGCCCCAGCCGATCAGCTCGGGTCGCGCGTTCCCGGCGCGCCCGCCGACCGCGCCATCGCCAGGCGGGATCTCGTGCCCGGGACGCTGATCGCTCTGACGATGGGCGTCGGTTTCTGGCTCGCCAGCCACGGGGCCAGCCTGAAAGTCACCTTCATCCCAGGTGTCGTCGCCACCTGGATGCTGTTTGTGTGGTGTTACCGAAGTCGGCTAGAGCTGCCCACGGTCAACAAATTCTTGCCCGCATTCTGCTGCGTCCTGGCTGTGCAATTCGTTCACTTCACCGAGGAATTCGTCACAGGCTTCCGAACCCACTTCGCCGAGCTTTACGGCGGGGCTCCCTACTCGAATGACGCCTTCGTCGCGGTCAACATGAGCGCCTACGCGGTCATGATCATCGCCTGCGTGATCGCATTGACCACCCGGCTGCGCTTCGCCATCATTCCCGCCATTTTTTTCGTCTTCTACGGCGCGATCGGCAACGCCGTCGCGCATACGTGGTGGAGCATCATGCTCGGCGCATACTTCCCCGGACTAATCACCGCCCAGCTGTACTGGATAGCCGGGCCGTATCTGCTCAACAAACTGATCGGGGACCGCCGGGCGACCGCCGTGGCCGTTCTCGGGTTCGCCGCGGTGCTCATCCCGCTTCTCGCGTTGATGGCCGACACCGCGGCAGTCAGACTCTGACGGTACTTAAGCGGGCCCGCCGGGCGTAATCGACGCCGCCCAAGCTATTTCGGATCGGCCCCGCCCGCCGACCCGCCGCCCTTCTAGGGACGGGCGCTCGACGAGACCCTAGGATCTCGCTATGAAGACGAGACTCTTGATGGCCAATGTCGGTCGTGCATCGGCAGTTCTGGCCGCTGCCGTCATGTGGACCGCACCATCGGCCTCGGCCGGCAGTGACTTCTGCAATTCGCTGCCCCCCGCCCAAATGCGCGATTGCACCTGCGGTTCTGACAACGTCCCGGGTACGCAGGAGTATCAGGACTGCCTGCATGGAAACGCGGCTCCGAAAGCGCCGGCGCCCGAGCCGCCGGCCCCTAGTCCGTAACGGGTCGGGGCGCCGATCCTTAATGCGCTGGCGGACAGGAGAATCCGGCCCATGCTGCCAACCCGAGTGACGCGCGGCGCGCGCCAAGCCCTAGTCGTCGTCGGCGTGGGGTGCGCCGTCGCGGCGCCAGCCATCGGTGAGGCAGCGGCTGACGGCCCGGTCGTGCTGAAAAGCCGGCTGGGCGACCTGTGTCTGGACGGTCCGAGTGACGCCTGGCCCACCCAGGTGGTCGTCAACGCTTGCAACGGCAGCGATTTCCAGCGCTGGAATGTCACCGGTGATCAGCGACTCGAGAGCGTGGCCTTCCCGGGGAAGTGCCTGACGATGCCGAGCGAGACCGCTTTCGTGTCGCGCCTACAGCCTTGCTGGAACAGCCAGCGCTGGATCGTCCAGCCCGACGGCCGGATCACGACTGTCTTCGGTCCCTGCCTGACTGTCCTCGGCGGCCCGGGCCCCGGCACATCGGTGGCCGCCCGCATCTGTACCGGCGGACCCGAGCAGGGTTGGGACAGCGTCAGCCAGTGACGACGACGATCACGCCGGGCGGCTGATCGGCCACATCCTTGGTGCGCGGCGCAACCTGCGCTTTGAGTAGCTGTCCGACGGCATCGGCGGTTTCGTGCTCGCCGGGCGCGTCGGTGAAGTACACCGTGGTCTTCGAGACGTCGGGCAGCGTCAGGTTGTCGACCTTGGTGACGTTGAATCCCCCCTGCTTGAGCTGGTCAGCGGCCTTGCCCGCGACGCCTTTGGAGCTGGAGATGTTGAACACGAGCACGTCGGCCCTCGGCGCGGGCTTGGCGGACGTGCTAGACGCTGCCGCGCTGGTCTTCACGCTCGACATCGCCGAATCGTCGTCGGTGTTACTGCCGGATCCCATGGCCTGAAATCCGACCAGCAGAAAGATCACACCCAGAAACAGCAGCACCATGACCATGGCCCGCAACGGGAGGCCGGTCGAGTCGGGAACGCGCTCATTCATCGAAGTCACTGTATCCACGAGTGCGGGAAAACCCACACCGACGCCCAGTGAGCAGGCAAAATTCTCAGCTGAGCTCGAAGCCCAGCCGTCGAGCGGCGCGCGCCTTCTGCCGGCTGGCCCGCAGCCGGCGGAGTCGCTTCACCAGCATCGGATCGGCGGCCAGCGCCTCGGGTCGGTCGACCAACGCATTCAGCACCCGGTAGTAAGCCGTTGCCGACATTCCGAACAATTCTTTGATGGCTTCTTCTTTAGCTCCGGCGTATTTCCACCACTGGCGCTCGAAGGCCAAAATGTCGTGTTCGCGGCGAGTCAACCCATCGGCGAGTTCAGAGTCGTCCCCCGATCGATTAGCCCGCGCCATAGCGCTGTCCATATCGCTCCTGATCCTCCAAGACCCTGCGACTCTCGAATGCTCGCTGCTCCGGCGATTATTCAACCACGTCGACAACTGTTGACCTGGAAGCCAGACCCGCGAGTCGGCTGACTAGGTGAGGTTGCCTGCCGCAGGCGTACTCCGCAACCGGGGCAGGTGGACTCGGGCTTAAGCTTTGCGGTCATGGCAGTCGTACCCATCCGCATCGTGGGAGATCCCGTCCTGCACACTCCCACCACGCCGGTGGCCGTCGCGGCGGATGGATCACTGCCCGCAGACCTGGCCGATCTGATCACAGACCTCTACGAGACCATGGACGCGGCCTACGGGGTCGGCCTGGCCGCCAACCAGATCGGCGTCAATCTCCGTGTGTTCGTCTACGACTGCCCCGACGAGCGCGGGCAGGCGGAGCGGCAACGCGGCGTCGTCGTCAACCCGGTGTTGGAGACCTCCGAAGTGCCCGAGACCATGCCCGACCCCGATGACGACGACGAGGGCTGCCTGTCGGTGCCGGGCGAGTCGTTTCCCACCGGGCGAGCGAAGTGGGCCAAAGTCACCGGGCTCGACGCCGACGGCAACCCGATAACGCTCGAAGGCACAGGGCTTTTCGCGCGCATGCTGCAGCATGAGACCGGCCACCTGGACGGGTTCCTCTACCTCGATCGGTTGGTCGGCCGCCACGCCCGCTCGGCCAAGCGCGCGGTCAAGTCGCACGGCTGGGGAGTTCCAGGCCTGTCGTGGATGCCGGGTGAAGGCCCGGACCCGTTCGGCCACTGATGGTTTCGTGGCCGGAGCTCGGCGCCAGGGTGATGGTGCGCTATCGCCTGCCCGCCGGGTCGGTCCCGCCGCTGACCGACGTGATCGGGAACCTCCTGGAATGTGGCCCACGCATCCGTGTCCACGCGAAGACGGGCGAGATCGTGGAGCTCGCCCCCGACGACGTCGTCGCCGCGCGCTTACTCAGCGATAAACCGGTGCGCGCCTCGGAGATTCGCGCTCTCGAGCACGCGGACGCGCTGGCCAGGCCGGGGATCGAACGGCAGTGGCTGGACGGCTGGCTGCTGCGCGCCGGTCCAGACAACACGTATGTCGTCAATTCCGCTGTGCCACTTGATATTTCCGCGACCCAGTCGGCGATACCCGCGATCGTCGAGTGGTACCGAAGCCGCGACCGGGTCCCGCGGCTGGCCGTCCCGGACCGCCTGCTGCGACTTCCCGACCACGGTGAACGCGCCAACCGGATGATGGTGTGCGATCTGCACCCCGGCCCGGACATCGAGCCGTCGGATGCGGTGATCACCGACGCCCCGGACGGCACTCGCTGGGTAGGCCTGGCGGAGCTTCGGGACAACTGCGGCGCTCAGCTGGCCTGGGGCGCGTCACACGGCGCCACCCGCGGCTACGTCCGACTCGCCGAGGACGACCGCGCCGCCGCAGAATTGGCCCGGTCGCTGGGCTTCGTCCTGCACCATCACGCCCGCTACATCACACTCACGTAGGGTCGCAGCCATGCCCGACGGCGTGTTGCGCCTAGCCACCTGGAACGTCAACTCGATCCGCACTCGGCTGCCCCGGGTGCTCGACTGGCTGGAGCGCGGCCAGGTCGACGTGCTCGCGATGCAGGAGACCAAGTGCTCCGACGAACAATTCCCCACCATGCCGTTCCTCGAGCTGGGCTACGAGGTCGCCCACGTCGGCTTCAACCAATGGAACGGTGTCGCGATCGCGTCACGAGTCGGCCTGGACAACATCGAAGTCGGCTTCGACGGCCAGCCGACCTGGAGCAGCAAGCCCGAAGTGGCCGCCGCTGCCGAAGCGCGCGCGCTGGCCGCCACCTGCGCGGGGGTGCGGGTATGGAGTCTCTATGTGCCCAACGGTCGCACGCTGACCGACCCGCACTACACCTACAAGCTGAATTGGCTTGCCGCTCTGCGTAATACGGCCGAAGGCTGGCTGCGCGACGATCCGACGTCACCGATCGCCCTGGTCGGCGACTGGAACATCGCTCCGACCGACGACGACGTCTGGGACGTCGACGTCTTCAGGTATTCCACCCACGTCTCCGAACCGGAGCGTAAGGCGTTCGAGGCCATCGTCGACGCCCAATTCTCAGACGTGGTACGGCCTTTCACGCCCGGCCCGGGCGTCTACACCTACTGGGATTACACCCAGTTGCGGTTCCCGAAGAAGCAGGGAATGCGCATCGACTTCATCCTTGCCTCCCCCGCGCTTGCCGACCGCGTCACCGACGCGCAGATCGTCCGCGACGAACGGAAAGGCAAGGCACCCAGCGACCATGCGCCGGTCCTGGTTGATCTTCGCACCGTGTGACGCATAAAAATTATTCGCGCGGGTATTCATCCGCTGTTCATTTACCAATCAAGGTCATAAGATTGCGGGCATCAGATTTTCGGGCCTTAACCGAGTATCAGGGAGACGTCATGGGTGTCGTTAACGGCGCCGTACACAACGTGAGTCGAACGGTCAGCCGCGCGGCCTCGGCAACCACCGCCGCAGCGGGTGCCGTCGGAGGCGCCGCGGTCGACGGCGTCGTCGGCGCCGTCACCGGCGCGGCCGCCGGCGTGCAAAAGGGCATCGACCGCGGTAGCCACTCCACCCCCGCAGCCGCGTTGACACTGGGCGCAATCGGCGTCGCGGGCCTCGTCGAGTGGCCGATCCTGCTGGCTGTCGGCGGCGGTGCCTTGCTGCTGCGACGGCTCAGCAACTCGCACGACGACGGCGGGCGCCTCGCGTCGGTGACCCCGGTCAAGGCGGCGCCGGCCAAGTCGACCAGCTCCGCGCGGCCGCGTAAGACGCCGGCCAAGCGGACACCGGCGCGGAAGTCCGGTGGCGCGCAATCGCGCTCCCGCCGCTGATTTTGTCAAGAGCACCTTTGCCGCTTCGAGCGGTTTCCGCGCTGGTCGACTCGTTGGGCACGGCCGCCTCGACCGGCCTGAGCATGGCCGTCATCCCCGTGCGCGAAGGCGCCCGAG
>NZ_LZLV01000072.1 GCF_001673405.1 Mycobacterium sp. 1245111.1 | reverse complement strand
TACCGCTTCGACGTACTCCCTGACATGACTCCAACTTTCCCAACAAGTGGAGTCTCCGGACATGCCGGGGCGGTTCAACCTCGAACTCGAGGAAGTCGCGCCATCCACCTTGCCTGAATCCACTCCGAACCTCAGCTTCAGAGCTGCTGATGGCGCCGAGGCCGCAGCTCAAAAGATTCGCGCCGCGCTCGGCATCGAGAACTGGCCGCGATCTTCGTGGTCCGACCCTCGCGAACTACTCAATAGTGCCGTTATTGCGATCGAAGACATGGGTGTTCTAGTCATCCATACGCGGGACGTCGATATCGCAGAGATGCGGGGTTTCTCGATCGCCGAGTGGCCCTATCCGGTGATTGCAGTCAACGGGAGCGATTGGCCACGGCCCCGGCTATTCACACTGCTGCACGAACTCGCACACCTCGGTCTGCGTGATGGCGGCCTCTGCGACCTACATGACATTGTTGGCCGCTCTCGCACTGCAAGCGACGATATTGAACGGTTCTGCAACCAAGTCGCGGCGTCGGTCCTCATGCCACGTGCCGACCTGCTAGCCGACCAAACTATCGCCGCGGCTGACGAAAGCTATGAGTGGACCCAAGACGAGCTGTCGGCACTGAGCCATCTCTACGGTGCAAGCGCCGAGGCCGTCCTAATCCGACTCATCGACCTCGGCAAGGCCAGCTGGGATCTCTACAGCAGGCGGAAACCTGAACTCGAGAACATCTACAGAGAAATGCGCCGCCTGGAGAAAGAGAAGCGCAAAGAGCGCGATGGCGGTCCGTCATACTACTTGGTCAAGGCACGCGACCTTGGGCACGCCTACGTTAGCTCCGTCCTTGAGGCCTACCAGAATCGCGCGATCTCCTCGCTTGACGTCACTGACTACCTCGATGTCCGCTACGAACAGTTGCCCAGCCTACGGGACGCACTGCGACGATGAGCGACGCGAAAATTCTGTATTGCATAGACACCAGTGCGCTGATCGACTGGCTGGAAAGGTACTACCCACCCGCGGCTTTCCCGGCAATCGTTGCGAAAGTCGACGCCCTTATTGCCGAAGGTCGGCTTGGGCTTCCCCCGAAATCGTGGAGGCATTCTTTATGCTGCCTCCGACTGGATGGCAGCGATCTTTTCGTACTCGATT
>NZ_LZLV01000071.1 GCF_001673405.1 Mycobacterium sp. 1245111.1 | reverse complement strand
CGCTGTGCCCACCCGTCGACATGGGCCGGAATGACGAGCCGGGCGCCCAGCACTTCGGCGGCGGCGGCCGTCCGCTGGCCCGTCATCGTCAGCGGGCGGCCCCGCTCCTTGGCCGGGACCCGAGCCGCGCCGGCGAAGATCACCGCCACATCGACGCTGCCCACCCGGTCGGCGATCTCGCGCACGGCCGCGACCGAAGCGTTGTCGCCACTGAGATACACCGTCGGCAGGCCCACACCCGACAGCACGAATCCCGTCACCTCGCAGTTGACGTGCCCGCCGTCATCGCGAACCCCGTCGGCCGGTCCGTGTACGGCCGGAACCGCTTGTACCGTAATCGCTTTGGCACCACCCTCGGCGGGAAGCTGGAAGGTTTCGAACGGCTTGAGCCCCACGGCCGGTGGCCCGAGCCGGCCAGCGGCGCCCGGGTTGGTCAGCCACGACAACCACCCGGACAACTTCGACGACGAGGGGCGGCGGGTGGCGCTGGCCGCCCCACTGGTGCTGACCAACCCGGGCGCCGCTGGCCGGCTCGGGCCACCGGCCGTGGGGCTCAAGCCGTTCGAAACCTTCCAGCTTC
>NZ_LZLV01000070.1 GCF_001673405.1 Mycobacterium sp. 1245111.1 | reverse complement strand
CTCGGCGGCCTCGCGGATTTTATCGACGCGCGCGATGCCTTCCGGCGACGCGGGATCGCCACGGTGCGAGATGATCAGCCGCACCGCCTTGCCGTCCGGCGAGAAGAAGTTGTTCAACGCGCGCTTGAAGTCCTTGTTCTGGAACACTTCTGGCGGCAGATAGAACGAATCGTCGTTCTTGGCCTGGTCGAACGCGTCACCCTGGGCGGTGGCGTTGTCGGACTGCGCTTTTGCCTGTTCGTTCAGACCGTTGGTGGTGGCGTAGTTCGACATGATCGTGTCGAGGTTGTGCTGCTGGCTTTCGATCTGCGGCGGGATCAGCGCCACCAGCTGCGGCTGAATCTGGTCCAGCTTGTCGAGGTTCGCGCTGAGCGCCTCGATGTTCTCGCTCACCTGGTCGATGCCGTCGAGTGCGTTGAAGATCGACCGCACCGACCAGCACAGCGGGATGTCGAAGCAGTGCTTTTCCCAGTAGAAACCACTGCGGATCGGCCGGAAGAAGTCGTCGAAGTTGGCGATGTCGTCCCGCAACGACTCGGTGATCTTCACGGTTTCTTTTGTCAGCTTGGTGGTTTCGTGCGTGGTGTTGGTCAGATCCTGGGTGACCTTCATCTGCTCGTGCAGCGTCGCCATCGTCTTGCGCAGCTCGTCTGCCTGCTTGAGCA
>NZ_LZLV01000069.1 GCF_001673405.1 Mycobacterium sp. 1245111.1 | reverse complement strand
GACGTGCAGGGCGTCGATGAACACCGCGGCATACACCCGTTCCAGCGGCCGGGTGTGCCAGGCGGTCATCTCTTCGATCACCCGGTCGGTGATCCGGCTGATGGTGTCCTTGGACACCTGGGCGCCGTAGATGTGGGCGAAATGGGCGCTGATCTCGCCGGTGGTCAGCCCACGGGCATACAGCGACAGCACCACTTCATCAACGTCGGTCAACCGCCGTTGGCGTTTCTTGACGATCTCGGGTTCGAAGGTGCCCGCGCGATCGCGTGGGACGTCGATGTCGATCGATCCGCAGGCATCGGTGAGTACCGTCTTGGATCGGATTCCGTTGCGCGAGTTGCCGCTTCCGTATCCAGCCGGGTCGTGACGGTCATAGCCCAGGTGCTCGGACAGTTCCTCATCTAGGGCGGTTTCGATGACCGTCTTGGTCATCGCCTTGAGCAAACCGCCCGGGCCGGTGAGCGCGACGCCGGCCTCCCGGGCTTGGCGCACTAACTCACGAGCAACTTCGAGCTGGTCGACCTCGCGGTTTTCTGGCATTTCAATCACCGCCGAAGCGGCTTCATCTTCAGTGTTCTGTGATGGCTCCACAGCCACGACAGTCTCGGTCATCAGGCGACCTTTCCGGCCCCGACACACCGGGGCCGATCAGGCCGTTTACACCCTTATTGCGACAGTCCCC
>NZ_LZLV01000068.1 GCF_001673405.1 Mycobacterium sp. 1245111.1 | reverse complement strand
CGCTACCAAACCCAATGGATCCCACCACCCCACCTCGACCACGGCCAACCCCGCATCAACACCTACCACCACCCCGAAACACTGCTGAGGGATGACGACGAAGACGCCCCGTAATGCGTTGCCGTCAGTGCACCCAGACCAGCAGGCAGGTGACGTCAGTCCGGTTCCATGGCTCTTGCCGCTACGGTTTCAACAGGCATAGCGTTCCTCCATGGCCCAACGGCGGGACCCGCGGATTGTCATCATCGGCGCGGGCATGTCTGGAATCGCCGTAGCGCACGTCCTGCGGCAGGCCGGCTTCCATGATTTCACCCTCCTGGAAAAGGGCTCTGACGTCGGCGGTGTCTGGCACTGGAACCGCTACCCCGGCCTGCGGTGCGACGTACCGTCCTACGGCTACCAATTCGCCTTCGCGCCGAAGCCGGACTGGAGCCACGTCTGGGCGACCGGCGACGAAATCCAGCGCTATCACCGCGACCTGATCGACGATCTGCAGCTGAAATCGCACCTGCGGCTCAACTGCGAAGTCACCGAGGCGGAGTTCGCCGGCAACCGTTGGCGGGTGCGAACTGCCGACGGCGACCAGATCGACGCGGACTTCGTCATCGCCGCCACCGGGATCCTGCATCACCCGTTCATTCCGGATATCCCGGGCCTCGACTCGTTCGCCGGGCCGGTGGTGCATACCGCGCGGTGGACTGACATCGACACCCGCGGAAAGCGAGTCGCGGTCATCGGTACCGGTTCGACTGGGGTACAGGTCTTTTCGGCGTTGCAGCCTGACGCGGCACACATCACCCATTTTGCCCGTACGCCGCAGTGGGTGATGTGGATGCCGATGAGAATGCCGCAACCGCGCATCGTCGGCCGGATCCTGCGACGGCTACCAAGGCAAGACAAAGCGGTCAGGTTGTCCCAGTTCATCGGTTCCGACTATCTGGTCGACCTGGTTATCCGGCCCACCTGGCGACGACGGGCGGCCCAGCGCTACGGACAGGTGTGCCTGCGAGCGCTGGTGTGGGACAAAGATCTTCGCGCGAAGCTGACACCCGACTACGAACCGTTCTGCAAGCGGCAGGTGCTCTCCGGCGACTACTACCGGCGAATCGCCAAGCCGAATGCCAGCTTTGTCAGCGACCCGATCGCCGAGGTTACCGAGACGGGACTGCGGACCACCGACGGCGTCCACCACGACCTCGACGCGATCGTGCTAGCCACCGGATTTGCGGCCCACAACTACATGCGACCGATGACGCTGCGGGGGCGCGACGGCCTGTCGATCGACGACGCCTGGGCCAAGGGGCCGCGGGCTTGGGGCATGACGGCCATCCCCGGCTTTCCCAATTTGTTCATGGTGTTGGGCCCCAACTCGCCCACCGGATCTATGTCGCTCCAGCACGTCGCCGAGTTAACGGCGCGCTATATCACCAAGTGGCTGAACCGCTTTCGCGACGGCGAATTCACCGCTGTCGAAGTTACCGAAGAAGCCACCGACCGCTTTGCCGACGACATCGCCGAAGCGATGGTCCCGACGGTGTGGAACACCGGTTGCAACTCATGGTATTTCGCCGACGACAACCACATCGATCTGTGGCCGTTCGACCGAAAACGGTTGACCCGCATGCTTACTCAACCGAAAGACGACGACTACATCTTGACGTAAGCGGCTGCGATTTCTGCCGCCAGCCGGGCATTCGACAACACAAGCGCGATGTTGGCCGACAGCGACGCACCGCGCGTCTCGCGATGGAAGAAGTCGAGCAGAAACGGCGTGACGTCCTTGCCGTGCACACCCGCAGTCTCGGCGGCCGCCAGCGCATCGGCCAGCACTCGGTCATGCAACGCGCGGTCCATCTCGTCGGCAGCCGCGATGGGGTTGGCCAACACCAGCCCGTAGCTGTCGGTGCCCAACCGCCGCCGGGCTTGCAGCACATCGGCGACCTGATCGGGCGTCTCCACCCGCCAGCCCACCGGATGCCCGGAATCGGCCAGGTAGAAGCCGGGAAACCGGTCGGTGCGATAGCCGATCACCGCAACGTTGAGCGATTCCAGACGCTCCAGGGTCGCCCCGACATCGAGGATCGACTTGACGCCGGCGCAGACCACCAACATCGGAGTCCGCGAAAGGGTCATCAGATCCGCAGACTCGTCCCAGTTGTCGCGCGCACCGCGATGAACACCGCCGAGCCCACCAGTGGCGAACACCGAAATACCCACCGCCGCAGCCAGATGCGCGGTCGCGGCCACCGTCGTCGCGCCGTCTCCGCGAAGGGCCGCCAGCACCGCCACATCGCGCACGCTGACCTTGGCTACGGTGTCGCTCTCGGCGATATGTCGCAGCGCGGCATCGTCGAGCCCGATGTGCGGCTCCCCGCCGATAATCGCGATCGTCGCGGGGACCGCGCCGCCGGATCGCACGGCCGCCTCGATTTCGCGCGCGACGCGCAGGTTGTCCGGTCGCGGCAGCCCGTGGCTGATGATCGTGCTCTCCAGGGCGACGACGGGCCGGCGCGCGGCAAGCGCGTCGGAAATCTCGGGAAGAACCTGCACGGCTAGGGGTCCTCGGGAGTCTCGACCACCGTGTAGCTCGGATCATTCATCGCCACTTCTTTGCTACCGCTCTGACTCGCCTTTCCGGTGAGGCGAATGACCTGACCCGGCTCGATGTCGTCGCCGTGACCGGGCTGGAACGTGACGCGGACCTCGCCGCTGTCGTCGCCGACGACGATCCAGCGGAACGTCTTTCCTCGCTTGGTGACGTCTTCGACTTGGCTGACGCGGCCCTCGACCGTGGCTCGGCGTCCCGGAATCAGGCTGTCTACCTGGATCACCGTCGCAGGTTTTTCCGGATGCTCGTAGTCCTCGGCGGGCTCTTCTTCACCCCGCCAGAGCCGCATCTCGACCTTTTCGATCTTGGAGGCAATGCGCTGCTCAAGGATATCCGGGAAGGCTTGGCGGATCCGGGACTGGACATCGTAGGGAACGATCGTGGCCGCGGCGTCCGGCACGCGGCTGACAGCACGCGAGATCTTGTCCGCGGTTTGGTCGTGAAGCAAGCGCCCGAGCACCGGTGCATACGTTCGCCGCGGCAGCAAAACCGTCACATGGGTGTCGCGATGTTCCTTGCTCGCCTTGATAACCAGCATTTGCACCGCGCGGACGATCTGCCGGTCGGGGCAGTCGATCACCCGCAGCGGCGTATCGAGTTCGAAGTCGTCCCAACGCTTTCGCAACTCGGCGGCCCGGTCCGAGTCGATCATGAAGTGCACGGCAGTCAATTCGTCGCCCTGTAATCCCTTGCCGTAGCGCAGCGCTTCGAGCACCGCGAGGTCAAGCGAGTTGACGCAGACGAACACGCGATGCCGCGCATACTTCGTCATCTGCGGGCGATCGGTCCGGAAGGCCTCGAGAATCGCCGACTCGGCGCGGTATTCCTGGTTGAGCCGGATCAGGCCGAATACCAGAACCGGGAAGACCACGACGACCAACCAGGCGCCCTCGGTGAACTTCGCGATCGCGAAGATTCCCACCACGATCGTCGACAGCACCGCCGCGGAGAAGTTGATCGCCAGCCGATACCGCCAACCCTGTTCGCGGTTCGTCAGATGGTATTTGGACATTCCGTAGCCGGCCATCGAGAAGCCGGTGAATACCCCGATCGCGTAGAACGGCACCAGCGCGTTGACCGATCCACCGGTGAACACCAGCAGCGCCACCGACAAGGCGGCGAGCGTCAGGATGCCGTTGGAAAACACCAGCCGATACCCACGCTGCATCAGCTGGCGCGGCAGAAAGCGGTCCTCGGCAACGAAACTCGCCAGCGCGGGAAACCCGTTGAAGCTGGTGTTGGCGCCCGTGTAGAGGATCGCGGCGGTCGACACCTGGACCAACACGTACATGCTGTCGCCGACCACACCGTTGCCGAAAACGGCTCGAGCGATCTGCGATAGCACCGACGGGTACTCGCTGAGATACGGTGCAGCGTGCGTGGCGTAGGCCAGATAGCCGACACCGGCCAACAGGGTGCCCAGGATGCAGGCCATCGCGGTCAGTACTCGGCGCGCGTTGACGCTTTGCGGTTTGCGAAAGACGTTGACGGTGTTGGAGATTGCTTCCACGCCGGTCAACGACGAACCACCGTTGGCGAAGGCCCGCAGCACCACCAAGACGGTTGCGCCCATCACCAAGCCGCTGCTCTGGTGCACCGGAACCGCACCGGCGGCATGACCGGGATCGTATTGCGGCAGACCCCAAACCAGATGCCGGACAACGCCGGTCACGATCATCACCAACAGCATGGCCACGAACGAATAGGTGGCCAGCGCAAACGGTAGCCCCGCCTCGCGCAGGCCGCGCAAGTTCAGATAACAGATCAGCAAGACGACGCCGACCGTGATCTCCAGGCTGTAGGGCCCCAGGGCGGGCACCGCCGAAGCCACCGCGACCGTGCCGGCCGCCGACTGCACCGCCACCGTCACGACGTAATCGATCAGCAGTGCCGCCGCGGCCACCTGAGCTACCTTGGGCCCGAAATTCTCCCGCGCCACGATGTACGAGCCGCCCGCCTTGGTATAGGCCATCACGACCTGTCGGTACGAGGCGGCCACCAGCGCGAGGATCAACAGGATCACGCCCATGATGGGCAGCAACAGAATGAAGGCGGCCAGCCCGGCATGCGGGAGGAGCTCAGTCAGGATCTGCTCGGGACCGTACGCTGTGGACGAGATCGCGTCAGGCGAAAGTGCGCCCAGTGCAACGGGATTGGACAGCCGCTCGTTGGACAGTTCCTGCGTGATCAGCGGCTTGCCCAAAAAGACGCGCTTGCACACGTCGGAGAAAGACGGGGGTACCTCGGCTTCGTCGGCTGACGTTGTCACCACCCGTCTGACTCGCTCTAGGAGTGACCGGCCGGCGCCAGAGCGTCAGGATCCACCCGGGCGATGCGGGATTCCACGTCGTAGGGGACGATGATCGCGGTCGCCCCCGCGATGCGGCTGACGGCGCGGGCCATTTTGTCGGCGGTGCGGTCATGCAGCAATCGGCCCAGCATCGCGGAATAGGTTCGGCGCGGCAGCAGGACAGTCACCTTGGTGTCCGGATGGTTGCGTTTCACCTGCAGCACGAATTCCTGTGCGACCCGGCTCAAATTGCGGTCGGGACAGTCGATCACCCGCAGCTGGGTGTCGTGCTCGAAGTGCTGCCAGCGTTCCTGGAGCTTGGCGGAGTGTTCGGCGTCGACCACGAAGTGGACGGCGAGCAGTTCGTCGGCGTGCAGGCCCTTGCCATAGCGCAAGGCCTCGACCTCCGCGAGGTCAACCGAGTCGACGAACACGAACACTCGCAGCCGCGCGAACTTCGACAGCTCGGGTCGTTCGGTCCGCGACATCTCCAACACCGACGCCTCGGCGCGGTACTGCTTGTTGAGTCGGATCAACGCGTACACCAGGATCGGGAACACGATCACGACCAGCCAGGCGCCCTCGGTGAACTTGGCCACCACGAAGATGCCGACCACGATCGTCGACAACAACCCGGCCGAGAAGTTGACGGCAACTTTGCGGTGCCAGCCTGGGCCGCGGCGGGTGCGGTGGTGTTTGGTCATCCCGAAGCCGGCCATCGCGAAGGCGGTGAAGACGCCGATCGCGTAAAACGGCACCAGCGCATTAACCGACGCGCGAGTGACCAGCAGCAACGCCACCGCGAGCGCGGTCAGCGTGATGATCCCGTTGGAGAACACCAGCCGGTGACCGCGCTTGGTCAGCGGACGCGGCAAAAAGCGGTCCTCGGCCACGAAACTCGCCAGCGCGGGGAAACCGTTGAACCCGGTGTTCGCGCCGGTAAAGAGGATTGCGGCGCTAGACGCCTGAACCGCGAAGTACAGGAAGTTTCCGAGCACCCCGTGGCCGAAGACCGTGCGAGCGATCTCCGAAAGCATTGACGGGTACTCATCCAGATACGGGGTGGCATGCGTGACGAAGGCAAGCCAGGCGACACCGGCCAACAGGAATCCGAGGACGCAGGCCATGATGGTCAGCACCCGACGGGCGTTGACGCCCTGCGGCTCCCGAAAGACGTTAACCGTGTTCGAGATCGCCTCGACACCCGTCAGCGAGGTGCCACCGTTGGCGAAGGCGCGCAGCAAGACCAGCACTGTGGCACCCATCACCAGGCCATTGCCCTGATGCACCGGCACTGCACCGACGATGTGCTCCGGATCGTATTTCGGTAGGCCCCAAAGGATTTCGCGAATCAGGCCGGTCAGGATCGTCAGCGTGATCATTGCCACGAACGAGTACGTCGTGATCGCGAAAAGCCGACCCGACTGCCGCAGACCGCGCAGGTTGGCAACACAGATCAGCACCAGCACGCTGATGGTGATCTCCAGGTGGTAGGGATGCAGCGCCGGTATTGCCGAGCAGAGCGCCACAGTCCCGGCCGCGGGCTGCACGGCGGCGGTGACCACGTAGTCGATCAGCAATGCGGCGGCGGCAATCTGAGCGACGCGGGGCCCGAAGTTGTCCCGTGCCACCATGTACGCCCCGCCGGTCCGGGTGTAGGCCATCACGACACCCCGGTAGGACGCGGACACCAACAGCAGGATGAACAGGATCACCCCGATGATCGGCAGCAACAACGTGAACGCGGCCATTCCCGCACGCGGCAACAGCTCGACCATCACCTGCTCTGGCCCGTAAGCCGTCGAGGAGATTGCGTCTGGTGAAATAGCGCCGAGCGCAACGGGATTCGACAGTCGCTCGGATTCGAGCTGTTCACTCGTCAGAGGCCTACCGAGAAAGATGCGCTTCCAGCCGTCGCTAAAGGACGGCTTGATGCTCGAATTACTCCGCGCTGCTGTAACCACGTATCACTTTCCTCCGGAGTCGGCGACCCGTGGAGTCAAGTCATCCACGTAGGTCGGCTGCGGCCCGGGGCAACTCTATCGGATCAACCTGCTCGCTCGCCGACCTCGCGGTCTCAGCGGCGGCACGGCTGGCCAGCGCGATCCTGGTCTTGATGTCGTAAGCCACAATCTGCGCACTTGCTCCGGGAATCCTGCTGATCACCTTGGCGATCTTGTCTGCCGTGCGGTCGTGCAGAAAACGCCCCAGCAACTGGGAGTACTCCCGGCGCGGCAACAGCACGGTGATTTTGGTGTCTGCGTGCTCGGCCATGATCTGCACGACCAATTCGTGAGCCGCCCGGCTCAGGTTGCGGTCGAAACAGTCGATCATCTCCAGATCTGTGACGTGGCCCACATGCTGCCACTGCCGCCGCAGGTCCTCGGCGTGCATGGAATCGAGCACAAAGTGCACAGCGGTCAACTGGTCGGCCTGCAGCCCCTTCGCATAGCGCACCGCCTCGACCTCGGCCAAGTCGACCGAGTCGACGAAGATCAGCACCCGGTGCCGGTCGTGCCTGTCCAGCTCGGGTGGCTCAGACACCGAAGTCTCCAGCACCGATGCCTCGGCGCGATACTGCCGATTCAGCCGCATCAGCGCGAAGACCAGGAGCGGGAAGATCACCACGACCAGCCAGGCGCCTTCGGTGAACTTGGCGATCGCGAAGATGCCGACCACGACGGTCGAGAGCACGCCCGCGGAGAAGTTGATCACCAACTTGTACCGCCACCCGGGCTCGCGCTCGGTGAGGTGGTGCTTGGACATTCCATAGCCAGCCATCGAGAACCCGGTGAACACCCCGATTGCGTAGAACGGCACCAGGGCGTCCAGCGAACCGCCCGTCCCGATCAGCAGCGCCACGGCGAGCACGGTCAGCGCGACGATGCCATTGGAGAACACCAGGCGGTGGCCACGCTTCATCAGGGGCCGCGGCAGGAAGCTGTCCTCGGCGACGAAGCTGGCCAGCGCGGGGAATCCGTTGAAGCTGGTATTGCCGCCGGTGTACAGGATCAGCGCCGTCGACACCTGCACAAGGACGTAGAACACGTTCCCGACGGCGCCGCCGCCGAAGACCATCCGGACGATCTCCGACAACATCGACGGGTAGCCGTCGGCGTATGGCATCGCGTGGGTGATGTGAGTCAGCCAGGCCACTCCCGCCAATAAGAATCCGAGGATGAGGACGTTGACGGTCAGGACCTTGCGCGCGTTGGTTCCCTCGGGCTGACGAAAGGTGCTGACGGTGTTGGAGATTGCCTCGACTCCGGTGAGCGACGAACCGCCGTTGGCGAACGCCCGCAGCACGATCAGCAGGGTCGCGCCCATGATGAGGCCGTTGCCCTGATGCAGTGGCACCGTCCCGGGGATGTGCGCCGCGTCGTACTGGCCGAGGTTTCCGAGAAGCTCGCGTACGACGCCGACAACGATCGTGAGTGTGACCATGCCCGCGAAGAAGTAGGTCGGTACCGCGAACGGCCGGCCGGCTTCCCGCAGGCCGCGCAGGTTGGCGTAACACATCAGCAGCACCACCCCGACGGTGATCTCCAGGCTGTAGGGGCCGAGTGCCGGGACCATCGACGCCACCGCCACCGTCCCTGCGGCGCATTGCACCGCGACGGTCACCACATAGTCGATCAGCAGCGCCGCGGCCGCGACCTGCGCGACCCTCGGACCGAAGTTGTCCCGTGCGACGACGTACGAACCGCCGGATCGGGTGTAGGCGATCACCACCTGGCGGTAGGACGCTCCTACGAGCAGCAGCACGAAAAGGATGACACCAGTGACCGGAAGCAACAATGCGAATGCGGCCATCCCGGCGGCGGGCAGCAGTTCGATCATGATCTGCTCGCTGCCGTATGCGGTCGAGGAGATCGAGTCACACGACAGCACCCCGAGCGCCACCGGGTTGGACAGCCGCTCGTGCTGGAGTTGGTCGTTGATCATCGGCCTTCCGAGGAAGACCCTCTTACACCGGTCGGAAAACGACGGCGATATCCGTAGCTCGCCGGCCAGTTGTGACATAGCAAACACCTCGCGCAAATTAGGGGATTTTCGCAAAACGGGCTTGGACCCGGGCAGAGCCTACGGTTTTCAGCTGGTCATCGCCTGTTGGAAAACGGGTATCCAGCTGGTTTTAGAGGGTTCTTTACGGAATCTTGACGCGCTGCAGCGGCTACCAACCAGTCGCGGCGGCAAACGCCTGTGGACAACCGCGCATCAAAGCTGCGCCAGCAAGCTCAGCCCAGACGGTCGACCGCGGCGGCAATCCGCTCGTCGGTGGCGGTCAGCGCCACACGAACATGGCGGGCGCCGCGTGCGCCGTAGAACTCACCGGGCGCCGCCAGGATGCCGCGCTGCGCCAACCATCCGACGGTGTCTCGGCACGGCTCGCCGCGGGTGGCCCAGAGATACAAACCGGCCTCGGAATGGTCGACGGTGAATCCGGCCGCACGTACTGCCGGCAGCAGCGCGTCGCGGCGTCGGCGGTAGCGGTCGCGCTGCTCGCGCTCGTGGGCGTCGTCGTCGAGCGCGGCGACCATCGCCGCCTGCACCGGCCGCGGAACCATCATCCCCGCGTGCTTGCGCACCGCCAGTAGCTCGCCGACCAATGCGGCGTCACCGGCGACATAGCCCGCGCGATACCCGGCCAACGAGGAGCTCTTGGACAGCGAATGCACGGCCAACAGTCCGGTGTGGTCGCCGTCGCACACCGACGGGTGCAACACCGACAGCGGTTCGGCATCCCAACCCAGGCCTAGATAGCACTCGTCGGACGCCACGACGACGCCACGCTCGCGGGCCCAGCCGACAAGCTTGCGCAGATGATCCACGCCCAGCACCTGACCGGTCGGGTTGCTCGGAGAATTCACGAACAGCAACGCCGGGGCTTGCGGACCGATTTGGGTGAGCGAATCGGCGAACAGCACCCGCGCGCCGGCCAACCGGGCGCCGACGTCGTAGGTCGGGTAGGCCAGCTCGGGCACGACGACCAGATCGTCCGCGCCCGCGCCCAGCAGGGTGGGCAGCCAGGCGATGAGTTCTTTGGTGCCGATCACCGGCAGCACCGCCGACTCGGCCAGCCCGGTCACGCCATAGCGGCGATTCAGAGCCGCGACCGCCGACTCCCGCAGCTGCGGGGTGCCCGCGGTGGTGGGATAACCCGGCTCGGCGCTGGCCGAAGCGAGCGCGTCGCGGATTATCGGCGCCACCGGATCGACGGGCGTGCCGACGGACAGGTCGACGATGCCGTCCGGATGCGACTTGGCCAGCGCGGTCGCGTCGGCCAGCGTGTCCCAGGGGAACTCCGGCAAGATCGCCGACAATCGCCGGCGGTCAGTCAGGCGGCTCAGTCATGCTCCTGCGGCGGAAGATCCTTCACAGCCTGCGGGTCGTTGTCGGTCTGGCCGACTTTCGCTGCGCCACCGGGGGATCCGAGCTCGGCGAAGAAGTCCGCGTTGATCTGGGTGTACTGGCTCCACTGCTCCGGGACGTCGTCCTCGTAGTAGATCGCCTCGACCGGGCAGACCGGCTCGCAGGCGCCACAGTCGACGCATTCGTCGGGGTGGATAAACAGCATCCGAGCGCCCTCGTAGATGCAGTCGACCGGGCACTCTTCGATACATGCCTTGTCTTTTAGGTCGACGCAGGGTTCGGCGATCGTGTACGTCACAGACGTCTCCTCACGGTCTCCAGTGGCTGGCTGGGTGAGCCGGTAGGTGCTTACCAATTTTCTTGGTAACACTTCCCGGCGGTGCGATGTCTCGGTTACTGATACTAGACGTTGCATATACAACGCAAGCACCAGGTCACTATGTGCGTCAATGCATTGCAACTAGTTGCATAGGGTAGTCGCAAGTTTCTATGCTTCGCCGGTGGCACTCCCCCACGCGATCCTGGTGTCGCTGTGCGAGCAATCCGGGTCCGGCTACGAGCTGACCCGCCGGTTCGATCGCTCGATCGGCTACTTCTGGAGCGCCACCCACCAGCAGATCTACCGCACGCTGCGGACGATGGAGGCCGACGGCTGGGTATCGGCGAAAGTCGTCCCACAACAAGGGCGGCCGGACAAGAAGGTCTACACCGTCTCCGACTCCGGGCGGGCCGAGCTGGCCCGCTGGATCGCCGCGCCGATTGGGAGCCGGGGTTCGGGCAGCTCGGGTTCGGGCGCCGGCCGTGCCGGCGACGGAGCGGTCCGCGAGCTGGCCGTCAAGCTGCGTGGCGCGGCCTACGGCGACCGCGCCGCGCTGATCGAGCAGGTTGTCGCCCTGCGCGCCGAGCGTGCCCAATTGCTGGACACCTACCGGGGATTCGCGAAGAACCAATTCTCGGATCCAGCGTCGTTGCGCGGCAGTGCATTACATCAGTACCTCGTGCTACGCGGCGGAATCCGCACCGAAGAAGGCACCATCGACTGGCTCGACGAGATCACCGCGGCCCTTCAAAAACGGTCGGGACAGGAGAACCTATGACCTACCCAAACCTGTTGTCCCCGTTGGATCTCGGATTCACAACGCTGCGCAACCGGGTAATCATGGGCTCGATGCACACCGGACTCGAAGATCGCGCCCGCAACACCGACCGGCTTGCCGAATACTTCGCCGAACGCGCCAACGGCGGCGTGGGGCTGATCATCACCGGTGGCTACGCGCCCAACCGGACCGGCTGGCTGCTGCCGTTCGCCTCCGACCTCACCTCGACCGCGCAGGCACGCCGGCACCGCACGATCACCGCCGCGGTGCACGATGCCGGTGGCAAAATCCTGCTGCAGATCCTGCACGCCGGTCGTTATGCCTACCACCCGCTTTCGGTCAGCGCATCGTCGATCAAGGCCCCGATCAACCCTTTTCGCCCGCGCCGGCTCTCCTCGAGCAGCGTGCAGACCACCATCGACGACTTCGCCCGCTGCGCCGAGCTGGCCCGCGTGGCGGGCTACGACGGCGTCGAAATCATGGGCAGCGAAGGGTATTTGATCAACCAGTTCCTGGCCGAGCGAACCAACAAGCGCAACGACGGCTGGGGAGGCAGCGCCGCGAAGCGCCGCCGGTTTCCCGTCGAGATCGTCCGCCGCGTCCGCGCAGCGACCGGATCCGACTGCATCATCTGCTATCGGATGTCGATGGCCGACTACGTCGAGGGCGGTCAGAGCTGGGACGAAATCCTGTCGCTGGCAAGCGAAGTCGCGGCCGCCGGCGCGACCATCATCAACTCCGGCTTCGGCTGGCATGAGGCCAGGGTGCCGACGATCGTTACCTCGGTGCCCAGCAACGCCTTCGTCGACATCAGCAACGCCGTCGCGGCGCACGTCGACATCCCGGTGGCGGCATCGAACCGAATCAACATGCCGCAGGCGGCCGAGCAGATCCTGGCCGACACCCACGTACAGCTGATCTCGATGGCCCGGCCCCGACGACCGCGATCGACCGCGTGCGCCGGGTGGGGGACAACACCAGTTGCGTCTCCCGGCCGGCGCGCGGGTTGAGCAGACACGACACCGGCTTGTGCACGAAGGCGTGATCCAGGCAGGCCTGATTGCACGCGATGCAGGTATTGATCTCGTCGTCGCGGGCGGCTTGCGCCTTGAGCACCCACTCCGGGTCGGCCAGCAGGGGCCGGGCCATCGAGATCAGCTGTACGTGGGTGTCGGCCAGGATCTGCTCGGCCGCCTGCGGCATGTTGATTCGG
>NZ_LZLV01000067.1 GCF_001673405.1 Mycobacterium sp. 1245111.1 | reverse complement strand
CCGCGTTGCCCGCTCGGTGTCCGCTGTGCCCGATGACGTCGGGTAGGTGCTGGTGCAGAGTCCCGCCGAGCGCGACGTTGAGCACCTGCGCGCCGCGACAGATGCCCAGCACCGGAAGCTTCCTCGCGAGCGCTCCCCGCAGCAGCGCGAATTCCCAGTCGTCGCGCTCGGGGGCAGGCTTGTCGTTGTTCGGATGCGGCTGCTGACCGTAGGCACCCGCGTCGACGTCGTTGCCGCCGGTGATCAACAGCCCGTCCAGGCTGTCGAGCACGCGCTCGGCGATGTCGGCGTCGACCGGTTGCGGCGGCAGCAGGACGGCCGCGCCGCCGGCGTCCGTCACGCCCTTGAAGTACACCTGGGGAAGGAAACTGGCGCGCACGTCCCAGACGCCCATTTGCGCGCGGGTGAGATAGGTGGTCAGGCCGATAACCGGAGGTCTAGAACCGCTCAAACCCGCGAACCCTCTCCCAGTCGGTGACCGCCTTGTTGAACGCGGCCAACTCGACGTGCGCGGTGTTGACGTAGTGGTCGACCACTGCATCGCCGAGCGCCTGCCGGGCGACCGCCGACGCTTCGAACAGCGTCGTGGCTTCGGCCAGCGTACCGGGCAGCCGGCCGGAATCGTCGTCGTCGGCAAGTTGATAGGCGTTGCCCGAACATGGCTCGGGCAATAGAAGTTGGTGCTCGATTCCGTGCAGGCCGCCGGCGATCAGCGCCGCGACCGCCAGGTACTGGTTGACATCGCCGCCGGGAACTCGGCATTCCACTCGCATGCTGTCACCGTGACCGACGACGCGCAGGGCGCACGTCCTGTTGTCCAATCCCCACGCCACCGCAGTCGGCGCGAAACTGCGGTCGGCAAACCGCTTGTAGGAGTTGATGTTCGGCGCATAGCACAGCGTCAGCTCGCGCAGCGTGGCCAGCTGGCCCGCGACAAAGCTGCGAAACATCTGCGACATGCCGAACGGTTCGTTGTCCTCGGCGAACACCGCGGAGCCGTCCAACGACGTCAGCGACATGTGGATGTGGCAGCTGTTGCCTTCGCGCTCATCGTATTTCGACATGAACGTCAGCGACTTGCCGTGCTGGTCGGCGATCTCCTTGGCGCCGTTCTTGTAGATGCCGTGGTTGTCGCAGGTGACCAACGCCTCGTCGTAGCCGAACCCCAGCTCCTGCTGGCCGAGGTTGCACTCCCCCTTGACGGCTTCCCACCGCAGGCCAGCACCCTGCATGTGTCGCCGGATATCGCGCAGCAACGGTTCCATGCGGCTGGAGGCCATCACCGCGTAGTCCAGGTTGTAGTCGCTGGCCGGGGTCAAGTCGCGGTAGCCGTTGGCCCAGGCCTGTCGGTAGGTGTCGTCGAACACCATGAATTCCAACTCGGTGGCGACATAGGCCCGTAACCCGTGCTGGTGCAAGCGGTCAAGTTGACGTGTCAAGACGCGACGCGGCGCCGGCTCGATGGGGCGGCCGTCGTGCCACAGCAGATCGGCCAGCACCAGCGCGGTGCCGGGCAGCCATGGGATGCGTCGCAGCGTGCTCAGGTCCGGCCTCATCACCATGTCGCCGTAACCGCTGTCCCAACCCGCCATCGCGTAGCCCTTGACGGTGTTCATGTCGACGTCGACGGCGAACAGGTAGTTGCAGCACTCAGCGCCCTCGTCGGCGACCTGGTCGGCGAAGAAGGCGGCGGAGACCCGCTTGCCCATCAGCCGGCCCTGCATGTCGCTGAATGCGACGATCACCGTGTCGATATCACCGGCTTCGACGAGTTGGTCGAGCCCTTCGCGCGACAGGGTCACGCCGTGATGGTATCGGTCACCACGTGCTGGTGCGCAGGACGATCTCGGCGGCCAGCTGTGCCGTCGACTCGTGTGCGTTGCGTCGCCCGAGCAGCTCGACCACCCGGTAGTCGCCGTAGACGAAGCGCTGACTGGCCTGAGCCACCGAGTGGGCCGCGGAGTTGCTGACCAAAGCGGTGGTGTTGATCTCGACCGGTGGACAGTCGCCGTCGCGGATGACGCCGGCGTGGTCGGCGACCCGCGGATGGCCCCGATCGATCACCACAAGACCGGTAAAGCGGTCCAGCCGGGTGGCTGCCAGCTCCCACGCCAGTTCGGCGCCGTCGCGGTCACCGACCAACACACCCCAACTGATGTCGAGCACGTCGAGGATGCCCACCACCGACTTCGGTGTCAGGCGGGGGTCCGGGGCGATCGCGATCGTGCGCAGCGAGGCGGTGTGCAGACGCTCGCACACCGGGTCGTAGGCAGGCAGCGCCCGCTGGGCTGAACACAGCAGCACCACGACGGAGCCCTTCTCCGGACCGGTGTCGCAGACCTGGATGGGAAACCCGTCGACGGTAGTCATCATCGTCGAAGGCACTACAGCAAATTACAGTGAATTCCCCCGCGCACGGGACGTTTTCGGCTGGATCGATGGCCGAGTGACAGTTGGAAACGCGTCCGCAACATTGGACTCGTATGCAGCGCTTGCGACAACGATTGACGTCTTTGCCGAAAACCCTTGATTGGACCAGCCATTGGCCGCGTTTAGCGCAGCGCGGTAGTGATCGTCGAACGTCGCGGCGGGCCGTCGTCCAGCAAGCCGGTGACCGCGTCGACGTCGAGATGCGCGTCCAATAGATCGGCCATCACATCTAGCTGGGCGTCCCGCCGCGCTGCCACGTTGGTATCACCGGCAATGACGAACCCGTCCCGGCCCGCGGCGGTCGCGGCGTCGGCCAGCCAGCGCCGGCGGAAGTCATCGTTGTCGAATAACCCGTGCCAGTGCGTCCCGAACACGTGGCCACGCCGATATCCCTCGGGCTCGGCGTCGATCTCGAACCAGGTGTCCTCCGCGCAGCGGCGCACCCGCCCATGGTGAATCTCGTACCCATGCAGTGAGTCCTGGCGCCGACGCAGCACCTTCTCCGCTGCAAACGTGATGTCGGCGTCGAGAAGCCCCAACGCCGCGACACGACCGGACCGACTCTCGACCGGGTCGTCGATCGAACGGCAGAGCATCTGAAAACCGCCGCAGATGCCCAACACGGTGCGGCCCGCGTTGACGTGTGAACGGATCGCCGCGTCGAGCCCCCGCTCACGCAGCCAGGCCAGGTCAGCCACGGTGGCCTTGGTGCCCGGCAGCACGATCACGTCGGTGTCGGCCAGGTCGGCCGGCTCTCGCACCCAGCGCACCACCACCCCGGGTTCGCAGGCCAGGGCTTCGACATCGGTGGAGTTGGAGATCCGCGGCAATCGCAGCACCGCGACACGCAGCCATTGCGAGCCTTGGGGCGGTCGCGGTGTGCCCAGGATGCGGTGCGCCAGAACCGGGAGGGCATCTTCGGTGTCGAGCCACAGATCGTCGGCGTAGGGCAGCACTCCATAGGTGGGACGGCCGCTCAGTTCGGCGAGTTGGCGCAGGCCCGGCTCCAGCAGCGAGACGTCGCCGCGGAATTTGTTGACGATGAAACCGGCGACCAGCGCCTGGTCTTCCGGGGCGAGCACCGCCACGGTGCCGAACAGGTGCGCGAGCAGGCCGCCGCGGTCGATGTCGCCCACGATCACAACCGGAAGGTTCGCCGCGCGAGCCAGGCCCATGTTCACCAAGTCGGTTGCCCGCAAGTTGATTTCGGCCGGCGATCCGGCACCCTCGCAGATCACCGCATCGAATTCGGTTCGCAACTTGGCCAATTCGTCGTACACGATTTCCGACAGCGTGTTGCGGTCTGACCAGTACCCTGCGGCGGTGGTCGTGCCGGCCACGTGGCCCTTGATCACCAGCTGCGAGGTCATGTCGCTGCCCGGCTTCAGCAGGATCGGGTTGAACCGCACGCTGGGCGCCAGACCGGCCGCGCGGGCCTGCATGGCCTGGGCCCGGCCGATCTCGCCGCCCTCGACGGTAACCGCCGAGTTGTTCGACATGTTCTGCGCCTTGAACGGTGCGACCCGAATTCCTTTGCGCGCCAACAATCGGCAAAGACCCGCGACCACCATCGATTTTCCCGCGTCGGATGTGGTGCCGGCGACCAGCAGCGCGCCGCTCACGGCAGGGTGAGAATCTCCGCGCCGGAATCGGTGACCAGCAGGGTGTGCTCGAATTGCGCGGTCCACTTGCGGTCGGCGGTGACCACGGTCCAGTCGTCGTCCCAGATCTCGTAGTCCAGCGATCCGAGGTTGATCATCGGTTCGATGGTGAACGTCATCCCCGGCTCGAGGATGGTGGTGACGGCGGGCTGGTCGTAGTGCAGCACCACCAGCCCGTTGTGGAAGGTGGTGCCGATGCCGTGTCCGGTGAAGTCGCGAACGACGTTGTAGCCGAACCGGTTTGCGTATGACTCGATGACACGGCCAACGACGGAGAGGGCGCGGCCCGGTTTGACGGCTTTGATCGCCCGCATGGTGGCCTCGTGGGTGCGCTCGACGAGCAGCCGGTGCTCCTCGGAGACGTCGCCGGCCAGGAACGTGGCGTTGGTGTCGCCGTGGACGCCGTCGATGTAGGCCGTGACGTCGATGTTGACGATGTCACCGTCTTCGATCACCGTCGAGTCCGGGATGCCGTGGCAGATCACCTCATTCAGCGATGTGCAGCACGATTTGGGATAACCCTTGTAGCCCAACGTCGACGGGTAGGCGCCGTGGTCGATCATGTAGTCGTGGGCGATGCGGTCGAGGGCATCGGTGGTGACGCCGGGCGCGACGGCCTTACCCGCCTCGGCGAGCGCCCGGGCCGCGATCCGACCGGCGACCCGCATCTTCTCGATCACCTCAGGTGTTTGGACCCAGGGCTCGGTGCCCTCCTTGGCGGTCGCCTTGCCGACGTATTCCGGGCGTTCGATCGACGTGGGCACCGGAAGCGGCGGCGACACCACGCCGGCGGACAGGGCGGAACGAACAGGCATGTTGTTCAGGGTATCCGTTCAGGAGCGGCCGCGGCGACGCATCAACGAGCGGCGCGGGCCCTTGACCTTGACCGAGCCGCACACGACCCGCCCGGTCAACACCACGTGCGGCGTCCCCTCAGCGGGCGCGACCTTGCGCCTGTCGCTGGCGCTGCCGCCGTATACCTCGACGTCGTCGATGGATGCGCTGGCGCCCTCTGGCAATCGAATCTCGACCGAACCGAATCGCATGTCGAGTTCGATCACGACAACGGGCCCGGCGAATCTGGCCTTGACGAGATCGAGTTCGACCGAGCCCATGCGGCGCACCAGCGCCAACCGAGTGGGGACGGTCCATTCGCCGTGCCGCTTGAGCGATCCGGCCCAGCCCCGCAACTCGACGCGGTCGGCCGCAGAGGTGACGATCGCCCCAGGCCCGGGCAGGTCGCCGACCAGGCTGTCGAGCTCATTGCGGGTTCGGGCATAGGAGACGTGCGTGGATCGTTCCTCGAACTCCCCGATGTCGATCAACCCCAGGGCGACTGCGTTGTGCAGGCGCCGCAGGGTGCCGTTGCGGTCGGCATCGGAGACGCGCAGCTCGGACAGTTCATCGGGACGTGTCATGGCGATATCAATCTACCGCCGTCAGTCGCCGACGAGGCCCGCTGGGCAAGTGCCCTGGTGAGGGGCCTAGTTGATCCCAGAAGCACGAGACATGAGGCTCGTATGGACCGCTTCTGCGCGCGAATTGCACCGAGGCGTTCACCTATCGCGAATTGTATTGACCTTGTTAACGCTATCGACGTTATTAGATAAAGTGTCAAAACCATTGTTGGTACTTCTCAGACAATCAGTTCGGTATCTCGGAATTGACGTCTGATTTTCCGGATATTTGGCCGGAGTGATTGCGAAGCGCGTCGGCCATCCGGCGCATCTCCGTTCGGCGCCGTGAACAACTAAGGACTACTCCATAACGCGCCGAACTGCTGCTTCGCGGGCCTGGACGTCCATCCGACAACCTGAAGGGGACTCGGACAGGCGAGTTTGACTAGGTTACTTAACCGCTCGATGGCCTCTAGCTGCGAGTAAGAGGAGGCTTAACGCGACGATAGCTTCGCCTGAGATTTTTGTTAGGAATTTGCTTAACACAGGCCAAGAACTGTTATAAGCTTCGATCCGTCGAAGGCTCGTCCGCCATGGGGGAGAAAGACTCATGTGCGAGCCAACGGCAGTGGGGCGGCAACCCCACTTCCACAAGGAGTGACACCTAGATAGGAGGCTCGCACATGAGTCACAAGCATTTTACAGCCATCGGGGCCGCACTTGGTGGCGCGGCCATCGCCGCGATGCTCGGCATGGGCACGGCCACCGCCGACGTTGGTGACCCGATCGCCGACATCTACGCTCCCGGCGATGACTACACCGTTCTGTTCGGATCCCTTGGCGAGCAAGGCGTCGCGAACCACGCTCTGGACCTGGAATTGCTCGCGTCGAACCCGAGCGGCTACGAGGCGTTCAACGTTGCCATCCAAGCGTTCGAGGAAAACGCAAGTGAGCACGCGCTGTCGAACCTGATTTACGCCATCGACCCCAGCGCGTTCTACCTGCAGACCTCGGATGACATCATCGGCACCGTGGTGAACAGCGGTGACGCGTACCTCGTTCCGGACAGCTTCCTCGGCTACCTCGCCACCGGTCTGGACTACGGTCTGCTTACGCCGACGGGGCTGAACTTCGTGCTGACTCCGCTGATCGACATTCTCGTGGGACAGCCGTTCTCCTGATCCGCACAAATCCACCTCGTTGAGGTGGCGGTCTGGACCGGTGGGGGCGGGGGAATCTTCCCCACCGGTTCGGACGCCAATGCGTCGAGCCAGCAGCGGGCCACCCCAGAGCCCCTGGAGTCCGCTCGCCCGGCGAAAAAAGCCTGTCGCCCGGTCGCCCCTCGCGGCCGGGCGACAGCTTTGTCTAAACCATTGCGGTTGAACGCCTTTCAGGCGTTTCAGGCCAGGTAGTCGGCGGGCATCGACTCGAACATGAACTTGGTCATCCGCACCGCATACTCCGAACTGCCTCCCCCGACGATCAACGACGCGAAGGCGAGGTCGCCGCGGTAGCCGGCGAACCAGGAATGCGACCCGCCGGGAAACTCGGCCTCGCCGGTCTTTCCGTACACCTCGCCGCAGCCGGCGATCTCCTTACCGGTCCCGTTGGTCACCACGAGCCGCATCATCGGGCGCAACCCCTCGATCATCTTCTCGGTGATCGGTGTGGTGTCGCCGGTGACGGTCGTCGGGCGTCCCTCAATCAGCTTGGGCACCGGCGTCTTTCCGGCCGCGACCGTCGCAGCGACCATCGCCATTCCGAACGGAGAGGCCAGCACCTTGCCCTGGCCGAAGCCGTCCTCGGTGCGCTCGGACAAATCGACGGTCGGTGGCACCGATCCGGTGACCGTGTTGATGCCGTCGATCTGGTAGTCCAGCCCGATGCCGTACTGGTAGGCGGCCTGGGCCAGACCTCGCGGCGGCATTTGGCTGGCCAGTTCGGCGAAGGTGGTGTTGCACGAACTGGCAAAGGCGCGCGACATCGGGACCACGCCGAGATCGAATCCGCCGTAGTTGGGTATAACGCGCTGCCCGATTTCCAGGTGGCCTGGGCAGCCCAAAAGCGTGTTGGGACTTGCCATATCGCGCTCGAGCGCCGCACCCGCGGTGACCATCTTGAACGTCGACCCCGGTGGGTAGAGGCCGGTGGTGGCAAGGGGGCCGATCGCGTCGGCCGCGGAATTCTGTGCGACGGCAAGGATCTCGCCCGTCGAAGGCTTGATTACCACGATCATCGCCTGACGGCCTTGGTTGTCGACCGCGTGCTGCGCGGCGTTCTGCACGGCCCGGTCCAGACTGATCGACACCGACGGGGCCGGTGACGGCGGAACCTCGTGCAGCACAGCCAGATCGACGTTGTTCTGGTTGATGCTGACCACGCGCCACCCAGACTCGCCGTCGAGCTGCTCGATCACCGCCTTCTTGACCTGACTGATCAGGGCCGGGGCGAAGTGGTAATCGGTCGGCAGCAAGTCGGCCTGCGGCGTGATCACCACGCCGGGCAGGCTGTTGAGGACCGGGGCGACGCGGTTGTTGTCGTCGGTGCGCAGGGTGATCAGGTCGACGGGCTTACCGGTGCCGCTGGCCTGCTCGGCCAACCGCTGCGGGTCGTTGATCGCGTCGTCGAAGGGGTGCAACGCGTCGACCACCGAGCGGGCGGAGCTGATCAGGAAGGCGCCGGCCTTGGACGCGTCCAGCGTGTAGTGGTACAGGTAGCCGGGCGCCAAGACGTCCGTGCCCCCGACTTCGTTGACCGAGGCACGCTTCGGCGGATCGGCTCGCAGCACCAGCGTCTGATGCTCGCCAAGGCGGGGATGCAGATCGGTGCTGCTCCAGCGGACTTGCCAACGACCTTCGTAGCGAGCCATTTTCAGCTTGCCGTCGTATGTCCAGGTCCGGTTCTTCGGCAGGTGCCAGGTGTAGCGGTAGCTGACCGAGCCGGTGTCCTCGGCGTACTTCGATCCGGTGATCTGGGTGTCGAGATGGCTGGCCTGCAGCCCGGCCCACGCCGCATTGAGTGCTTCGCGGGCGTCGCTCGGGTTATCGCTGAGGTCGGCCGCTGCTCCCGTGTCGCCGGTGGACAGCGCGGCGAAGAACTTCTGGGCGGCCGGCGCGGGCCCCTCCTGCTTCGGCGTGCAAGCCGACACCGCGGTAGTCGTGACCAGGACCGCGACTGTGGCGGCTGATGCCACTGTTAATTTTGTTGCCATTGTGGCTGATGTTAAGAAATTTTGCCTCCGGTCGGGCGTAGGCGCACCGAGATCGAATCGTTGCAGTGCCGAGACTTAAGGCCTTGCGACGCGGACCGGCGCGCCTTCGCAGACGTTTACGTGTCGCGAAAGCGCGATCCGATCAGTCCAGCAGAACCGTCGCGAAGGTGCCGATCTCGGTGAAGCCGATGCGGTCGTAGGTGGCCCGCGCGACCGTGTTGAAGTCGTTCACATAGAGGCTGGCCGTGCGGCCGGTGCCAACGATCACCGCCGACAACGTCGCCGTGCCCGCGGTTCCGAGTCCTCGGCCGCGCCACTCGGGGTGCACCCAGACGCCTTGGATCTGGCTGACCGTCGGCGACTGCGAGCCGACCTCGGCCTTGAACACCACCTCACCGTTTTCGAAGCGGGCCCACGCCCGTCCGGCCGCGATCAGGCTGGCGACGCGTCTCCGGTAGCCGCGCCCGCCATCGCCGAGTCGGGGATCGACACCCACCTCGCCGATGAACATGTCGACCGCCGCCACCAGATAGGTGTCGAGTTCGTCCGGCTTGACCTGCCGCACACCAGGATCGATCGCACAGGTCGGCATCGTGGTCAGTGCCATCAACGGCTGATTACCACGCACGTCGCGGGCCGGCCCCCAGGCCGGCTCGAGGCGCTGCCACATCGGCATCACCAACTCGGCGCGCCCGACGAGCGACGAGCAGCGTCGTGACCCGGTCAGTGCGGCATCGGCGAACGCGTACAGGTCGCCCAGCCGGCCGCGCAATGGGATCAGGTTGGCGCCGGCGTAACACAGCGACTCGTCGGGCCCGCGGCGCGTCCACAGCTCCCCGCCGATCGAGTTGGGATCCATCCCGTGATCGGCCACCCGGGCGGCCACCATGCACGACCCCACCGGGTCGTCGTCGAAGACCTTGCGCACCGAGGCGCCGTCGCGGACAACAGACACCCGTCGCTCGCTGACGCGGCGGATGGGCGGAGCCGACATACTGACTCTTTCTGCGACGAATTGTGCGGCCGGATCAGGCCAACGTCAGCTTACGGTCACAACCGGCGAACCGCTCGCCGTTGACCCTTCAGCGCCCGTCTCGTTAGCCAATCGCATTGCCTCTTCGATCAACGTCTCGACAATCTGCGCCTCCGGCACGGTCTTGATCACCTCGCCGCGGACGAAGATCTGCCCCTTGCCGTTGCCGGAGGCCACACCGAGATCAGCCTCGCGGGCCTCCCCCGGCCCGTTGACGACGCAGCCCATCACGGCCACCCGCAGCGGGACGTCGAGTCCGTCCAGGCCGGCGGTGACCTCGTTGGCCAGGCTGTAGACGTCGACCTGTGCGCGCCCGCACGACGGACACGACACGATCTCCAGCCCACGCGGCCGCAGGTTCAGCGACTCCAGGATCTGGGTGCCGACCTTGACTTCCTCGACCGGCGGCGCAGACAGCGAGACACGGATGGTGTCGCCGATGCCCCGGGACAGCAGCGCACCGAACGCGACGGCGGACTTGATGGTGCCCTGGAAAGCCGGACCGGCCTCGGTGACGCCCAGGTGCAGCGGGTAGTCGCACTGGGCGGCGAGTTGCTCGTAGGCCGCGACCATCACGACCGGGTCGTTGTGCTTGACGCTGATCTTGATTTGGGAGAACCCGTGCTCCTCGAACAGGGAGGCCTCCCACAGCGCCGACTCGACCAGCGCCTCGGGTGTCGCCTTGCCGTACTTCTCCATGAACCGCTTGTCCAGCGAGCCGGCGTTGACTCCGATGCGGATCGGAATGCCCGCTGCGCCAGCGGCTTTCGCGACCTCGCCGACTCGGCCGTCGAATTCCTTGATGTTGCCGGGGTTTACCCGGACCGCGGCGCAGCCGGCGTCGATCGCGGCGAAGATGTACTTCGGCTGGAAGTGGATGTCCGCGATCACCGGGATCTGGCTCTTCTTGGCGATCGCGGCGAGTGCGTCGGCGTCTTCCTGACGCGGGCACGCCACCCGCACGATGTCGCAGCCGGCAGCGGTCAACTCGGCGATCTGCTGCAGAGTCGAGTTGACGTCGTGGGTCTTGGTGGTGCACATCGACTGCACCGAAATCGGGTGATCGCTTCCCACGCCGACGTCTCGGACCATCAACTGTCGCGTCTTGCGGCGCGGTGCCAGCGTGGGCGCCGGCGCTGCCGGCATACCCAGACCTGTGGTCACTGTTTGCCTTCTCCCTACTGGAACAGCCGGATCGGGTTGACCACGTCTGCGGTCACCGTCAACAGCATGTAGCCGACCACCAGAACCAACACTACGTAGGTTGCCGGCATCAGCTTGAGGTAGTTCACTGGCGCCGCTGCGACTTTGCCGCGGGCCGACCGAATCACGTTGCGCAGCTTCTCGTACAGCGCGATGGCGATGTGGCCGCCGTCGAACGGCAGCAGCGGCACCAGGTTGATCACGCCGAGGATGAAGTTCAACTGCGCCAGGAACAGCCAGAACGCCATCCAGACGCCGTGATCCACGGTGTCTCCGCCGATGATGCTCGCGCCGACGACGCTGATCGGGGTGTCGAGGGAACGCTCGCCGCCACCGATCGCGTGGATCAGGGCGCCGACCTTGGTCGGAATGGCGACCAGCGACTTGCCCAGCAGCACGGTCAGGTTGCCGGTGAAACTCAGGGTGCCCGGTACCGCGCTGACCGGGTTGTAGTGGGTGGGTCCGGCCGGGGTGCCGACCACTCCCATCACGCCGATGGTCGCCGGCTTCGGGGTGCTGTTCTTGCCGCTGGTCACCCAGCGCTGTTTCTGGGCGATGTCGACGTACTTGGTCATGGTCTGGCCGTCGCGCTTGATGACGACGGGCACGGTGCCGTGCAGTTTCTGCACGACGCCGGCCATGTCGGAGAAGTCGGTCACCGGGGTGCCGTTGACGTTGAGCACGACGTCACCGGCACGAATTCCGGCGAGGGCGGCCGGCCCGTCGCCGCTGCACTTCTCGAAGTCACCCTGCTTGATCTCGCTTGCCGCACAGGATGTTTGGCCGATGACCGCGGTGGGGTGCAGGTTGGGCAGCCCCCAGGTGACCGCGATGGCGTAGATCAGGATCAGGCCGATGACGAAGTTCATGCCCGGCCCGGCGAACAGCACGGCGACGCGTTTCCAGGTCTTCTGCTTGTACATCGCGCGGTCGCGCTCGTCGGGCTGCAGTTCTTCGACCGACGTCATGCCGGCGATGTCGCAGAACCCGCCCGCCGGGATCGCCTTGAGGCCGTATTCGGTTTCGCCGCGACGGGTCGACCACAGGGTCGGGCCGAAGCCCACGAAGTAACGCCGCACCTTCATCCCGGTGCCCAGGGCGGCCCACATGTGGCCGCATTCGTGCAACGCCACCGATATGAGGATGGCGAGGGCAAACAGCACGATGCCGATTACGAACATCATCGAACCGGTGAAACCTCCTGTGTGATCGCACTACGCGCGCGCTCGCGGGCCCAGCGCTGCGCGTCGAGTACGTCTTCCACGGTAGCGGGTTCTGCGGCCCACCGGTCGGCGGCGCTCAGGACCTCGGCGATTGTTTGCACGATGGCTGGAAAACCGATCCGACCGGCCAGGAATGCCTCGGCTGCTTCTTCGTTGGCGGCGTTGTAGACGGCGGTCATGCAACCGCCGGTCTCCCCGGCCTGGCGAGCCAACGCCACTGCCGGGAAGACGTCGTCGTCGAGCGGCTCGAACTCCCACGTCGACGCGGCGGCGAAGTCGCAGGCCGGCGCGGCGGCGGGCACCCGGTCCGGCCAGCCCAGGGCCAGCGCGATCGGCAGTTTCATGTCCGGCGGGCTGGCCTGGGCGATCGTCGAGCCATCGGTGAACGTGACCATCGAATGCACGATCGACTGCGGGTGCACGACGACGTCGATGCGGTCGTACGGGACGCCGAACAGCAGGTGCGCCTCGATGAGCTCGAGGCCCTTGTTGACCAGCGACGCGGAGTTCAGCGTGTTCATCGGCCCCATCGACCAGGTCGGGTGGGCGCCGGCCTGCTCGGGGGTGACGTGCTCGAGCTGGGCGGCTGACCAGCCGCGGAACGGCCCACCGGAGGCGGTGAGCACCAGCTTGGCGACTTCGTCGGCGCTGCCGGCGCGCAGACACTGCGCCAGCGCGGAGTGTTCGGAGTCCACCGGCACGATCTGGCCCGGCTGCGCGGCGGCCAGCACCAGCGGCCCGCCCGCGATCAGCGACTCCTTGTTCGCCAGCGCCAGTCGGGAGCCGGAGGCCAGCGCGGTGAGCGTCGGCTGCAGACCGATCGCGCCGACCAGCGCGTTCAGCACCACGTCGGCCTCGGTGTTCTCGATCAGCCGGGTCGCGGCGTCGGGTCCGCTGAAGGTGACGTGGCCGATCGCCTGCGCAGCGCGTTCGTCGGCGACGGCGAGGTTGGACACCCCGGTCTCGGCGCGCTGCTGGGCCAGCAGATCCGCATTCCCACCCCCGGCGGCGAGGCCCACCAGCTCGAAGCGGTCCGGGTTGGCGGCGATGACCTCGAGCGCCTGGGTGCCGATAGAGCCGGTGCTGCCCAGCACCAGGGTCTTGAGGCGGCGCTTGTTGCCGAGCGTGCGGCCAGCTTCACGCTCGACGAGGCGATCGCGGTTCGACACCCACTCATTGTGCCGCGCCACCGGCGCGACCGACGAATCTCCGGCCGCGGTCCGTGTGCCAGAATGTGCGTGCATCCCAACCCCAACCCGAGGAGTTAGCCGTGGCCGGTACCGAGGTGGAGCGCACAGGCGGTCACGTCAACGGTGTCGACGTCGCCGAGGTGCCGTCGGCTGCCTGGGGTTGGAGCAAGGTCAGCCACCGCAACTGGCACGTCTACGGCCTCCTGATGATCGGGTTGCTGGTGGCGTTCTTGCGCGGTAACCACGTCGGCCATGTCGAGGACCTGTGGGTTATCGGCTTCGCGCTGCTCGGCGTCTTCGTCCTGGTGCGCGACATGTGGGGCCGCCGCCGCGGCTGGCTCAAGTAGGCAGCGTCAATCTGGTGCGTGGCCGCCACGCCGCGCACGTCGATACCAGGTGCCGGCCAGCGCACACGTCACCACCACCGCGAAGACCAGGACCCACGGCAATGCGCCATGTTGGTGCACCCAGCCTGCGAGCCCGCCTTGGAGGCGGCCGGCTGTTCCGAGCAACGCATCGGACGGCAGGGCGTGCGCGGTATGCAGCCGCAGCTCGTAGAGGGCGTAGTAGCCGACATACAGCCCAACGAGGACCAGCAGCGCGCCGCTGATGCGGTTGACGTACGGCAAGATTCGCCGCAGCCGATTCACCACCGCCGTCGTCGCCAGCGCGGCGGCGACGGCCAGTACGCCGACGACCAGGGTGAGCCCCGCGATATAAGCGAGGTAGATCGACGCGCTCCCGATCGGCGAGCCGCGGCGCAGACCGGCAGCGGTGACCGCCAGGAAGGGGCCGACGGTGCAAGACAGCGAGGCGATCGCGTAGCTCACGCCGTAGCCATACATCGACCCCAGCCGAGCCGTCGGAGCCCATCGACCACCCGGAAGGCCGCGGGTCAACAGCGTCAGCTCTCGGCCCGAGAAAAGCCAAATGCCTAGGGCGACAAGCACAATGCCGATCCCCACGACGAGATAGGGCAGATAGTGCTGCACGGTGGCACCCGCCGATATGGTGAGCGCCCCGAACAGCCCGAACACCGTCAGAAACCCCAGGCCCATTCCGGCGGTTGCCGCCAACGCCCGGGTGATCGCAGCCAATGCCGTCGGCGTGCTGCCTTCCCCCCGCACCACGAGAACCAGGTAGGCGGGCAGCATGGCAAAACCGCACGGATTCAGCGCCGCGACCAATCCGGCGGCGAACGCCAAACCGATCAGCCCCCGGTCCATCGCCTACTTCAGCGCCGTCACCCGATCGGACAACTCCTGTTGCGACATCGCCGCAGTCGGGTTGTTCACGAATGCGGACGTCCCGTCGGAGTTGTAGAACACCCACGCCGGCTGCCACGGCACGTTGTAGCGGGCCCAGATCGATCCGTCGGCGTCGTTGACCATGGTGAAGTTCAGGCGGTACTTCGACACGAAGTTCTGCATCGCCCCGGTGTCCGAGTGCGCAGCGACGCCCACAAAGGTGACGCGCGGGTTTGCGGCGGCCACCTGGCTCAGCCCCGGAGCCTCTGCATTGCAGAACGGGCACCACGGCGTCCAGAACCACAGCACAGAGCGCTTACCCTGCAAGGCTCCACCGTTGAAGGGCGCACCGGACAGCGTGGTCCCGCTGAACTGCAAACGCTCGTCGGCCGCCAACGCCCGCGGCGCACCGCTCAGCCCGAAAATCACAGCGACCACCGCCACGCCGAGCACCAACCTGTTGAGCAAGAACTGGACTCTCATACAAGTGTTGACGTGGATGGCGCTGGTCCGGTTCACCAGCGGCAGTTAGCCGTCGGCAGCGAGCTGACCGCACGCGGCGGCGATCTCACGGCCGCGGGTGTCACGGACCGTGCAGGCCACCCCGGCCGCGCGGACTCGCCGAACGAATTCCCGCTCGACGGGTTTAGGGCTGGCATCCCATTCGCTGCCCGGCGTCGGGTTCAGCGGAATCAGATTCACGTGGACCAGCGGCCCCAACGCCCGGTGCAGTCGCTTGCCCAGCAGATCCGCGCGCCACGGCTGGTCGTTGACGTCACGAATCAGCGCGTACTCCACCGACACCCGTCGACCGGTCTGCTCGGCGTAGTAGTGCGCGGCATCCAGCGCCTCACTGACCTTCCAGCGGTTGTTGACCGGTACCAGGGTGTCGCGTAGCTCGTCGTCCGGGGCGTGCAGCGAGAGTGCCAGCGTCACGCCGAGTCGCTCGTCGGCGAGTTTCCGGATGGCCGGCGCCAGTCCGACCGTCGATACCGTCACCGCGCGAGCCGAGATGCCGAAGCCGGCGCCTTTCTCAGCCGGACCGATGATGCGACGCACCGCTGCCAGCACCCGGGTGTAGTTGGCCAGCGGCTCCCCCATGCCCATGAACACGATGTTGGACAGCCGACTGGCAGGACCCCACTCGTCGCGCAGCGTCGCCGCCGCCGAACGCACCTGCTCGACGATCTCGGCGGTCGACAGGTTGCGGGTCAGCCCACCCTGGCCGGTCGCGCAGAACGGGCAGGCCATGCCGCAGCCGGCCTGCGAGGAGATGCACACCGTGTTGCGCTTCGGGTAGCGCATCAGCACCGACTCGAAGGTGGTCCCGTCGGCCGCCCGCCACAGCGTCTTGCGGGTTTCGCCGGCGTCGCAACCGATTTCGCGGGCCGCGGTGAGCAACGTCGGAAACAGCGCCTCGGCCACTTGCCCGCGAACGGCGGCCGGCAGGTCGGTCATCTGCTGCGGATCGGCGATCAGCCGGCCGTAGTACTGATTCGCCAACTGCTTGGCGCGAAACGCCGGCAAACCGAGTGCGGCGACGGCCTCGGCGCAGGCGGCGTCGTCGAGGTCAGCCAAATGGCGCGGCGGCAGCGCGCGCCGAGGCGCTTCGAAAACCAACTCTTGCTTCACGGCAGCCCTCAGTGCAGCAGGGTCAGCACGGTCCAGGTGGCGACCGCCGACGGCAGCGCTCCATCCAGCCGGTCCATCAGGCCCCCGTGGCCGGGCAGGATCCGGCCCATGTCCTTGATGCCCAGGTCGCGCTTGATCTGCGATTCCACCAGGTCGCCGAGCGTCGCAGTGGCCACGATCATCAAACCGAGCAGCAGGCCGACCCACACCGGCCGGTGGGCCAGCAGGGTCGCGGTCAGCGTGGCCGCGGTGATCCCGAAGAACAGCGATCCGGTCAGGCCTTCCCATGACTTCTTCGGGCTGATCGTCGGGACCATCGGGTGCTTGCCGAACAACACACCCACGGCATAGCCGCCGACATCCGAGGCGACGACGCCGATCATCAGGCAAAACACCCGACCGGAGCCGTCCGACGGAAATGCCAGCAGCACGCTGAACGAACCGAACAGCGGCACCCAGGCGGCGAGGAAGACGGTCGCCGCGACGTCGCGGAGGTAGTTGCCCGACGGCGAATCGGTCGACCCGTGCGGCGCGGTGGTCGAGCCGAGTGCCAATCGCCAGAACATGCAGACCACCGCGGTGGCGCCAAAGGCCACCACCAGACCGTACGCATGCTGGTACCACGCCAACCAGACCATGGCTTCGCCGCCGACCAGCAGCGGAATGACCGGGATCAGGTAACCGGCCTCGCGCAGCCGGCGCACCACCTCGTGCGTAGCGATCGGCATTGCGACGGCGAGCAGCAGAACCCAGAGGTAGCGGTCCCAAATCAGGATTGCGACGATGGCGAACGCCAGCATCGCGCCTACCGCGATCGCCGCCGGCAGGTTGCGGCCGGCCCGCGACTTCTTCGGGGGCTGCGCCACCGCATCCCCGGCCGGGATGTCTGCGCCGGTATCGGTCTCTGCCACGGACGTCGTCTGCTGAGCGGCCGCTAGACCTCCAGCAACTCGCCTTCCTTGTGCTTGACCAGGTCGTCGATCTGCGTCACGTACTGATGAGTGGCCTTGTCCAGGTCCTTCTCCGCGCGTGACACCTCGTCCTCACCGGCTTCGCCGTCCTTACGGATGCGGTTCAGTTCTTCCATCGCCTTGCGGCGGATGTTGCGCACCGACACCTTGGCGTCCTCGCCCTTGGCTTTGGCCTGCTTGACCAGCTCGCGACGGCGTTCCTCGGTCAGCTGCGGTACCGCGACCCGGATCAGCGTGCCGTCGTTGGTGGGGTTTACCCCGAGGTCCGAGTTGCGGATGGCGGCTTCGATGTTTCCGAGCTGGCCGGCTTCGTAGGGCTTGATCACGACCAGCCGCGCCTCGGGGACGTTGATGCTGGCCAGCTGGGTGATCGGGGTGGCAGCACCGTAATAGTCGATGACGATGCGGTTGAACATGCTGGGGTTGGCCCGCCCGGTCCGGATCGTCGACAGGTCGTCTCGACTCACCCCTACAGCCTTTTCCATCTTCTCTTCGGCGTCGAAGAGAGTCTCGTCAATCATTTCGCCGCTCCCTTCACGTGGTAACCAGAGTTCCGATTTTCTCACCTGCAACGGCCCGAGCGATATTGCCGTCGGTCAGCAGGTTGAAAACCAGAATCGGCATGCGATTGTCCATGCACAAGCTGAACGCGGTGGCATCGGCCACCTGCAAGCCGCGCTCGATGACTTCCCGGTGGGTGATCGCGGTGAACAGTTCCGCTGCCGGGTTCACCCGCGGGTCCTCGGCGAATACGCCGTCGACGGCCTTGGCCATCAGTACCACCTCGGCGCCGATCTCCAGGGCGCGCTGTGCGGCGGTGGTGTCCGTCGAGAAGTACGGCAGGCCCATACCGGCGCCGAAGATGACGACGCGTCCCTTCTCCAGGTGCCGCTGGGCTCGCAGCGGGATGTAGGGCTCAGCGACCTGGCCCATCGTGATCGCCGTCTGGACGCGGGTGTCGATGCCTTCTTTTTGCAGAAAGTCTTGCAGCGCAAGGCTGTTCATGACGGTTCCGAGCATGCCCATGTAGTCCGAGCGGGTGCGCTCCATGCCGCGCTGCTGCAATTGCGCGCCGCGGAAGAAGTTGCCGCCGCCGATCACCACGGCGACCTGAACGCCGGTTCGGACGACTTCGGCGATCTGGCGGGCGACCAGCGCGACGACGTCGGGATCCAGACCCACCGATCCCCCGCCGAACATCTCGCCGCCGAGCTTGAGCAGCACTCGGGTGTACTTGGGCCGGTTCGACGACTCGGCGCCGTTGGTACCCTGCTCGGTCATCTGACTCCTCGCGCTGGAGGACGCCCTCCAGCTGTCCCCACACGGCTGTCCCCAAAACAGCCGGGTCCATCCTGCCTCATCGCCTGAGCGTGCGTCCCGGGAGTCGACGGCTTTGTCGCGGTCGGCGCCCGACGCGGTTGAGGGTCAGGAAGACGAGGGAGTGAGACCGCGCGTGGCCGGTCCTTCCAGGAGCGTGCCGTCCGGCGCGAAGCGCGACCCATGGAGTGGACATTCCCAGGCCTTGTCGGCGTCGTTCCAATTCACGATGCCGCCGAGGTGCGGACAGACCGGCGACACCTCGCGCTGCACCCCGTCGACCGAGCTGCGAGCCTGCAGGTGCCACGGCAGGCCGCTGACGACGCCGCCGTCCTCTGGCACCGACGACCGAGACCGGGCGATCGGGGTGAGCCAGCCCTTGGTCATGTGGAAGCCGACTTCGAGATTGGCCTGCAGCGCGGTGGTAATGCCGGTCACCTCGTGCGGGCTCCATGCGGCAAATGCCCGCGCCCAATCGATCTGCCCGTCGAGGATCCGGCCGCTGAGCACCAACGCGGCGGCCACGCCGGCACTCAGTCCCCACTTGTTGAAACCCGTTGCGACGTAGATTTTTTCATTGCCAGGCAGAATCGACCCCACATAGGGCAGCCGATCAATCGGCGTGTAGTCCTGCGCCGACCATCGGTGCGTGACGACCGCTCCCGGGTAGTGCTTCTGCGCCCACGAGGACAGTTCGTCGAGTTCGGCGGTGGGACTCTTGCGGCCCACCGTATGACCGGCACCGTCGACGATCAGCTTCTCGCCGCCGTCGAACGGGGCATACCGCACCGAGCGCGTCGGCGAGCCGGCAGAGATGAACATCGGTCGGGTGATCGAACCGGGAACGTCGAAGGCGAACGAGTAGGACCTGCTCGGTTTCAACCTCGCGAAGAATCCGCCGCGATCCAGGATCGGGATGCCGGTGGCCAACACACACTGGCCGGCGTCGACGTCCAACTCGCCCTCCGCGGTGTGCACGGTCAGCTTCACGCGGTCGCGGTGCTGCGACACCGAGCGCACGCGGCAGTGCTCTACCAGCCGGCCCCCGTGGTCGCCGAGCTCGTCAACCAGACTGTCCAGCAACGGCATTGGATCGAATTGCGCTTGATCGGCCAGCCGCACACCGCCGTGATAGGGAAATGGCACCCCGGCGTCGTCGTCCCATTCGGTGTCCAATCCCGCGAGTTGGGTGGCGCGCAGCTCGGCACGCGCGGCGGGCACTTCCTTCGCGGATTGGGCGTATGTGTACGCGTCCTCGTGCTGGACGGCAATCTCGTGCGTTTCGCAGTACCGCAGCAGCCACTGTTGGCCCTCGCGATTACCGCGCACGTAGTCACGGGCGATGTCGCGACCATGGCGGGCAAGGATTTTCGACAGGTTGACGCCCTGCAGCAGGCTGATCTTGCCGGTGGTGTTGCCGGTGGTCACCGCTCCTGCCGTGCGGGCCTCGAGCACCAAGACGTTCTTTCCCGACCGGGCCAGGAGCACCGCTGTCACGAGCCCAGTGATGCCCGCCCCGACGACCACCACATCGGCCGTCGGATCTCCGAGATCCGATGATTGGCGTTGACCGTTCCTATTCGCGAGCCACAACGACGCAGACATTGCGGCTCGCATACCCGGACCTCTGAAACCCAAACGCCGGAGGCTCCGTCACACAAGGTTTGGCCGCGCGGCCCCGGGGGAATGAAGGACACGCGGCGCGACGGGGGTTTCGCCCGCAACCGGTCCAGCCGGCCGGTGGACATGACAGCAACGAGGAGGATCCATGTCTGACGACAACAAGAGCGGACCTGAAGAAGCAATCAAGGGCGTTGTCGAGGGTGCCAAGGGCCTGACCAAAGAGGCCATCGGCAGTGTGGTCGGTAACAAGGACCTCGAGGAAGAGGGCGAAGCCCAACAGGACAAGGCGCAGGCCCAGCGCGACGCCGCGAAAAAGGAAGCCGAGGCTGAGGCGGCTCGCGCGGGAGCCGAAACGGCCGAGAAGCGTCAACAGTCCCACCAGAACTAGGCACCAGGCGAAGGGGCCCGATCCATTCCGGACCGGGCCCCTTTTGCATGTCGCGTGCGATCAGTCAGCCGAACAGCGGTAGCGCTCGCTTGCGCGACAGCGCGTCCATCCCGTGCTGAATACTGTCCTGCACCTCGTGATACTTACGGTCGACGTAGTCGTCGTCCTCGGCTCGATCCGGATCGGTGTCCAGCTCGACCGGGGGCATGAAGCGCGTGCGGATCTTGGCCGGCAACGGCAGTTGTGGCAGCGCGGCGGGGGCGATTCCCCAGGGCAGCGAAATCGCTATCGGAAACACCTTGAGCCGCAACAGCTTATCCAGCCGTAGCGCACGCGAAAGCTGGTCGCCGCGAATCAGAACCGGCATGGCGTCGGCGCCGCCGACCGTCGCGATCGGCACGATCGGAACGCCGGCGCGGATGGCCATCTTCACAAAGCCCTTGCGCCCGGCCAAGTTAGCCCGGTCGCGTTCACGCCACGGCCGAAGGGAATCGACTTCCCCGCCCGGCCACAGCGCTACGTCGTGTCCTTCGGCCAGTGCGGTGGATACGGCATCGGCGGCCGCGGGCAATACCCCCATCGACCGGAAGTACCGACCGAACCCCGGGATCGCCATCAGCGCATCGTGGGCGGTGCCGTGCAATATCCGCTCCGAGCCGAACCGACGCCACCACTGCAGGCCGACAGTCCAGGCGTCCCAGACGAACGGAGCACCCGAGTGGATGCCGATCAGCAGGGCGGGCGGTTCACCGATATTTTCCCATCCGTCGATTTCCATCCGAAACCAATAGTCCACCAGCAGGTTCCAGAAGAATTTCTGACGGTGCAGCGCTTCGTCGTCCGGACCGGCAAGATCCCACTCCCCAGCGCGCTCGGCAACCCATCCACTCAGCCCGCCGTCCTGCGCCGCGCGCCGATCTTCCATTGCGGTGCGCGCCTGCTCGGCATGCAATTGCGCTTGCTCGCGCACCTCTGCGGGTCGGTGATCGCTAGAAGTCATACCCGCTCAATTACCCCGCCCGGCGTGAAGTATTCAACAATTCGGATGCTGGCGATCAGGCCGGGACGGAATCGGTCTCCCGATCCCAGGCACGATGCTTGGCGAGCTCGGAGGCAAAGTCGTCGAAGAATTGGTCCGGGAGCGAGTCTTCGGCGGCGGTGGAAGACACCACGCCCGCCGACGTCACGACCTCCTCGCCGTCGGCCAGCGATTCGTTGACGCCGGCCTTGCGAAGTAGGTCAATGCCCGCCCCGAACGCCGCTACCGCTTTGAGGTGTTTGTAGGCCTCGGTGACGAAGTGCACCGCGTACCCGTCGTTGCCGAGCGTCTCCATGGCTTTCGGTCCGCATGGCACCACGACGGCGTCGTAAAGCACCGACGCCACGCTGGTAAAGGATCGGTCCACCGGGATCTCGCCGCCCGATCCCCCGGCCAACGTGCCGCCGGCGGTCGGAGCTAGCACCTCGGCGATCGCACCCCGCTTGCGCAGCGCCTCGACGAGGCGTTCGACCCCGCGCACGTCCACGCCGTCGGCGGCCAGCACGGCAACCTTGCGGGTTTCGATGCTGTCGGTGACGGTGCGGAGTTGCGACAGGGCCGGGGACGCGGGCATCTTGTCATCGACCTTTTGCTCGGCCGGCACCGGCAGGCCGAGCTCTCCAGCGACCCGGGTTGCGAGATCGTGATCGACCAGGTTCAGCTGATCGATGACACGCGAACGGATTTCGACGGTCTCGACGTGACCGAGCTCGAAGGCGAAGGCCGCGACAATGTGCTTGGCCTCGACCGCTGACATGCTCTTCCAGAACATCCGCGCCTGGCTGTAGTAATCCTGAAAACTGCTGGCCCGTTGCCGGATCTTATGGGCCTCCACCTTTTCGGTGTAGTGCCGGAACACGTTCTCGTCGGCCAGCGCTGGGCATCCCCCGCCCAGTGAGTTCTTGTAGTAGCTGGTCTTGCCCACCGGAATTCTGGTCTGGCCGTAGCCGTCCCGTTGGTTGTTGCGAACATCGGCGACCGGCCGATTCACCGGTAGGTGAGCGAAATTCGGACCACCCAACCGGATCAGCTGGGTGTCGAGGTAGGAGAAGTTACGGGCCTGCAGCAACGGGTCGTTGGTGAAGTCGATGCCGGGGACCACGTTGGCGGTGCAGAAAGCGACCTGCTCGGTTTCAGCGAAGAAGTTGTCCGGGTTGCGGTTGAGCACCATCTTGCCCACCGGTTGCACCGGAACTTGTTCTTCGGGAATGATTTTCGTCGCATCGAGCAGATCGAACGCAAAGTTGAATTCGTCGCTTTCCGGCACCAGCTGAACGCCGAGTTCCCATTCCGGGTATTGACCGGCCTCGATGGCGTCCCACAGGTCACGCCGGTTGAAGTCGGGATCTTTGCCGGCAACCTTCTGGCATTCGTCCCAGATCAGCGAGTGCACGCCGAGTCGCGGTTTCCAGTGAAACTTGACGAATGTCCCTTCGCCTTTGGCGTTCACGAAGCGGAACGTATGCACGCCGAAGCCTTGCATCATTCGATAACTGCGGGGCAATGCCCGATCCGACATCAGCCACAGAATCGTATGCAGTGTCTCGGGCTGCAGCGAGACGAAGTCCCACAACGTGTCGTGCGCCGACTGCGCTTGCGGAATCTCGTTGTGCGGCTCCGGTTTAACCGCGTGCACGAAGTCGGGGAATTTGATGCCGTCCTGAATGAAGAACACCGGGAAGTTGTTGCCGACAAGGTCGTAGTTGCCTTGTTCGGTGTAGAACTTGGTGGCGAAGCCCCGTACGTCGCGTACGGTGTCCGCCGATCCGCGCGAGCCGGCCACCGTGGAGAACCGGACGAACACCGGCGTCCGCTGCCCGGGTGTCGTCAGAAATTTCGCCGCGGTATACGTGGCCAGCGCATCGTCGTACGGTTCGAAGTATCCGTACGCGCCCGCGCCGCGGGCGTGCACCACCCGTTCCGGGATTCGCTCGTGGTCGAAGTGGTTGATCTTTTCCCGGGCGTGGAAGTCCTCCAGCAGCGTCGGGCCGCGTTGGCCAACCGTCAGTGAGTCGTCGGTGTGGTCGACGCGAACGCCCTGCTGGGTGGTCAGGTAGCCGGTGGCGGTGTCGACCCGGTGCTCCTCGAGCTGTTCCTGCTTCGCATCTGAGTCCTTCGGCGCCATTCCGCGCTCCCTTCTGCAGTGGAGAGACCGAATTCGTTGGGGCGCTTATTTACCCCGAGCTTGGCGGTTGTGCTTTTTGATCGCGTCGACCAGCTGCGCCTTGTCCATCGTCGAGCGGCCGGGAATGTCGAGGCGGCGGGCCACGTCGAGCAGATGCTTCTTGCTGGCGTTGGCGTCGACACCCTCCTCCGATGGAATCGGGTTGTGCAAGCCTCCCCGCTCGGCCCGCGCATCGGAGGGGCCCTTCTTTTTCTTGGGCAGCCATCGGTCACCGACTTTTTCGAAGCTGCGCTTGAGCGCCGAATACGCGACGCGGTGGGCGCGCGATTCACTGCCGTACTGATCGGCGCCGGCATCGTGCGCCTTGGCGAACGTGCGCTGCGCCTTGGCATTCGACCGCCGCACAGTGCTGGGCAATTCGTCGGTCTTGGGCTTACCACCCTTTGTCGTTTTCGGCATAGCTACCTCTCCGGCGCGCGGGCGTTACGCCTCGGCCGCCTGCTGCGCTTTCGCGTAGGCAAGTTGCAGAAAGTCGGCTCCGGCCAACGCCGTGAAACCCCCTGCAATCAAACGGGTGAACCTCGGCGCGTAGATCAATCCGATGACGAATACCGTCACGATCCACATGTCCAGGCAGAACGGACACGTCAACAGCTCTCCCAAGCTGTGCCGGAACGGGGTCGAGCGGCGTGCCTCCTCGTGCACTTCGGCCGGACCGGAGGTGCCCGCGTAATGGGCGAACGGAGCCCGGATCGGACTGGTCACCGCGTCCTTGCTGAGCGCGCGCGAAAGCTTTTGGGCGCCAACGGCAACCGTCACCAAGTCCTGCACCTGCCACCGTTCGGGGAGTTTACGCCCAGTGGTCAGCGCGGGAACCCCGGCCAGCGCGAGCAGGCTGCTGAAGACACCCAGGATGGTCACGTAGCCGCTCAACGGACGCGGCTCATCGCCCCGATAGGCCGCGGCCTCGTCGTGTGCACGCCCCACCGCATCGCCGGCAACTTGCCGCACGTCCACCACTGACACCCACCCCTTCGAGACTTCCCGCCAGCGACTACCCACGCATCCGCTGGGTGATCCGCAGATCCCGGTTGGCTGTGGGACTGGCGGCGTTATTCGTGCCAAGGGCGGGGTACCCACCACGTGCCGCGAATCAACGGAAAGGTCTACGTCAATGGTCCAGCCCGCAGTCCTGTTCGATGTCGACGGCACGTTGGTCGACTCCAACTTCCATCACGTCGCCGCGTGGCACCGCGCATTCTTGGACGTCGGCATCGAGGTTCCGTGCTGGCGAATCCTCGGCCTGATCGGCCGGTCAGGAGACGAACTCGTCCGCACGCTGCTCGGTGACGACCGGGCGCACACACACGGCACACAGGTGAAGAAACTGCACACCAGCTATTTCGTCGACTCTGCGGCGCTGGTGCGTCGCCTTCCCGGCACGCATGAGCTGCTCGAGGCGATCGCGGAGCGGGGCTGGCGGGCGGTGCTCGCGACGTCGGCCGGCCCGGAGGAACTAGCAGTATTGCGTGACACGCTCGATGCCGAGGAGCTGATTTCAGCGGTGACGTCGGCGGCCGACACCGAGCGGGCAAAGCCCGATCCCGACATCGTCACCACCGCGCTGCAACGCATCGATGCCGACCCCGCCGACGCGATCTTTCTCGGCGACGCCGTGTGGGACATGAAGGCGGCCCGACGAGCCGGCGTACCGGCCGCGGCGGTGCTCAGTGGCGGTATCGGGCGCGAGGCGCTGGAACACGCCGGCGCCGCGGCGGTATACGACGAACTCCTCGATGTGCTCGCGCACATCGAGGAGTTCTGTCAACTTCTCGGGACGTAACGGCGTCCGCCGCCCGCGGCTTAACCCAGGTGGGCGGAGAGCAGCCAGGCCGGCACCGATTTGCGCCCGTTGGCCTCGTCGCGGACACCCTTGAACGGGAACTCCGGGCCGATGGCCTGGGGGAAATTGCCGTGAATCCTGGCCGGCCGGATCTCGTCGATGACCCAGTACTTCGAGACGACCTCACGCAACTCGGCTTCGGTGACCGGGTTGGCGGGACCGCCGTCGCCGGTCTTGGCGAACACCAACACGTAATACGAGGCCCCCGGCGCTGCGGCCCGCACGATCGAGCGTTGGTAGCCCTCGCGCAGCTCGACGGGCATCGAGTGAAACAGAGTGCTGTCCACGATGGTGTCGAAGCGACCGTCGTAGCCGGTAAAAGACGAGATGTCGGCGACGTCGAAAAAGACGTTGGTCAGTCCCTGCGCGGCGGCGTGCTCCTTGGCCAGCTTGATCGCGGTGGGCGAGGCATCCAGCCCAACCACGTTGTGGCCCAACGCCGCCATGCGTAGCCCGAACGCCGCCTCGCCGCAGCCGGCGTCGAGTACGTCGCCCTTGATCTTGCCCTGGTCGATGAGCGCGGCGATCTCAGGCTGTGGCTCCCCCAGGCTCCACGGCGGCCGCGCTCCCGCGCCGAACTGGGCGGCCTCGCCGCGGTAGGCCGGATCGAAATCGAAATCGAATTTCTGTGTCTCAGTCATACCCCAGGTATATCAATCAGGCTGATATGTGTCAACATCGTTGATATGGGGACGACCGAAGACGCGCCACTTGGGTACTTGCTGTTTCAAGTGATGGCAACACTGCGGCCGGAGGTTGCGGCCGCGCTCAGCCCGCTGAGCCTGAGCCTGCCCGAATTCGTCTGCATGCGAATGCTTTCCATGAGCCCAGGGCTGTCCAGCGCGGAACTCGCGCGGCTCGGTAACGTCTCACCGCAAGCGATGAACACGGTGCTGCACAGGCTGGAGAATGCCAACATAGTGACCCGGCCCGCCTCGGTCGCCTCCGGGCGGGCGCTGCCCGCGTCCCTCACCGCGGACGGTCGCACCCTGTTGAAGCGCGCCGAGGCGGCGGTACGGGACGCCGACGCCCGGGTGTTGGCCAAGCTGTCGGCGCCTCAGCAGCGCGAGTTCAAACGGATGCTGGCGACGCTGGGACCCGACTAAGCCTGCTGGTCGATGCGCGCCCACGGTCGGGCGTCTTCGAGTTCGTACGCCAGTTCCAACAAGCGGGCTTCGTGGCCGAGCGTCGCGGAGAACATCAGCCCAATCGGTAATCCGTTGGCGGACAACGCCAGCGGCAACGAGATGGCCGGCTCCCCCGTGATGTTGTGCAAAGGAGTGAAGGCGACCCAATCTTGCAGGCGGTCGATGATCTGCTGGTAGTCGGCCATCGGGTCGAGAAAGCCGATCTGCGGCGGTTCGTCGGCCAGCGTCGGCGTCAGCACTACGTCGTAGCTTCCGGCCAAACGCATCGTGTACCGCCGAGTGCGGGACAGCCGGATCAGCGCCAGTGGGACCTTGTGCAGATTGCGTCGCGCGTGCCGGTCCAGCCCCCGCGACAGATTGTCCAGCCGGGTCACGTCAAAACCATCGAAGGTTCGCTTGTTCTGCTGGATCTGCCCCATCGCCAGCAAGCCCCAGTACAGCACGAAATCGGACACGAAACTGTTTGGTACCGGCGGCTTTTCGAGATAGTCGACCCGGTGGCCCAGTTCTTCGAGCAGCCCCGCGGATTTCAGGGTCAGCTCCTTGACTTCGGGGCTGGACTCGCGCAGCAGGGAGTGGGTGATGACGGCTATCCGCAGCCGCTGTTTCCCGGGGTGTTGGACGTCGCCGATCGGCGGGAGTTTCTTTGCGGGCCAAAGGCGCTCGGCCTCACGGTAGAACGCCGCGGTATCCCGCACCGATCGGCTGACCATTCCGTTGGCGACGATGCGGATCGGCATCTGCCGCACCTCTTTGTCCAGCGGCAACCGGCCGCGCGACGGCTTCAGGCCGACAAGTCCGTTGCAGGACGCGGGGATTCGAATCGAGCCGCCGCCGTCGTTGGCATGGGCGATCGGCACCACGCCCGCGGCGACGAAGGCGCCGGAACCCGACGACGACGCGCCGGCGGTGTGATCGGTGTTCCACGGGTTGCGCACCGGCCCGAGCCGTGGATGCTCGGCCGAGGCGCTGAAGCCGTACTCCGACATCCGGGTCTTACCCAACGACGTCAGCCCGGTGCCCAGGAACACCTGGGTGAACTCGCCGTCGGCGCCGGCCGGGCGCGGCGGCCACGCGTCGGTGCCGCGCATCGTCGGCAGCCCCGCGACGTCGACGTTGTCTTTGACAAACGTCGGCACGCCACTGAAGAACCCGTCCTCCGGCGGCGCCTCGGCCTGGGCGCGGGCCCGGTCGAAGGCCTCGTACGCCAAGCCGTTCAGCGTTGGGTTGACGGCCTCGGTGCGGGCGATGGCCGCGTGGACGACCTCAGCCCGGCTTACCCGGCCGGAGTTCAGGGCGTCGATCAGGCCAACGGCGTCGAGGTGACCGAGCGCGTCGTCACCGAATGCGTGTACTCGCATCCGGCTGATGCTACTGCTGGCCGACCTCGAAACGGACAAACCGCGTCACGGTGACGCCGGCCTCGTCGAGCAGCGCCTTGACGGTCTTCTTGCTGTCGGAGACCGACGGCTGCTCGAGCAGCACGACGTCCTTGAAGAAGCCGTTCAGCCGGCCCTCGACGATCTTGGGCAACGCCTGCTCCGGCTTGCCCTCTTCCTTCGCCGTCTCCTCGGCGATGCGGCGCTCGCTGGCCACCACGTCCTCGGGCACGTCGTCGCGGGACAGGTAGCGCGCCTTGAGCGCAGCGATCTGCAGCGCGGCGGCGTGCGCGGCTTCGCTAGCTGAACCGGCGTGCTCGCCGGCTTGATACTCGACCAGCACGCCGACGCCCGGCGGCAGGTCCGCCGCCCGCTTGTGCAGGTAGGTCTCGACCGTGCCGTCGAAGTAGGCGACCCGGCGCAGTTCGAGCTTCTCGCCGATCTTGGCCGAGAGCTCGGCGATGACCTGCTCGACCGTCCTGTCGCCGACCTTGGCCGCCTTGAGGGCGTCGACGTCGGTCGCCTTGGCCGCCGCGGCGGCCGTCACGATCTCCTCGGCGACCTTCTGGAACTCGGCGTTCTTGGCGACGAAGTCGGTCTCGCTGTTCAGCTCGATCAGCGCGCCGTCCTTGGCCGCCACCAGGCCCTCGGCGGTCGCCCGCTCGGCCCTCTTGCCGACGTCCTTGGCGCCCTTGATCCGCAGCGCCTCGACAGCCTTGTCGAAGTCGCCTTCGCTCTCGGACAGCGCATTCTTGCAGTCGAGCATTCCGGCGCCGGTCAGCTCCCGAAGACGCTTGACGTCAGCAGCGGTGAAGTTGGGCATCTCAGCCTTCCGTGATTGGTTCTGACGCGGCGGCCTGCTCGGCCGGCGCGGCGGTAGCGGTTGCCGAAGCGAGCAGTTCCTGCTCCCATTCGGCCAGCGGCTCGGCACCGTCGGCATCGGGCTTGCCGTCGCCGCGGCCCACGCCGGCCCGAGCCTGCAGGCCCTCGGCGACCGCCGCCGCGATCACCTTGGTCAGCAGCGCCGCCGAGCGGATCGCGTCGTCGTTGCCCGGGATCGGGTAGTCGACCAGGTCCGGGTCGCAGTTGGTGTCGAGGATCGCGATGACCGGGATGCCCAGCTTGCGGGCCTCGCCGACGGCGATGTGCTCCTTGTTGGTGTCGACAACCCAGACCGCCGACGGAACCTTCGCCATGTCGCGAATACCGCCGAGGCTGCGCTCCAGCTTGTTCTTCTCGCGGGTCAGACCGAGGATTTCCTTCTTGGTCCGGCCTTCGAAGCCGCCGGTCTGCTCCATCGCCTCGAGCTCCTTGAGGCGCTGCAGACGCTTGTGCACGGTGGAGAAGTTGGTCAGCATGCCGCCCAGCCAGCGCTGGTTGACATAGGGCATGCCGACGCGGGTCGCCTCGTCGGCGATGGATTCCTGGGCCTGCTTCTTGGTGCCGACGAACAAGACCGTTCCACCGTGGGCGACGGTCTCTTTGACGAACTCGTACGCCTTGTCGATGAAGGTCAGCGTCTGCTGCAGGTCGATGATGTAGATGCCGTTGCGGTCAGTGAAGATGAACCGCTTCATCTTGGGGTTCCAGCGACGGGTCTGATGCCCGAAGTGGGTGCCGCTGTCGAGCAGCTGCTTCATGGTTACGACAGCCATAGTGGCCCATGTCCTTTTTGTCGGTTGTGTGCCCAACGACGGGTGAAGTCGGGCCCTGGCGCCTGCTGCGATGCCGAACCCGCCGGTAAAGCTGTGAGACGGGACCGCCCGACACGCGGTGCGAACTCCTAGTGGAACGGGAGACGCGATGCAGACGCGCGAAGTCAGCTCGTAATACGGGCTGCGCAGAGCAGTTTACACGGTCCGGCCAGGTGCTTTGTCCACAGCGCTGGCTGGCCCGTTCGCCGGCACCGCGATGAACTGACCAGGTGCGATGGGCTTTTGCGTGTGCCGTGACGCTGATCTGCGCGCTGCCGGCCCGCGCCGACGACGTCCGGCTGCACTGGCCGCTGCGCCCACCGCCGGCCGTGGTGAGGGGTTTCGACGCCCCGTCGCCGAACTGGAACCGCGGCCACCGCGGCGTCGACCTGGCCGGCACGGCCGGGCAGCCGGTATACGCCGCCGGTGACGCGACCGTGGTGTACGCCGGGACGCTGGCCGGACGCCCGCTGGTGTCGCTGGCCCACCCAGGAGGTTTGCACACCAGCTACGAGCCGGTGCGCGCGGCGGTCAGGGTCGGGCAGCACGTGACGACCGGTGCAGTGGTCGGCGAGCTGCTGACCGGGCATTCGGGCTGCCCGGTTGCCGTATGCCTGCACTGGGGCGCGATGTGGGGGCCGGCCTCGCACGCCGACTACGTCGATCCGCTGGGTTTGTTGGCGTCGACGCCGATTCGGCTCAAGCCGCTGCACGGCTAGCCGCAGCCCGCCAGGTCGGGGCGGGCTTTGTGCCCACCTTCGAGCGACAACTTGAGTGTTCACCGCCGTTGTCGCTGCGAGGTGGGCACGTCGGATGCCGCCGCCCGGAGAGGCCGCTGAGGCCTGTGTGACTCAGGCGCGCGGGTGAGCCTGGTCGTGGACCGCGCGCAGGCGGGCGACGGTCACGTGGGTGTAGAGCTGCGTGGTGGCCAGGCTGGAGTGGCCCAGCAGTTCCTGGACGACGCGCAGGTCGGCGCCTCCTTCGAGGAGATGCGTTGCGGCGCTGTGCCGTAGACCGTGCGGGCCCATGTCGGGTGCGCCGTCGACCGCGGCCACGGTCTGGTGGACGACGGTGCGCGCCTGCCGCACGTCGAGCCGCCGCCCCCGCGCCCCCAGCAGCAACGCCGGGCCCGATTCCGCGTTGGCCAGCTCCGGCCGCCCGTCGTCCAGCCATGCCCGCAGTGCGCCGGCGGCCGGCTCCCCGTACGGGACGCTGCGCTGCTTGTTGCCCTTGCCGAGCACCCGCAGTATCCGATGCGAGTGGTCGACGTCGTCGACATCGAGGCCGCACAGCTCACTGACCCGGATCCCGGTGGCGTACAACAACTCGACGATCAGTCGGTCGCGCAAGGCCAGCGGATCCCCTTGCTGTGAACCGGATTTGGCCGCCGACATGGCGGCGAGCGCCTGGTCCTGCCGCAACACCGCCGGTAGGGCCCGTCGCGCCTTGGGCACCTGCAGCCGAGTCGCGGGATCACCGGCCAGCAGTCCGCGGCGCACCGCCCACGCGGTGAAGGTCTTGACCGCCGATGTGCGGCGCGCCAGCGTGGCGCGGGCCGCACCGGCGCCTGCGCCCGCGGCCAGCCACGCCCGCAGAATCGGCAGGCTCAAGTCCGCCAGTCCCCTGCCCTGCTCGTCGAGAAACGCGAACAGCGACCGCAGGTCGCCGAGGTACGCGCGGCGGGTGTGCGCCGAACGCAGACACTGCAGGTCCAGGTAGCTGTCGAACTCGTCGAGGATCGCCTCCACTACCTCACGGTCGCAGAGGCGCGCGGCATGAGTCAGATGACGCGCCGCAGGGTGTCCGGAGTGAGATCTTTCAGCGTCGGGTAGCCGTCGACGGCCATCGTCAGGTCGGCTTCGGCCAGCAGCGACCGCAGCACGTGCACGATGCCGTCGACCCCGTCGAGCGCCAGGCCGTAGGCGTAGGGCCGACCGATCCCGACCGCGGTCGCGCCCAGCGCCAGCGCTTTCACGACGTCGGCGCCGCTGCGAACACCGGAGTCGAACAGCACTGGCAACCCGTCGGCGGCCTCCACCACGCCCGGCAGGCAGTCCAATGCCGGGATTCCCCCGTTGGCCTGGCGGCCGCCGTGGTTGGAGCAGTAGATGCCGTCGACGCCACCGTCTTTGGCGCGACGCGCGTCCTCGGGATGGCAGATGCCCTTGACGATCAGGGGCAGCGTCGTCAGCGAACGCAGCCACGGCAGGTCGTCCCACGTCAGCGGATTGCCGAAGACCTGTATCCAGCGCAGCACCGCGCCCTGCGGGTTCTCTTCGGGGATCTGCGCCAGGCTCGCCCGGAACACCGGGTCGCTGGTGTAGTTGGCCAGGCACTTGCCGCGGAGCTGCGGAAAGTTCGATGTGCTCAGGTCACGTGGCCGCCAGCCGGTGACCCAGGTATCCAGCGTGACGACGATCCCTTTGAAGCCTGCGGCTTCGGCGCGGTGCACGAGGCTGGCGGCCAGGTCGCGGTCGGTCGGGGTGTAGAGCTGGAAAAACCCGGGCGTATCGCCGAATTCGGCGGCGACGTCCTCGAGTGGATCTTCGGTGAGCGTCGACATCACCATCGGTACGCCGGTGCGGGCCGCGGCCCGCGCGGTGGCCAGGTCGCCGTGGCCGTCCTGGGCGCACAGCGCGATTACCCCGATCGGCGCCATGAACAGCGGGCTCGGAAGTTTCAGGCCGAACAGGTCCACGGAAAGATCACGTTCTGCGGCGCCGACGAACATCCGCGGCATCAGGCCCCACTGCCGAAAAACCTCGGCGTTGGCCCGCTGCGTCCGCTCGTCGCCCGCCCCGCCCGCGACGTAGGACCAGATTGACGGCGGCAGCGCCTTTTCCGCCTTCGCCTCCCACTCCGCGAAGATCATCGGCAGCTTGGGAACGACCCCGCCCAAGCCCTGGAGGTAGATCTCGTTCTGATAGTCGCCGAATGCCATGCGACGAGCATGCCAGCCGGCGGTCGGGCTGACGAGGCCCTACTCGGCGCCGGCCTCGGCTGCGGCGAGCTCCTTCTTCCACTGCCGGAACGTCTCCTCGGTGCGACCACGCCGCCAATAGCCGGAGATGGACGCCCATTTCGCATCGACGCCACGCTCTTTGCGGATGTAGGGCCGCAGGTTATGCATGACGGCCTGGGCCTCGCCGTGGACGAAGGCGTGCACCTGACCGGGCATCCAGAACGCGGTCTTGACGGCTTCGACCAGCGGCGCATGGTCGCCGGCCCGGTCCTCCCCGACCAGATCGGCGCGCCCCCCGCGGAGAATCCAATTGATCTGCACGCCGTCAGGGGCGGTCAGCGGTACTTCGTCCTCCGGGTCGGCGACTTCGATGAATACCTGGCCAATTGCGTTGGTAGGCAATGCTTCTAACGCGACGCTGATCGCTGGCAGTGCGGTTTCGTCGCCCGCCATCAGGTGCCAGTCCGCTGCCGGGTCGGGGGCGTAGGCGCCGCTGGGGCCCATCACGTACATCGGCTGGCCGGGTTGGGCCGTTGCGGCCCAGGGCCCGGCGGTGCCGTGCTCGCCGTGCACCGCGATGTCGACGGCAATCTCGCGGGCGACCGGGTCGGCCCATCGGACGGTGATCGTCCGCACCACCGGCTTCTTGGCGGCCGGGAGGTCGGCGAAGGAGTCCAGCGTCAACGGGTGTGGCAGCGCGGCCACGTCGACGTCTTCTGCGACGAACACCAGCTTTACGTAGGAGTCGGTGAATTCGCTGGGCGTAAACGTGTCGAAGCCGTTGCCGCCCAGCACAACTCGAATCATGTGCGACATCACTTGTTCGGTGCGCACCACTTCGAACGTGTGCACTGGTCGTCCGGGCACCTGGTTCCCCTCCTTCGGGTCTGACCCTGTCGACTATAGAGGCGCACCCCGTTGCTCAGGTTGTCTACGATTCCGGACGATCCGCCAGCAACCGTCGACACGCTCGGCCAGACCAGCGAGTTCCAGCATCGCCAGCGACGCCAGAATCCGAGCCGGGTCCACCGCCGCGGCAATCGCGATCTCGTCGACCGTGGCGCTCCCCCGACCCGGAAGCGCCTCGTACACCCGTCGCTCCTCGTCGCTCAACCCGTCCAGCGGGCTCACAGGATGGGTTTGTTCAGAGGCCAACTCGCCGATCCGGCCGACCAATTCAACGACGTCCTCCGCGCGGGTGATCACTTCGGCGCCCGCCCGCAGCAGTGCGTGGCAGCCGCTCGACGCCGAGGAGGTCACCGGGCCGGGCACCGCACCGACGACGCGACCGAGGGCCCGCGCCCACGCGGCGGTGTTGGCCGCTCCGCTGCGCAGACCCGCCTCCACCACGACCGCCGCCCCGGCGAACGCGGCCACCAACCTGTTGCGGGTCAGGAACCGGTGCCTGGCCGGACGCACCCCCGGCGGATATTCCGTGACAAGCAGTCCGTCGGTGGCGATTCGATGCAGCAACGCGGAATGCCCTGCGGGATAGGGAATATCGAGCCCGCCCGCAAGCACTGCCGCGGTGAGGCCGTCGACGGACAGCACCGCGCGATGGGCCGCGCCGTCGATTCCGTAGGCGCCGCCGGAGATGACCGCGACATCGCGCTCGACCAACCCGACCGCCAGGTCCGCGGCCACATGCTCGCCGTAACTCGTTGCCGCACGGGTTCCGACTATGGCCGCGGCCCGCTGCGTGACGTCGTCGAGTCTGGCCGGGCCGAGCGCCCACAGCACCAGGGGCGCAGCACCCTGCGGTTTCGCCGCAGCCGCGGCACCGCCGAACGCGGTGAAGACCAGCGCGGGCCATTCATCGTCGTCGGAGGTAACCAGCCGGCCACCACGTCGGTTTAGAAGTTCGAGATCCTGGACCGCACAGTCTATTTCACGCCTTGCTTCGGTCCGGCGAGCCACATTCTCATCAACCTGGCCTCGCCGTACGCGCTCGGCCGCCTCGACCGGACCAACGCGGGCAACCAACGCCGCGAGCTCGGTGCAGGGCGGCTCGACGACCCGCGACAGGTATGCCCACGCCCGCTGCGTCACGTCGGTCATCGCGAGGATCCCGGCTGCCGGAAGCTCAGCGCAGTGGCCACCTCGTCGCGCCCGGGCGACGTACGGCCGGCCAAGTCGCTCAGTGTCCAGGCGACCCTCAACGTCCGGTCCAGCCCGCGGATACTCAGCACGCCGCGATCCAGCGCGGTCCGCAGCGGCTCCATGGCGGCGTTGCCCGGGCGGAACCGGCGCCGCAGCAGCGTGCCGTTGACCTCGGCGTTCGTCCGAAACCCGTGCGCTCGCCAGCGCTGCGCGGCCGCATCGCGGGCCACCGTCACGCGGCGGCGGACCTCTCCGGTCGACTCCGGTTCGGAACTGGCGAACACACTCATCCGCACCGGGTGCATCTCAACCCGCAGATCGACACGGTCCAGCAGGGGGCCGGACAAACGCCCGAGATATCGGCGTTTGACCGCGGCCGCGCAGATGCAGTCTTGGGGGTCGGCCGGCGCGCACGGACACGGGTTGGCCGCCAGCACGAGCTGAAAGCGGGCCGGGTAGCACGCCACCCCGTCGCGGCGGGCGAGTCGAATCTCGCCCTCTTCCAACGGGGTTCGCAATGCCTCCAGTGAGCTGACGCCGATCTCGGCGCACTCGTCGAGGAACAGCACGCCGCGGTGCGCACGACTCACGGCACCGGGCCGGGCCATGCCCGACCCGCCGCCCACGAGCGCGGCGACACTGGAACTGTGATGCGGCGCAACGAACGGCGGCCGGGTGATCAGTGGCGTGGCGTCCGACAGCAGACCGGCCACCGAGTGAATCGCGGTGACCTCCAACGACTCACCGTGCGACAGCGGCGGAAGGAGCCCCGGAAGGCGTTGCGCCAGCATGGTTTTGCCCACCCCCGGCGGGCCGGTCAACATCATGTGATGGGATCCGGCAGCGGCGACCTCGACTGCGAAACGCGCCTGTGCCTGCCCGACCACGTCGGCCAGGTCCGCGGGCGGCTCCGGCTCCGTCGCAGGTCCGGTGATGCGCTCCTCCAGGCGCGCCGAACCACCGAGCCAGCCCAGCAGCTGCGAGAGCGTGCGGACCCCCCAGACCTCGATGCCGTCGACCAGGCTGGCCTCGGGAAGGTTGTCCAGCGGGACCACCGCGACTCCCCAACCCGCGCCCTTGGCCGCCAGCACCGCCGGCAGCACACCACGCACCGGCCGCACCCGGCCGTCCAACGCCAATTCACCCAGCACTATCACCGATTCCAGTTGGCGCCACGGCTTTTTCCGCTGCGCCGACAAGACCGCGGCCGCCAGCGCGAGGTCGTAGACCGATCCCATCTTCGGCAGCGTCGCCGGTGACAGCGCCAGCGTCAGGCGCGACATCGGCCAGTCGTTGTTGCAATTCGTGATCGCGGCACGGACGCGATCACGCGACTCCTGTAGCGCGGCGTCGGGCAGGCCCACCAGATGCACACCGGGCAAGCCGGACGTGATGTCGGCTTCGATCTCCACGATCCGGCCGTCCAGGCCCAACACGGCGACCGAGAACGCGCGTCCGAGTGCCATCAGCCCACGCCCCGCAGGTGGCTGAGTTCCGGGGTGCGCCGCCGGCCGATCCGCACCCCGATCACGTCGATGCGCACGGCCGCCCACCGTTGGTTCTGGGCGGCCAGCCAGATGCCGGCAAGGCGTCGCAATCGGCGCGCTTTCTGTGCGGTCACCGCCTGCGCGAGCCCGCCGAATCCATCGCCGGTGCGGGTCTTGACCTCGACGAACACCACCGTGTCGGCCGCCGGGTCAACGGCGATCAGATCGAGTTCGCCATAGCGGCAACGCCAATTGCGGGCCACGATCCGCAGGCCGAGCCCGATCAGGTGGTCGGCTGCCAATCGCTCACCCAGCGCGCCTATTTCGGCTCGCGTCAACGTCGTCATGCCGCCACCTTGAAGCAGCGGACCGTCGAGAATCTCCGACCATCGCCGAACACCTGCCGGTTATCCACAGTTGCACCGCGATGCACAACCTTCGCGCGCCGCGTTGATCTGCGGTTCGACCGTCGTTAACATCCCGTTCAGGCGATGAAGCCCGCCTTCAACTGCCGCAACGGCTGATGGCTTCTACCCGTCCGGGTGAGAAGGCGGGGTGGTAACCCTGAGTTTTCACTGTTTTGCGGCCTCTTCAACCAATTCAGCTGTGGGCGTGTGTTATTCGCACGCCCTCACTCGGTCTCAGTACCCCTAGAGAGGAAGTTCGATGCTATACGTCACCACGCAACCCGAGGCCCTGAGCGCAACCGCCGCCGACCTGGCGGGCATCGGCGCCGCCATGGGTGCACAAAACTCCGCCGCCGCCGCGCCGACCACCGGGGTGACCCCGCCCGCCGCCGACGAGGTTTCGGCGCTGGTCGCCGCCCAATTCGCCATTCACGCTGAGATGTATCAGGCGGTCAGCACCCAGGCCGAATCGATTCATCGGCAACTCGTCAGCACCCTCGCCGCCAATGCGCTGGCGTATGCGACCACCGAGGCCGCCAACGCTGCGGCCGCACGTTAAGACAGTACAGCACAATGGATTTCGCGACGCTCCCGCCGGAGATCAACTCCGCGCGGATGTATGCCGGCCCCGGGGCGGGGTCGATGGTGGCGGCGGCATCGGCCTGGGACGCGCTGGCCGCCGAACTCCAGTCCACCGCGGCGTCCTACCGGGCCTCGATCGCCGAATTGACCGGCGGGCCGTGGTTGGGCGCCTCGTCGGCGGAGATGACCGCGGCGACCACGCCGTATGTGGACTGGATGACGGCCTCGGCCGCGCAAGCAGAACAGACTGCCGCCCAGGCCCGGTCGGCGGCAGCGGCCTACGAGGCCGCGTTTGCGATGACGGTGCCGCCCGCGGTGATCGCAGCCAACCGCAGCCTGCTGGCGACGCTGATTGCCACCAACGTGCTCGGGCAGAACAGCGCGGCGATCGCGGCCACCGAGGCCCACTACGCCGAGATGTGGGCCCAGGACGCGACGGCGATGTACGGCTACGCTGCTTCGGCGGCCGCGGCGTCGACACTGACGCCGTTCGCCGAGCCTCCGCCAACGACCAACCCGAGCGGCGAAGTACAGCAGGTCGCGCAGTCGGTCGTGTCCAATGGCACGCGGCTGCTCGCCGCGATACCCGGGGCGCTGCAAGGCCTTTCGGCTGCGGCCGCCCCGGCAGCGGCGGATCCGACATTGCTGCTGCCGCTGTTTACTGTTCCGCTGACTGCCGCCGCCGTTGCCGTGGGCACGGTCGGCATCTCGACGTCGTTGACGTCGTTCGGCACCACCCTACGAGGCATGCTGATCAACGCCGACCGCGATTACGACAACGGCAAGGGGCCATTCACGGGCAACGGCTACGGCGCAACGATGCTGCCGCAGTGGATCATCAACGGCGTCGGCGGCATCGGCGCGCCGTCGGATGCGGTCCCGGACTCGGAGGGGCCGTCCAGACTCGGCCAAGCGCAGAAAGTCGGCCGGCTGTCGGTGCCGTCGTCGTGGACGGTCGCCGCGCCCGAACTGCGTCCGGCCGCCTACACGCTGCCCATCACCACCCCTGTGGCGGCGCCGGAGGTCGCCGGGGCCGGCAATGTCTTCAGCAGCATGGGTCTGGCCGGCGCGGCGGGCGGAGCGGTCGGCAGCACCGCGTCGGTCGGTCGCGGCAACGAGCGGGTGCGGATGCCATCCCGGGACAACCCCAAACCGTCACCGCAGCCGCCCACTGAGGCGGTCGCGGCGATTGCGACCGAATTACAGGAACTTGCGACGCGGGCGCAGTCGCTGCTGACCAAGCTGGCCGACGCGGGTCTGATGACCACCGATGAGGTGACCGAGCAGAAGCGCCGTTTCCTGGGCTGACACCTTTAGGGTGACTTCAGGGAGGTGCGGTTGTGAATCCAGCGGGCTTCGGCGTGCTGCTGGTGTGTGGTCCGTTGGCCGTCATCGCCGCGGTGTGGCTGGCCGATCGTGTCGGCGTGCCCTATCCAGTTCTGCTGGTGGCGGTCGGCGCAATCCTCGCCTGGTTGCCGGGGATCGAAGTGCCGCATCTTGCACCGGAGATCGTCTTCTACGTGTTCTTGCCGCCTTTGCTCTATTACGCGGCGTATTTCATTGCGCCAGACGACCTTCGGGCCAGTGCGCGACCTATCGGTCTGCTGTCGGTGGGGCTGGTGTTGGTGACGACGGCCGTCGTCGCGGGCGTCATGATGGGAATCGCAGGTGTCCCGCTCGCGGTCGCCCTCGTGGCAGGCGCGGTGGTGGCGCCAACGGACGCAGTCGCCGCGACCTCCGTCTTCAAGCGGCTTGATGTGCCGGAGCGGCTCGCGACAATCGTCGAGGGCGAGGGCCTGACCAATGACGGCACCGCGTTGGTGCTCTACACGGGCGCGATCGGCTTCGCGACGCTCGGCGTTGTCCACCCGGGCCCCCTTGCGGTGACGCTACTTGCGGCTCCGGCCGGCGGCGCTGCGCTGGGACTGGCCGTCGGCTGGCTCGCGGTTCAGGTGCGGCGACGGATCGACCACTCGATGCTAGAGATCACCGTCTCGCTGGTGACGCCGTACCTCACGTACGTGCTGGCCGAAGGCGCCCACCTGTCGGGCGTCTTGGCCACTGTGACCGCAGGCGTGTACATCGGATCGCACCTGAGCGCGATCTACAGCCCGGGCGTGCGATTGCAGGCGTTCGCATTTCTCGACGCGCTGGTGTTCCTCCTCAATGCCGTGCTGTTCACGTTGGTCGGCATGCAGCTCGTTAGATCGCTGCACTGGGTGCCTGGCATACCCGCGACGCGGGTGGTCGCAGTTATTGCAGCGGTCATCGTGGTCGTGCTGGCGTCACGGCTGGTATGGATGTTGTCGGGTCCGGTTACCTCCCGGGTGTTCCGCCGCACGACAGACGATCCAGCATGGCGGGAGCGCGTTGTCGTCGCGTGGGCTGGGATGCGAGGCGGTCTGTCGCTGGCCGCCGCCTTGGCCATTCCCTTGCGCCTTGCAGACGGGCGGCCGTTTCCCGACCGAGATTTGGTGATCGTGGTAGCCGCGTCCGTGATCGTTGCAAGCTTGCTCATTCAGGGCACCAGCCTGCCGCGGCTGCTGCGGTGGCTGGGTCTGCAGGCTGAGGATTTCGGCAGCGCGGAGAACACCGCCCGGCTCAAGGCGGCCTATGCCGCGCTGGACTGGCTCGACGACCATTGCGGCGCTCAAAGCGGCGACGAGGCAACGAAATCCGCGCGCTCGCTCTACGAAGCCAAGGTCCGGCGACTGGAGCTCAGCCCGCCGAGCGGCGACGGCGAATCCGATGAAGGGAAGGAAATGGAGCGGTATCGCGCGTTGCGGCTCACGCTGATCGGCGTCGAGCGGTCAGTGCTGCTGAAGATGAGGCGCGACGGCCGTATCAATGCGACGTTGCTGCGCAGCATCGAGCGCGATTTCGACCTCGAGGAGGCCCGCATCAGCGGGTCGTGATTCGGGCAGACACGATCTCTCATCGACTTGTTCGTGCTTTCCCCCAGGCAATGGGGTTGGGCGGTCACTTCGACGCCGGCAACTCTTCCGCCGTTTTGCGCAGGGCCTCTTTCTCCGACCGCGCCGCGGCCGTCGCCTGCGCGATCCGGGAAGTCACGTCGTAAGCAACAATCTGAGCGGTCGCACCGTTGACCCGGCTGATGGCTCCGGCCATCTTGTCCGCAGTGCGGTCGTGCAGCAGTCGGCCCACCAGCGGCGCGTAGGTACGCCGAGGCAGCAACACGGTCACTTTGGTGCTGGGGTCGTCCTCGATCTCCCGCATCACCAATTCCTGCGCCGCGCGGCTCAGGTAGCGATCCGGGCACTCGAGCATCTGCAACGGAATGTCATCCTCGAAATGCTGCCAGCGTTCTTGCAGTCGCTGCGCGTGGCGGCCGTCGATGATGAAGTGCACAGCCTTCAGTTTGTCGGGGTTCAAGCCGCTGGCGTAGTGCAGTGCCTCGATCGTGGCGAAGTCGAAGTGGTCGACCAGGACCACGACGGTGTGGTGCGGATGCTTGACCACGTCCTGACGTTCGGTCAACTGCATCTCCAGAACCGCGTTCTCACTGCGGTATTCGCGGTTGAGCCGCATCAGCGCGATCACCAGGATCGGGAACACGACGCACACCAGCCAGGCGCCTTCGGTGAACTTCGCGATCGCGAAAATCAGCACGATGATCGTCGACAAGATCGCCGCCGACAGGTTGATCGCCAACTTGCGGCGCCAGCCGGGGTCACGATGGCCGAGGTGGTATTTCGTCATGCCGTAGCCGCAGATCGAGAAGCCCATGAAGACGCCCATCGCGTACAGCGGGACCACGGCGTCGACCGAACCGTTGGTGATGAGCACCAAGGTCGTGGAGGCCACGGTGAGCACGATGATGGCGTTGGAGAACACCAACTTGTGCCCGCGCTTCATCATCGGTCGTGGCAGGAAGCTGTCCTCCGCGACGAAACTCGTCAACGCCGGAAAGCCGTTGAAGCTGGTGTTGGCGCCGAAGAACAGGATCAGTGCGCTGGCCGCCTGCAACAGCACGAACAGGACGTTGCCGATTGCGCCGCTGCCGAAGACCGCATGCGCGATCTCGGACAACATCGACGGGTATCCGGCGGCGTAAGGAACCGCATGCGTGACGTGGGCCAACCAGATGACACCGAACAACAGGAATCCGAGCAGACAAGCCATCATGGTCAGCGCCTTGCGGGCATTCGGGCCCTGCGGCTGGCGGAAGACGTTGACCGCGTCGGCGATTGCCTCGACGCCGGTGAGCGATGTGCCACCGTTGGCGAACGAGCGCAGCAGCACCAAGATCGTGGCGCCCATGACGATGCCGTTGCCGTGGTGAATCTCCACGGACCCGGCAATGTGCTCTGGGTCATAAGTCTTCAGGGTTCCGAGGAGTTCGCGGACCACACCGGTGACGATGAGTGTCGTCATCATCGCGGCGAAGGCGTACACCGGGACCGCGAAGAGCCGGCCCGCCTCTTTCATGCCGCGCAGGTTGCCGAACGAGAGCAACAGCAACGCGCCGACGGTGATCTCCAGGTGGTACGGCCCGAGACTGGGAATAGCGGAGACCACCGCTACCGTGCCCGCCGAACACTGGATGGCCACCGTGACCACATAATCGATCAGCAGAGCGGCCGAGGACAGTTGCGCGATCTTCGGCCCGAAGTTCGCGCGTGCCACCACATAGGACCCGCCGCGCTGGGTGTAGACCATCACGACCTGGCGGTACGACGCGGTAACCAGCGCCAGGATCAACAGGATGACGCCGCCAAGCGGCAGGATCAGCGTGAACGCCGCGAGCCCGGCGGCGGGCAGGAGCTCGATCAGGATCTGCTCAGGACCGTAAGCCGTCGATGAGACCGCGTCCGGCGAAAGTGCGCCCAGCGCAATAGGATTCGAGAGGGCTTCGTGCTCGAGGTCTTCGTTGATCAGCGGCTTGCCCAGAAAAAACCGCTTCCACGCATCGACGAACGTCGACGGGGCCTTGTGCTCGTCAGCCAGCTCTACCACGGTGATGCTCTTCCCCGCCCTCTACGTTCGCAATACTTACGCAAAACTTACGCTGCAGAACGTTAGCGGCTCTACTAGGGTTTGGCCGACTCGAGGGGCCCCCACCAGGGGTTATTCTCAGCCAATTACCAGGTCAGCGCATCTGGACTGACAGCCTTAACGTCAGTTCACCGGGGTGGTGGCCTGGGACTTTCCGCTGGTGTCGGGCGAATGGCCGGGGTTTTTCACGTCGCCCGCGCGAATTACCTGTGCGACCCGCGAACCGATGTCATAGGCCACGATCTGAGCGCTCGCGCCGGGGATCCGGCTGATCACCCGGGCCATCTTGTCCGCGGTGCGGTCATGCAGCAGCCGGTCGGCCAGCGGCGAATACATTCGGCGTGGCAGCAAGACCGTCACCATAGTGTCCGGGTAATCGCGCTTGGCCTGCTCGACCAGTTCCTGTGCGGCACGATTGAGGTTTCGATCCGCGCAGTCGACCATCCGCAGCTCGACGTTCTGGCTGAACCGTGACCAGCGAACCTGCAACCGGGCGGCCCTGGCGTCGTCCATCACGAAATGCACGGCGGTCAGCAGGTCGGAGTGCAGTCCCTTCGCGTAGCGCAGGGCCTCGACCTGGGCGGGGTCGATGGAATCGACGAACAACAGCACCCGATGCCGCGGATGCCTGGAGAAGTCGGGACGCTCGAAGCGGGTCAACTCCAGCACCGACGCTTCCGCCCGGTACTGCTTGTTGAGTTGGATGAGAATGAAGACCAGGGTGGGAAAGACCACCACGATCAGCCAGGCACCCTCGGTGAACTTCGCGATCGCGAAGATCAACACCACGATCGTCGACAAGAGCCCGGCCGAAAAGTTGATCACCGCCTTGTAGCGCCAACCCCTATCACGTTGTGCCAGATGATGTTTGGTCATTCCGTAGCCGGCCATCGAGAACGCGCTGAAGACGCCCATCGCGAACAGCGGCACGAGCGCGTTGACCGAACCTCCGGTGGCAAGCAGCAAGGCAACCGCGAGGACCGTCAGCAGCAGAATGGCGTTCGAGAAGACCAACCGGTGACCACGTTTCATCAGCGGGCGTGGCAAGAAGCTGTCCTCGGCGACGAAGTTCGCGAGCGCGGGAAAGCCGTTGAAGCTGGTGTTGGCGCCGTTGTAGAGGATGGCCGCGCTGGCCGCCTGCAGCATGAAATACAGGAGGTGGCCGACCACCCCGTTGCCGAACACCGCCCGGCCGATCTCGGAAAGCATCGAGGGGTATCCCGCGGAGTACGGCGTCGCGTGAGTCGCGTAGGCCAGCCACGCCACACCCGCGAGCAGCAACCCGAGGATCCAGGCCATGCACGTCAGCACCCGGCGCGCATTGCGACCTTCCGGGTTCCGAAACAGGTTGACGGTGTTGGAGATTGCCTCCACCCCGGTCAGCGACGAGCCACCGTTGGCGAAGGCGCGCAAGATGACCAGGATCGTCGCGCCCATCACCAGTCCGTTGCCCTGATGCACCGGCACCGCCCCGTCCACGTGGGCGGGATCGTATGTCGGCAGACTCCCGAAAAGCTCGCGGACGACCCCGACCACGACCATCAGTGTCAGCATCGCGATGAACCAGTACGTCGGCACCGCGAACAGTCGGCCGGCCTCGCGCAGACCACGAAGGTTGGCGAAACAGAAGATGAGCACCGACCCCACGGTGATTTCGAGGCTGAAGGGACCCAGCGTCGGAATCGCGGAGGCAACCGCGACCGTCCCGGCCGCACACTGGATGGCGACCGTGACCACGTAGTCGATCAGCAGCGCCGCCGCCGCGATTTGCGCGATCCGTGGTCCGAAGTTCTCCCTCGCCACCACGTACGAGCCGCCGGCCCGCGTGTAGGCCATCACGACCTGGCGGTACGACGCGGCTACCAGGGCCAGGATCAGCAGGATCACACCGGTGATCGGCAGCAGCAAGACGAACGCCGCCATTCCCGCGGCCGGCAGCAACTCCACCATGATCTGCTCGGGCCCATAGGCGGTTGATGAGATCGCATCTGGCGAAAGTGCGCCCAACGCAACAGGATTCGACAGCTTTTCATGACGCAGGTCGTCGTTGATCATCGGCTTGCCGAGCACAGCCCGCTTCCACACGTCAACGAACGACGGCGCAATCTTGTCGGCGCCCGGACCTGTCACCAGCTATTCCTAACCGATGACAGCCCTGGACGCCGGACTCAATACGGGGCTCCGCCGTTATCCTTACGGCATCTTGACGGCAGCGTATCGGCAGGCGGCGGTTGGCGAAACCGACAGAAACATCGATACGCTGACAAGCAGCGCAACTGCCTTGAAATGATGTGGACGTGACGGACGACGCGAAGAACGATTCCGGTGTAGGGCCGACGGCAGCGGACCCTGCCACAGTTTTCTCCGCGCTGGCCGAGATCATCTACCAGGGCTCGGAAGCTAGCCAGATTTACGCGGCGATCTGTGTCGCCGCGACGCTCGTTGTCACCGGGTGCGATCACGCGAGCTTGCTGGTGCGCCGAGACGGCCGGTACGTCACCGTCGGCGCCAGCGACAGCATCGCGCAGCGCATCGATGACATGGAACGCGCGGCTGGGGATGGGCCGTGCGTCGACGCGATCGAGGAAGAAACGCCGCAGATCGAAACCGACCTCACCACGCCCAAACAATGGCCCAAGCTGGCCGCCCGGATGGTCGCCGAAACGCCCGTGCGCGGGGCGATGGGTTTCCGCATCCTGGTGGACAAGCGCAAAACCGGGGCACTGAACTTGTTCAGCGACAAGGCAGGCGTCTTCGACACCGAGTCGGCGGGCCAGGCCGTCACGCTGGCGTCGTTCGCCAGCGTGGCGATCAACGCGGTCGCCCAGGGCGAGGATGTCTCGACCCTGCGGCGCGGGCTGCTGTCCAACCGCGAGATCGGCAAGGCCGTGGGAATGCTGATGATGCTGCACGGAGTGGACGAGCAGGAGGCGTTCAACGTTCTGCGGCGCTACTCGCAGGATTTGAACATCAAACTGGCCGACGTGGCGCGCAGTGTGATTGAAACCCGGGGCAAGCCGGCTTTCGGCAACGGCGACCGGGCCTAGCGCGGCGCCTTATTCGGGCAGCCGCAGCTCGGGCTTTTCGACCTCTTCGATGTTGACGTCTTTGAACGTGACGACCCGGACCTGTTTGACGAATCGGGCCGGCCGGTACATGTCCCATACCCACGCGTCGGACAACCTCAGCTCGAAGTAGACCTCGCCGTCGGCGTTGCGGGGAACCATCTCGACGCTGTTTGCCAGATAGAACCGGCGCTCGGTTTCCACCACGTAGCTGAACTGGCCCACGATGTCCTTGTATTCGCGGTACAGCGAGAGCTCCATCTCGGTTTCATACTTTTCGAGATCTTCGGCACTCATCAGCTCAACCGTCCTTCTTCGTCCCGTGGTTGATTGACCGGATCCATCTTTCCCCACTCGTCGTCGATCCGCTGACCCGGCTGGTCTTCGGCGTCTGGCGGGCATTCCACCACCGTGCGGGTCCCAGATCCGGACGCCACGCGTCGCACGTTGATGAACGAGTACCGGTGCTGCGGGCAGGGCCCGAGCTCGTTGAGCGCCGCAGAGTGCGCCACCGTGCTGTAGCCCTTGTGGACCGCGAACCCGTACCCCGGATGGTCGGCCTCCATCGCCACCATCAGTCGATCCCGGCTGACCTTGGCCAGCACGCTGGCCGCCGCGATGCACGCCGCCGCCGCGTCGCCGCCGATCACCGGCAACGAGGGCACGGCCAGTCCCGGCACCCGGAAACCGTCGCTGAGCACATAGCCGGGTCGCACCGACAGCCCTGCCACCGCCCGACGCATCCCCTCGATGTTGGCCACGTGCACTCCGCGCCGGTCGACCTCGGTCGACGGGATGAACACCACGTGATAGGCCAGCGCGTACCGGCGGATCAACGGAAACAGCTTCTCCCGCGAAGTTTCCGTCAGCTTCTTCGAATCATCAAGGGCAGCAAGGCTTTCCAGTCGGTTTGGCCCGAGCACACACGCCGCGACCACCAGCGGCCCGGCACACGCCCCACGCCCGACCTCGTCTACGCCGGCCACCGGCCCGAGACCGCTGCGATACAGCGCGGACTCCAGGGTGCGCAGACCCGACGATTTACGGATCACCGTCCGAGGCGGCCAGGTGGTAGCCATCCCTAATGATTCTGCTGCGGATTCACCGATCGCACAGCACCCCAACGCGAGGGCGGCCAGACAATGAACCGCGCCTTGCCGATGACATTGTCGACCGGCACCGTGCCGGCCATCGGGTCGCCGGTGCACAGCAGTCCGTTCATCGCATCGCCGGGAGTGCTGGTGCAGTGGGCCCGGGAGTCGGCCGAGTGAGTGCGGTTGTCCCCCATCACCCATAGCCGTCCCTGCGGCACGTGGACGGGCCCGAATTCCGGACCCAGGCACGGGTAGACGGCGGGGTCGGCGTTCAGCGTGGCCGGGTCCAGGTACGGCTCGCTCAATCGCTTGCCATCCACGGTCAACCCGGTGTTGTTGCGGCACTGAACTGTCTGACCACCGGTCGCGATGACGCGCTTGACCAAGTCATTCTCGTCCGGCGGCACAAAACCGATGAACGACAGCGCGTTCTGCAGCGAGCGGATCACCGCGTTATGCGAACGAATGGACTTGTAGCCGACATTCCACGGCGGCGGTCCCTTGAACACGATGACGTCACCGGGATGGGGCGCGCCGAAGTTGTACGTGACCTTGTCGACCATGATCCGGTCACCGACGCACCCCGAGCAGCCGTGCAGGGTGGGTTCCATCGATTCCGACGGAATCAGGTAGGGACGGGCCACGAACGTCAACATGACGTAGTAGAGCACCAGTGCGATCACCGCGAGAACGACGGTTTCACGCAGCGCCGCACGCTTTTTGTCTACGTGCTCGTCTTCCTGCGGTACACCCGGCTGCGGAATGGACGGAGAGCTTTTCGCGACTTCTGGATCGGCCGGACCGGAATCGGGTTGACCCTCAGGCGAGTCGGTCGTGTCAGTCACCGCTTCAGCGTAGCCAGCGTCACTGCGCGGTCCTGCAGGGCCGCCGCGGAAACGCCGACAGCGCCGAAGTTCAGCGCTTTTCCTTGATCTTGGCTTTCTTGCCGCGCAGCTCGCGCAGGTAGTAGAGCTTGGCGCGACGGACGTCACCTCGGGTCACGACGTCGATGTGGTCGATGTTGGGCGAGTGCACCGGGAACGTCCGCTCGACGCCGACGCCGTAGCTCTCCTTGCGGACGGTGAAGGTCTCGCGGACCCCGCCGCCTTGGCGGCGCAGCACCACGCCCTTGAACACCTGGATGCGCTCTTTGGCGCCCTCGATGACCTTTACGTGCACGTTGATCGTGTCGCCGGGGCTGAAGGCCGGGAGGTCATCGCGCAGCGACGTCTTGTCGACGAAGTCCAGCGTGTTCATTTCGACAGACACTTCCTTGCGGTCGCGACCAGCGCTGCTGCTCACCACCGCAGGCGCGTGAGCAGGCAACTTGGCCGATGGATTCGGACATCTGGGAGTCTCACAGTGGGCGGAAGCGAGCCGGCCGGCCGACAACCGCTGGAGACAACTGGTCAATTGTGCCAGATCGGGTCCACGCAGCGAAATCACGGCGAATCGCCGCTATCCCCTACCCATCCCCGACGTGCGCGGATGGTACACATGCGCATGCGAACTCGCGGTCCGCTGCTGGTCATCGGCATTGCGGCAATCCTCACGCTGTCCGGCGTCGGTTGCGCACGGGTGTACGGCTCGCCGGACGGCGCCGCGCCTGCCCCTGCGTCGCCGCCGGCGGCCTCCTTCGACGGGCTCGCAACGCGCATCGCACAGGCCACCGATGACGCGGCCACCAAGGGCGCCACGATCTCGGTGGCCGTCCTCGACCGGGCGACCGGTCAGCAGCTGGCGGGCGGCAGCAACCAGCTGGTCGCGATCGCCTCGGTGGCCAAACTGTTCATCGCCGACGACCTGCTGTCACAAGCGTCCGGCGACGCGCTCTCATCGACCGATCGCCAAGCCCTGGACAGCATGCTGCGCTCCTCGGACGACGGCGCCGCGGAGACGTTCTGGGGTGCGCGCGGCGGCGAAACGATCATCAATACCGTCGCAACCCGCTACGGGTTGACGTCGACCACCCCGCCCAGCGACGGACAGTGGTGGAACACGAGGAGCTCGGCCACCGACCTAGTGCACTACTACGACATGCTGCTCAACGGGGCCGGCGGCCTGGCGGGCGACCGCGCCCAGATCATCGTCGACGACCTCACCGGGTCGACGGCCACCGGAGCCGACGGCTATCCGCAGCGATTTGGCATTCCCGATGGGCTCTCCAGCGAACCCGTCGCCGTCAAGCAGGGCTGGATGTGCTGCATGGACGGCGGCAGCTGGATGCACTTGTCCACCGGCATCATCGGAGCCGACCGGCGCTACGTCATGGTGATCGAGTCGCTGCAGGCCTCCGACGACGCCACCGCGCGGGACACCATCACCCAGGCCGTCAAGACGATGTTCCCGTCCGGGCGGATCGGGGTCTAGCTTAGGTCCGATCCCGCCACAGGTCGGGTCGGCGCTCGCGGGTCCGCTGCTCGCCGGCCTGGCGCCGCCACGCGTCGACGCGGGCGTGGTCGCCGGACAGCAGCACCTCGGGGACGTCGAGGCCCCGCCAGGTCGGCGGCCGGGTGTACGACGGTCCCTCGAGCATCCCGTCGGAGTGTGAATCATCTTGGTGGGAGAGCGGATTGCCGAGCACGTTCGGCAGCAGCCGTAGCACGGCCTCGATCATGACCAGCGCCGCAGACTCGCCGCCCGGCAGCACGTAGTCCCCGATGGACACCTCTTCGACCCGCATCCGGGTGGCGGCGTCCTCGGCGACCCGCTGGTCGATTCCCTCGTAGCGGCCGCACGCGAACACCAGATGCGGTTCCCTGACCCACCGCTGTGCGGTCGCCTGGGTGAACAACCGGCCGGCTGGCGTCGGGACAACGAGAAGCGTTTCGTGTGAACAGATCTCGTCGAGCGCCTCACCCCAGACCGGCGCCTTCATCACCATCCCCGGCCCACCGCCGTACGGCGAGTCGTCGACCGAGTGGTGCACGTCGTGGGTCCACCGGCGCAGGTCGTGCACGTCGAACTGGACGAGACCCGACTGAATCGCCTTGCCCGGCAACGACTGCCGCAGCGGATCCAGATACGACGGGAAGATCGTGACGACGTCGATTCTCATCTCGGCGCCCTCAGTTCTCCAGGTCCAGGAGACCATCCGGCGGGTCGATCTCGACGACACCGTTCTCCAGCGACACCGACGTGACGATGGCGCTGACGAACGGCACCAGTAACTCGGGGGCATGTTCGCGCTTGACCGCGAGCAGTTCACCGGCCGCGGTGTGCAAAACCTCGGTGACAGTGCCTAATTCGACGCCTGCCGTCGTCTGCACCTGCAGACCCTCGAGTTGGTGGTCGTAGTAGGTGTCGTCCTCGTCGATGGGCGGCAAGTCCGCCGAGTCGATGACGAACACACTGCCGCGCAGTGCATCGGCGGTGTCGCGGTCGGCCACGCCGGACAGTCGCACCAGAAGGCGGCCGCCGTGCGGTCGGACCGTATCGACGGTGTAGCTGCGCTCGCTGCGATCAGATCCCTTGGCGCGCAACGTCGATCCCGGAGCGAACCGCTGCTCGGGATCGTCGGTGCGGATGTCGACGACGAGTTCACCCGTGACGCCGTGCGCTTTGACGACGCGCCCGACAGTTAACTCCACGCCGAGCTCTCCGCTACTGGTCGGTGTCCACCACGTCGACGCGAATGCCGCGGCCACCGATGCCGGCGACCAACGTGCGCAGCGCGGTCGCGGTGCGCCCCCCGCGACCGATCACCTTGCCGAGGTCTTCCGGGTGGACGTGCACTTCGACGGTCCGGCCGCGACGGCTGGTGACCATGTCGACGCGAACATCGTCGGGATTGTCGACGATCCCACGGACCAGGTGTTCGACGGCGTCAACGACGACGGTGCTCATGGCGCGGTCAGCTCTCGGTAGCCGGCTCGGCGGCTTCGGCCTCGGCGGCCGGCGCGGCTTCCTCAGCGGGCTTCTCGGCGGCAGGGGCCTTTTCGGCCTCGTCGGCCGGCTTCTCGGCGGCCTTCTTCGCCGGCGCCTTCTTCTGCTTCGGCTTGGCGGCCTCGGTGTCGGGTCCGCCGTCGGCGGCGGCTAGCGCCGCGTTGAACAGCTCGAGCTTGGTGGGCTTGGGCTCGGCGACCTTGAGTCGGCCCTCGGCGCCGGGCAGGCCCTTGAACTTCTGCCAGTCGCCGGTGATTTTCAGCAGCTTGAGAACGGGCTCGGTGGGCTGAGCGCCGACCGACAGCCAGTACTGGGCGCGCTCGGAGTCGACCTCGATCAGGCTCGGGTCTTCCTTCGGGTGGTACCGGCCGATGACCTCGATGGCGCGGCCTTCGCGGCGCGTGCGCGAGTCGGCGACTGCGATGCGGTACTGGGGATTGCGGATCTTGCCGAGCCGGGTGAGCTTGATCTTTACAGCCATGGTGAAGCGACTTCTCCTAGAAGGTGTCACGCTGCAATTCAGCGATTCGGGCGGGAGTGCCCGGATCCGGTTTTGCCTCGCGTGTGTGACCGCCGGACAAGCACCGCAGTGGCGGTGGGTCGCGCGACGGACAGCCGCCCATTGTGCCAGAACCAGGGCTTAAGTCAGAAATTCACGCGGACTACATGATTTTCTGGAAGCACTTCGTCTCGACGCGACGGGTCATCCGCCAGCCGTCGTCGGTCCGGGCGAACTCGTCGTCGTACCACAGCCCGCAAAACATGATCTGGTCTGGGCCTTTTTGTGTCGTCGCGGCCGGCACTACCATCGGGTTGAAGCAGATCGTCCGCGACGAGGCGGTGTCGCCGTCGATGCGGACCGAGAAGTTGCCCAGCATGTGCGCGTACATCGGAAAGTTCGGCAGCACCTCGGCCAGCCAGGCCTTCACCTCGGGATAGCTGCCCTCGATCCCGCCGAGAGCCGTGTAGTCGATGTAGGCGTCCGGGGTGAATACGGCGTCGAGATCGTCGAACCGACGCGTGTCGATCGCGGTGGAGTAATCGGTGATCAGCTGCTGGATTTCCAAGCGGTCCGAGATTTCGGCATGGCTCAACATGGCTTGATTGAACACCTGCCGCCCGGCGGCCATGCGGCTTGCCCCGCAAGCCGGGGAGCAGCGGGCCAAGTGCGGCGAGGGCGGCCGGCCGGCAGGCCGGTACTGTCGCCCCATGCGGATGCTGATGGCCGCAATCGTGGCCGTGTTCTTCGTCGGATCCAGTCCAACGGCGTGGGCGGACGCCGGCGTGCAGCCGGTCGGTTCGGTGCCGATCCCCGATGGCCCAGCGCAGACGTGGTTGCTGGCCGACCTCGACTCGGGTCAGGTGCTGGCCGCGCGTGACGAGCATGTCCGCCACCCGCCCGCGAGCACCATCAAGGTGCTGCTCGCGCTGGTGGCGCTCGACGAGCTGAACCTGGACTCGACCGTGGTGGCCGATGCGGCCGACAGCCAGGTCGAATGCAGCTGCGTGGGCGTGAAAGCGGGCAACACCTACACCGCGCGTCAACTTCTCGACGGTCTGCTGCTGGTGTCGGGCAACGACGCGGCCAACACCTTGGCGCACATGCTGGGCGGCGTGGCTGCCACCGTGGCCAAGATGGACGCCAAGGCGGCCTCACTGGGGGCGGTCAACACCCATGCCTCGACACCCTCCGGGCTGGACGGACCCGGTGGCTCGGGCTGGTCGACGGCCCACGATCTGGCGGTGATCTTCCGCGCGGCGATGGCCAACCCGGTGTTCGCCCAGATCACCGCCGAGCCGTCGGCCGTTTTTCCCGGCGAGAATGGTGACCACCCGATCGCCAACCGTGACGAGCTGCTGACGCGGTATCCGGGCGCGATCGGCGGCAAGACCGGGTTTACCGACGCCGCACGCAAGACGTTCGTCGGTGCCGCCGCTCGCGGAGGACGCCGTCTGGTGGTAGCCATGATGTATGGGTTGGTGCGCGAAGGCGGACCGACCTACTGGGATCAAGCCGGTAGCCTGCTCGACTGGGGCTTTGCGCTCAACCCGCAATCGGGAATCGGCACGCTGTAGTGCTGCGGCGACAGCGTCAGTCGTTTCGGCTACTCTTCGAGTGCCGTGGCAGTCTGTTGCGCAGGAGTTCAATAGCGGTTCGCGGCATGCCGTCGATACGCGTCGACATCGTCCGTGGGTTGAGTCGCCAGCCATTACCAACGATGTCTGCGTTGCGAACCGTCAACGCAGGTGTCCGTGAGGAATGAGAGATCGATGATGGCCGAAAACCAACACGCACCCGGTTCGCCGCCTCAGACCGACAAGGACGAGTTCTACGCCAGCGAGTCCGAGGTCGACGGGTTGGCAGTGGTGTCGGTCGGCGGAAGCGTGGACATGTTGACCGCCCCGGGACTGTCCGAGGCCATCGACGGCGCGCTGGCCAAGAAGCCGAAGGGCTTGATCGTCGACTTGTCCAAGGTCGAGTTCCTGGGCTCGGCCGGCATCAGCGTGCTGATGAAGGCGCGAGACACCCTCGGCGACGCCACGCCGTTCTGCGTGGTCGCCGACGGGCCGGCAACTCATCGCCCCCTCACCCTGCTCGGGATCAACGAGCTGATGAGCCTGTGCCGCAGGCTCGACGACGCGGTGAGCAAGCTCACCGACAGCTGACGATCAGGCCGGCAGGCCGATTCCGCTCAGCAGGGACGACAGCAGAGCGATGCGGCGGTCCTCGATCTCGGGCTGAGGCAACACCGCCCGCAGCATCGCCGCTCCGTCGAAGGTGTTGGTCAGCAGCGCAACCATCACCGGGAAGATGTCCTCGCCGAGTTCCTCGGCTCCGGGTAGCGCACGCGCGGCATCGCAGATCTTGCTGGTGTACTGCTCGAGCACGTGCTGCAAGGTCGCGTTGAGCTTTTCGTCGGTGCGCGCGGCGATCATCAGTTCGTAGAGCACCGCATTGGTGGGGCTGCTGGTGATGTCACGCAGGATGGTCAGCCCGGCCTCCAAGGCGGGCCGGTCGGACGGTATCGCCGCGACCCGCTTGGTGAACGAATCCAGTTGGCGCCGAAGCACTTCGTATGCGGTGGCGGCCATGAAGTCGCCCATGGTGTCGAAGTGCCGGAACAGGGCGCCCACCGAAACCCCGGCGCGCTTGGTGATCACCGCGGCCGAGGCCCGGGCGTAGCCGATCTCGATGATCGTCGCGATGCTGGCCTCGAGCAGACGCGCCACGGTCTCTTCGCGCCGCTGCTGCTGGGTCCGTGCCATCGTCGAGACCTACGCGTTCGAGCCGGCGAGTTGCCGGTGCCCCGCGCCCGCGCGCAGGTAGCGGCCCGACTTCACGGTCGTGCCGTAGCCTTCGCGGAATTGCCCATCGCGGAACACGATTGCGCCGCCCACACCGGTGGCGACCACCGCGGCGTCGTTCCGGTTCACCATGCGGCTCAGGTCGCCGTAGAACGGCACCTTCTCCTCGTGGTAGGCGTTCACCGAGTCGTCGAGTCCGGCGGGGTCGATCACGACGAAGTCGGCACGGTCGCCTTCCCGCAGGGTGCCCGCGTCCAGGCCGAACCATTCGGCAACCTCGCCGGTGAGGCGGTGCACGGCGCGCTCGATGGTCATGAACGGCCGACCGTCTCGGTAGGCGTCGAGGATGCGTTTGAGGAATTTCACCGGGAAGTTGTAGAAGGCCATGTTGCGCAAATGCGCGCCGGCATCGGAGAAGCCGAGGTGGATGCTCGGCTCATTGGCCAGCTTGTCGAGTTGTTTGGGCCGATGGTTGGCGACGATCGTGGTCCAACGGACATTGCGCTCACCGTTTTCCACCAGGACATCGAGGAATGCGTCCAGCGGATGGAGCTTGCGCTCGTCGGCGATCGCGCCGAAGCTCTTGCCGATCAACGACGTGTCAGGGCACTCGACGATAACCGCTTCGTGAAAGTCCCTGTGCCACAGAGACGGACCGAGCTTGACGCGGTCGAACTGCCGACGGAAGCGGCGGCGGTACTCCTCGTCTGCCAGTAATTCGTTGCGCTCCAACTGGTCTCGCAGATGCAGCGCCGCGGTTCCCGCGCCGAACTCCTCGAACACCGGCAGGTCGATGCCGTCGGAGTACAGCTCGAACGGCACCGGCAGGTGCTGAAAGCGCACCTTGGAGCGCAGCAGGAAGTTCATCAACCGGGTTCCCCGGCCGAACACGTGGACGGCCAACGGCATCGACTTGGCATCCGCGGATACCAGCAGGCTCATCCGAACCGCCTTGCGCAGCCCGAACATTGGGCTGCTGGAGAGGAAGAACAGCAGGCCCGACTCGGCCTTGGCCACGTTGGGCGCGCTCTGCAGAATCCGGCCCCGCTTGCGCAGCACCTTGATCAGCTTGCGGCGTTCACGCCAGGTGGCGAACGTCGACGGCAGTGCACGGGAGCGGAAGCGGTCGCCGTCGAGCTTGTCGATTGCCGCGTCCATGCCCGACATACCGAGCATGCCGGCCTTGAGTGCGTCGTCGAGCAGCGCGGCCATCCTGTCGAGCTCGGCATCGGTGGGCTCGACATCGCGGGTGGTGGCGCGTTCCAAGCCCAGCACCGCGGTCCGCAGGTCTGAATGGCCAAGCAGCGAACTGACATTCGGCCCGAGCGGCAGGTCGTCGATGGCCTTCACGTACTCCGCGGGCGTCGACCACGTCTTGCCTTGCAAGGCACCCAGGACGAACTTGCGCGGCACGGCCTCGACCCGGCTGAACAGGTCGGCAGCATCCTCGGCCTCGGCGTAGACCGTCGACAGTGAGCACATGCCCAGTAGCACCGTCGTGACACCGTGACGCACCGATTCGCGCAGCCCGGGATCGAGCAGCACCTCGGCGTCGTAGTGGGTGTGCACGTCGACGAATCCAGGCACCACCCATTTGCCCTTGGCGTCGATGATCTCGGGGCAGCCGGCCTCATCTAGCGGGCTGGACGACACCGTGGCCACGACGCCGTCACGGATGCCCAGCGTGCGGGTCTGTGGCGCCGTGCCGGTTCCGTCGAACCACAATCCGTCGCGAATGATCACGTCGAAGCTCACTGCTGTCCTCCGCATCGTTGGGGTGATGCGAAACTAACATAGAGAGTAAGTACTCGCAATCTTTCTTTAGCTCGGCTTACAGCCTTCCCCGGCTTCGGGCGTGCCGCGCGCTCGGGCTGACTGCCGCCAGCAGCGATGCCAATTCGGCCACCGTGATTTCGTCCAGGCGGTGCACGGCGTCGACGATCTCGCCGCGCAGCGCGTCATCCGCGAACGGTTCGGCCAACCAGTGGAATTTCTCGACAACCCGATCCCAAGACATCGGCCGGGTGGGTGATCCCTCGAAGTCCGATTGCTCACGATGAAACGCCCGACCGTCCCTGAGCGCGATATGCACGCGAGCCTCGGTGCGCTCCGGGTAGGCCTCGGTCAGGTCCGCTGCCGGGTGTACGTCCACGCGAGCCAGCAGCGTCTGCACGTCGGACCGGCGAACCCGTTCTGTCTCAAGCTGTTCCGGGCCGACCTGCCCGTCCAGCAGCGCGACAGCCACCAGGTACTTGAGGTTGTAGTCAGCCTGCTCTTTGTTCGACGGGTGGTCCTTGTCGCCGTAGCGGCCACCGCCGGCGATGTCGAATGCGCCCTGGAACACCTCGAGGCTCACCGACTCGACGTCGTTGGCGTCGATGGCGTGCCCGTCGCGCAAGGCCAGGGTCGCGTCGATGACCACCTGGCCGTGGATCAGTGAGCAGTACTGCTTGAGGTACGTCTGCTCGACGGCATTCAGGGATCGGTCCGATGGGCGCAGGTCGATCGGCTGGTCGAATAGTTGCTCCAGGCCATTGGGGCCCTCGAAAAAGCCTCGCGGGCCGGTGATTCCGCGGCCGGCAAGCATCGTTGCGTACACCGCGCGCATCCCGGTGGTCGCCGGTGAGATGCCCTTCCACGTCGACACCGGTTCGGTGTGCACCGCGGCCAGCGACACGTTGTCCACGGTGGACGCGGCGATAGCGTCCGCGGTTCGGGCGACGTCGAGTCCGAGCAGCTTGGCCGAGCCGGCGGCCGCAGACATCGCCAGTTGCAGCGCGTGGTTGAGCCCGCGACCCATCACGGGAACCTTTGCGCTGAAACGGCATTGGATCTCGTAGGCGACCGCGAGTGCGAGCAGGAAATCCGCCCCGCTGGCGTCGACGTGTTCGGCGACGGCGAACACCGCGCCGAAGTTGTCGGCCGGGTGACACAGGCCGCCGGGCGTCAGATAGGTATCGAGCAGATCGGGATAACGCACCAGCACGGCGTTGAAGAAAGCCGCCTGGTCCACTGATGCGCGGCCACCACCCACGAATGTCGCTGTGGGACGGCCGCTGAACTGTTCGGCGTGCGCACGGATCGACGGGATCAGCTCACCGTCGAGGGCACCGACCGCACAGGCGATGCTGTCCAGCACGTTCCGCTTCAGCGTCGCCCGCGCCGGCCCGCTGATGTCGGATTGACCGGCATCGACCACGAACTCAGCGAGCTGCTCGACGGCGTATGTCATGACGCGGCGGTCTCGAAAACCGTTGGCGCAGTGAGATTGCCGTCTTTCGCATACTGGATCCTCCGATACATGTCGTCGGTCATGTCCGGCAACTCGGCCAGATCGAACCAGCGGGCGTCGACGCTTTCGTCGTCGGCGGGAAACGGTTCGCCGCCCACCCAGTCCATCCGGAACACGAGATCGAGGTATTGGGCGTGGTCGCCGTTGACGTGGACCATCGGCCGGGTCACGTGCACCCAGGCCAGTCGGCGCGGGATCGCCTGAATGCCGCTCTCTTCCAACACTTCTCGGGTAGCGCAATCCGCCGGGTTCTCTCCGGGATCGATTATTCCGGTGATGGGCGTCCAGGCGTGGTTGTCGGCTCGTCTGATCAGCAGCACCTGACGGTCGCGTATGACTACCGCGGTGATGGCTGGCAACCACAACAGCGCATGGCCGACGTGGCGTCGAAGCTCGACGATGAATTCGGGGATCGGCACAGTCCCGTTTCTAACAGAGACCTCGGTGCGCAGACGCCCGGGCACCCCCCGCACACGTCATTCATCACTATGATTTCACCTCAGGAACCACCCATCCTCATCAGCTCTGGAGGGAACAGCCGTATGCCGCTCGCTCGGATCGACCTCATCGAAGGCAAGTCGGTGGAGTATCGCCACACCATTGCAGACGTGGTGTACGACAAGATGATCGAATGTCTTGGAGTGCCTGAGGATCGATTTCAGACCATCACCGAGCACAAGGCGGAGAACTTCTTTTTCGACCGCGACTATCTCGGTCTCTACCGATCCGAGAATTGCATCTTTATTCAGCTGATCTTCCTCGACGTCGCGAGTCCGGAACAGAAAGCCGCGTTCTACCAGGCGGTCGTCGATCAGTTGCAGGAGAAGCTGCAGGTCCGGCGAGAAGATGTTTTCTTCAACCTCATGACGGTGGGCCCGCCAGACTTTTCCATGGGCAACGGTGTGGCTACGTATATCAACGGGGTTCCGACCGATCGCCTCGACCCCACCTCCATCGAGGGCTGACCGGTCGGACCCTTCAGTACAGCTGCCCCCGCAGGATGACCACATCGGCGCGGTGCAGCACCTCGGGGCCGTAGCGCGGATCATCGTAGTAGCACAACAGGTCTGCCGAAGCGCCGTCGTCCAATCCTGGGCGGTCGAGCCAGCCGCGGGCGTCCCAGCACGCCGCACCGAGCGCCTCGGTGGGACTCATTCCAATGCGGGTCAGCGCCTCGACCTCGTCGCCGATGCGTCCGTGGGCGATCATGCCGCCCGCGTCGGTGCCAGCGTAAATAGGTATGCCGGCCTCGTGGGCCGCAGCCAGTCGCGGGTAGGCGTTGGCGTACAGGTCGCGCATGTGCGCGGCATAGGTCGGGTACTTTCCCGCGGCGTCGGCGATGCCGGGAAAGTTTTCGACGTTGATCAGGGTGGGCACCAACGCCGTTCCGTGTTCGACCATCAACTCGATGGTGTCGTCGGTGAGACCGGTGCCGTGTTCGATGCAGTCGATCCCGCCCTTGATCAGACCTGGCAGCGCGTCCTCGCCGAAGACGTGTGCGGTCACTCGCGCGCCGTGGGCGTGGGCGGCATCGATCGCAGCCTTGATCACCTCGTCAGACCACAGCGGCGCCAAATCGCCTATGCCACGGTCGATCCAGTCGCCGACCAGCTTGACCCAGCCGTCACCACGTGCGGCCTGCAAGGCCACCGCATCGGGAAGCTGGGATTCGTCTTCGATGTCGATCGGCAGGCCCGGGATGTACCGCTTGGGGCGGGCCAGATGACGGCCGGCCCGAATGATGCGGGGTAGGTCGTCGCGGTCGTCGAGGCTGCGGGTGTCGATCGGCGAACCGCAATCGCGCAACAGTAGGGCGCCGGCGTCGCGTTCGGCTTCGGCTTGCGTTATCGCCTCGCCGAGTTCGACGGCGCCGCCCGGTCCCAGCCCGACATGACAGTGCGCGTCGACCAGGCCCGGCAGAATCCAGCCGCCGTCGAAAATCGTGTCGGCGCCGCTGATCGGTTCGCGGCTGATCCGGCCTTCGGCGATCCACAGTTCGATGGGTTCTTCGTCGGGAAGCCCGATCCCTCGAACGTGCTGCGGCACTAGTTGTTGCCCGGGAATTTCAGCTTGGACAAGTCGAAATCGGCCAAGCCGGGCGGCAATTCGTCCAGACCCTGCGGCATGTTGGACAGGTCGGGGAACCCGGCCGGCATGCCGGCGCCGAGCGGACCCCGGGCCTTGGGCGGCGTCGGCCCGCGCTGCTTCTTGCCCTTCTTGCCCTTGCCTTTTGCGTTCTTCCGGGTTGACGACTTGCGCCCCAGCCCCGGTATGCCCATGCCGCTCACCATCGAGGACATCATCTTGCGGGCCTCGAAGAAACGGTCGACGAGTTGGTTGACCTCGGACACTGTCACACCCGATCCGTTGGCGATGCGCAGCCGGCGGGAGGCGTTGATGATCTTCGGGTCGGCCCGCTCCTGGGGCGTCATGCCGCGAATGATCGCCTGCAGCCGGTCGAGCTGCCGGTCGTCGACGGCGGCCAGGGCCTCCTTCATCTGGCCCGCACCGGGCAGCATGCCCAGCAGGTTGCCGATCGGGCCCATCTTGCGGATCGCCAGCATCTGTTCGAGGAAGTCCTCCAGCGTGAGTTCGCCGGACCCGATCTTGACCGCGGCGGCCTCGGCCTGCTGCGCGTCGAAGACCTGCTCGGCCTGCTCGATCAGGCTCAGCACGTCGCCCATGCCCAGAATGCGGCTGGCCATCCGGTCGGGGTGGAAGACGTCGAAGTCCTCCAGCTTCTCACCAGCCGACGCGAAAAGAATTGGCACACCGGCGATTTCGCGGACCGACAGCGCGGCGCCACCGCGCGCGTCGCCGTCCAGCTTGGTCAGCACCACACCGGTGAAGCCGACGCCCTCACCGAATGCCTGCGCGGTGGCTACCGCGTCCTGACCGACCATCGCGTCGAGCACGAAAATCACTTCGTCGGGATCGACTGCGGCGCGGATCGCGCCGGCCTGAGCCATCATCTCCTCGTCGATACCCAGCCGTCCGGCGGTGTCGACGATCACCACGTCGAAGTGCTTGGCCCGCGCCTCGGCAAGACCGGCCGCGGCGACGGCGACCGGATCGCCGGGTCCGGCGGCTTGATCGGTGTCGGCCGAGGTGCCTGGGTGCGGCGCGAATACCGCGACACCGGCCCGCTCCCCCACGATCTGCAGCTGGTTGACCGCGCCCGGCCGTTGCAAGTCGCAGGCGACCAGCAGCGGCGTGTGACCCTGGTTGCGCAGCCAGAGCGCCAGCTTGCCCGCCAGCGTGGTCTTACCGGAACCCTGCAGGCCGGCCAGCATCACCACGGTCGGCGGCGTCTTGGCGAACGTCAGCTGGCGGGTCTGGCCGCCGAGGATCGCGATCAGTTCCTCGTTGACGATCTTGACGACCTGTTGGGCCGGGTTGAGGGCGCCGGACACCTCGGCGCCCTTGGCGCGGTCTTTGATGCGGCTGACGAAGGCTCGGACGACGGGCAGCGAAACGTCGGCTTCGAGCAGCGCCAGCCGGATCTCGCGGGTGGTGGCGTCGATGTCGGCGTCGGTCAGCCGGCCCTTGCCGCGGAGTCCTTGCAGGGCCCCGGTGAGCCGATCGGACAGCGATTCAAACACGAGGCCCAGCCTAGCGGGGGGCGCCGGCTGTCGCCGGAGAGGAGAGCAGCGCGAGTGTGCGGCCAGCCGCACGCTCGACGCTAAATGTGCGGCCAGCCGCACACTCGCGCGGAGTTTGGCAGATGATCAGCGCATGCTCGAGGTGATCGACAAGGGATACTGCGACGACGCGCATCCGATACCACTGCTGTTTGTGCACGGTGGCTGGCATTCGGCTTCGTGCTGGAGCAACTTCGTCGACTTCTTCGCCGACGCCGGCTACCGCGCGGTGGCGGTGAGCCTGCGCGGGCACGGCGGCAGCCCGGCCGGCAAACGCTTTCACGCCTGCTCGATCGCCGACTACGTCCACGACGTCCAAGTCACCGCCGACAGTCTCGGCGCCCACCCGATACTCATCGCGCATTCGCTCGGCGGCTTCGTCGTGCAGCGTTACCTGGAGGATCGCGACGCTCCGGCGGCGGTGCTGGTGGCATCGGTGCCACCGACGGGTGTGCTGGGGTTGGCGACCCGGATCTGGACCCGCCACCCGTGGATTTCGATGCGCTCGCTGCCGGTCGGCAACCTGACCGGTTTCATCGGCACCGCGCCGCTGGTTCGCGAGCACCTCTTCAGTGCCCAGACGCCCGACGACATCGTCGAATCAGCCTCTGCGAGTGTGCAATCCGAGGCGGTGCGCGCCTCGCTCATCGATCCGCTGACCCGACGGGTGAAGACGACGCGGGTCAACACGCCGATGTTGGTTCTGGGCGCCGCGGACGACGGCATGGTCACCAACGCGGAGGTGCGCGCTACGGCGCGGGCCTACCGAACCGAGGCAGAGTTCTTTTCCGACATGGGGCACAACATGATGCAGGAGCCCGGCTGGGTCGGCGTCGCCGAACGCATCGACCGGTGGCTGCAGCAGCCGAACTAGACGGCGGCGGCGGCCGGCGACTCGCCCAATACCGCCAGCAGGTGATGTTCGATGGCCGCCCGGGTGCTCGAGCCGGGCTCGCCGGTCGCCCTCGATGCGGCGCTGCGCTCCGGCAGCGCGATGCAGAACACGTCGTCCACCATCGACCCGCGGGTGCTGACCTTGGCCCAATCGATGTCGACCTGGGCACGCTCCAGCGCTCCGGTGAGCAACGCGAGCAGACCCGGCCGGTCGTTGGCCCGGATCTCGATGATCAGCCGGCCCGGCGCGCCCTCGAACCACAGGATTCGCGGTGGCGCCGCCGGTTGATGCACCGGGACCGCGGTCGGCGCATCACCCACCGGCTTCGGCTTGGTTTCGGCCGACCGCTGTTCCAGAGTGCCCAACACGTCGGTCTGCCCACCCAGCGCCCGGATCAGCTGCTGGCGCACCAGGCCCGAGGCGGGCGGGCTGCCGAAGTGCGGTGACACCACGAATTCGCTGATCGCGACGCCGTCCTTCACGTTGATCGACGCGGAGTGCACCCGCAGCGAGTTCAGCGTCAACACGCCGGCGGCCTTGGACAAGAGCCCGCGTTGGTCCGGGGCGATCACGACCGCGTGATGCAAACGCCGATCGGCGCCCGGCCGCAGCTCGACATGAACCTTGCGGTCGGCGGCCAACGCCAGGTATTCGGGGTCGAGCGGATCGGCCTGTGGCAACGCCTCGCCGTTCATCGCCATCCGGCTGCGCCGCACCAGATCACCGATCAGGGAGGCCTTCCAGTCGCTCCACACCCCCGGCCCGGTAGCAAGCGAGTCGGCCTCGGTCAGCGCATGCAACACGTCCAGCAGCACCGGATCGCCGTCCAGCGCTTCGCAGACCGTGGCGATGGTCTGCGGATCGTTGAGGTCCTGACGGATGGCGACCTTGGCCAACAGCAGGTGGTGGAACACCAGCTTGGACAGCAACTCCACGTCCGACGGCCACATCCCGAGCCGGGTACCGATCTGGGTGGCCAGCTGTGCGCCCAGCACGCAGTGGTCGGCGTCGCGACCTTTGCCGATATCGTGCAATAGGGCGGCCAGGATCAGCAAGTCCGACCGAGCCACCCTGGTGGTGAAAATCCTTGCCCGCGAGACAGTTTCGGCGAGATGGCGGTCGACGGTCCAGATGTGCACCACGTCGCGCGGCGGAAGGTCCCGGACCGCCCCCCACTCCGGGAAGAGCCGGCCCCACAATCCGGTGCGGTCCAGCGTCTCGATTACCGCGATGGTGTCCGGGCCCGCGGTCAACATCATCAGCAGGTTGTCCAACGCGTCGCGTGGCCATGGGTTCGGCAGCTCTGGCGCCGTATCGGCCAGCCGGGTCAGCGTGGACACCGCGATCGGCAAACCCGTGACGGCCGACGCCGCGGCAACCCGCAGCAGCAGCGCGGGATCGCTTTGCGGTCGGGCATCGCGGGCGAGCACGATCTCGCCGGCGTACTCCACCACACCCTCGTCCAGGGGTCGGCGCGGACGCCGGCGGATCGCCGACATCCCGCGCCGTGGTAACGCATTGGAGGCGGTGCGCAGCCCCGCGTCGACGCGGTAGCTGATCGTGCGTCCGACGTCGGACAACAGCCGCGACAGGTCGAAGCGGTCGCCGACGTGCAGCGCTGCGCTGATCTCGTCGGCGAACTGGGCCAGCACCTGGTCGTGGCCGCGACCGGATACGCGGTGCAGTTCGGTGCGGACGTTGAGCAGGGTCAGGTGGGCGCCGGTCAGCGATCCAAGCGGGTCATCCGTTTCCCCGACGGCCAGGCGGTCGGTCAAGTGGGCGATTGCCAGCGCGTCGAGCAGCTGAATGTCGCGCAGGCCGCCGCGGCCGGCTTTGAGATCGGGCTCGGCGCGGTGGGCGATCTCCCCGAAACGTCGCCACCGGGCGTGGGTTTCGTCGACGACTTCGCCGAAGATGGACTGGATTCCCGAGCGCCACTGCCGGCGGATGCCCTCGATGAGGCGGCCGGACAGCTCTTCGTCGCCGGCGATGTGCCGGGTGTCGAGCATCGCCAGGCAGGCGGAGACGTCGGCGCCGGCGACCTTCAGCGTCTGCGCGACGGTCCGCACACTGTGGTCGAGGCGAATGTTGGCGTCCCACAACGGGTACCAGAGCGAATCGGCGACGTCCCGGACGGCGTCGGTGTTCATTCCGTCATGCAGGAGCAATAAGTCCAAGTCGGAGTAAGGCACCAGTTCGCGACGCCCCAGCGAACCCGTCGCGACGATCGCGAAGCCGCTGCCGGGCATGATTCCGATCTCGGAAGCCTTTGTGGTCAACCAGAATTCATGCAGCTCGCCCCACGCTTCGCGCAGGGCGGCCGAGTCGAGTTCATTCGGGCCGCGGGCGAGAAGCTTCTCCCGGGCGGCAGCGAGATCCGTTGCCGCACCGGATATTTTTCCCACCACAACGTCCTTTGCTGGCGGGTCGGGTGAGTCTTGCTCGCGCTGCGTCATTCCCATCCTGGTCGGGTCGACCACGCCGTAGGCGTTTTCATGTGGCGATCAGATCGCGTCGGCTCCCCGCTCGCCGGTGCGGACCCGCACCACGGTTTCCACCGGGCTGACCCAGACCTTGCCGTCGCCGATCTTGCCGGTGCGCGCGGCCCGCACGATGCTGTCCAGGGCCTTGTCGGCGTCATAGTCCTCGATCAGCACCTCGACGCGGACCTTGGGCACGAAGTCGACGGAGTATTCAGCACCCCGGTAGACCTCGGTGTGCCCTTTCTGGCGTCCGTATCCCTGAACTTCGCTGACCGTCATCCCCAGGATTCCGACCTGCTCCAGGCTGGCTTTGATGTCCTCGAGCGTGAATGGCTTCACGATCGCGGTGATCAGCTTCATTCCTATTCCGCCTCTACTTTGTCGCCCACTCGATTATGGCCAAAGGTGCTCTCCGGCAAACTCGCGTGCGGGAGAACAGAGCCAGAGCCACCCGCCGTCGCGAAGTCGTAAGCGCTCTCCGCGTGCTGAGACTCATCGATACCCGCCGATTCGCCCTCAGGGCTCAGTCGCAGGCCCATCGTGTATTTGAGTATCAACGCAAGGATAAGAGTGACGATAGCGGAGTAGGCGAGAACGCTGAACGCGCCAACCGCTTGCCGCCACAGCTGATCCCAACCCCCGCCGTAGAACAAGCCCTTGACTGCGGCGGGAGCTTCGGGCGCGGCAACCAGGCCGACGAGCAACGTGCCCGCCAGACCACCGACCAGGTGCACACCGACCACGTCGAGTGAGTCGTCGAAGCCGAGCCTGAATTTCAGGCCGACCGCCAGAGCGCACAGGGACCCGCCTACCGCGCCGATCACCAGGGCGCCCAGCACGTTCACCGACGAACAGGACGGCGTGATGGCGACCAGACCGGCCACGATCCCCGAGGCCGCACCGAGGGTGGTGGCGTGGCCGTCGCGGATACGTTCGGTGGCCAGCCAGGCCAGCATCGCTGCCGCGGTGGCAACGGTGGTCGTGACGAAGGTCGATGCCGCCACACCGTTGGAGCTGGTGGCCGAACCCGCGTTGAACCCGTACCAGCCGAACCACAGCAAGCCGGCGCCGAGCATCACGAACGGCATGTTGTGCGGACGGAACAGCGTGGTGGGCCAACCTTTGCGCTTGCCCAGCACGATGGCCAGCACCAAACCGGCCGTACCGGAGTTGATATGCACCGCGGTTCCACCGGCGAAGTCGATCGCTTTCAGCTTGTTGGCGATCCAGCCGCCGTGCTCGGCCGTGACACCGTCGAACGCGAAAACCCAGTGCGCGACCGGGAAGTAGACGAAGGTCGCCCAAAGTCCGGCGAACACGAGCCAGGCGCTGAACTTCAGCCGGTCGGAGACCGCGCCCGAAATCAGGGCAACGGTGATGATCGCGAACATCAACTGGAATGCGACGAACACGTTCATCGGCAGCGTGCCGGCCAACGGAATGTCAACGGCGGCTTTGCCCGCGGCCGCGGCGGCGGAGTTGCCTCCGATGAGCCCCTTCAGGCCGAAGTACTCCATCGGGTCGCCGAAGAGGTCATCCTTGTCGTTGCCGAAGGCCATCGAGTAGCCGTAGAGCACCCACAGCACGGTCACCACGCCCATGGCGCTGATGCTCATCATGATCATGTTGAGCACGCTGCGGGCGCGGACCATCCCGCCGTAGAAGAACGCCAGTCCCGGGGTCATCAACAGCACCAGTGCGGAACTTGCCAGCATCCAAGCGGTATCGCCGGTATCCGGCTGGCCCATTGTCGGGAAACTCACTCGTTTTCACCTCCGGTCAGGCATGAACGGCCCGTCAGACAAATGCCTGTGGCCTGCACGAGAACCTTGCAAAGCGGTTGTTACAAAACGCGGCGCTGACAGGTTTCGTCGGTGTTACATCTGCGCGGCCGGCCGGGCCGCTGATTAGCCAATCGCGGGCAAGCCGCCCGCAGCGGGTCGCCGCCAGTCAGCCCAGCAGCGCGTCGACGAAGGCCGCGGGTTCGAACGGGGCCAGGTCGTCGGGTCCCTCACCCAGTCCGACCAGTTTGACCGGGACACCGAGCTCCTGCTGAACGCGAAAAACGATGCCACCCTTGGCGGTGCCGTCCAGTTTCGTGAGCACCGCTCCGGTGATGTCGACCACCTCGGCGAACACGCGCGCCTGGGCCAGCCCGTTCTGCCCGATGGTCGCGTCGAGCACCAGCAGCACCTCGTCGACGGCGGCGCGGCGGGTGACCACGCGCTTGACCTTGCCGAGTTCGTCCATCAGGCCGGTCTTGGTATGCAGCCGGCCAGCGGTGTCGATCACCACCACATCGGCGCCCGCCTCGATCCCCTTGTCGACGGCGTCGAAGGCGACGGCAGCCGGGTCGGCACCCTCGGCACCGCGCACCACATCGGCACCTACGCGAGCTGCCCAGGCCTGCAACTGATCGGCCGCCGCCGCGCGGAACGTGTCGGCCGCGCCCAGCACCACGCGTCGACCGTCGGCGACCAGCACCCGCGCGAGTTTGCCGACGGTGGTGGTCTTTCCGGTCCCGTTGACGCCGACAACCAGCAGCACCGAGGGGTGATCGTCATGCGGAAGTGCGCGCACCGAACGGTCCAGACCCGGTTGCAGCTCGGCGATCAGCACGTCTCGCAACACCGCGCGCGCGTCGGCCTCGGTGTGGACGTCCCTGCTGGCGAGCTGGTTGCGCAGTTCGGCCACCACCGAACTCGTCACGGTCGGACCCAGGTCGGCGATCAGCAGGGTGTCCTCGACCTGCTCCCAGGAATCCTCGTCCAGGTCTCCGCCACCGATGAGCCCTAAGAGGCTGCGGCCCAAGGCATTCTGCGACCTGGCCAGCCGGCCGCGTAGCCGCTCCAGGCGTCCTTCCGGCGGGACGATCTCCTCGGTGGCGGGTGCCTCTGCGGGGGTTGCGGGTTCAACCGGTGGTGCCTGCTCGACCGGCGATGTGCTCGTATCGGGTTCGGGCAGTTGAATATCCGAGACGGTGCGCCGCGGGGCATCGCGCGGAATCGTCGCGTCGTCACCGACGGCGGGTAGCCCGGTGGTGTCGATCCGGTCCGCCGTTTCGGTGCGGCTGAACGTGATTCCCGAGGACGCGGTGTACCCGCCGGAACGGTCGAGGGTAGGGGTCTGCTCAGGCCCCGACAGGCTGATCTGCCGTCGCCGGTATCGGACCAGCCCCAGGACCAGGACGGCGATGACGACGAGCGCGGCCACGACCGCGATTGCAATCCACACAGCGTGCGGCAACGTATTTCCTCGCTTAAGTAGTCGTGACCAGCTCGTTGACCTGCTGACCGCGCATTCGTTGCGAGATCACCGTGGTGATGCCGTCGTCGCGCATCGTCACGCCGTAGAGCGAGTCGGCGACCTCCATGGTCGGCTTCTGGTGGGTGATCACGATCAGCTGTGACTTGGCCCGCAGCAACTCGAACAGACCGATCAGCCTGCGCAGATTGGTGTCGTCGAGCGCCGCCTCGACCTCGTCCATGATGTAGAACGGCGACGGGCGGGCCCGGAAAATAGCGACCAACATCGCCACCGCGGTCAGTGATTTCTCGCCACCGGACAGCAGCGACAGCCGCTTGACCTTCTTGCCGGGTGGGCGAGCCTCCACCTCGATACCAGTGGTGAGCATGTCGTCGGGATTCGTCAGCAGCAGCCGGCCCTCGCCGCCGGGGAACAGCGAGGCGAAAACCCCTTGGAATTCCCGCTCTACGTCGACGTAGGCCTCGGTGAACACCTGAAGGATCCGGGCGTCGACATCGGCGACTACGTCGAGCAGATCCTTACGCGCGGCCTTGACATCTTCGAGCTGCGTCGACAGGAAGTTGAACCGCTCCTCCAGTGCCGCGAACTCCTCGAGCGCCAACGGGTTCACCCGGCCCAGCTCGGCCAGCTCGCGCTCGGCGCGTTTGGCGCGACGCTCTTGGGTGGGTCGGTCGAACGGCAGCGGCGCCGGCGCCGTGACCTGCTCGCCGCGCTCGCGGGCCTGCTCGTACTCGGCCATCTCCAGTTCGGTCGGGGGCAGCGAAACCTGCGGGCCGTACTCGGCGACCAACACGTCGGGCGCCATGCCGAATTGCTCGAGCACCATCTGCTCGAGTTGCTCGATGCGCAGCGCCGCTTGGGCTTTGGCGACCTCGTCGCGGTGCAGCGATTCCGTGAGAACCCCGATCCGGGTGCCCAACGTGTTCACCTCGTCGCGGACCGCCGCCATCGCGGTGGAGCGTTGCTGACGCTCGGCGGCCAGCACATCGCGGTTCTGCGATGCGGCGGCGACCACCAGAGCCAGCCGAGCCGCCAGCAGGCGGCCGGCATCGGCGACCGCGGCCGCCACCTCGGCCGCCCGCCGACGCGCGGCCCGGGCCTGCTGGGCGCGCACCCGTGCCTCGCGCTCCGCGGCAGCCGCGCGACGCAGCGAATCCGCTTTCCCGCGAACGGCATTGGCGCGCTCCTCAGCGGTGCGTACCGCCAGCCTGGCCTCCACCTCGACGCCGCGGGCCGCCTCGGCCGCCGCGGCGATCTGCTGCCGCACTTCGCCGTGGCTCGGCTCGCTGGACACATTCTGGGGCTGTTCGACGTTGCCCAACCGCGTCTCTAGCTCACCGAGCTCGGCGAGGGTGTCGGCGCGCCCGGCTTCCAGCTCCTCGCGTTGGCGCGTCAGGCGGTGCCACTCCTCGTCGGCGGCGCGGGCGTCCTGGCCCAGCCGCCCGAGCTGCTCGTAGATCGCGGAGATGGCGGCGTCGGACTCGTTGAGCGCCGCCAACGCCTGCTCGGCGGAATCCTGGCGGCTGCTCTGCTCGCTCATCGCCCCGGACAACGCCGCACTCAGTTCGTTGCTCTGCTGCTCGGCTGCGGCGAGTGCGGCTCGCGCCTTGGCGATTTCGGAGGTGATCTCCAGCGTGGAGGGTTTGCGGTCGGAGCCACCGTGGATCCAGCCGGCACCGACCAGGTCGCCGTCACGGGTGACCGCGCGCAATTGTGGCTGCGCGGCAACAAGATTCATCGCCTCCGTCAACCCGCCGACCACCGCGACGCGCGACAGCATGGCGACCATCGCACCGCGCAGCCGCGCGGGCACCTCGACGAGGTCCAAAGCCCAGCGTGCGCCGTCGGGCAATGCTCCCACCGGTACCGG
>NZ_LZLV01000066.1 GCF_001673405.1 Mycobacterium sp. 1245111.1 | reverse complement strand
GGGGAACCAGCGACGCGGTCGCCAGCGGGAGGAGCGCGGGAAGGGCCACGGCCAGCGTCGAATCGAGGATGTAGTGCAGCACCTGGATGGTGTTGCCGATCGTCGATCCGACGATCTCCACCATCGCCGCCGGGATGACCAGGATCAGGGCCTGCGGGTTGAAGGCGGCGGTGTAGGCGATCGCCAGCAGGTCGTCGACGATGACGATGCCGGTGAACGCGATGTAGGACCCCGGGTCCAGCGGCACCGATAGGACGTAGGCGATGGTCGCGGGGTTGAGGTAGGCCAGCGGGTCACCGCTGAACGCCAGCCACGAACCGGGCACCCCGACCGGCGGCAACCACGACGGGTCCAGGCCCTGCAGCCAGGTGCCGATAGGGTCGTTGACGCCGGTGTAGCCGATCTCGTTGAAGAAGTCCAAAAGTTGCTGATACAGCGGGAACTGGCTGGGATCCGGATACGAGGGTTGGGGGAACAGCCCCTCCAAGTAGCTCTGCAACTCCTCGAACCACGCGGGGGGCGTCGACGGATCCGTGGACGCCGCCGCTTTCACGATCGTCGGCGCCGGTTCGGACTGTGGCGCCGACGCGACCGCCGCACCCGCGACGCCCTGATAGGTGCTCATCACCG
>NZ_LZLV01000065.1 GCF_001673405.1 Mycobacterium sp. 1245111.1 | reverse complement strand
CAACGGGCACGCCGTCCGGTTGATCATCTCGCACGAGGGCGACCCCGCCACCCCCGAGGGCATCAGCCACATCGCGCCGATCAAGAAAGCCGTGCACGAGGCGATCAAGGGCACGCCCTGGGAGGGCGCCAAGATCTACCTCGCCGGCACCGCAGCCACCTTCAAAGACTGGAAGGACGGCTCCAAGTACGACCTGATGATCGCCGGAATCGGTTCGCTCTGCCTGATTTTCATCATCATGCTGATCATTACCCGCAGTCTGATCGCGGCGGCGGTGATCGTCGGGACGGTCGCGCTGTCGTTGGGGGCATCGTTCGGCATGTCGGTGCTCGTCTGGCAATACTTCCTCGGTATCAAACTGCACTGGATGGTGCTCGCGATGTCGGTGATCGTGCTGCTTGCCGTCGGTTCGGACTACAACCTGTTGTTGATATCCCGCTTGAAAGAGGAGATACCCGCCGGGCTGAAGACCGGGATCATCCGCGCGATGGGCAGCACCGGCAAGGTGGTGACCAACGCCGGTCTGGTGTTCGCGTTCACGATGGCCTCAATGGTGGTCAGCGACCTGCGCATCATCGGCCAGGTGGGCACCACCATCGGTCTCGGCCTGCTGTTCGACACGTTGGTGGTGCGCTCGTTCATGACGCCGTCCATCGCCTCGCTTCTGGGGCGCTGGTTCTGGTGGCCGATCAAGGTGCGACCACGGCCGGCCAGCGCGATGCTGCGACCCACCGGGCCGCGTCCCGCTGTGCGCGAGCTGATTCACCGCGACGTCGAAGACGAGACCGAAGCCGGAGTTGTGCAGAAGGTCTAGTCACCCTGCGCGGCAAGCTGATTCGCTGGCTGCATGTGCACGGCGATTGCCTTCTTTCACATCGAGATCGACGTTGTGCTGGCGCGCTCTCGCACTTTCCTTTCGCTGCTTAACGTCGATCTCGGTGCGTGGAAACCGAATAAGCCTGTCAGGCAGTCGATTTCGGCAACGGCCCGGTGGGGGCGTCCTGGGGTTCGCCGAAGCTCGTGCCGAGCAGCGACCGCACGGCCGGGCGCGGCCCGGTGGGTCGCAGCATC
>NZ_LZLV01000064.1 GCF_001673405.1 Mycobacterium sp. 1245111.1 | reverse complement strand
AGTCCGTGACGATCGCGCTGACCGCCACCACCGACGGCAAGAAGATCTTCGGCCGGGCGACCGCGTCGGCGAAGCTGCGCACCTGTTCCCGACCGACCACGAAGCTGTCCGGGTACTCCCAGACCATCCCGAGGATGTCGGTATTGATCGCCACGGCTAGGCCAGCTTCGCCGACGCGGTCGCCCGGCCGAAGATCTTCTTGCCGTCGGTGGTGGCGGTCAGCGCGATCGTCACCGACTTGCTGTCCGGGTCAACCGATTTCACCCGGCCACTGAAGACGATCTCGGCACCCTTTTCGTCGTTGGGCACCGGCACCACGGCGGTGAACCGCACGTTGTACTCGGTGACCGCGCCGGGGTCGCCGACCCATGAGGTGACGAAGCCGCCGCCCAGACCCATCGTCAGCATGCCGTGGGCGATCACGGTGTCGAGTCCGACCATCTTGGCGATCTCGTCATCCCAGTGGATCGGATTCAGGTCGCCGGAGACGCCGGCGTAGTTGACCAGGTCCTGACGGGTCAGCGGATAGACCTTCTCCGGGAGCTGGTCACCCACCTTCACCGAGTCGAATTCACGCAGTGGCATCGCTGAAACCCTCTTCTCCTTCGCCGGCACGTCCCGCCAGGGTCGTGTAGCTCTCCTGCACAAGGTCACCCGCCTCGTTGGTGACAATGTTCTTCAACACAATGATGTCGGTGCCGTGGGCCTGCCTAACCGAGTCCACGTAGACGTCGCAGAACAGCTTGTCGCCGGCCTTGATCGGCACCAGGAACTTCAGGACCTGGTCGACGTGCACGATCTGAGCGTCTTGGATACCGATGTTGGCGTACTCGAAGAACGACCTCTGCGCGCGATAGCCGAACACCGAGATGAACGTCAGCGGCGCCAGCAGCGAGTCGTGACCCAACTCGGCGGCGGCCTTCTCCTCGAAGAAGGCGGCGTCATTGTTCTTGACGGCTTCGGCGTATTCGCGGATTTTCTCCCGCTCGACCTCGTAATGGTCGGGGTAGCGATAGTGCTTTCCGACGATTTTTTGGCCCAACGACACAGCTCTAGAACCTACCTAGTCAGTCTGAGTAGACAGCTGACGACGAGCGTCAGCGGGTCTCGCGGTGTGCCTGGTGCTTGCCGCAGTTGGGGCAGAACTTCTTCAGCTCCAACCGGTCGGGGTCGTTGCGACGGTTCTTCTTGGTGATGTAGTTGCGGTGCTTGCACACCTCGCACGCCAAGGTGATCTTGGGCCGTACGTCGGTACTGGAGGCCACGTCGGTTCTTCTTTCCGGTCTTCGTTGTTGTCTTGTAGCGATGGCCGGACTTGAACCGGCGACCTAACGATTATGAGTCGTTCGCTCTAACCAACTGAGCTACACCGCCTCGGGACTGCTTTGCCTTCGTTCTGGCCCGCCTGCCTGCCTGGCGTCCGCCGAGCCCCCTAACGGAATCGAACCGTTGACCTTTTCCTTACCATGGAAACGCTCTACCGACTGAGCTAAGGGGGCGCACCCGAAATGACCGTTACGGTCATGCCTCGGGCCTAAAAGAGGGTACAGCCTGGTCCGCGGGGGCACCAAACGGTGAGGTTTACCCCTCGTCGCGGCCCCGCATAGGCTGTTTGCGTGCCTGATACAGACCAGCTGTACTTCCGCCAACTGCTCTCCGGCCGCGACTTCGCCCAGGGCGACGGCATCGCCGCCCAGATGCGCAACTTCGCCTACCTGATCGGCGACCGGCAGACCGGTGACTGTGTGGTGGTCGACCCCGCCTACGCCGCCGGCGACCTGGTCGACGCGCTCGAGGCCGACGGCATGCATCTGTCCGGCGTGCTGGTCACCCACCATCACCCCGACCACGTGGGCGGTTCGATGATGGGCTTCGAGCTGAAGGGCCTCGCCGAACTGATGGAGCGGGTCAGCGTCCCCATCCACGTGAATTCCGAAGAGGCCCTGTTTGTTTCGCGCATTACCGGAATTCCGATGAGCGATCTCACCTCACATCACAACGGCGACAAAGTCAACGTCGGCGATGTCGAGATCGAACTGCTGCACACCCCCGGGCACACGCCGGGCAGCCAGTGTTTCTTACTGGACGGTCGGTTGGTCGCCGGTGACACCCTTTTCTTGGAAGGCTGCGGTCGGACCGATTTTCCCGGCGGCGATTCCGACGAGATATTTCGCAGTCTGCAAAAACTTGCACAGCTATCGGGTGATCCGACAGTATTTCCCGGACACTGGTATTCGGTGGAGCCAAGCGCCTCGTTGTCTGAGGTCAAGCGTTCAAATTACGTTTACCGCGTGGCAAATCTGGAGCAGTGGCGAACCCTGATGGGTGGATAGCTGAAACGGATACGAGCTCTCGAAAGAATTTTCACGCGACCAAGCGCGTGATGTAGGCGAAAGCGATGGCTTCTTCGATGGAATGGATCCGCGATCGGTGGCATGAGGTGGCCGGCGTCGGCTCCGCTACCTGGCTGGCGTGGGCCGTCTGGGCATTGCTCGCGCTGGGCGTGATTGCCCTCGTGTACACCAATGTGCAAATCCGTCGGAATCGTCGTCTGGCATCGGAAGAAAACCGCCCGCACGTCAGCATGTTCATGGAACCCCATGCCGCCGACTGGCACGTGATCGAGCTGGTGGTTCGCAACTTCGGTAAGACGTCGGCCTACGACGTCTCGTTCACGTTCCCGCAGCCGCCCACCGTCGCCGAGTACGAGAACGCCAGCGACGGCTACGCCGACGTCGTCGAGCTCCAACTCCCCAAGCAGCTGCCGACGCTGGCGCCCGGGCAGGAATGGCGCACGGTCTGGGATTCCGCGCTCGACCGCAGCGAGCTCGGCGAGGGCATCGAGTCGCGTTTCCCCGGCACCGTGACCTACTACGACCGGGCCGATGTCCCGCGCGGCTGGAAATTCTGGCAGGGTCGCCGCCGACCGTACGAGACCAAGGTGGTACTCGACTGGGCGTCGCTGCCGCCGGTACAGCGCATCGAGTTGATGACCAACCACGACCTGGCCAAGCGGGAGAAGCAGAAGCTGGAGCTGCTGCGCAGCCTGCTGACCTACTTCCACTACGCCACCAAGGAGACTCGTGCGGACGTGTTCCGCACCGAGATCGAGCGGATGAACCGCGCGGTCGAGGAGACCAAGGACCGGTGGCGCAGCCGGCAGATCGAGGCGCCGCCCACCGACGTCAGCCTCCGCTGGGGCAACGCCCAAGAAGCACTCGGCAAGCACCGCGGCGAACGGGTCTAGCTGCGGTCTGATTCAATCGCTGCTATGAGCGGTCCAGTCACTTATCGTCTCGACGATTCCATCGCGTTCATCACCATGGACGACGGCAAGGTCAATGTGCTCGGCCCGACGATGCAGCAGGCACTGCAGGAGGCCCTCGACCACGCCGACCGCGACGACGCCGGCGCGGTCGTGATCGCCGGCAACGACCGGGTTTTCAGCGGCGGGTTCGACCTCAAGATCTTCAATTCCGGTGACGTGCAGGCCTCTGTCGACATGCTCAAGGGCGGCTTCGAGCTGTCGCACCGGCTGCTGTCGTCTCCCAGGCCGGTGGTGATGGCCTGCACCGGCCATGCGATTGCGATGGGCGCTTTCCTGCTGGCGAGCGGCGATCACCGAATTGCGGCCCCGGCGTACAACATTCAGGCCAACGAGGTCGCGATCGGTATGACGATTCCCTACGCGGCGCTCGAGGTGATGAAGCTGCGTCTGACGCGCGCGGCATTCCAGCAGTCGGCCGGGCTGGCGAAGACGTTCTTCGGTGAGACGGCGGTGGCCTCCGGGTGGGTCGATGAGATCGTGTTGCCCGACATGGTGCTCAGCCGCGCCGAGGAAGCCGCGAGGGATTTCGCCGCGTTGAAGCGGCACGCCCACGTCGCTACCAAGCTGCGGACGCGGGCCGAAGCGCTCGCCGGCATTCGGGCCGGAATCGACAACATGGCAAAGGAATTCGAGGCCTAGCCGCTAGCGGCGCCGCCAGTAGCGTTCGAAGTAGTCGTCCCAGTTCCAGTTAGACAGGAAAGTTTCCGCGGCTTCGTGGCCACGGCCATACAGTGCGTCCATTTGCGGCTGCGAGATCTTGAAGTCGAGAAATCCGACTTCGGTCGAGTCGACCCGGATTGCCCGGGCACTGACCCACGGCTGGTTGAGGTACGCCTGGTCGTGACCGACGATCATCGTGGTGACGAGGTCTTCCAGCAGCGTCGGCCCGCCGAACCAGCGCAACGGCGTCAGCGCCGGAATGATCTTGTCGTTGCCCTGAGGGAGATTCGGCAGCACGGTGACGCCGAAGGTAGGCCAGCGCGGTGGTTTGTTGTCGACCCGGGCAAAGGAATCGATCGGGAAATTTGACAGCAGACCCCCGTCGACCAACGTGGATGTCACGCCGCTGGCGCTCTTCAGCGTGACCGGACGGAAGAAGAACGGAATCGACATCGACGCCCGCACGGCATCGGCGACCGACTGCTCGTCGGGGTCGAGGCCGTAGAGCCTGCGGTAGTCCCACGGCAACCGCACCATCTGGCCGGTCGTCACGTCGGCGACGGTGACCACCAGCTTGTAGCGCCGTTCCGGTAACAGCTGGTTGTCGTCGACGGCCAGATCACCGAACGTGCGCACACCGAGGTCGCGCAGTTGCGCACGGATCCAGTCGTGCGCGAAATCGCCCTTGTAGATACCTTCTTGGCTCAGCACACCCCAGGCGGGGCCGACAAACGGCACGCCGGTGATCGGTGTGGGATCGAGAAACTTGCGATAGGGCACCGTCATCGCCAGATCTTTGACCTGGTCGGGCGATAACTGCTCGCTACCCCGTGTTCCCGCGGCGAGGATCGCCCCGACGACCGAGCCGGCCGATGTGCCCGAAACACGCTGAATGGCGTAACCCGCTTCCATCAGCGCGACGATCGCGCCGACCAGCCCGATGCCCTTGACGCCGCCACCCGAGAGGACGAGGTCCGCCTTGAGTTCGGAGGTCACGCCCCCACGGTAACGGCTGGGGTGAGAAGTTTTAAGACTGCCTCGTAGCGCTGGGTGACGTCGTCGCGGTCGGACGGGTCGGCGACGGTGGCGAGGTTCGAGCGTTGGATCGCTTCGGCCTGACGGATCAACGCGGTCCGTCGTTGCCGGTCCGGGACTTGCTCGATGACCTTGGCGATGGCGTCGAGTTGTCGAATCATGATGGCGGGCATGCCAATTGCCGCCTGACGGATCGTGTCGAAGGTCCGCTCGACGAGCCGGTCGAAGCTGGGCTGGTAGGCGATGACGCGGATGTCGCCCTCGGCGTCGCGGCGGACCCGGTGCGGGTGCCAGATCGGGGCGATCCGGCATAGGCAATCGGCGATCCAGTCGACACAGGTCATCCCGGTGAAGGTGTCGTTGACCGCCGGTGAGAGTGCGCGTAACGCGATCTCGACCAATTGGTCGAATCCGAACGAAACATCTTGTGGGAGTGTGCGATACGCGCCGGCGACATGTCCGAGTGCGAGTTGCTCCGCGACCGCGCCGGCGGCTTGCGGCGGCCATACTTTGGCGATCACCTGGCCGGCGACCATGAAATGCCCCGGCCGGTGCGGCAGCTGCACGACCGCGTTGGCCTTGGTGGCGATCTTGACCAGCACGTCGTGCCGGATGACCTGCAGATAGCCGCTGCGGGGTGTGCGAATGGAGGCACCTTCGTCGGCCAGCCGGTTGAGCAGTTCGTCGTGCGACGGGCCGCGGGCCGCGCCGACGCCGAACGCGTCGGAGTTCTCCATCGCCGTGACCTCGTTGACCAGCGTGGTGGCGATGTTCGCGATCACCACCGGGAGCTGGATCATGGTCGCGATGTGGTTGAGGAAGTAGATCAGCACCGCCACGTCGAACAGCGTGAGCACCAGAGTCGTGGTGATCGACAGATGCGGCACGAAGTCGCCGTGTGGTCCGCCACCGACCGACACCAGGGCGATCATCGCGTAGCAGAAGCTGGCGACGAACGTGCCCAGCGACAGCTGCGTCCCCGGGTCGCGGACGAAGTTGCGCAGCATCCGCGGACCGAACTGCGTCGAGGCCAGGGTCAGCGCGACGATCGTGATCGAGAAGACGATGCCGACCACGGTGATGATCGCCGCGGCAACGGTGGCCAGCAGGACGCGCGCGACGTCGGCGGTGCCGCTGAGCACCCACGACGGGTAGTGGATCACCCCGTCATAGGCGGAACGATCGAAGGTGTAGGTGACCGCGAACAACAGGACCACCGCGACCGTTTCGACCACCGGAATCAACCACAGGTTGGTACGCAGCGCTTCGCGGCGCCAATCGGCCTCGGTGTATGGACCGCGCATTCGACAAGACGTTAGGCGCGCGCGGGGCTCACTGCTTGCGTCTTGACGGATTCTTTACGGCTGTGCCGAAACCCAGTCGTAGGCAAGGAATTTGCCGTCGAATGTCACCACGACGCGGTCGCCGGACGGGTGCGGCTTCTTCTGCAGGTCGACGCTGAAGTTGATCGCGCTCATGATGCCGTCACCGAAGTTCTCGTGGATGAGTTCTTTGAGCGCCGGGCCGTACACCCGCAGCGCTTCGTAGAAGCGGTAGATGGTCGGATCGGTGGGCGCCGCGGGCGGTCCGCCGCGCATCGGTACCGCCGCCAGCACCGGGATCGCCGACTCATCGAGACCCAGCATTTCGACCAGCACCTTGCCCGCTTCGGCGGGAATCGGGTGCTGGCCGAGCAGGGCCGAGGTGGTCCACACGACCGGTTTGCCGATCGCGTCGGCCAACTGCTGCCAGGTCAGCCCCTTGGCCAGGCGGGCCACCACGATCTGTTCGGTGATCTCGTTGCGCGTCATGGTCACCAGCATGCGGGATTCCGAACCACGCTGCGCCTTCAGGCGAAGTGTCGCCGAGATCGACGGCAGCGCGAGAAAAGTCGAGTAACCAGCACGCCAACGTCGACCTGGGTGCTACCAGCACCAGCGTCAGTCGCTTGTGTGCGCGATCAGGACGTCGATCTTGGCGTGGCTCGCGACAGCGCCGGGCACCGAAAACATCCGGCCGATGATCGCCGCCCGTGTGTCGAGGCCGACGTTGCCGACCACCAACAGATCGGCTCCGACCTCCTGGGCGAGGTCCACCAGCGCGTGAACCGGGGTGCCCTTGACCGATCGGTCCTCGATCTTGCTGGCTCCGGCCGCCCTCGCCCGGTCGTGCGCGTCGTGCAGCAATGCGTACACGGGCGCGGCACCAGTGACCTTGTAGCCCTCCGCTCCGAGCACGTCGGCGGCGCGGGTGTCGTCCTTCTCGGGCAGGTAGCCCGTGGCGATGATCAGCTTCGCGTCGGTGTCGGCAGCGATTTTTCCGGCCCGCTCGACGGCCCGCAGCGAAGACGCCGAACCATCGGTGCCGACCAGCACCGTCTTGTAGGTCGTCATCTGGTGACCGTAACGCCGCCGTACATCAGCGCCCGATATTTCGGCAGAAATGCGCTCAGCCACCGCGTACGGTGAGGCGGTGGCCGCCATTGACCGCAGCCGGACCATCGCGGCAGACCCGCACGCGGTCTGGGAGGTGCTCGCCGACTTCGGCTCGATCAGCGCATGGGCGAACAACATCGACCACTCGTGCATCCTCAATCACGGCGACGAGCCTCTGGGCACGACGCGGCGGGTGCAGATCGGCCGCAACGCGTTGGTGGAGACGATCACCGAGTTCGACCCCTTGCGCGCGCTCGCCTACGACGTCGACGGGTTGCCCAAGCGGGTCCGCCGGTTCGCCAACCGCTGGAGCCTGCGGCCGTCCGGAGTCGGCACGGTCGTCACGTTGACCAGCACGGTCGAAATCGGTTCGGGCCCACTGCAGAAGGTCGCCGAGCGGATGGTGTGCCGCGTTCAAACCCGACAGTCCGACATCATGCTCGCCGGCCTGGCGCGCCAATTGGAGAAACCTCGTGACTAGTCAGCCCGACGTGATCATCCTGATGACCGACGAAGAACGCGCGGTCCCGCCCTACGAGTCACCCGACGTACTCGCGTGGCGCGACCGAACCCTGCACGGCCGCAAGTGGTTCGAGGAGCACGGCGTCAGCTTCACGCGGCACTACACCGGATCGCTGGCGTGCGCACCCAGTCGCCCAACGATTTTCACCGGTCACTATCCCGATCTGCATGGCGTCACCCAGACCGACGGCCTGGGCAAGATGCCCGACGACTCGCGGATGCGCTGGCTGCGCGAGGGCGAGGTGCCGACAATGGGCAACTGGTTCCGCGCCGCGGGATACGACACCCACTACGACGGCAAGTGGCACATCTCGCACGCCGATCTGCACGAGGCCGACGGCACCGTGTTGCAGACCAACGACGCGGACGGCGACGTCGACCATGACGCTGTGCGGCGATATCTGGACGCCGATCCCCTTGGTCCGTTTGGCTTTTCGGGATGGGTCGGGCCGGAGCCGCACGGCGCGCTACCGGGTAACGCCGGCGTGCGCCGCGATCCGCTGGTCGCCGATCGGGTCGTGACGTGGCTGATCGACCGGTATGCGCGGCGGCGCGCCGGGGACCCGTCAGCGCTGCGACCATTCCTGTTGGTGGCCAGCTTCGTCAACCCGCACGACATCGTGCTGTTCCCGGGTTGGTTGCGCCGCAGCCCGATCAAGCCGTCGCCGCTGGATCCACCGCACGTGCCCGCCGCGCCGACCGCCGACGAAGACTTGGCGAGCAAGCCCGCCGCGCAGATCGCATTCCGGGAGGCCTACGCGACGGGCTACGGGCCGGCGCCGCTGATCGAGCGGGCCTATCGCGGCAACGCCCAGCGCTACCGCGACCTGTACTACCGACTGCACGCCGAGGTCGACGGTCCCATCGACCGGGTGCGCCGCGCAGTCACCGATGGCGGGTCGGACAATGCGGTGCTGGTGCGAACGTCCGATCACGGCGATCTGCTTGGCGCACATGGTGGTTTGCATCAGAAATGGTTCAACCTCTACGACGAGGCGACCCGGGTGCCGTTGGTGATCGCGCGGATCGGCGCCGGGGCGACATCGGCGCGAGCGGTCACGGCGCCGACGTCGCATGTCGATTTGCTGCCGACGCTGCTCGCGGCGGCAGGGGTGGACGTCAGCGCGGCAGCCGCGACTCTGGCCGCGTCGTTCTCCGAGGTGCATCCGCTGCCGGGCCAGAACTTGCTGCCGGTGGTCGACGGCGGACCGCCCGACGACGATCGCGCGGTGTACATCATGACCCGCGACAATATCCTCGAGGGCGATACCGGCGCCTCCGCGATGGCCCGCCGGTTGCGACGAACCGCGAATCCGCCTGCGCTGATTCGGATCCGGGTGCCCGCACACGTCGGGTCGAACTTCGAGGGTCTGGTGGTTCGTGTCGACGGCCGGCTGTGGAAGCTGGTCCGCACGTTCGACGACCCGGCGACGTGGACCGAGCCCGGCGTGCGTCATCTGGCAGCGAATGGGCTTGGCGGCGAGGCGTATCGGATGAGCCCGCTCGACGACCAGTGGGAGCTCTACGACCTCACCGAGGATCCGATCGAAGCCCACAACCGATGGTCGGACCCAGAGCTGCATGAGCTGCGCCAGCACTTGAGGACTCAGCTGAAACAGGCCCGGGCCAGCTCTATTCCGGAGCGAAACCGGCCGTGGCCGTATGTGTCTCGGGTGAACCGTTAGCGTTGCTTGGCGGCCAGCGCGGCCATCTGCTTGAGCATGCCGTCGTGGATGATGTCGAGGCGGGAGCGCGCTTCCGCGCAGACCAGCGGGTCGCGGATCACGGTGAGTTGGTTGTCCTGCTTCGTTTCTCCGCCGGTGGACCAGTTGGTCGAGCCGGTGACGACGTCGACGCCGTCGATGAGGACCATCTTCAGGTGCATGATCGCCGACTTCTCGCTGTGGCCGATCGCGATGCTGTTACCGATCTTGTGGTTGAGCCATGGATCGAGTAGGACCTGTTCGGCCTTGCCCTTAGCTTGGGTGGAGTCGAGACTCATTTGCACATAGATCTTTTCGTCCTCCAAGGATGAGCGCAGCACCTCGTTCAGTTCCGGATCGTCGTAGCCGTACATCGCGACCACGATGCTCTTGTCCGCGGAAACCAACAGGTCCTTGAGCGCCGCGTGCACTTGATCGACCGGGCTGTAGAACGTTCGGGTGCTGTCCGGGTACCCCGGCGGAAACGGCGCGGCCTTGTACTTGTCCAGTTCGGTCAGCGACTTCAGTGCCATGGCGATTGCTCCTCTACAACGCTGGGTCGGTCCAGTTGGTGGGCTCGGCGCTTCGCTCGAGTTGCTCGGCGGTCAGGTCCGGCAGGTAGTCCGGGTTGTCGCGGCGCCGGACCAGCACGCTGGGATGCACCAGCGCATCTGGTCCCATAGGACGTTTGCGCCACCCGAGCAGGTACCAGAGCCAGCCGTTGTCGTGGATCGGTGCGTCGGCAAAGTCCTCGGCCACCGCGCAATGCCGCCGGTAGGCCTCGGGGTTGATCGCCAGTTCGCCGACGACGCCGTCGGTGACCCACTTCAGCGCGATGGTGGCGAGCCGATGGTCGGCAAATGTCCCGCCGACGTCGGCGTGGACGCCGGCGAACCAGCGCTCTTCGAGTCCGAGCGGGTGTCGTTCGACGAGGTATTCGCGGTAGGGGCGGCGGCGTTCGTCGATCGAGACGGCATGACGGATGCGAGCCACGTTGGACAGCGCGCGGGTGTACGGCCACCGCAGGTTGCCGAAACGCAGGAAACCGGCGGCCTTCACGGTGTCCCACAGACCGAGGAAGGCCACCGGTACGGCGTAGTGCCACACCTGATTCGGGCTGTTCAGCCGCACGGTAGCGAACAGCGGCTCGTTCTCGGTGCGCCAGCAGAAGGCGCGGGCGAACTCGGCCCAGTTGTCGTATTCGTCCTTGGTGAAATACCGGTTGATCGCGTACTTTTCGACCGCGTACGGCAGCAGGTTTTCCGAGCCGGGTCGCAGCAGTCCGGGTCGAAGCAACATGCCGGCCAGCGCCCGCGCGGTATAGGCACCGCGGCTGAAGCCGAACATGTACACCGCGTCGCCGGGACGCCAGTGTTGCATCAGGTACTTGTATCCCTGTGCCACATTGTGTTTCAGGCCGATGCCGAAGGCCTGCTCGAAGAACAGGACCAGCGTGCTGGGCAGCGACGTGTGTGCCGGGGCCAGCGTCCCCACCCCGGGGTCGTAGTAGGCCATCTGGCCGGGGTTGTTCTTCTCCAGCATCTCGAACAGCTTGGCCACGTTGGTGAGGTTGCCGGCGCCGATCTGGTTCGCGGTGCCGTCGAAGCACAGGACGATCCGCTTACCTGGCGGTGCCTGCGTCATCTGCGGGACTTTACGTCCCGAAAACGGCGTTGTCGGGGACTTCGCCAACACCTAGGCTCAGGTTTTATGCATAGAGAACCAAAGCTTGCGCGGCGCTTACTCGATCGGTTCGAACCCATCCACGGCGTGACCTACTTCGCGCCCTCGGTGCGCGAGGCGTTGGACGGGCTGGGCTACAAGGGCTACTGGATGGGCTATTTCGCCGCGCGCTCTGCGCCGCTGGGCACGGTGCCGCCCGAGGTCGTGACGGCGATCTTCTACAATTTCGCTCCCTCGCGGGTGGCCAAGGTGTTCCCGGCGGCCTGGGCGATCGCCGGCCCCGAGCAAGCGTTACGCGTGCGGCAGGAGACCGCGGTCGCAGTGCTGCGGGGCTACGGCCTGGAAGCGGACGAAAACGTCGCTACCGCAGCGGAATTGCTCGGCAGGGCGGCCCGCGAGGCGCCGTTGTCCGGGCGGCCGCTGTTCGCCGCGAACCGCGCGCTGCCCTGGCCCGAGGAGCCGATTGCCGCGCTCTGGCATGCCTGCACCCTGCTGCGCGAGCAGCGTGGCGACACGCACAACGCGGTGCTGGCCGCCGCCGGCGTGACCGGCCGGGAATGCAACGTCCTGCATGCCGCATCGGGCGCCATCCCGCGCGACTACATCGCCCGCACCCGCGACTACGACGACGAGGAGTGGGCATTGCGTGAGCGTCAGCTTGCGACACGGGGCCTGCTCGACGACAAGGGGTCGCTGACCGACGCGGGGCGGGAATTGAAGGACCATGTCGAGTCCACCACCGACGCGGTTGCGGTCGGCGTGCTTGACGCTTTGAGCGACGACGAGGTCGAGACACTGTTTCAGGCGATCACGCCGATCACCCGCGTCGTGGTGGCCGCCGGTGATGTACCGGCGATGACGCCGATGGCGTTGCGCCGCAACGAGTTAGACGACGGCAGCGCCCATCTGGGCGGCTAGCGGTTCAGCGGCTTGTAGAAGACGATGCCGTTGCCCTTGTTGTCGTAGACGACTGCGCGGCGCTCGTGGGCGTCGTCGTACGGGCCCTTCACGATCCCGCCGCCGCTATCTTCGACGGCTTTGGCCGCACCATCGACGTCGTCGGTCTTGATGCCGACCACGACCTGCCCGGGAATGGGGTGGTCGACGTCGGTCGCCAGCGCCAGCGTGACGGGCCCGCCGTCGAGGGCGGCGAAGTGGGCGCCGTCGCGAAACTTCAGACCCATGCCGAGGGTTTCGCTGTAGAACTTGATGGAATCGTCGAGATCGTCGGTCGACAGGATGATGAGCTTGACCTGGTAATCACTCATCGGAGCCTCCTTCATCGGGCGTGTTTGCCACGGTAACTCGCGTCGCCATGGTCATTCCCGCATTCGGCCGGCGTTCATACGCTAATGACACATTTGGGGCGCCGAAGCTGTTGCGGCAGCGGCCTAGCCGTCGGCGCGCGACGCATTCATTTTGGACAACAGCGTCAAAAACGAGCGCAGTTCACGTTCGGGCGTCGCATCGAGCAGAGCGCCCATGCGCTCGTTGATCTCTCCGTAGAACGCCTGCATCTTCTTGACCTTCGCGGGATTGAGGTGAACCAGCACGCTGCGGCGGTCACGCGGGTTTGGCTCGCGCTTGAGGTAGCCGCCCTTCTCCAGCCGGTCGAGCATCACCGTGACGCCGCCGGTGGTGAGCCCGGTGAAGCGGGCCAACTCCCCCGGCGTCGACGGTCCGATGAGCTCGAGCGCGTTGATGCACTGCATATCGGTGAGGCGCAAGCCAACTCGGTCGGCGATCTGCTGGTTGTAGAGAATGCTACCCGCGATGAATTGCCTCAGGCTGCTGATCACCGCCTCGTGCAACCCAGCGCGGTCTGACCTTGACACTGGCTTCAATCCGCCTATCCTCAAACTAGCTTACTAAATAAGATACTTATCATCTGAGGAAAGGAAACCCCAGCATGACGGCCGCGACGGTCAAAGGCTACCGGGGTATGGGCATGGAAGGCGCCATCGCGCGCTGGTACGACAAGAGCACCCGCAAGGACATGGAGCGTTTCCGGGCCCTGGCCGCACGGCTCCGCACCGTGCTGCCGCAGGGCGGCGACGTGCTGGAAGTGGCGCCCGGCCCGGGCTTCGTCGCGATCGAAATGGCCAAGGGCGGGACCTATCGCGTGACCGGACTCGACGTCAGCCGGACGATGGTCGAGCTGGCCCACGCGAATGCCGCCGAGGCCGGCGTCCAGGCCGACTTCCGCCAGGGCAATGCCTCGGCGATGCCGTTCGCCGACGAAAGTTTCGACCTGCTGACATGCAGTGCGGCGTTCAAGAACTTCTCCGAGCCGCACACGGCGCTCGAGGAGATGCACCGCGTGCTACGCCCCGGTGGTACGGCGCTGGTTGTGGACCTGCGCAAAGACGTGCCGATGTCCGAGATCAACGATTACTTCGGCTCGATCGGTCTGAGTACGATCAGCCGCTGGATGACGCTCGCCACATTTCGGCTGCTGCTACTGAAGCGAGCGTACACGGAAGGGCAATTCGAACGGATGCTGGCCGATATTCCATTCCGTAGCAAGGAGATTCGGCGCGTCGATATCGGCGTCGAACTCTGGCTGAGGAAGTAACGCTACCCGGCGGCCCATTCCTTGGCCTTGTCGAGCTCGTCGAGCTTGAAGATCGCGAGCTCGCCGGGGATCATCCACGCCAACGCGTGCAGGGTGTGTCCGACCCACGCCTTGTCGGATACCACCGCGATGCGCTTGAAATTCGCGTGATGCGGCCAGACGGTGCTGAAACCCAGCTTCAGGTCTTCGACCAACCCGCCGGGCCCGAAGCCCTCGTAATCGTCTGGGATCACCTCGACGATCCTGATCTCGTCGGTCTTCAGCATGTCCTCGATGGTCGGTTTGACCTCGCGCAGCTCGTCGCCGCCGAGGTGGCCCGACACCCGAACACCGGTCACTCCGCTGCGCATATCTGGCAGTAGTTCGATCATGACATCCACTATCCGCAAATCACGCTCACCAGGCCAACGATGGTCAAGACTGGACCAATGACAGATGCCGACGCGGACCGGGTCGCGGTGTACCTCGACTTCGACAACATCGTGATCTCGCGATATGACCAGGTCAACGGCCGCAGCTCGTTCCAGAAAGACAAAGCCAAGGGGCTGAAGGAGGAGCGGCTGGCCAAGGCCACCGTCGACGTCGGTGCCATCATCGACTTCGCCTCGTCGTTCGGCACGCTGGTGCTGACTCGCGCCTACGCCGACTGGTCCTCGGAGGTCAACAACACCTACCGCGAGCAATTGGTCGGTCGCGCAGTCGATTTGGTGCAACTGTTTCCGGCGGCGGCCTACGGCAAGAACGGCGCCGACATCCGGCTGGCCGTCGACGCGGTCGAGGACATGTTCCGCCTGCCCGACCTGACCCATGTGGTGATCGTGGCCGGCGACTCCGACTACATCGCGCTGGCGCAGCGCTGCAAGCGACTCGGTCGCTACGTGGTCGGTGTCGGGGTGGCCGGCTCGTCGAGCAAGGCGCTGGCGGCGGCGTGCGACGACTTCGTCATCTACGATGCGCTGCCTGGCGTGCCGGTGCCCGAGCCAAAGGCGCGCCGGACGAAGGCCGAGGCCGACGAACCTCCCGCGCCCGACGCACAAGCGGGCGCTACCGCGCTGCTGACCCGCGCGCTGCGCATCGGCACCGAGAAGGATGACGTCGACTGGCTGCACAACTCCGCGGTCAAGGCGCAGATGAAGCGGATGGACCCGTCGTTCAGCGAAAAGTCGTTGGGTTTCAAGTCTTTCAGCGACTTTCTGCGGTCACGCACCGATGTGGTCGAGCTGGACGAGAGTTCGACGACGCGGATGGTGCGGCTGCGCTAGGTGCGCCGGCCCGAGATGAACCAGTGCGTCGGCGAGGCCTCTTCGAGCCCTTCGGGTGACGGCCGGCCGTAGCTGGCCATCAGCTCGTCGGACGGTGTCGCGGTGACGGCCCAACCGTGGCGGCGCAGCCAGTCGCTGACGTCCTCGCGCTCTTCGAAGTACCACAGCTCGTCGGTCTTGGGGACTTCGAGCGGCGAGCCCGCCTCGGCAATCAGCTCCCGGACGCGATCCATCCGCTCACGGCGGAAATCACGGAGTTCGGGGACGGCGAATTCGGGGCCAAGGCCCTCGACGGCGATCCGGCTGCCGGGCGCCGCCAGCTCCTGGATGCGCTCGAACAGCAGATCCTGCGCTGCGGCCGGCAGGTACATCAGCAGGCCTTCGATCGACCAGACGCTCGGTTCTTGCGCGTCGAAACCCGCCTCCCGCAACGCCGTTGGCCAGTCTTGGCGCAGGTCCACCGCGACCGGAACCCGGTTGGCGATCGGCTCGGCGCCGTGCTCGTGCAGGGTCTCGAGCTTGAAGTCGAGCACCCGGTCCTGGTCGAGCTCGTAGACCGTGGTGCCATCGGGCCACGGCAGCCGCCACGAACGCGCGTCCAGGCCGGCGGCCAAGATCACCGCCTGCCGGACCCCGTCGTTGGCGGCGTCCATGAACGCGGTATCGAAAAACTTTGTCCGCGTAGCGAAGTAGCTCACCAGCGCCTGCATCCGCTGCGGCATGTCGGGTTCGGCCTCGACGACGGCGGCGGGCAGCTCGGGAGCGCCGTACCAGTCCCACATGCCATGGCCCACGCGGTCGAGGAACACCCGCGCGAACGGGTCGTTGATCAGCGGATCGCTGCTCTCGGTATCCGCCGCGCGTGCCGCGGCCACCCCCAGCGCTGTCGCTCCCACGCTCTCGGTGATTTCCCAGCTGTCGTCATCGGTTCTCGCCACGTCCCGACCCTACGTGAGCCGGTCTTACGGAAGAATCACGGTCACCATGACCTTCCCCACCCGACGGTCGCACGTCATCCGGCTCGCCGTCTTCGCCGCGTTCCTGGCGGTGATGTTCTATTTGCTGGCCGTCCGGCACGTGGTGAACATCGAGGACGTGCGGGGCTGGGTGAAGGCGACGGGCCCGCTGGCGCCTGTCACGTATGTGGTGTTGTCGGCGGGGCTCGGCGCGATCTTCGTGCCCGGCCCGATCCTGGCGGCCAGCAGCGGGCTGCTGTTCGGTCCGCTACTCGGCGTGTTCGTGACGCTGGGCGCCACGGTCGGCACCGCGGTGGTGGCGGCGTTCCTCGGCCGTCGGGCCGGACGGGACAGCGCGCGGGCGCTGCTGGGCGCTTCACGGGCGGATCGGCTCGACGCGCTGATTCAGCGACGCGGGCTCTGGGCGGTGGTCGGGCAGCGCTTCATTCCCGGCCTGTCGGACGCGCTGGCCTCGTACGCCTTCGGCGCGTTCGGCGTTCCGTTGTGGCAGATGGCCGTTGGCGCGTTCATCGGGTCGGTGCCGCGCGCGTTCGTCTATACCGCTCTAGGTGCGTCGATTGGAAACAAGTCGCCGATTTTGGCCTACGCGGCAATCGCGGTGTGGTGCGTGACGGCGGTGGTGGGAGCGTTCGCCGCGCGGCAGGGATTCCGGAAGTGGCGCGGAGGCAGAGACCCGGAGACCACAGAGGTCTAGAGCCGCAGCGCCTGGGCTGCCGCGGTGGCGATGTCGCCGCGCAGACCTGAGATGGGTGCGCTGCCGCGCACATGAATCGCGTTCGTGAGCAGCACGACGTAGGTATCCGAGCCGGGGTCGAGCCACAGCGAGGTTCCGGTGAAGCCGGTGGCGCCGAAGCTGCCGACGGGAAAGATCAGCCCGCGCGGCTTGGAAAAGTCGGTGTCGATGTCCCAGCCGAAGCCGAACAGCTCCTGGCCGTCGATCGCCGGATAGTGCGGGGCGAGCAGCGGATCAGTCGTGTTTGGCGACGCCGCGACGGCCTTCCGGATGGCATCGTTGGCGGCTTCGACCTGCCCGGCGTGATGTCCGGGCTGCTGAGGTGTCGTCATCGCGGCCAGATTCGCTTGTGTGAGCGGAAACCTGCTGGGGCGGTTGGCAAGCCGATCGAGCAGGGCCTGCGCAAAAACGCCCACATCGTGCGCCGTCGAGAACACCCCGGCGTGCCCGGCCACTCCGCCCATGCGGCGCGCCGTCGGGTCATGCACGGTGCCCCGAAGCAGGCGGCCGGTGTCGGGATCGATGGCCGTCGGCGCGATGCGAGGCACCAGGTTGGCCGGCGGCCGAAACCAGGTTTGGGCCATACCCAGTGGCCCAAAGATATTCCGCTGGGCGTAGTCGTCTTCTGTTTGGCCGGTGAGCTTTTCGATCATCGCGCCGAGCAGGATGTAGTTGATGTCGGCATAGCGGAAGACCTCGCCTGGCCGCGACTGCAGCGGTGCGGTGAGCGCACGGCGAATGCCTTCCGCTTTGTCGGGTGCGTCCACGCCCCACGGGTCTTTGAGGTCGACGTCGATCGGTTCGCCGGACGTGTGCGTCAGCAGCATACGAACGGTAACTCGTTGCCGCTCTTCATCGTTGGCCGGGTTGAAGTCCGGCAGGTAGGTCTGGACGGGCTCGTCGAACGCGACCTTGCCGTGCTCGTAGAGCTGCATGACGGCGGTCGCGGTTGCAAGCGCCTTCGTCAACGACGCGATGTCGAAGATAGTGTCTTCGGTCATCGGCTCGGCGGGCGCGGGCGACCCGTCCAACCCCGGTTCGCCCGCGAGCTTGCGCGAGCCGTACGCCTGGTGGAAGACGGTGCGGCCGCCGTGCCCGATCACCACCACGCCGCCGGGTAGCTTGTCGGCCGCGATCGCATCGTTCATCAGCCTCGAGATCGGCGCGAATTCGGTTGTGGGAGCGGGTATTCCCCGTCGGGTAACGACGTACCGGGTCGAGGCCGCCACCACGCACACCAGCAAGGCGACTACGATGACAACGGCTGCCCGCTTCATGTCAGGTAGCGGTCCCGCAAGCGGGTCAGCCGGCTCGTCGGTGCGTGAATCGCGGCCATCACCGCGCTCATCGGCGACGCGACCGACTTGGGCGGGGCCTTCGGCTTGGGGGCCGGCGGGCCATCGCCTACCCACCACGTCGGCTTCAGTAGCGCGGTCGTCAGCGGGATGGCTTGGTCGACGCTGTCGTGTCCCCATCGGCTCGCGCGGTCGATGGAGAGCGCGGAGGGGGCTAGGTTCACCGGCGACAGTGTCGGCCCGAATCGGACGAGGTGGTCGACGTACGGCAGGTTGCGGACCGTCTGCAGCTGGATCGCCTGGGTGATAGGGACCAGCCAGAGATTGCGCGGATCCCATTGCGGGTGAAAGCAATCGAATGCCAGATAGCAGGCGTTGCGGGTGCCCAGGCGGCCGTCGCGGACGCGCTTCCACGCCAGTTGGATCGGGACGTTGCTGGCGGTGCCGCCGTCGACGAGGGCGGCGATGTCCTCCTCTTCGAAGAGGTCGTCGAGGAGGGGGATCATCCGCGGGTCGGTGGTCTCGTGGTGCAGCACACCGGGAATGGCCGCGGAGAACGACGCGGCATCGACGACGTCGAAGTCGCGGCCCGGAACGTCGGCGCCGATGACGATCGGTTTGACGACCCGCAGGTCGATGAAGGCGGCCACCTGCCACATCCGGGCGCCGACCACCGGGCCGATGCCGATCGGGCGAAACGGCACCGACCGCCCCTTCAGTGCCGCCAGTGCCGGGCGGCGGAATCGCGACGGCAGCGCCGTATACGGTTGCCTGCGCACGCCGGCAACGACTACGTCGAACGGAATCGCCAAGTCCGACATGCGCATTCGCTGCCCGTCTTCGCGGCTGAGCATCGCGCCGGCGAATTGGTCGAAACGCAACGCGAACATGCCGGCCAGACCGTGGCGGCGGCGGAGCCGTTCGGGTCCCAGGATGGCGCGATACGACACCGTCTTTGCCCAGGCGACATATTCCTCGATGGGCACCGGCAACTCGCGGCTCACCAGGCTGCCCAGGATCGAGCCGATCGACGCACCGACCATGTAGTCGGGCACCTGGCCGGCTTCCAGGAGCCGCCGCATCCCGCCGATGTAGACGAATCCCGCACCACCACCGCCGCCGAGGACCGTCACGAGTTTCTTGTATCCGACCTCGGCGTCCAATTCTGTTGCAGAGAAGTCGTTTCCGTGGCGCTCAATGAGCACTTGCCGCTGGTCGTCCTGGTCGGCGGCCAGAGTGTCCAGCGCGTCGCGTGCGGTTTGCAGCGCCGTGACGGGATCGATCTCTTCGCGCAGCGGGCCGTAGAGAGCGTCGGCGACGCGCGATCGCCAGGGTGCGATTTCGGGGCCGACCGAGACGTCGCCGCGGCCGCGGCTCCCGCCCGGGCCCGCGGCGCCCGGTTCGAAGTCGGCGAGTCGGGCGAAGTTGAGGATGTAGCGCAGCTTGCGCAGCTCGTCGGCGCTCAACACGTCGGGCTCGGCGAGGTGGTGTCGGATCAGCCGGTTTTCCATCCGCTGCAGAAGCAGGGCGGGCTCGGCGGAGAGCAGATTGGGCTCGTCTTCTTCGATCTCCTCGACCATCTCCAGCCCGGCGTCGCGTCGGCCCAGCCGGCCGAGGAGCGTGTCGGCGAACGGGATCTGCATGAGGCTCAACCTACAATCCCACCGGCTACCGCCACGCGGCCAGCGCTAGCCCGTCGAGCCAGCCGAGCTAGCTGTCACGGCATCGCTTCCGCCCACTTCATGTGGCCCTCAAAGCCCAACGACGTCGCCATTGCCCGGTAGCGGTCACGAAAGTCGGAGTAGGCGCCCTCATCTCTGCGAGCGCGGGCCAGCAGCGTGCGCAGCCGCAACAGCGTGATGTCGTGCACTACGAATCCCGGATCCGTGGGCACGGCTGCCAACTGTTCGATCGTGTTCTCGGCCTCGTCGAGGTCACCCTGACCACCACGTTGCAGCAGTGCCTCCACCAGGATGCTGACGGCCAATGCGGTCCAGATGCAACCGCCGCTGGCGAACAGCTCGTCGACGACTGTGCGAGCCAATTCGATGGCGCCTCCGGGATCGCCGGTGCGCGCCTTTTCCCGGGCGATGTGTGTGTCGATCAGAGGCAGGTTGGTCAAGGCGAACTGGTTGTTCACGCAGCGCTCTCGCTCTCTAACGAGCAACTCGAAGCCGCGTTGGCGCGCGGGACCGTCCTGATATGTCAGGGCGAGGCCGTGAATCGTCCGGGCCAGATCAACGGCCAGGTCGTCGCCTGATTGTTCCGATGTCGACAGGAATTCTGCGGAATTGCGCAGTGCCGTCTCATCCGGAAGTAGCACCCCGTACGGGATCGAGGGGACATACGAAAACCACATGGCCCCGCCTAGCGTCGCGGGGTCGACTAACAGCCCACTGGCGGTCGCGATGGACTGCTCGAAGTCGCTTTTCCAGCCCCCGACGCCCAGACACCATCGGCCGAAACCGCGCATGGCGATCGCCAACGTCAAGGGAGATTCAGTGACCAGCCTGCCTTTTGCGAGATCGCCCTCAGCAAGGTCGATGGCACGCTGGGCCAATCGAAGCACCTCGGCCATTTCTCCGGTTTCGTGCTTGGCAATCATTGCCGGAAAGGACAGCGCAACCGTCAAGGTCGGATCGTCGATGGCCTCCATTAATTGGATGAGCTCTTGGGCAAGCTGTGATGCATCACGGCGGCGCGCTTTCATATCCATCCACGTCACATGGCCCGACAACCCAACAGCGAGCGAATACCGATCACCCGCTGCGGTGCACAACTCACGCAGCTCTTCGAAGCCGGGGTCGGCGCCGCTGCCGCCCAGCCGGTATGCCTGCGCACACAATTGCGTGCGGGCCGCGATGGCCATGGCCAAACGATTGGGGTCACCATGCGGTAGCCGATCAGCGACCTGCCGAGCCCGTCGCCAGCTGGTCTGCGCCGCGCGCATGTCACGAAAAGCGGACCAAGTTCCGGCGCGCATGTGCCAGGCGAAGGCCAGCTGCAAGTCTCCTGCCGCTTCCAGGTGTTCAGCGATCAGCGCCGCGTTCTCGTCTGCCGAGCCGCGGGCCTCGATCGCTGCGGCGAGGCGTCGATGTGATTGGGCACGAACAGATTTAAGTTGTGACTCATAGGCAACCGTGCGGATCAGCGGATGGCGGAACGCGTACTCAGCGTCCGGTGCAAACCTCACCTGAGTGATAAGTTCCGCCTGGATAAGCGGCGCCACGTCCACGTCGGGAGTGAGCGCGGCCAGCAGATTCGTGTCGAAACGCGCTCCAATGACCGCCGCAGCATTCAAGGTCTGTTTGGCCTGTGTCCCAAGGCGATCGATACGCGCGCCGATCGCGGCTTGCAGGGTGGCCGGTACGTCGACATCCGCGACGTCACCGCCCAGTTGGTAGGCACCGGGCTGGCCACGCAGCAGCCCTCGTTCTGCGAGATCACGCACGATCTCCTCGACGAAGAACGGATTTCCGGCCGCGCGACCGGAAATTTGTGTTGCCAGTTCGTCCGTCGTAGCAGCGCCGAGCAACTCAGTTGTCAACGCCCTGGTGTGAGCATCGCTCAACGGCCGCAACGCAATTGTCTGAGTACCGGGGATACGACTAAGCGCACCTTGATATTCCGGACGGTAGGTGACCATAACCAACGAGGGGATCTGGGGCGTGACAGCCATGAACTCGGCCAGCATGGACTCGCTGATTTCATCGATCCAGTGCGCATCGTCGATGACGTACACCGCCGCCTCCGGCCGGTCCAGTGCTCCGGCATTGACCAGCGCGGTCAACCGTCGCCGCCGTGCGTCCGGGGCGATCTCCGGTAGCGTCGTGGACGAATCACGGATGCCCAACATGTCGTCGAGGAGAAGCAGGTCCTCGGGGTCCGCCCACGGAAACCGTTCGCGGATGTGTATACGCGCGGTGTCAGGGTCGAGCCCATCGACTTCCATTGCCGCGCGCAACATCCGCCCTACGACGTGGAAAGGGATGTCGCTGGCATGCGATTCGCAGTAGGTGCTAAACACCGGCACACCGCGGGCACCGGCGAGCGCTGCCGTCTCACGAACCAATCGGCTCTTGCCGATACCGGGCGGGCCGACAATGTTGACAACGCATCCCGTCCCGGCGAGCGCCTCGTCGAGGATGTTTCTGATCGTCGTGAATTCCCAGGTGCGACCAACCAGTTTCGATTCGGTCTGGCGACGGTTCTGATAGTCGCCGATGGCCATCAACCTTCTGGCGATTAGCGTTTTTCCACCTTTGACGACGACCTCTTCGGGCTCGCCCAGGACGACGCTGCTCCCGACTAACTTGGCCGTCGAATCGCTCAGCATCACCCCACCGGGCGGAGCGACGGACTCCATCCGCTGAGCCACACCAACCTGTTCGCCAATCGCCGTGTAACTTGAGCTGTTAGAACCGATTTCGCCAGCGATGACCTTCCCCGAGTTCAGGCCGATCCGCAACTGCAGTCCGACACCGTCGCGGCTCTCGACGTCTTTGGAAAGGCCGGCCAGTGCGCGTTGGATGTCCAATGCCGCGAGGCATGCGCGGAACGCATGATCTTCCAATGTGGTCGGGGCGCCGAATATCGCCATGAGTCCGTCACCGGTGAATTTGTCGACCGTACCGCCATACCGTTCCACCACCGCGGTCGAACGGTCCAGCAGCTCCGACATGATCTCGCGCAGTCGCTCAGCGCCCACCGTCGCGGCGATGTCCATCGAATGAACGACGTCGGCGAACAGCACGGTGGCTTGCTTGTACTCGGCCGACCGGGCGGCGCGCACCAGTTGCGCGCCGCACGAGCTGCAGAACCGTGCCGTCGAGCTAGATGGCACGCCACAGGAGCCGCAGACCAGGTCCACGTCAGCATCGTGTCACCGCTGGTCAACGAAGTCCGCCATATTGGCACCTTGGGCTCGCTGTTTACGCGGTGCCAATAGCAGGAGCATGATGCGGGAATGTCTGACACCAGGACCGCCCTGCGGATCTGCCCCCTGTGCGAGGCCACCTGCGGCCTGACGCTGACGATCTCCGAGGGGCGGGTGACCGGCGCCCGGGGCGACCGAGACGACGTCTTCAGCGCCGGCTTCATCTGCCCGAAGGGGGCGAGCTTCGCCGAGCTCGACAACGATCCCGACCGGTTGACCCAGCCGCTCGTCCGGCGCGACGGGGTGCTGACCGAGGCCAGCTGGGACGAAGCGTACGGCGTCGTCGCAGACCGCCTGGGCGCGGTCATCCGTGAGCACGGCGGCCCATCCGTCGGCGTGTACTTCGGCAATCCGAACGCACACACGATCGGGGGCAGCCTGTACGCGCCGTTGGTCATCCGCGGGCTTGGCACCCGGCAGGTGTACAGCGCGAGCACCCTCGACCAGATGCCCAAGCACGTCGCGCTCGGCTTGATGTACGGCAGCCCCGTCGCCTTCACCGTGCCCGACCTCGACCGCACCGACTATCTGGTCATCATCGGTGCAAACCCCTTGGTGTCCAACGGAAGTCTGGCCACCGCTCCCGATTTCCCCGGCAAGCTGCGGGCGTTGCGCAAACGCGGCGGCAAGCTCATCGTCATCGACCCCGCCCGCACGCGCACGGCCGAATTGGCCGACCGCCACCTCGCGCCGCGACCGGGCACCGACGCAGCTCTGCTGTTCGCCATCGTGCACGTGTTGTTCGAAGACGGCCTTGTCGCAACGGATCTCGGCGGAATCGCCGAGCACGTCAACGGTGTCGACGAGGTCCGCGCGCTGGCCGACGAATTCGCACCGGAGACCGTCGCTGCGCATTGCGGCGTACCCGCCGATGACATTCGCACGTTGGCCCGCGAGATCGCGGCGGCGCCGACGGCAGCCGTGTACGGCCGAATCGGGACGTCCACAGTGGAATTCGGCACTGTCGCCAGCTGGCTGGTCGACGTGATCAACGTCCTGACCGGAAACCTCGACCGGCCGGGCGGAGCGATGTTCCCGCTGGGTGCGACGATTCCCGCACCCCGGCCGCCGAAGCCGGGCAAGGGATTTCGCATCGGGCGTTGGCACAGCCGCGTCTCGGGCTACCCCGAGGCACTGTCCGAACTCCCCGCCGCTGCGCTCGCCGAGGAGATCGACACCGCGGGCGAGGGCCAGATCAAGGCGATGATCACCATCGCCGGAAACCCGGTGCTGTCAGCGCCCGACGGCGATCGGCTCGACCGCGCGCTCGAGAGCGTCGAGTTCATGCTCAGCATCGACCCCTACCTCAACGAGACCACCCGGCATGCCGACGTGATCCTGCCCCCGCCCCCGCCCGCGCAAAGCGCCCATTTCGACGTCGCGCTCAATAACCTTGCGGTGCGCAACAACGTCCGCTACTCCCCGCCCGCGCTGCCGCTGGATGCGCGGCCCGACGAGCCGGAGATCCTGTCGCGCATCGCGCTGATTTTGTACGGCCTGGCACCGGACGGCGATGTCGCGCTGGTCGACGATCAGGTCATCGCGACGACGTTGACCAAGGAGACTGCCGACCCGGACTCCCCCGTCGCCGGCCGCGCGGTCGACGAATTGACCGCAATGCTGATCCAGGGTCCCGGCTACGAACGACGCCTGGACATGATGCTCCGGCTCGGGCCCTACGGCGATGCGTTCGGCGCAAACCCCGACGGGCTCACCCTCGAGCGACTCAAGGCCACACCGCACGGCATCGACCTGGGCCCGTTGCGTCCGCGCGTGCCCGAGGTGCTCCGAACCCCAACGGGGCGAATCGAACTCGCGCCGCAGCCACTGATCGCCGACGTGGAACGGCTGCGCGATTCGATCGGCCGAGGCGACGACCGGTTCATCCTGATCGGCCGGCGGCATCTGCGGTCCAACAACAGCTGGATGCACAACCTGCCCGCGCTGTCCGGCGGCACCAACAGGTGCACGCTGCAGATCCACCCGGATGACGCCGCCGATCTCGGGCTCACCGACATAGCCATCATCAAGGGCCCGGGCGGTGAGCTCGTCGCGCCGGTCGAGGTGACCGACGGCATCCGGCGCGGGGTGGTGTCGCTGCCGCACGGCTGGGGCCATGATCGTGACGGCACGGGCCAGGAGCTCGCGGCTAGCACACCCGGGGTCAACGTCAACCAACTCAACGACGGCAATCGTCTCGACCCGTTGTCGGGAACCGCTGTGCTCAACGGGATTCCGGTCGACATCGCCCCCGCGGGCTGACGTCAGGGTGTCTACGGGGGCTGCTCCTTCGGGGGTGGTGACGTTTTTGTTCACCGACGTGGAGGGTTCGACCCGTCGGTGGGAGGCCAACGCCGAGGAGATGCGCACGGCGCTGGCCGCACATGACGAGGTATTGCGCTCGGCGGTCGAGGGACACGGCGGCAGGTTGTTCAAACACACCGGTGACGGGGTATGTGCCGCGTTCGCGTCGGCTCAAGCTGCCGTGGATGCCGCGGTTGCGGCGCAGCGCGAGCTTCAGCTGCCGGTGCGGATGGGGTTGGCGACCGGCGAAGCCGAATTACGCGACAGCGACTACTTCGGCGTGGTACTCAATCGTGCGGCACGGGTGATGGCCACGGGACATGGTGGCCAGATCCTGTTGGCCGACTCGACGGCAGCTCTGCTGAGCGGCGTCGATCTGATGGATCTGGGACCCAGACGGTTGCGCGACGTGCCAACGCCGGTTGGGGTCTTCCAAGTGCGTGCGCCGGGCTTGGCGACAGATTTCCCGCCGTTGCGGGCGCTCGATACGAATCCGGGGAATCTGCGGCGCCCGGCGAGCAGCTTGATCGGACGTGGCTCCGAACTCGACGAGCTGCGAACGGCGGTCAAGGCTCATCGGCTCGTGACGTTGACCGGTGTCGGCGGAGTCGGCAAGACCCGGCTGGCGTTAGAGGTCGCGGGGCGCCTCGCCGATGAATTTCCAGACGGTGTTTGGCTTTTCGAGCTGGCTGCGGTTACCGATCCGGCGGCGGTACCCGATGCAGTGGCCGCGGTCCTGGGCATCACCCAACAACCCGGGATGAGCGTCAGCGAGAGCGTCGCCGCCGCGTTGGAGGGCAGGATGCGGCTGCTGGTGTTCGACAATTGCGAGCACGTGCGCGACGCCGCCGCCAAGCTGGCCGAGTCGATCCTCGTGCAGTCGGCGACGGTGAGGATCGTGGCCACCAGCCGCGAAGTGCTGGGGATCCCCGACGAGCACCTGTGGCTGGTGCCCTCGCTCGACCTTGGCGCGGGGGTCGACAGTGCCGCAGTCCATTTGTTCGTCGAGCGCGCGCGGAGCGTGGCTGCCGGGTATTCGATCGCCGGCACTGATGAGGCGAGCGCGGTGGTGGAGATCTGCCGCCGCCTTGACGGGATCCCGCTGGCCATCGAGTTGGCGGCCTCGCGGATTGCGTCGATGACCGCCGGCGAGGTGCGTGACCGTCTCGATCAGCGGTTGCGGCTGCTGGGCGGCTCCAGGCGTGGGCCGTCGCACCACCAGACACTCCGCCGCGCGGTGGCGTGGTCCTACGACCTTCTCGATGACGTGGAGAGATCGCTGCTGGAGCGGTGTTCGGTGTTCGCCGGGGGATTCGACCTCGAAAGTGCCTGCGCCGTCACGGGTTCCGGTGATGAGTTCGCAGTCTTGGATCTGCTCGATGCGCTGGTGCGCAAGTCGCTGGTGGTCGCGGACCAGTCCTCGGGGCGGACCCGGTTCTCGATGCTGGAAACGATCCGCCAGTTCGCCGACGAACAACTCACCGCCCGCGGCGAGGCATCCGAGATTCGGGCCGCATACTCGCGGTACTTCGCCAGGCGCGAAGCCGACATCATGGCGTTGTGGGACAGCCCGCACCAGCGGGAGGCTTACGACTGGTTCACGGTTGAGCTGGCCAACCTGCGGTCCGCGTTTCGGTGGGCCGTCGAACAAAGTGACCTCGACGTCGCCGCCACGATCGCGACATGGGCGGCCTGGCTTGGCTTTTGGATGCACAACTACGAGCCGATAACGTGGGCCGAGGAGCTCATCGAGCCCGCCCGCGCCGCCGATCATCCGGCACTCGCATTCCTCTATGTGATGGCGTCTTTGTCCTGGTGGCCCGGACGGACCGAGGCAGCTGTCGGCTACAGCGACGCCGGCCAGCTGGTGATCGGCAGTGGCCGCTACAACGAAGTGCCGTTCGGCCTCGAGGGCGCGCTCGGCGCTGCGTACCTGCACGTTGGCCAGCCCGAACGGCAGGTCGAATGGTGCCGTGCCCGGCTCGCATTCGGCCGCGACACCCATGGGATCACCCGGGCGTTCCTGACCGTCGCGCTGACGGTCGCGGGCCGCGGTGAGGAGGCGAGGGCCGCCGCGAAAGACCTGATCGAGGTTGCCGAGGGCACTGGCAACCCGGCCGCGCTCTCGTGGGCGCTCTACGCCTACGGTTACGCGTTCGGCGATGCTGATCCCGCCGCGGCGTTGGACGCGCAGCGTCGCGGTCTGGTGATCGCCCAGGAGGGCGGCAACCGCAATACTGAAACACGTCTCGCTGGCAGTCTTTCTCGCCTCGAGGCGGAGTACGGCGACCCACTGGCCGCGCTCGACTATGTCGCGCTCGCGCTCCGGAATTTTCACGAGGCGGGCAACAGCACCATGATCCGTTTTCCGCTGGCTGTCCTCGCTGCCTTTTTCGAGCGGCTCGGACGTGATGAACCGGCGGCCACGATCGCGGGGTTCGCGTTCAGTCCCCTCACCGCGACAGCGAACCCCGCGTTCACCACGGCCATCACCGGTCTACGCGATGTCCTCGGCAACCAGACCTACGAATCGTTCGCCCGGCGAGGTGAGACGATGACGACCGCCGAGATGGTGACCTACGCCTACGACCAAATCGACCAGGCGCGAACAGGATTCACGGCCCGATAAGCAGGCCGGTAGGCGGTTTTGCCGGCGGCGGGAGTGTTAGCGGCGCGTTGCCAGGAGAGATGCGTCCGAGCACGTGCGGTCCGGTGAGCAGCGGCACCTGGTGCCAGGCGAGGAAGCCGATCAGCGCCATCAGGTAGGCCTCCTTGGCTTGCGCCGGCAGGCCGTGCTCGTCGCTGAGCGTGAGCGGCAGGCGGCGTTGCAACGCCTGGAGCAGGGTCGGGTTGCGCACGCCGCCGCCGGACGCGACGACCTCGACGGGCTCGTACGGCGCGAGCGCGTCGGCGACGGTGATCGCGGTCAGCTCGGTGAGCGTCGCCAGCAGGTCCTCGGGCGCAAGATCTGGCATATCATCCAGCCGAAAGTGTTCGCGGCCGGTCGATTTCGGCGGGGCGAGCGCGTAATAGGGGTCGTCGAGTAGACGTTGGAGTAGCGCCGCGTCCGGTGTGCCGCGGGCGGCGCGCCGGCCGTCGTGGTCGCTCGGCTGCCCGGCCGTCCGGCGGGCCGCCTCGTCGAGCAGGCAGTTGGCCGGGCCGGTGTCGAATGCGATTGGCGCGCAGCAGCTTCGGACGATCGTCACGTTCGCGATGCCCCCGAGGTTGAGCGCCGCGCGGGTGTGCTCGCCGCGAAGCCACAGGTCGTCGAGGATCCCGGCGAGCGGGGCACCGTGGCCGCCGGCGGCGATGTCGCGCGCGCGGACGTCGGAGATGACTGGCAACCCGGTCGACTCGACGATCCACGCGGGCTGCCCGAGCTGCAGTGTCCCCTTAACTTTGTCGCCGTGCACCCAGTGGTGGACGGTCTGGCCGTGGCTGACGACGAGGTCGGCGGGCAGCAGCTGCGCGGCGAGCTCCGCCGACGCCTGCCCGATCAGCTGGTCGAGCTCGCAGAGCTCGCCCGCCGTCGTCGGGCCCAGCGAGGCGTGCAGCCGCGCGCGCACCCCGTCCGGCCACGGTCGCTCGATGTGACGTAGCGGCGACATCGCGACCGCGCCACTGTCCCATTCGAATTCGGCGACCGCCGCGTCGAGGCCGTCCATCGACGTCCCCGACATCAGTCCGATGACCTTCATGTCAGTGCGTCGCGCACGTGTCCGCGTGCCCTTTCGAGCCTTTGCGCGGCCTCTTTCGCGTCTATACCCGCCAGCAATGCGACGATCGCTGTCTTGGCGTGACCTTTGGAGGCGGTCAGCGCTGCGGTCGCGGTGTCTTCGTCGACGCCGGCCGCGTCGCGGACGATGCGCACCGCGCGGCGGCGCACCTTCGCGTTGGTCAGCCGCACGTCGACCATCCGCGGTCCGTAAGCCTTGCCGAGCGCGATCATCACGCTCGTCGAGAGCGCGTTGAGGACGATCTTCTGTGCTGTCCCCGCCGTCAGCCGCGTGGAGCCGGCGAGAACCTCAGGGCCCGTGAGCAATTCGATCACCAGGTCGGCGGACGCCTCGCTGCCCGGGTTGTTGACGATCGCGACGGTCAGCGCGCCCACCGTGCGGGCGTGCTCGAGCGCCCCGAGCACGTACGGCGTGCGGCCTGACGCCGTGATTCCGACGAGCGCGTCGGCGGCTTTTAGGTCGGTGAGATCGGCGGGGTCGAATGCGTCCTCCGCGCCCTCGATTGCCTCAGTCAAAGCGCTTGGCCCACCGGCGATCACGCCGCGCACGAGGTCGGTTCCGAACGTGGGCCCGCACTCGGCCGCGTCGAGCACACCGAGCCGACCGGGCGTTCCGGCGCCGACGTAGATCAGGCGACCGCCGCTTTGCAGCCTCTGGGCGATGTGTTCCGCTGCCGCTGCGATGCGCGGGACGGCCGCTTCTATCGCGTGGTGGGCCTCGCCTTCGGCGGCGACGAGTAGCTCTACTATTTCGCCGATCGGCCGCGCGTCGAGGTCGTCGAGGCCGGGCTTGACGGCTTCGGTGGCCAGCGCGTCAAGCCCTTGTGCGGCAGGGGTTTTGGCGTGGAGCCGGATGACGTGCGGTTCGTGGATCGCGCTCAGCCGCATTGCGCCGTCGAGCGCGTCACCGGCGGCCGGGACTGCGTTGAGTTTGGAGCGCAGGGCCGCGAATTCCGCTAGACCGCCGACCATCGCCACCGGGCCATCCCCCACCGCGCGGGCGGTCGCGGCGAGCGCGTCGGCGGCCTTGATGACGATCTTTCGTGCCACGGCGTCGTCCTGCGCGGCAAGCACGTCGGGCGCGAAGCGCGCGAGCGCCGCAGCATCGTTGAACTGCGCGGGCCACGTCGGCGGCGCGCCGAAGCGGGCGTGGGCGGCGTCGAGCAGCGTCGTGGACGGGCCGCGGCCGTCGTGGGCGCGCAATGCCGCGCGCAGCCCGGCGGCGCCGATCCACGCGCCACCGCCCTCGTCACCCAGCCACGGACCCCAGCCGTCGGCGATCCGCATAGCGCCGTCGGCGTCGATCGCGAGCGCGACGACGCCGGTGCCGACGATCAGCACGACGCCCGGCTGCCCGTTCAGCGCGCCCGCGTGGGAGGTGACGGCGTCGCTGGTGACCGTGACGCGCTGCGCGTGCAGTGAGGCCAGCAGCGCATGGCCCAACGCGCGGGCCGCGTCCGGTGCCGCGAGGGCGCCGGCGGCACCCACGATCACCTCGTCGACCGGGCCGAACTGCCGTGCGACGGCCAGGATCGCCGCCTCCGCAGCCCGCACGCCGTTGGGCGTCGCGAGCCCGGGTGCGCCCGCGCCCTCGGCCCTGCGGCCGGCAGCTGCGGCGCGGCAGGACGTCTTGCCGAGGTCGACGGCGAGGATCACGGAAGTGATCCTTCCACGGGAGACCGCATCCGAAGTCACATCCGCCACACAGGCCTCTCGGCCAGAGGGGCACTCTTTTTCGGAAACGAACGCGCATGCGATATCACTCGAGGGCTCCTGAGGCTCGCGCTTGTATTATGGCGCCGGTGGCGCCATAATGGCGCCATGCCCAGCGTTCAGATCAAGGATGTCCCTGAAGACACCCACCGGGTCCTACGCGAGCGAGCGGCGCGCGCACATCAGTCCCTACAGGAATACCTTCGAAGCCGTCTGATCGCCGAAGCGGATCAACCCACTCTGGACGAGGTTCTCGACCGCATCGCTGGACGCCATGGTGGCCGCGTCTCTTTCAAGGCTGCTGTCGATCATGTTCGGGCAGAACGTGATCGTCGTTGATGCAAGCGTATTGGCCGTAGCGCTGGGCGACGACGGAACAGACGGCGAGCGGGCCAGAGTGCGTTTAGCGGGCGAGACGTTGGTCGCGCCCGAACTCGTTGACCTTGAGGTGGTCTCCGTGTGGCGCCGTCACGTTGCGGCAAAATTGATGCCCGCCCGAAGGGCCGCAAGTGCGTTAGCCGACCTGGTGGCTTTGCCTCTGCGCCGGTCCTCACACCAGCCATTCCTGCAGCGCATATGGGAGCTGCGGCATGTCGTCACGCCCTACGATGCCGCCTACATTGCGCTGGCCGAGGCTCTTGATGCCTCGCTGGTTACCGCTGATGCGCGTCTCTCACGTGCGTCGGGCTTCACTTGCGAGGTCGAGATCCTCAATTGAGGTAGCGGCGCGCGCCCCAGTAGTCCTCGTCGAGTCGAACCGGGGTGATGCGTACCGGTTCCGACTTGTCGAATGCCTCGATCATCTCGCCGTTCCCGTAGTACATCGCCACGTGGTGGATCGCATCGGGATTGGCGGGGTCCTTGCCGTCGTGCGAGTAGAACAGCAGATCGCCGGGTTGCAACGCGGATGTGTCGACCGGGCGGCCCCGGCTATCGGCGGCCTGCGGGCCGGCATCGCGCGGCAGGGTGATGCCGTGCACCTGGTAGATGGCGGCGGTGAAGCCCGAGCAATCGATGCCGAACCCGGACACGCCGCCCCACACATAGGGGATGCCGAGAAATGTGGCAGCGTATCGGACCAGGTCCGCTCCGGTGGGATGCGGTATGTCCGTGGGCTTTTGGTAGACCGACACCGTTCGGGCGTCCAGCCACTTCGAGCCGCGATCGGGGGTGGCCACCTGAACGGCCTTGTCGGTGCGGTTCAGCAGGGGAAGCCGGGTGTTGGCACTGATCTCGATGTCACGATCGGAGAGTCCGGGCTCGCGGTACAGCCAGGTGGTGACGCCGCGATCCGCCAGCACGAAGGGACCGTATCCCTTCAGTGCGCCGTAGCCCGCATCAATTGTCAACTGCGACTTGGGAATCCAGCCGGGGTAGCCCTGAGAGTCCTTCGGCGTGGCTTGATCGGGAACCCGCACCTCGTCCCAGTCGCCCTGTTCTCGCACCACAACTACGCGGTCGCCGAAGAGGACCTGTGTCTGGTCGAGCTCGTCCGAGGTGAGCGCCTCCTGTTGGTCCGTCGTCATCGCGGACACCCAGCCGCGAATATCGACAGGGTTTGTCACGGCGAAGTGGTCGACGGGGCGCGGGCTCTGCGGCGTGGTCCACACCGTCGCCACCGCAACGGTGACATACGCGTTCTGCGTCGCTGGGGACGCGGAGGCGGGAGCGGCACTCAGCCCGATGGTCACGACGGCGGCTAGCGCTAGTCGGGTCGCGGCGCCAGTCATGTTCATCGACGTTATCGGAGACGGGCCGCTGTGTCCGGGTTGGCGCGCTGCGATTTAGCTACTAGCGCGCGTGCCACTTCAGCGCTAGGCCACGACACCAAAGTGCTGCCGACGATGGATTGTCAGAGGCGCAAATCCGCCACTCGTACACCGGACGCGGCTGCGATTTGTTTCACCAAACCAGGAGACAATGACTTCTTGTTCGCAGGGATCGGGAGCGGTCGCCTAGCACCGGGGCGTTTCATTAATATGTGCGAGCCTTTGCCGCGCCGGACATCGGCCTCCCAGCCTTCGCGCTCCAAGTAGCGCACAGCCTCGCGTGTACTGACAGATGGTAAAGCCGGAGCGTGGCCGATCCACGGCAGAACAGGCATTTCGCCCACTGGGACAAGCACGTGAGTGATCTGCCGAACGTCGAATAAGCCGCGATGAATGTGGGAAGCCAGGTCCCACTCTTTCCGGCCCCGCTTCGGTGATGTCGTCGCCTCCTGTACTTGGCTCATTAACATGTTTAGCGCAGGCTCGAACTCATGATCGTAGAGGTAGTCGAGCGCCTCTCGATAACTCGGTGGCAACGTCGGAAACCACTGGACAAGCATTCGCAGCGTCGCTTGATATACGGGTTCGGGAACGCCGCGGCGGTACACGCGTTCGGTCTCGAAGCGGCGATACATTTGCGCGCACGCAAGCGCCTCCTCAAGGACGTCGTCGGATCCCTGCTTAAGCAGCGGAATCACTACGTCATCGGAGTAAGGAAGGTAACGCCTTGTGCGCTCAACAATTTCGTAGCGGATCGCCAACGACTCGATCTTGTGATGGAACGCCTCGTGTAAGTAGAGGACTGACATCGCCGCCCGGGAGGCACCGAGGATGTTGGCTTCGTTGTCGCGCTCGGCCGGCTCGAGTTGGTTCACGACGGCCGCGGTGACGTCAAGCACAGCCGATTCGCGAATGTAGATCGCCATGCCGAGGCCAAAGTAGTGGATTGGCGTGTACCAGGCGAGGGCGTCGATGACTGGTATGAGTGGGGGTTTGAATCCTGCGTTAGCTCGTCGGCGCACCTCTTCATAGAATGCGCCGGTGTCGTCGGGCATGTCGAGGGGCGCGCTCGCGAAGTCGGATTGCGTCGGATGCACCTGACGCCAGTCGGGATCGTAGACGTCCGCGTTGTCGGGCTCACCCGGCCACGGGCCACCCGCGTTGAGATCGACCAAGTCGAGTTCGACCAGGGTCTCCAAAACTGCGGCGGGAGTGAGCGAGTCGCGCATAGCGAAATACTGCCATAGCATTCTCTCACAGCAGCGAGCGTGCGCCAGCTACTGAGCAACCCCGAGATCTTTAGGTTCGGCGATGAGCTGCTCGCGCATGTGGACCAGCACGTCCTCGGTCATGGCGAACCCGCCGAGATGGCTCTCGGAGCGGACGACGAGTTCGGCGTCTTGCAGGCGCGTGATGGCCGCGTGTACACCGGCGATCGGGACGACGTGGTCGGTCACGCCGTGCCACCATCGGACCGGGACTTTCACGTCGACGAGCCGAAAACCCCAGTCGCGGCCAAGGAGTCGTGCATCGTCGACCATGGCCAGGCAGCGGCCGCGGAAGGCGTTGACCATGTCGTCGACGAAGATCGCCTCCACTTCCGGATCGTCGAGGACTTTCCGGTCGACCTCGGGCCACATCCGCATGTACACGCGATAGGCGTAGTGCGCGAAGGGAATTAGCGGGGCGAGCAGGATGGTGGCGATCACCGCCAGTGGACGCCGCAGCTGGGTGAGGATCGGGCCGAAGCGTCGGGCGATCTCGGTGGCGCCCGCGCGGGTAGCCTCGGGGCCAACGGCCGGAACGGTGCCGTCGAGCACGCCGACGGCGGCCACACGATCGACCATCGGAGGCAGCGCACCGCACGCCAACGCGTAGGGGCCTCCACCGGACATGCCCACCACACCAAGCTTTTTCGCGTCAAGAGTGTCGACAACCTGGGCCATGTCGGCGACCCATTCGCTCACCGAGGTGTAGCGGTGGGAGTCGGAGAGTCCGGTGCCCGGTCGTTCGATGACGATGACGCGCAGGCCGAGCTGTTCGGCGGCGCGCCGGCCCTTGGCGAGGAACTGGCGTCGCGCGCCGAGGGTGCCGTGAAACCACAGCACCACCGGGCCCTCGGGATGACCGAATTCGGCGTAGCCGAGGCGGCGGCCGTCGGCGAGGTGGAACTGACCTTCGGCCCGCGGCTTTTCGACACGCGGCACGCCGGGAGGGTGGTGCAGTGGGTTGTCCATCAACCTTCAGAGTAGGCGACCCGTTGACGCTTAAATGACTATTGAATGCCCAGTTATGCGCAGTGTTGGGCAGGAGTTCCAGCGTGATTCATCGTGGCTTTGTCGCGGTGACAAGATGGGTCGAAATCCATGGGCCGCCGTACCACATTCGCCATCCGACGCTGGTGCGCTCGACCTGCTGCCAGCCGTTGGCTCGTAGGTGCTCGGCGTGCTGTTTGGTCTCCCACAAATCCGCGATGGCGAGGCGGCCGCCGGGCTTCAAAACGCGCATGGCCTCGGTGAGGGCTTTGTGCCGCCCGTCGCGGCCGGGGATGTTGTGGATGGCGAGGCTGCTGACGATGACGTCAAAGCTATTGTCGGCGAACGGAAGTGCGGTCATGTCGGCGGTGTGCAGTTCGATACGGTCTTTGACGCCTTCAATTTCGGCGTTGGCCAGTGTTGCCGTTAGCGAGTTGTCGGTCTGGTCGGCTTGCCAGATGTCGACGCCGACGGCTTTGCCGTTGGGGAGTCGCTTTGCGGTGGCGAGTAGTACTGCGCCGCGGCCGCAGCCCATGTCGAGGACGGTCTCGTCGCCTTCCAGCACGAGTTCGTCGAGGATGCGTTGCCAGACCTGGAACTTGCCGGCCTTGGTTGCGTAGATGTAGAGCGCGGTGCTCGCGGCGATGCCGAGGGATGACGCGCCGGTCAGCGCCGCGGTCACTCGCTTGCCGCGTTTAGCGCTGATTGCCGACCATGCCGCGAGGGCCGCAGACCAGACACCGATGCCGATCGCCTGTCCGCGGGCGGAGATGACTTTGAAAGAACCGTCGATTCCGTAGTCGCCCTGGTGATCTCGCGGCATTGCATGTTCGGGCATCGGTGACTCTCCCTCGCTAATCTCGTCCAGAATATGTCGGTGACTGGTTGGCGACCGTGATCCGCGCCTAAACTCCGCCCTGTGGGATTGCGTGTGGACACTGCCGGTGTGCAGGCAATGGCCGCGCGCTGGGGTGTCTCAGCGGGTGAACTCCAACAGGCGGAGGCACCCACCGGGCTCGGACTGTCGTGTCAGACCAGCGCAGCCGCAGTCGATGCCGCCCACGCTGATGTCGCCGCTTTCATTGCGGGCTTAGGTGCGCAGGTCAGTGGGCACGCGGACGGTGTCACGGCGGCCGACGCGAGCTATCTCGCCCAGGAAGCTGAATCAGCGTCAGCGTTGTCGGCGGTCAGCGAGTAGGCAATGGCAGCGGTCGCAGGAGGTCCTGGTCTGTCGGCTCTGATGGCGTGGCCGACGGACCACCTAACGGAGGCTGCTAGTCACTGGGAAGCCGTCGGCGAGCGCAGCTACGGCCTGGCCCACGGGGTGTGGAGCGACGCGCTCGGGGCCGATTGGCGCGGCGAAGCCGCCGACGCATTGCGGACCGCGACGCACGCCGACATGCTGTCCACCAGTGTGGTGGTCGACCAGTTGCAGGATGCCGCCACCGTCGCGCGCAGCGGGGCGTCGGAGTTGGAAGCGGCCCGTTCGCAAATCCGCTACGCCGTCGAGGATGCCCGATCAGCGGGATTTCAAGTGGGCGAAGACCTTTCGGTCACCGACCGGATGGTCGGCGGGTCCGCAGCCGAGCGGGCGGCCCGGCAGGCCGCCGCTCAAGCATTCGCCGGTCAGATCGGTGGGCGCGCAGCGCAATTGGTGAGCGCAGATGCTCAAGTGGCTGCGAGGATCACGGCGGCGGTGGCCGGTGTCGGCTCGACGTTCCCGAAGGTCCCCTCGAGCAACGGCCAAGTCCACGCGGTGGATAACCGCACGTTCAAGGAGAGCCCGGGCAAGCCGCCGTCACCTAAGGGGCCGAGTGCCGATGACATTCGCAAAGTGCTCGAGAAGCTCGGCAAAGGCTCGAAGCCGACGTACAAAACCGTCACGTCCCCCGAAGATCTGCAGCGGTTGAAACAGTGGATGACTGAGCATGGCGGCGCAATGGAGACGCACTACCCCGAACCAGACATGGGCAAATGGACACGGCTGCCAGACGGCAGCGAGGTTGGTGAGAGGGTCTCCGCCGACTCAACTGGCAAGAACGTGTTGGACATCGACCTTCCGAAGCCGGATGGCGGGACCGAGTACTGGAAGGTCCACATCAATCCGAAGACCGGCGAAGTCCCAGACATTCCCGCGATTGGCCCGGCCGAAGCTGTTCCGCCGGAAGTAGCGTCGACCGAAGCTGGTCCTGTCGAAGGCGTCGCGGGCGGTCCGGCCGGCATTCAACCTTGGCCGCATCTCGTGCACACGCCGGGCTCCATCGACCACGGAATCCCGATCCTCGGCGAGGACGACCCCGGAGAGGATGCGCGTGACTTCAAGCACTAACGCGAAGACCCCATATCGACAACGGAAGCATCAAGGCAATGAATAAGAACAAGGCCCAAGACACCTTGCGCGGCGACATTCTTGCGGTCGGCATCGAAGACTTCGTGTCCTTGGCCGCTGTGCAAGGGCTCATCGACGATGGCGACCTGGCCGATTCGGCGTCTGAGCGTCAGCAACTTGTGGTGAACACCGTCCGATCGATGCTCGAAGAGGGCCTGGTCGAGGTAGGCGTGATACCCAGTCCGAGTAGCCCCGGGTTTAAGACGTGGCCGGGGACGGTCGACGAGGTGATGGAGCGATTTGCCGAGCGCTTCGTTGGCCACTACGAAGACCGATATGAGTGGGCCTACAAGATTTGGCTCAACCTGACTACGAAAGGGCGAGAGGTCTCGGCGGCTTTCGAAGATGAGGGCTAACGCGCTGACAAGAGGAGCACAAACGCGATGAGGAAATCCGAAATCACATCGCAGGAGGGCCTTAGGGACTGCATTCTGGCGGGCGAGTATGACGATTTCGTGTCGATGGCCGACGTGCAGGCCGACATCTTCGGCGGCTACCTGAAGGACCTGTCGGCTGAGCAGCAGCAGCTGGTCGTCGACACAGTCCGATCTCTACTGAAGGACGGGCTCGTTGAGGTCGGTGACATCCCCGGCCCAGACGACCCTGAGTTCAAGACTTGGCCGGGAACGTCGACGACGTGATGACGCAGTTTGTCGACCGCTTCGTCGGACGCCACGAAGACCCGCTGCAGTGGCAGTACCGGGTCTGGCTCAACCTCACGGAGAAGGGGAAACACGTCTCGGCCGATCTCGTAGACGACAAATAGGATGCACGTTAATCAGACCTCCGGGTAGCGCACCGATTCACTATGACAACAGTTCGAATCGCAGGTGTCCATCGCTGTTCATATGCCATGTTGCCTGTCCACGAGGCTGGAGTGCAGAGGCGGCTGCCAACTATAGAGTTGCCCCATGTTTGGTGCCGAGTTTCTCAGAACGGCGGTCAACCTGTATTTCAGAAAAGCTCTGGTCGATCGCGATATCGCCGCCTTGCGCGGCGCTGGATATCAGATCGTGGACGTGGACGCGTCGGGCTGGACCGATGTGGACAAAATGCATCGAGATCTGGCGGACGCCTTCAACTTTCCCGCGCATTACGGAAAGAATTGGGCAGCGCTGAATGACTGCCTGGGCGATGTTCGGTCATTCTACTGGGATCTTCCAGCCGGTACGTTGCGAGTCGTGTTGGTGCTGAGGCGATTTAACATCTTCGCCGCTAGGTATCCCGACGAGTCTCACTTGTTACTTGATATCTACGCCAGAAACCAGCGCGATGCCCTCATCGACGGCGATCATCTGATTTGTCTGGTGCAGTCGGAAGATCCGAGCCTGCAATTGGCGCCGGTGGGCGCTACAACACTGGAGTGGAACCGCGACGAGTGGTTGGACCGCAACCGCCGTCTATGAGTCCGGCTCGTGACAAGCCCGGCTTCACCGACTCACCAATGTCCGTGATGGACAACCTCTTCGAACGGCCGACGGTTCGGTTTGCGGATCGGCTTGAGTGGGCGGTCTGCGGGATAGCCGACGCCGAGCAGGTAAGCCACCTGATAGCCCTCGGGGACGCCGAGGATGGCACGCGCTTTGTCCTGGTCTCCCACCGATGAGTGACCGGTACCGATGCCGAGGTCGGTGGCCGCGATCATCATCGCCATCGTGGCCTGGCCGACGTCGTACTGATCGGTGACACGTCGTCGCTCGTCTGGCGGTTCGGGAATCACAAATGCGATAGCTGCAGGTGCGCCAGCGATGTGCCCGGCTCCCTGCCAGACCGTCGAAAGCTCTTGCAGCTGAGCCTTATCGGTGACGATCACGAAGTCCCAGGCCTGGCGGTTCTTCGCTGACGGCGCCCGCCAGCCGGCCTCGGCGATCCGACTCAGGTCCTCATCGGACACCGGGTCCGGCTTGTACTGACGGACATTGCGTCGGGCTTGGATCGCGTCCCAGGTTTCCATGAAGTCGCTCCCCTCGGATGTGCGGTTGTCTACTCCACGCTAAGCCCGTCGTGACGCCCGTCCTCGGTCGGCAGTCCGGAGTTCGGCCGGGCAGGGCCGGCAGTACCGACGTCGGTGGTTGCGATGAAGTCCTCGATCAGCTCGACGACATCGTTGGGTGCCTCGACTTGAGCGAAGTGACCGACGTTGGGGAGCAGCTCGAGTCTGACGTCGGGTCGGACTTCATGTGCGGAGTGCGCGTGGTCGACGGGGATGATGTCATCCCGCTCACCCCAGATCGCCATGATCGGCAACTGCTGGCGCAGACCCAGCTTGCTCACCGCGCTGACCGCCTGCCCGCGGTAGTCGACGACTGATCGCAGCGTCCGTAAAAACGATTGACGCGTCGCAGGGTCCGCGAGCGACGAGTAGGCGCTCCAGATCTCGGCGCCGCGCGGCGAGTGAATGCCGGCTGAGCGCAGCCACGACCGGAGCTTGTTGCCGACGGTGAGCACGGGCTTTGGAGCGATGATCGGCAACACCAGCTCGGCTCCAGGCGCCGAGAGCAGGCGCAAGATCAGTCCGACGTCGGTGCCCAGGCCGCCGCTGCTGATGAGGACAAGCCGCTTGACGTAGTCAGGGTGCTGCTAGACAAACTGCATGGCTACGCCGCCGCCGAGTGAGTGGCCGACCGCGGTGGCGTGGCTGACGCCGAGTTCGTCGAGCAGGTCGCGCAGCCACACCGCGAACGCCCCGAGCGAGTAATCGCTAAAGCGGGGCTTATCCGACTGGCCGTGGCCCAGCAAATCGGGCGCGATCACCCGGTATTTCTTCGCTAGCTGGGGCAATACCGCCCGCCAGCTGTCCGAACTTCCGGCCATGCCGTGGATCAGCAGCAGCGCCTCCCCGTTGCCTTCGTCGCGGTAAGCCACCTTGTCGCCGTGCAGCTCAAGGAATTTCACGTCATTCATTGGTCGGGGGTACCCGTTCTGGCCCCCGACGGGGCGCGGTCACGACGGGGGACGCATGGAACCGATGTGGCAACGATGGGTCACACTGCCGGTGACGTGCGGCGCAGTGGTCTACTACTCAGCTCGCGCTGGTTGTCCGCCGTAGAGAGGCCGTTCCAGCGGGCGAGCGCAGGCGCGAAATTGTCAGACCCGGCCGCCACGATGCCTGCCTTCCCCGTCGCACAACACGAAGAGCTGGCCGAGGGCTGATGGGCGTTGATACGTTCGTACGATAAATCGCTCGATCGGCCAACGGTACGTGCGTCTCGTTTTAGGGTGACGACGATGGCACTTCACGTCCACCGTGCCGAGCGCACCGACCTACTCGCTGACCGGCTGGGCACGTTGCTGTCCAGCCCGCTGCCTGACCCGTTCGCTGAGGAACTCGTTCTGGTGCCCGCCCATGGCGTCGAGCGCTGGCTCAGCCAGCGGCTCTCCCATGTCTTGGGCACCGGTCGCGGAGGCGATGGAGTGTGCGCCGGCATCGCCTTCCGCAGCCCGGGGTCACTGATCGCCGAGATCACCGACACGGTCGACGACGATCCATGGTCACCCGATGCGATGACGTGGCCGTTACTGGAGACGATCGACGCTTCGCTCGACCAACCGTGGTGCGCGATCCTCGCCAGACATCTGGGCCATTTCGACGCGGGTGATGAGGCCGAATTACGTAGGGGCCGAAGGTATTCGGTGGCGCGACGGCTGGCTGGCCTGTTCGCCTCCTACGCCCGCCAGCGTCCCCAGCTGCTCATCGACTGGCTCGACGGCAATTCCGATGGCCTCGACGACGACCTGCGCTGGCAACCGGAACTGTGGAGCGCACTCGTCGAACGTATCGACGCCGATCCCCCGCACATCCGGCAGCAGAAGACCGTCACGCGATTGCAGGAAGGGCCGAGCGACCTACCGCAGCGGCTGTCGCTGTTCGGGCCCACCCGGCTGGCGTGCACCGACATCGAACTGCTGCAGGCGTTGTCCACCCACCACGATCTGCACCTGTGGATGCCACACCCCAGCGATGCATTGTGGGCGAAGCTTGCGGGGCAGCACGGGCCTGTCCCCCGCCGCGAAGACACCAGTCACCGCCAAGTGGACCATCCGTTGTTGGCCACGCTCGGACGCGACCTCCGTGAACTCCAGCGCAGCCTGCCGGCCGACGTCAACACCGACGAATACCTACCGATCACAGATCGCGCTAAGACGCTCTTGGGCTGGCTACAAGCTGACATCGCGGCGAATGCCGTTCAGCCACAAGGCCGTATGCTCTCAGCGGATGATCGCTCGGTGCAGCTGCACAGCTGCCACGGCCCGGCCCGTCAGGTCGACGTTCTGCGCGAGGTGCTGCTCGGTCTGCTGCAGGATGACCAGACTTTGGAGCCGCGCGACATCTTGGTGATGTGCCCGGACATCGAGACGTACGCGCCGCTGATCATCGCCGACTTCGGGCTCGGCGACGTCGTGCACGGCGCGCATCCGGCCCACCGGCTGCGGGTCAAGCTAGCGGACCGTTCGCTGATCCAAACCAACCCGCTGCTCGGCCTGGCCTCCCAGCTGCTGTCGTTGGCCGACGGCCGCGTCACAGCCACCGAGGTGCTGAACATCGCGCAGACCGCACCGGTGCGAGCCCGGTTCGGGTTCACCGACGACGACTTGGAGTCGATCACCCGCTGGGTCCGACAGGCCAACATCCGTTGGGGCTTCGATCAAGAACACCGCAAGCCGTACCACGTCGACTTCGTCCACAACACATGGCGTTTCGGCATCGACCGGATACTGACCGGTGTCGCGATGTCCGACGACGCCCACGCCTGGATCGACCGAACCCTGCCGTTGGATGACGTCAGCAGCAACCGCGTCGAATTGGCCGGACAGCTAGCGGAATTCGCCTGCCGCCTCGAGCGGGCGGCCAATTCGCTGTCCGGCGCACAACCGTTGAATGCGTGGCTCAGCGCGTTGAGCGACGGCATCACGTCGTTGACGCGGATCGGCGACGATGACGCGTGGCAGACCAGACAGATGCAGCGCGAGTTCGCAGACATGTTGGAGCAAGCTAGCTCTCGTGCGAATACCGAGCTACGACTACCCGACATTCGGGCACTGCTCGACCGGCATCTCGCTGGCCGGCCGACACGGGCCAACTTCCGCACCGGAACCCTGACCGTGTGCACCATGGTGCCGATGCGGTCCGTTCCGCACCGGGTGGTGTGCCTCGTCGGTCTCGACGACGGCGTATTCCCGCGGATCGGTGTCATTGATGGCGACGACGCGTTAGCTCGCGAGCCGATGACCGGGGAACGCGACATCCGTTCCGAGGACCGGCAATTGCTGCTCGATGCCATCGGCGCGGCCACCGAGAAGCTGATCATCACGTATACCGGTGCCAACCAATACACCGGTCAGCCTCGCCCACCCGCGGTACCGCTGGACGAGCTGCTGGACACCCTCGATGCCACCACACCCGAGAAGATCCGCGACGACATCGTCGTGCATCATCCCTTGCAGCCCTTCGACATTCGCAATGTCGAACCCGGTCGGCTGGTGCCGAACGTCCCATTCAGCTTCGACCCGACCGCACTGCGGGCGGCCAAGGCCAGCGCCGGCGACCGCCACGCACATTCGGCATTCATTTCCGGACCGCTGCCGCCCCAACCCCTCGAGGACGTCATCCTGGCCGATTTGATCGGCTTTTTCAAAGATCCGGTAAAAGGGTTCTTCCGGGCACTGGACTTCACGTTGCCACGCGACATCGAGAGCGTCGAAGACGCGATGCCGGTCGACCTCGACAACCTCGAGGAGTGGTCGGTCGGCGACCGGATTCTTCACGACGTGCTACGCGGCATGACCGATGATCAAGCACGCGAGGCGGAATGGCGTCGCGGCACACTGCCACCGGGAAAACTGGGCTGGCGCAAGGCCACTGAGATCCGCGATCAGGCCGCTCTGCTAGCAAACGCCGCGCAGCAATACCGCACCGGGGATTCCAGGCCATACGAGGTCGACATCGAGCTCGGCGGTGGGCGACGGCTCAGCGGCACGGTACCCGCGGTCTACGGCCAGCGACTGGTATCGGTGACCTATTCCAAATTGGATGGCAAGCACTTGATGGAGTCGTGGATTCCGTTGCTGGCGTTATACGCTCACGATTCCCGCACAGACTGGTCGGCGGCGTGCATCGGCCGGCCGAGGCGGGGCACCACGCCGCGGGTCGAGGAAATCGGTCGGCCCGACAGCGACGCCACCGAAGTCCTGCGCGAGTTGGTGGCGATCTATGACGCGGGGCGTCGGGAGCCGTTGCCGTTGCCGGTCAAGACCTCCTATGCGTGGGCGGCTGCACGGTTTGAAGGCGAAGACCCGGTCAAGGAAGCTGAATACCGCTGGTATAGCAAAAAGTTTCCAGGCGAAGACGTGTCGCCCGCGCACATCCAAGCGTGGGGTGCCGACGCGAAGCTCTCCGCCCTGATGACACCGCTGCGGTCGGGTGAGGAATTCGATAGCGAAGGCAATCGACTCGGCGCCTATGCCTGCCGGCTCTGGTTACCGATGCTGCGCGCCGAGCGGATCACGGTGTGATGGAACCTTTCGACCTGCTCGGCCCATTGCCGACTGAACGCTCCACCACCGTCCTGCAGGCCAGCGCCGGGACGGGCAAGACGTTCGCGCTGGCAGGCCTGGTGACGCGCTATCTCGCCGAGGGCGTGGCCACGCTCGACCAGATGCTACTCATCACCTTCAGTCGATCGGCCAGCCAGGAGCTCCGCGAGCGTGTTCGCCGCCAAATCGCCGATGCCGTAGCCGCTTTCGACGATCCGTCGACCGTCGGGGATAACCAACTGGCGCAGTGGCTGATTGACGCCCCCGACGAGGCGCGTGCCATCCGCGAGCAGCGGCTGCGCGATGCGCTGGCCGGTTTCGACGCGGCCACCATCGCCACCACACACCAGTTCTGCCAGCTGGTGCTCCGATCGCTCGGCGTCGCGGGCGACAGTGCCGCCAATGTCACCCTGCTGGAGAGCCTCGACGACCTCACCACCGAGATCGTCGACGACCTGTATCTGGCCCACTTCGGGCAGGAGCCCGACGACCCGCCGCTGCAGTACGGCTCTGCGCTCAAGCTGGCGCGCGAGGTGGTCAACAACCCCGCCGCCGACCTGCGGCCCCGCGACGCGCAGCCCGGCTCCGAGGCCGCCGCGCGGGTCGTCTTCGCGAAAGATGTTCTGGCCGAGCTGGACACGCGCAAGAGACGCCTCGGTGTCCTCGGCTACGACGATCTACTCAGCCAGCTGGCCGAAGCGCTCGACACTGATGACTCCCCCGCCCGACAGCGGATGCACCACCGCTGGCCGATCGTCATGGTCGACGAATTCCAGGACACTGACCAGGTCCAGTGGCAGGTGATCGAGCGCGCGTTCGGCGGGCGCTCCACGGTGATCCTGATCGGCGATCCGAAGCAGGCCATCTACGCCTTCCGTGGCGGCGACATCGTGACGTATCTGGAGGCGGCGAAGACGGCCGGTACGCGGAAGACATTGGCGACGAACTGGCGCAGCGATTCCGCGCTGCTGGACCGGCTGCAGGTGCTGCTCGGTGGCGCGCAACTCGGGGATGCCGCCATCGTGGTCGAGGACGTGACGGCGCACCACCAGGGCCACCGGCTTGCGGGCGCACCGCACAACGACCCGTTCCGGCTCCGGGTCGTGCAGCGAGAGATGTTCGGCTGTAGAGGCGTTCAGAATGTTGCGATCGACCGCTTCCGCGAGCATATTGGCGCCGACCTTGCCGCCGATGTCAGCGCATTGCTGACCAGCGGTGCCACGTTCGACAGCGAGCCACTGCGGGCCCGCGACATCGCGGTGATCGTCGAGCGGCACCGCGACGCCGAGGTCTGCTTCCAGGCGATGTGCGACGCCGGCATTCCGGTCGTGTACACCGGCAACACCGACGTGTTCACATCCAACGCCGCCACTGACTGGCTCTGTCTGCTGGAGGCCTTCGACCAACCGCACCGCCCGGGGATGGTGCGTGCAGCCGCGGCAACCGTGTTCTTCGGTGAGACCGCGGAATCTCTTGCTGCCGGCGGTGACTCACTAACCGACCGGGTCGCCGACACCCTGCGCGAGTGGGCCGCGCATGCCCGGGAACGCGGCGTCGCGGCAGTGTTCGAGGCCGCACAGTTGCGCGGGATGGGCGATCGGGTGCTGTCCTGGGATGACGGTGAGCGGCGGATGACCGATCTTGCTCACGTCACTCAGCTGTTGCAGGACGTCGCGCATCATGAGCGATTGGGCTTGCCGGGGCTGCGCGACTGGTTGCGTAAGCAACGCGAGGAGCGCAGCGGCGCCACCGAACGCAACCGTCGACTCGACAGCGATGCGACCGCCGTTCAAGTGATGACGGTGTACGCGGCCAAGGGGCTGCAATTCCCAGTTGTCTACGTGCCGTTCTTGTTTAACCGCAACGTTCAGGATCACGACCTAGTCGTCTATCACGAGGACCGAGAGCGCTGCCTGTATATCGGCGGCCCGAACGGCCCCGGTGTCGCGCACGCCAAGCAGCAAGGCCGGCTCGAAGACGCCAGCGATGCATGTCGATTGAGCTACGTCGCGATGACGCGGGCGCAGTCGCAGGTGGTGGTGTGGTGGGCGCCGTCCTACGACGAACCGAACGGTGGCATTTCCCGGCTGTTCCGTGGCCGTCGACCGGGCGAGCCGATCGTCCCCGTCCGGTGCGACCCGCCGAAGATCACCGACGACGATGCGATGGCCCGCTTCCGGGAGTGGGAGGCTGCGGGCGGTCCGGTCATCGAGCCGGCGGTGATCGCCGAAGCCCCGCCGGTACCTATTCGGCCTACGCCGCCGGACCTCGGGATACGACACTTCCATCGCAGTATCGACACCGGGTGGCGGCGCACCTCTTATTCGGGTCTTGTCAAGGTGGCCGAGACCATTGGCGTCAGCAGCGAACCCGAGGTCACCGAGCTCGACGACGAAACCGGCGATATCCCGTTGACAGAGAGCGCTTCCGGACCTTCCGTATCGTCCCCGATGGCTTTGTTGCCCAGGGGTGCGACGTTCGGCACGCTGGTGCACGCCGTGCTGGAGAACGCGGATCCTTCGGCCGCGGACTTTGGTGTTGAGCTCGAGGCCCATGCACGACGTGAGCTGAACTGGTACTCGGTGGACGTGACGGCATCGGATTTGGCCGCGGCGATGCTGCCCTTGAACGATACGTCGTTGGGCTCGTTGGCTGGCGGCCTGACCCTGCGGCAGATTGGTTTGCGAGATCGGTTGCGAGAGCTAGATTTCGAGATTCCGCTGGCTGGCGGCGATGTGCGCGGCGTAGCCCCGAACGTGTCGGTCGCCGACGTCGGTTTGTTGCTGGGTACTTTCCTAACCGACAACGACCCGGTGGCGCCGTATATCGATCGACTGACGTCGGCCGCGTTGGGCTCTCAATCGTTACGTGGATACCTGTCCGGGTCGATCGACGCGGTGCTGCGTTTGCCCGACAAGCGCTACCTGGTGGTCGACTACAAGACCAACTACCTGGGCGACAACGCCACCGATTACGGGCCCGGGCGGCTGGCTGAGGCGATGCTGCACTCCGACTACCCGTTGCAGGCGCTGCTGTATACCGTTGTGCTGCACCGCTATCTGCGGTGGCGTGTGCCCGGTTATGACCCGGCTTCGCACCTCGGTGGGGTGCTGTACCTGTTCGTCCGCGGCATGTGCGGCACCGACACGCCGGTCATCGACGGTCAGCCGTGCGGGGTGTTCAGTTGGCAGCCGCCTGTCGGCTTGGTGGTCGCGCTTTCGGAGCTTCTCGACTCGGGGAGGGCCGCGGCGTGACCACTGTAGAGCTTGCTATCGGTGCGCGTGGCTTGCTTGCGGCTTTCAACGAGGCTGGTGTGCTCGACGTTGCCGACGTTCGGGTGGCCGATCGGATTTGCCTGCTCGGCAAGGAGTCTGACGAGAGCGTGGCACTGGCGGTGGCGCTGCTGGTGCGCGGACTCCGGGGCGGGTCAGTCTGTATCGAGTTGGCGACCGTGGCGGCTGACGTAGGCATCGATGACGTGCCGTGGCCCTCGTCTTCGGATTGGCTGGCGGCGGTGCGGGAGAGCGCGCTGCTCGGCCAGGTACTACATCTCTACGACGACCGTCTGCTCTATCTCGACCGGTACTGGCGCGAAGAGAAACAAGTCTGCGACGACTTGCTGGCGCTGCAGCTCTCCAAACCGGCAGGCGACGTGCCTGCCTTGGATCGACTCTTCCCTGCCGACTACGCAGAGCAGCGCGTGGCGGCAGAAATCGCACTGTCGCAAGCGGCCACAGTGCTTACCGGCGGTCCGGGTACTGGTAAGACCACCACGGTCGCGCGGCTGCTGGCGCTGCTCGCCGAGCAGGCCGGCGCCTCACGACTGCGAATCGCACTGGCGGCGCCGACCGGTAAGGCGGCGGCCCGGCTGGCCGAAGCCGTGCAAATCGAAGTAGCCAGGCTGGACGAGCCCGATCGTCTACGGCTCGGCGAACTGCGGGCAATGACGCTGCATCGGCTGTTGGGCAGCCGGCCGGACACGTCGTCGCGGTTTCGGCATGATCGCGGAAACCGGTTGCCACATGACGTGATTGTCGTCGACGAGGCGTCGATGGTGTCGCTGACGATGATGGCCAGGCTAATGGAGGCGGTGCGCCCTGATTCTCGCCTGATCCTCGTCGGTGATGCCGACCAGCTGGCGTCGGTGGAAGCCGGCGCTGTGCTGGCCGATTTGGTGGACGGCATTTCGGCCCGAAGCGACATGCGGGTGGCGACGCTTCGGACGTCATATCGCTTCGGTAAGACGATCGGACTTCTCGCCGAAGCGATCCGCGTCGGTGACGCGGATCGTGCGCTGGAGCTGTTACATGCCGGCGGTGAGCACATCGAGTTCATCGAAGATGACTCTGACGCTTTACGTTCGGTGCTGTTGCCGCATGCGCTGCGGTTGCGCGAGGCTGCGCTGTGCGGCGACGCGGCGGTTGCGCTGGCGACGCTGGAGGAGCACCGACTGCTGTGCGCGCACCGGTCGGGGCCGTACGGCGTGCGGCACTGGAATCGTCAGGTTGAGAAATGGCTGTCCGAAGAGACTGGACAGCCGCCCTGGTCAGAATGGTATGCCGGGCGTCCACTGCTGGTGACGGCCAATGACTACGGACTCCATGTCTATAACGGCGACGCCGGCGTCGTCATCAACGGCCTCAACGGGCTCCGGGCGGTGATCGCCGGTGCTGGTGGGCCATTGGACTTTGCGACCAGCCGGCTGTCCGACGTCGAGACGATGCATGCGATGACGATTCACAAGTCGCAAGGCAGTCAAGCTGATGAAGTGACAGTGCTTCTCCCGGACGAGGATTCGCGACTGTTGACGCGGGAGTTGTTCTATACGGCGGTGACTCGGGCGAAGGAGGAGGTGCGGGTGGTCGGGTCGGAAACATCTGTGCGAGCGGCGATCGGCAGGCGTGCCCTGCGGGCAACCGGGCTGACGCTGAGGTTGCAGAAATGAGTACCGCCAATATCGGTGCCGCACATTTGAGAAGACCGGGATCAAGCTCGTGAGCACAAATGCTTCACCCGGCATCGATGGCGGGCCATCATTCGGATACTGCCCCGACGTCAACCGACTTGACATTCCGCTCGGCCGCACGTCATTCATTCGCGCGCTCGTACTCGACCACCCGGTTACGGATCTCGTCGATCGCATCGATGAATGCCGAGTTCTCTGGCAAGCCGATGTTCCCCTTCCCGAGGGAATCTATTGGTTCGAGGGTATCCAACGACCGATGTTGTTTCAGGTCGCCGGCGGGGTAGCTCCAGGTGGTTCCGCGATCGTCCCGCTGAACGAAATCGACGAAAATCACCCTTTGGCTTCAGCTTTGGCATGGGCAGAGGACCTATGGCCCAGAGCTATCGAAGTTCCCATACCGAAATTTCACATCAATGAAGACGCGGTCACTGACCCAGGCGACATCGATGTGAATGTGCGTGAACGAAGATATCTCAGCCGTCAATGGTCCTACACGGTCGTTGTGCAAGGTCGCAAACAAACCATCATCGAGTCAAAGCTAAGGCCGCGGCCGCGGATAGATAGCCCGCAGACCTGGGTCACGGGTGAACCAACACCCGCGGACCGATTCGGTGCGACACTCACCCGCGCCAAGCTATTGGGCAAGTTCGCCAACACCCTCTTTTCTTTTCGCGCAACCAGAACAACGTTTCGCCCGTATCAGTTCAAACCTGTACTCAAGCTGCTCCAGACCGGCAAGGCTCGCCTACTCATCGCGGACGAGGTTGGTCTCGGTAAAACGATCGAAGCCGGTCTGATATGGACGGAACTCGAGGCTCGACGGGAGGCCGATCGCGTTCTCGTCGTGTGCCCGTCAGGACTGCTGAACAAGTGGAAGGAGGAGATGGCCGACCGGTTTGAGTTCGAACTGATGGAGCTCGACGGGAACGGCCTGACGAACTTCGCCGAGCAGCATCGCCAGAATCGGTTACCACAGAGACGCGCCCACATCTCCAGCCTCGAACGTCTAAGGACGTGGGATGGACTCGATGATCTGAAAGATGTTCCGCCCGAGTTCGATCTCGTCATCGTCGACGAGGCCCACGCGATGCGCAACCAGGACACCAAGAGCTATGCGCTGGGGACCGAGATCGCCGAGTGGGCCGACAATCTGATATTCCTCACAGCGACACCGATCAATCTTCACCAACAAGACTTGCTCAATCTATTGGAACTGCTCGCACCTGAAGACTACGGCGACATCCGCGACCTCGAGCTCCGACTGGAGCCCAACCGGATCACCAATAGCGTCGCGGCCAAGCTCGTTCAGAAGGGTGTGAGCGGTCGCGATCTGCTCGCCGAGCTCAACAAACTCGGCGGCACTGCTCTGGGTGGACCGCTCATGCAGCGAGCTGATTTCAAGCTTCTGACCCAGCTGCTTGACAAAGATAAACTGACACCACGCGAAATCGTCGATGCCAAAAGATATCTCGCTGATTTGAACACCCTGTCCACCGTCATCACGCGCACCAAAAAAGTCGAGGTCGACGACCGCAAGGCCAAACGCACCGAAGATCGACAGGACGTCATCTGGACCGATGCTGAAGAGGACTTCTACGCGGAATACCTGGCCTGGTGCGAAACGCGAGCAAAGGCTATGGAGCGCCCGCTCTACTTTGCGATGCAGATGCCACTGCGGCTCGCCAGCGCGTGCTTGCCAATGGCCCGCCGTGCTGTGCTCGACCCCGTTTCGTTCGGGGCAATCTCCGATGCGGACTCCGGCGATTCGGCAACGCGGCTGGAGCCACATGCCGGCCTGATCGAGGCCGCTAGTCTTCTTCCCGAGACCGTCGACACCAAATTCGACCTGCTTTACGAGGTCCTCCTTCACTTCCATGAGAAGCGAAAGCGTGCATTACTTTTCACGCACTCAAGGCCGACTCTCGCGTATCTGCAGCAGCGGCTGGCGCATGAATTTCGAGTGGCAGTCATGCATGGGGGCGTGGATCGCGAGGGGCGCCGCAAGATCATGGCTAGCTTCCGCGCCGGCGAATACGACTTCGTGCTCGCCAACCGCGTCGCAAGCGAAGGCCTAGACTTCGAATTCTGTTCTGCAGTCATAAATTACGACCTGCCATGGAACCCGATGGAGATCGAGCAGCGGATCGGTCGGATTGATCGGATTGGTCAGCAAGAAGAAACCATCGTCGTCGTGAACTTCGTCAACGAGAGCACCATCGACGAACGCATCCTCTCCCGACTTCTCGATCGCATCGAGATATTCGAATCCTCGATCGGCGCACTCGAGCCAATCATCGCGGTCGAAGCGACTAAGGTGTTGCAGGCGGGGTTCGACTTCACATTGAGCGCGGAGCAGCGAGAGCAGCGGCTTCACGAAGCAATTACCGCCATCGAGGAGCAAAAGGCAGGCGTACAGGACATTTCAGACGCATCGAGCGCGCTACTCGTGAGCAACGACGTCGACGTCGCAGGTTTAGAGGATGATCTGGTCCGCACTGGTAGTTACATCGGCCAGCGCGAGTTGGCGTTGTTGATTGATGACTGGGCGCGAATAGACGGAGCTGAAGGCATCACCTTCGCACGCGACGGTGTCAGCGTCGAGCTTCGCGGCAACCCTGCGATGGCCGCCAGGGTCGACGAACTCGCGAAGTCGAACAAAAGGACTCGCTCCGAGATCAGCTCGGTGACCTCGTTCCTCCGCAACGAGCTGCCGATGCAGCTTTTGCTAGACCAGGAGCTCGCGCGAACCAGCGGCGGCAACCTGTTGACGGCGACAAGTCCGCTCGCGATGGCCGCGGCAGCCGTGCCTGGTCACCGGCAGGCAAGATTCGCATCGCTCCAGATCAGCACGCTGGAAGAAGATGTCGTACCGGGCATCTACGTTGCAGTGTTAGCGACGGCAGTATCCGCCTCGCGTGCGGGAGACGAAATCTGGGGATGCGCTGTGACAGACGAGGGACGCAATGCGGGCGAAGCGCCCGTCCACGCCCTGCTTGCGGCTCTGGCCAGAGGCGGTCTCATCGACGCACCCTTGCCGTCACTAGAGCGCCTGGATCGACTTGCCGAACGGGCAGCTAACCAACTCGACTTTCGGCATGTCCACGAACAGGCGAAAAGAGACAGTGAGTTCGGCGCGCTCAAGGAAGCAAAGCTGATCAGCCTAGAGGCGCAGTATCACCGCCGAAGAGCGGCCATCGAGAAGAGGATCGCGACGACCCTCAGCCGCGGTCGGCGCGAAAGCTCCGTCGATCTCTTCAGGAGCCAATTGCGAAGGGCCGAGGAACGATTCGCAAGTCTCAGCGAGGATGTCGCCGGTGAGTCGCAGCCAGAGATTCGACTGGAGCATCTGGCCGTCTGCGTCCTGGAGATCATTGCCGGAGAGCCAGAATGAGCACACATCGTAAGGACCTCGAACTCGAGGACGAGCGGACGGCCCAGAAGCAATACACGAAGGTACTCGACGAGCGGGCGCGTAGGCCATCCGCATATCAAGGCCCACGCAACAGTCTGTGGGTCGGCGGCGGGCTACCCAAGAAACGGGAGATCCGCAGCGGCGAGTTGGTCGGGCGCGTCGCACTGGCTCACCCAGACCAAAAAATCCTCGATGGCGGATCCGATTTCTACATCGGTGAAACCTACGCAACGATCAATGGTGTCAATGTATTTGGCTGGACAGCGCCCATCGCGTGCACTTTTTTTCGGGGCCAAGAGCATCACGACCTCTGCGATGAAGTGGCAGTCGTACGCGCCTTCAGCCGTCACAACGGGCAGATCGTCGATTTCATCGACGAGGCCTTACGCGCTGATGCGCCAAAAGAGCCGTTCAAGAAGCGCGAACTCTCTATACCAGCGCCTCCAAAGCGGCCAAATCTCCCCAAGCTGCCGCCGACAGTGTCCGATCAGGCATCCTGTTCAGAGACACTTGCTGAAGTTTCGCAATACAGCCATATGGCGAGTCTCTCGAACGAAATGGGTGAGCCCGCCACAGAACTTCCTCCATTACGAGCCGAACCACTGCTGCGGGCTCAGATGCTGGCACCGAGAACCAAAAGCCTTGCGCCCGTTCTTGCGACGTTGCAGCCCGATCAATACGCACTCGTCACGATTCCTGCCATGGACAGCGTCATCATTGAAGGCCAACCGGGCACCGGCAAGACGATCGTGGCCTCGCACCGCGCCGCCTATCTGGTGAACGAGGAGACACCCCCGGAGAACGCGCTCGACGGGGACGTGTTGCTCGTCGGGCCGACGACTGGCTACTCACGGCACGTTCGGCAGGTGGTTGCGAAGCTCGCCGGGGATACCGAGCGAGTCAAGGTGTTATCGCTCCACGAGCTCGCCGACCTGATCATCGGCGGAAAGAAGTCCCCGCATGGGGGCGTCTCACGTAGCTATCAAGACGTCGACTGGGAATTGGCGAGACTCGCCCGTTCCGCGATTGCCAAGTTGAAAACCGCCAAGGGAGTGACCCCGACTTCCGAACAGGTATATGAGTACCTGCGGTCTCACAGCGGCACAGTCACACAAAAGAAAGATTGGTTGGCCTACCTGCGCCAGTTACCAGCCTATAAGAAGGCTTTGACGCAGCGAGTCCACGCACCCCTCGTCGCCTTCATCAAATGGGAGATCGCGAAGCCGGCTGAACTTGCCAACATCGAACACGTCATCGTGGACGAAGCACAAGACGTGACCCCGCTGGAATGGCTTCTCCTGGATGAGATCAACGAGGCGGACGCATGGACGATTCTCGGTGATCTCAATCAGCGCAGATCCGACCACACGCTCGGCGATTGGGCGCAGGTACTCGAGGTCATAGCCATCGACCCAGAAACCCCAATTCGCCAAATGAAGCGGGGATACCGTTCGACGAAGCCGATTTTGGACTTTGCCAACCGCTTGCTGCCACGAGCCGTACGCAAGACGTATGCGCTCCAAGACAGAGGACCCGAGCCAGCCATCCAAAAGGTGAGTCCAAAAGAACTCGACGGCAGCGTCGTTCGAGAAGTCAAGCGGCTCACGAATGAGTATCCGACGGGTACCGTGGCCGTCATCTCCCCGACGCCGTCGGTGATCGAAACTGCGTTGCGTTCAGCAGGGTGGCGTAGATCCGACCGTGGCCCGCAGCTCTGGGAGAAGAACGGCCGGGAAGTCACGGTCAGTTCTCACGACGCCGCACGAGGCCTCGAGTTCGATGCAGTTGTGGTGGCCGAGCCGGCCGACTTTCCCGAGAACTTCAGCCGAAAGGGCCCGCTCTACACAGCGCTAACCCGCGGGAATCGCGAACTCTCAATTGTTCACGTCCGACCGCTGCCGGACGAACTGCGACGTAAATAGGACGAAATGGTTACCCACTTGTCAATGCGAGTGCCTTGGCGTGACCAGCCGTGGGACGAACGTCTGTGTGCGAACCCACTCGACAACTCGTCATGTCTTCTGCTGAAGAACATCGGCGCTAAGCGCGATGACAGTTACGAAGTTGCGCACGCACTCGAAGACATCGGGAAGCTCAACGCGATTCCTTGCTTGAGCGAGCGCGGGACCTTCATGTCTCCGAACGGCTACCAGGTAACCAAAGTTCACCCGTACGCGACATACCCGGCTCTGAAGGGGCATCTCGAGCCGACGCTACTCAGCATGCCGCCGTACTCTTTTGAAGCTGTTCCGTTTAGGTGGATGGCCCGCGAATCATTCGAAAAAGATTTGTGGCCGAACTGGCGCGGTGATTACGACCCCGACGCCGAGGCGTGCGTGGGTCAGATACTTGGACTCAAGAAGCCGACATGGATCATGGATGGCCGCAATCAACAGTCAGTGATTCGTTCGTTCTTTGAACCGGTTCTGGCCGGCTCCAGTCTGGTCTTCGTCTACCTCAAACACTCACCACTACAAGACGATCGGACCGATCGGCTACTCGTCGGTGCCGCGATGATCGAGTCAATCGCGTTTCCGGGCTTCTGGGTTCAGTCCGGCGATCAGCCGTTCGACTCGTCGATGTGGGAAACGAAGGTCGTTCACTCACTGCGGACAGACCAGCAGCATGGTGTACTGCTCCCCTATCAGAAGCTTATCGAGCTCACGGACCGAGGCGTTGACGTCTCGTCCGCACTGGCATGGGTGCCCGACGGGCGAAACGCTGAATTTTCCTTCGTGACAGAGCATGTCAGTAACGATCTCGCTATCGACGCGCTCGGCTCACTGCGGTCCGCCGCCGGCGGCATGCAGAATTTGGGCATCGAGGTGCCGGCCGCCGCTCTATCGTGGATCGACAAACAAATCCACCGGCTGTGGGATGAGCGCGGACCGTTGCCTGGCCTGGCCGCGGTCTTGGCACACCTGCAAGTCCGGCATGCGCATGTCGTTGCCCGCGAGCTCACCGAGGCACCCATGGAGCCTTGGCAAGTCTTGGAAGAGGGCTTTGCCGATAGCAAGGCTTGGCCCGAAACGCTGAAGGGAATGATTTCGGAATCAGTCGGCCTCGAGTGGACGCATACCGACTCTCAGGTCCGAACCGTATACAAGCTGCTGTCCACCATGGACGTGCGCCCGGACCAGATTGCGCTGATCATGTCAGGCAAGTCGGCGGGCGGCCTGGAACCTGTTGATTTGTTGGAGGATCCGTATCTCGCGGCCGTGTGCACCTACTCGGATACGCAGCAAATTGGGCTTCGAACGGTTGATCGTGCACTGTTTCCCTCGGCGCACGCGCGCTGGGCGTCCCAGGTTCCGCAAGAGTGCCGAATGGTGGATCACCGAGACTGGCGCCGTGTCAGAGCACTGATGACCGATGTTTTGAGAGCGGCGGCAAACAATGGGGACACAATCGTCCCTGAGAAAGAAATGATTGCGCGGGTCGATGACATGGATATTGTTGACCCAGTTGCTATTTCACCCGCACTGCTCAAGGGGTTAAAGCTCGACGCAGGGGCCCTTGAGCCTGCGGACTTCTGGTCTCCGTTCTACGGAGCAAAACTTGGAGATGGGCAGCCCGCCTACAAACTAGCTGAGCTGGTAGATGCAAAGCGAAAGATCCTCGAGTGGACCGAGCCAAGGTTCAACGTTTCGACGCGCGCGGTCGATTTCGACGCCCGTGAGCAGATCGACAACACCCTGAAAGCCGGCGGGCACGACGTCGCGCTGGACGAAGACGAAGAAGCGGCACGTGTCGAAAAGGCGGCTGGCCTGGTCGAGCTATTTCGTTCGCGTATCTCAGTTCTCGTAGGTCCTGCCGGCACCGGAAAGACCACACTCCTGAGAGCACTAGCCGATCTTCCGGCAATCTCTAACAAGGGTGTGCTGCTGCTAGCGCCTACAGGCAAGGCAAGTGTGCAGATGAGAACAAAGGTGGGTCGCGAAGCACGAACGCTGGCCTCTTTTCTCGTCAAGAAGGGTGGATTCGACCCAGACCGGGACCTGTATCGGCAGGTGAACTCCAAGTTTGCGGAGGACGCCGGCTTGGTTGTCATCGACGAAGCATCGATGCTGACAGAAGAGATGCTCGCGGCGACATTGTCCGCGCTGGGTAACGTGCAGCGGCTCGTGCTTGTTGGCGATCCGCGACAGTTGCCTCCGATTGGAGCGGGTCGCCCGTTCGTCGACTTGGTAAATCGCTTACATCCCGGATCGTTCGACACACCAACGCGGGTGGCCCCGTCATATGTCGAGCTGACCGTGTCGCGACGACAAGGCGGCAGCAGCCGCGACGACGTGCTACTCGCCCAGTGGTTCGGTGACGGTGAAGTCGGCGCTGGCGCCGATTCGGTTTGGGAACGATTACGCGCTGGAACCGCCTCAGCGCATGTCGAGTACCGGCAATGGTGCGAAGGCGACATCGTCAAATCCATCGACGACGTACTGAAGCAAACGATTGACTGGTCGAAGCATGATGATCCCGAGATTGCCTTCAAGCTGAGCTACGGCGGCGTCCTCTCCGAAGATCGCAAGTACCTCAACTGGAGAACCGGTAAGGGCGGAGCGGGTGAGGGAGTGGAGCGGTGGCAGATACTCAGCCCCTTCAGGTCGCGCGCGTTCGGCGTAGTCGAGATCAACCGCCACATCAAAAGGTCTCTGCGCGCAAAAGATCTCGACCTCGCGTTCAGATACAAGGGGTGGCGCAACCCAAGGCCGCTCGGGCCCGAGCAGATCGTCCGGGGCGACAAAGTCATGCAGACGCGGAACGATTCACGAGCAAAAGCATGGCCGCAAGAATCCGGATTGAACTACGTCGCTAACGGCGAAATCGGCGTGGTGGTTGGGCGATGGACTAACACTCCGCGCCCACCGGCAGATGTCGAATTCTCGTCACAAGTCGGCGCGACCTACCGATACTGGCCGAGTTCGACAGAAGACCCGCCGCTCGAGCTCGCTTGGGCGGTCACCGTTCACAAGTCGCAAGGGTCTGAGTTCGAAACCACCATCCTCGTGCTGCCCAAAAGGGTTCGGGTATCTCGAGAGTTGTTGTACGCCGCGCTTACTCGGCAAAGAAGCCGTGTGGTGATCCTGCACGACGGTTCAGTCGACGACCTGGTGGAGCTAGCCCATCCGCGGTACTCAGAAACGGCCCGACGGTTAACCGACCTGTTTGTTGCTTCCAGGCCGACGGTGATCGAAGTCGATGGTGTACCACAACCGTTCGACAGCAACTTGATTCATGTCGCCGTCAACGGAGAAATGGTCCGCAGCAAGAACGAGGTGATCGTCGCGGACGTCCTGGAGAAGGTAGTCCCCGGACGATGGCGATATGAAGTACTACTCAAAGGTGACGACGGCACATGGTGCCGCCCGGACTTCACGATCAGCCGGCCATCAGGGGTTCCCGTCTACTGGGAGCATCTGGGAAAGATGAATCAACCGTCTTATGCGAGACGGTGGGACGAAAAGCTCGAATGGTATCGCCGCAACGGCATCACTCCGGCGCTGGACTCAGAGGGGCGTGCGCTCGCTGGAGTCAAAGACGGGCCCAACGGGATTTTGGTGTGGACCGATGACGCCCACGGTGTCGATACGCCGGCGTGGACGGAGATGGCGAAGGCGATCTTTGGATCCGGTTCGGTTGCAGAGCCGCGGTGGGGCAGCAAGGTGGCAAGGCCGTCATGATCAACGTTCAGGCTCATCCATTAGTCCTCGCCGACAGCTCTGGCGCATCGCGTACGCACGGCGTCCGTTGTCGATCTAGATGTGTCCGCGTGCCAGAGTCGATTGAAGGGCCTGGCGGAGCGGAAGTACGTCGAAGCTCAACCGCTGAACAGGCTCTCGAACCGCCACGAGAACTTCCGCCTGACACTGAGTTTGCCGAGACCGCGGCACTTGGTCGCCTGGTGATCGCTCTGCTCGATACAGCGCTTGAGCTGTACATACTTGTCGACGTTGAAGCCTTCCCGCTGCACCTGCGACCGGATGCCTTCGTGCCAAGCTCGCCACACTGCTATGTCCACCCATCCCAACCGCGCCGCGTCGAACTCGTCCTCACACAACCGAAGGTATCGGCGCGCATAGGTAGACTCGTGGCGCTGACGATCGTCACCGACGAAAAGCTCGTCCACTTCCCAGTAACGCTTGATGTAGACCTGAGCGAGGCCGAATTTTCGGGCGCGCGTCTGAGCGAACAGGCCTGCAGCTCCGACGAAAACTCCGACAGCCGTAGCCATTCCTGCAATCTCGCCGATCAACTGATCTCCATCCGTGGGTGGCCTTGCGGTTGCTGGCCGTTGGCTCAATTTTTCAACGGGCCACGCGACCAAGGCCGCAGTCTTAGGTTAAAACGAGGCGAAAGCAACGCGGAGATCTATGCAAAATTTCGAACGGCATCCAGGCAATGCCTAGATACAAATTTTGTTGGTCAAACCTCCCTGATGCCCTTCTCCATCAGCTATACCGCCAGCTGGTCGAAGGCGGCGAGGACGCGGCCGACGCCCTCAAACAGATCTACGGAGCGCGGCCGAAAGACGAGTTCGTGCGCGAGGCCTGGCCCATCCTGCGCGACGAATGGCTGGGCCGAGACAAACAATCGCGCACCACCGCCATTCGAGCACTACGTGAAAGACGGCGCGAGCCCGGGCAAATCTCCAATCGGAGAGCGCAATGAACCGCCCCGGCATGTCCGGAGACTCCACTTGTTGGGAAAGTTGGAGTCATGTCAGGGAGTACGTCGAAGCGGTA
>NZ_LZLV01000063.1 GCF_001673405.1 Mycobacterium sp. 1245111.1 | reverse complement strand
ACTGGAAGGACGGCTCCAAGTACGACCTGATGATCGCCGGAATCGGTTCGCTCTGCCTGATTTTCATCATCATGCTGATCATTACCCGCAGTCTGATCGCGGCGGCGGTGATCGTCGGGACGGTCGCGCTGTCGTTGGGGGCATCGTTCGGCATGTCGGTGCTCGTCTGGCAATACTTCCTCGGTATCAAACTGCACTGGATGGTCTTGGCAATGGCGATCATCCTGCTGCTGGCGGTCGGCTCGGACTACAACCTGCTCTTGATATCCCGGTTCAAAGAAGAGATCCACGCCGGGCTCAAGACGGGCACGATCCGCGCGATGGCCGGTTCCGGGTCGGTGGTGACCTCGGCCGGGCTGGTGTTCGCCGCCACCATGGCCACGTTCGCCTTCAGCCCGTTGAAGGTGATGGGTCAGGTCGGTACGACGATCGCGCTGGGTCTGCTGTTCGACACCCTGATCGTCCGGTCTTTCATGACGCCGTCGCTGGCCACACTGCTCGGACGTTGGTTCTGGTGGCCGCAACATGTCCGCCCACGCCCGGCCAG
>NZ_LZLV01000062.1 GCF_001673405.1 Mycobacterium sp. 1245111.1 | reverse complement strand
AGGCCCAGCTGGAGCCGACGGCGGAGTCGGTGGACGACATGTTGTTGCCTGCCGTCTGCACCTTCTGGCCGTGGGCGTTGGCTTGTTCGTAGATGACCTGGAAGTTGCGGCCCAACTGGGTGATGAACTCCTGGCAGGCCACCGAACCCGAGCCACCCCAGAAGTCACCGGCGGCCAGCACATCGCGCACGATGGCCTGGTGCTCGGCCTCCAAGGAGGCGGCCTGGGCGCGGATCAACGCGCCGTGGGCATCGACATCACCGAACTGGTAACTGATCGACATGAGTGTTCTCCTAAGTCTTGTCGGTGATCGGCTAGCTGGACAGGATCTGCTGGCTGGACTGCTCTTGGGCCTCGTAGTTGTTCGCGTCACGAATCAACCCGTCGCGCACCCCGTGCAGCATGTTCACGATGTTGCGAAACGCCGTGTTCATCTGACCCATGGTGTCGTAGCTGGTGGCCTGAGCGGTACCGCTCCAACCCGCACCGGCGATGTTCTGGCTTGAGGCCCACATCTTGCGGGCCTCGTCCTCAACGGTCTGCGCGTGCACGTCGAAACGGCCCGCCATCGCCCGCATCTCGTGCGGGTCAGTCATAAA
>NZ_LZLV01000061.1 GCF_001673405.1 Mycobacterium sp. 1245111.1 | reverse complement strand
CCGCGGCAAGCGCGGGCACCAGGACATGCGGGATCACGCTGGTGAACCACGAGCCGGGGCCCAGCACCACCAGATCGGCGGACATGATCGCGTCGACGGCCTGCCGGGTGGCCGGCGGATCCCCGGGCAGCAGCCGCACGCGGCGGACCTTGCCCGGTGTGGTGGCGATCGCCACCTGCCCGCGAATCGCCCGGAACATCCGCGGGTCGGCTTCCAGGCCGGAGACGTCGGCCTCGATCTGCAGGGCGATCGGGCACATCGGCAGCACCCGGCCGCGCACACCCAATATCCGGCCGACTTCGTCGAGGGCGGCAACCGGATCGTCGAGCACCTCGCTGAGGCCGGCCAGCAGCAGGTTGCCGATCGGGTGCCCCGACAGGGCGCCGCTGCCGCCGAACCGGTGCTGCATGATGGTCGCCCACAACCGACCCTGCGGGCTGTCAGAAGCCAACGCCGCCAACGCCATTCGCAGGTCGCCCGGCGGCACCACGTCGAGTTCGCTGCGCAGCCGACCCGACGAGCCACCGTCATCGGCCACGGTGACGATCGCGGTCACGTGCGGCGTCAGCCGACGGGCGGCGGACAGCGTCGCATACAAGCCGTGCCCTCCGCCGAGAGCGACAATCCGCCGACTCATTCGCGGCCCAGGTCCCGGTGCAGCACTCGCACCGTCAGCTGCTTGTCGGGCTCAAGCAGCCGCGCCAGGGCCTCGGCGATCGCGACGCTGCGGTGTTTGCCGCCGGTACAACCGATCGCCACGGTCATGTAGCGCTTCCCCTCCCTGCGGTAGCCGTCGACAATCACGGACAGCAACCGATGGTATGTCTCCAGAAACTCCGACGCGCCGGTCTGGCCGAGCACGTAGTCGCGAACTTCGGGGTGTTGGCCGGTGAGCGGACGCAGCTCGTCGACCCAGTGCGGATTGGGCAGGAAGCGGACGTCCATCACGCAGTCGGCGTCCATCGGCAGACCGTACTTGAAGCCGAAGGACTCGACGGTGACGCTGGTTTGGGCGACGGTCTCGCCGCCGAAGGCCCGTTCGATGCTTTCGCGCAGCTCACGCACCGCCAGCGTCGAGGTGTCGATGATCAGGTCGGCGTTGGCGCGAACCGGCGCCAGCATTTCGCGCTCGGCGGCAATACCTTCGGCCAGCGTCTGCGACCCCTGCAGGGGGTGGCTGCGCCGGTTCTGCTCGTAGCGGCGTACCAACATGTCGTCGGAGGCCTCCATGAACAACACCCGCGGACTGATGTTGCGAGTGGCCAGGTCATTGCGCACCCAGTCCAGGTCGCCGGTGAACCCGCGGGAACGCACGTCCATCACGATCGCCAGCTGCGTGATCCGCGATCCCGCATCCAGCCCGAGGTCGACCATCCTGGTGATCAGCTGCGGCGGCAGATTGTCGGCGACATACCAGCCGAGATCCTCGAGCACCTTGGCCGCGGTGCCGCGTCCGGCGCCGGACAAACCGGTGACCAGAACCACGTCGATGCCGGATTCGCTTGTGGCACCGTGGTTGTCGGCCTGTTCCAGCGACCCGGTCTGATTCGGCCCGTCCATTCCCTCGCCTGTCATCCCGATGCCCGTTCCGCGATCCGGTCCTGCGCTGTGGGGTCCGGTTCGGCATGATCGCCGCGCAATGCCTCGAGCACCGCCGTCGCCGTCGCAACCCCGATGCCCGGCACAGAGGTGATCTCGTCGACCGTAGCCTCCTTGAGCCGGGCCAGTGAGCCGAAATGGGTAACGAGTGCTTTGCGACGATGCTGGCCGAGTCCGGGCACCGAGTCCAGCGCCGACGCGGTCATCCGCTTGGACCGCTTGCTGCGGTGATAGTTGATGGCAAACCGATGGGCTTCGTCGCGCACACGCTGCAGCAGATACAGTCCCTCGCTGTTGCGAGGCAGGATGATCGGGTCCGGCTCCGACGGTACCCACACCTCTTCGAGTCGCTTGGCCAGTCCGATCACCGCGACGTCGTTGACCCCGAGTTCATCGAGAACCGCGCTGGCCGCATTGACCTGTGCAGCGCCGCCGTCGACGACATACAGGTTGGGCGGATAGGCGAATCGCCGCGATTTACCCTCGGGCGAAAGAACTTTCGGGTCTTCCTGATCTTGGATGTGCCGGATGAATCGACGACGGGTGACCTCGGCGATCGATGCGACGTCGTCGGAACGACCATGACCGGCCGCTTCCCGGATTCCGAAGTGACGGTAATCGGACTTGCGCGGCAGCCCGTCTTCGAACACCACCAATGACCCCACCACGTCGGTGCCCTGGACGTGGCTGATGTCGACGCACTCGATCCGCAGCGGCGCATCGGCCAAACCGAGCGCATCTTGAATATTCTGTAGCGCAGCGGATCTGGCGGTGAAGTCGCCGGCCCGCTTCAGCTTGTGTTGCTGCAGAGCCTCTTTGGCGTTGCGCTGCACGGTCTCGGCTAGTGCCCGCTTGTCACCGCGACGCGGAACGCGCAATGCCACCCGCGAACCACGCAACCCGGTCAGCCACGTCGCCAACTCGTCGGCGTTGGGCGGCAGGCAGGGCACCAGCACCTCGCGAGGTACCGGGTTGACGGATTCATCGGCGGCGCCGTCGAGTTCGGCCTGGTCGCCGTAGAACTGTGTGACGAATTGCTCGACCAGTCGCGCCTCATCGGAATCGCCCGGGTCCCCTGGCTTTTCGACGATCCAGCCGCGCTGTCCGCGAACCCGCCCGCCACGAACGTGGAACACCTGTACGGCGGCCTCGAGCTCGTCATCCGCGAACGCGACCACGTCGGCGTCGGTGCCGTCGCCGAGCACCACGGCCTGCTTCTCCAGCGCGCGCTTGAGCGCTCCCAGGTCGTCGCGCAGCCGGGCCGCGCGCTCGAAGTCCAAGTCCTCCGCCGCGGCATGCATCTGCTGGTCCAGGCCGCGGGCGAACTTGTCGGTCTTGCCGGACAGGAAGTCGCAAAAGTCCATCACGATCTGACGATGCTGTTCGGCGCTGACCCGCCCGATGCAGGGGGCCGAGCACTTGTCGATATAGCCGAGTAGACAGGGCCTGTCGATTTGCTTGTGCCGCTTGAAGACTCCCGCCGAGCAGGTACGCGCCGGGAATACCCGGGTCAGCAGATCGAGCGTCTCACGGATCGCCCAGGCGTGCGAGTACGGCCCGAAATAGCGGACACCCTTGCGACGCGGGCCGCGGTAGACCATCAACCGGGGAAATTCCTCGTTGAGGGTGACCGCGAGCACCGGGTAGGACTTGTCGTCGCGATAGCGGACATTGAATCGCGGATCGAACTCCTTGATCCAGTTGTATTCCAGCTGCAGCGCCTCGACCTCGGTGTTGACCACGGTCCATTCGACTTTGGCGGCCGTGGTCACCATCTGCCTGGTGCGTGGGTGCAGGCCGGCGATGTCGGCGAAATACGAGTTCAGCCGGCTGCGCAGGCTCTTGGCCTTGCCGACGTAGATCACCCGTCCGTGCTGATCGCTGAACCGGTACACGCCAGGCTCGACCGGGATGGACCCGGGAGCGGGGCGGTAGGTTGCGGGATCGGCCACGGTATCTAAGGCTAGTCGCGCCTGCCGACGCCGACGACGTGCACATGATGAGGCGAACGTGAAGCTGGCCGCACGCTCGGCAGCGAACGTGAAGCTAGCTTCACACTCGACGAGCACACTGTGCGGTCGGCCGGGCGACCGCCGTTCAGTGCGACGCCAGGTCAGGCCGGTAGCGCGCGACCAGAGCCCGGACGGTGTCCATCGCCGCCACGGCGCGGTCCTTGTCGACAGACTGGATCGCCATCAGCGGCACGTATTCGTCGTCGGGCAGATCGATTCGCGCCCAGCGCGCCCCGACCGGAAACGACACCGCCACCACGTCATCCCACGGCACCAGCCGGTCGCTGAGCACATTTCGCACCGAAAGTCCGGCCGGGCCGACCCGCAGCCGCGGCCGGGCGAACAGCAGCACCAGACCGGCGAGAACGACGCCCAGCACCACCATCGCGATCTGGTCGGATGTTTGGAAGATCACACCGGTGGACCCGATCTTCAGGAGCAGTCCCACGACCACATGCGCGACGACCAGGACCACCGCGATCGCGTAGGCGACATACGGAGTCAGGTGCGGCCGTAGCTGCGCATCCCAGGTGTCCTGGTCGGGCTTGGCGGTCACGACTTTTCGCGCAGCTGGCGCAGGGTCAGCGCGGTGCTCAAGGCCGCGGCCGTCGCCTGTCCACCGTTGTCCTCGGCGGAATCCGGCAGTCCCGCGCGGTCCAGGGCTTGCGCTTCGGTGTTGGTGGTCAGCACACCGTTGGCCACCGGAGTGGACTCGTCGAGCGAAACCCGGGTCAGCCCTTGGGTTACTGCATCGCACACGTAGTCGAAATGCGGTGTCTGGCCGCGGATCACCACACCCAACGCGACGACCGCGTCGTGATTCCGGGCGACGGCCTGCGCGACCACCGGGATCTCGATGGCGCCGCGTACCCGCACGACCGTGGGGTCTTTGACGCCCCACTGGCCCGCGATCAGCTGGGCGCGGTCGAGCAGTTGGTTGCAGATCTTGCTGTGCCACGTACTGACCACGATCGCCAAGCTCAGCGCTGAAGCGTCCTGCGACGCGATGTCGGGTACCCCGGCACCGCTCATAGGGCTCCGCCGAATTCGCCATGCAGATGGATGGATTCGTGATAGTCGTCCAGACCCGCCAGGTCGTGACCCATCCGGTCGCGTTTGGTCATCAGGTAGCGAATGTTCTCGGCGTTGGCGCGTACCGGCAACGGCACCCGCTCGATGATGTGCAGCCCGTAGCCGTCCAATCCGACCCGCTTGGCGGGGTTGTTGGTCAGCAGCCGCATGGAGCGGACGCCGAGATCGACCAGGATTTGCGCACCGGTGCCGTAATCCCTTGCGTCGGCTGGCAATCCGAGCTTGAGATTCGCGTCGACGGTGTCGTCACCGGCGTCCTGAAGTTGGTAGGCCTGCAGCTTGTGCATCAGACCGATGCCTCGCCCCTCATGGCCGCGCATGTAGAGCACCACGCCACGGCCTTCGCGCGCGACCATCGCCATCGCGGCGTCGAGTTGTGGGCCGCAGTCGCAGCGACGAGAACCGAATACGTCACCGGTCAGGCATTCGGAGTGCACGCGCACGAGCACGTCGTCACCGTCGTAGTTGGGTCCGGCGATCTCGCCGCGGACCAACGCCACGTGTTCGACGTCCTCGTAGATGCTGCTGTAGCCGACCGCTCGGAATTCGCCGTGACGCGTCGGGATGCGCGCCTCGGCGATCCGCTCGATGTGCTTCTCGTGCTTGCGGCGGTATTCGATCAGGTCGGCGATCGCGATCAGGGCCAGACCGTGCTCATCGGCGAAGACCCGCAGTTCGTCGGTCTGCGCCATCGCGCCTTCGTCCTTTTGGCTGACTACCTCGCAAATTGCCCCGGCCGGCGACAGACCGGCCATCCGTGCCAGGTCGACCGCGGCTTCGGTGTGGCCGGGACGACGCAACACACCACCGTCCTTGGCGCGCAACGGAACTACGTGACCGGGCCGGGTGAAGTCCTCCGCGACGCTGTCCACGTCGGCAAGAAGCCGCATGGTCGTCGCGCGGTCTGATGCCGAAATCCCGGTTCCCACACCATTTTTCGCGTCGACTGTGACCGTGTAGGCGGTACCGTGTTTGTCTTGGTTGACCGCATACATCGGCAGCAGTCCGAGCCGGTCGCAGATGTCGCCGTCCAGTGGCACGCACAGGTATCCCGATGTGTAGCGCACCATGAACGCGACCAGCTCCGGCGTGGCCTTCTCGGCCGCGAAGATGAGGTCGCCCTCGTTCTCCCGATCTTCGTCGTCCACGACGACCACGGCCTTGCCGGCCGCAATGTCGGCGATCGCGCGCTCGACCGAGTCCAACCTCGTCATCGCAGCCACCTTGTCAGAAAACTCATCCAGTGCCCTCAGGCAGTACCACCAGTATGAACCACCACGTGGGGTTCGTTATTGCCACTGCTCACTCAGCGGACCCGTTGGTCACAATGACTAGCCGCGAGGGGATCGGCAAAAGTTTTCCAGAGGGCGCTCGTAGCTGGTTCATAGCCACGCTGCCTAGCGTTCGGGGTGTCGGGGGGAACGTCCGCTGAATACCGAGAAGGTAGGTGAAGGACCATGAAGCTGAAGCACCTGATGGCCGGCGCAAGCGTCGCCGGAGCCCTGGGCGCTGCCGCACTGGGGGTGGGCACCGGCGTCGCGAGTGCTGCGCCTGGAGACCACGGCGCACCCACGGTCAACCATGCACCCGCACCCTTGGAACCAGGTGGCGGGGGTGGACCTGGCGGTCCCGGTGGACCCGGCGGCCCCGGACCGGGCGGCCCAGGCGGCCCGGCTGGGCCGGGTATGCACGGCCCCGGAGGACCAGGAGGCCCGGGTGGACCCGGTGACCACGGCCCCGGTGGGCCGGGTGGTCCGGGTGGACCCGGTGACCACGGCCCCGGAGGACCGGGCGGGCCTGGTTTCCGCGGCCCGGGTGGGCCGGGTGGCCCCGCCCCGTGGCACGGCGATGACCACCGCGGCTACTTCCACGGCGCTCCGTGGGGCGACGGATTAGCGCCCTGGGGTGCCGGCGAGCCGCCGCGGCCGGCGTGGGACCGCCCGCTTCCGCCTCCGGGTGCAGCGTGGAACTACGGACCGATCAACTATTGGGGCTATCAGGAGACTCCGTACTGGAACCCGCAGTTCAACCAGTTCGGATTCGACTTCTTCGGGGTTTGGATCCCGCTGTAAAGATTCACCTCTCCAGACGCCCGCTTCGCCGATCGGCGGAGCGGGCGTTGCCCTGTGGCCGTTCGGATCAGCTTTCCGCCGAGTAACGGTTTGCCCACAGCTCGGCCCAGATTCGGCGACGGCCCGGCAATCTCAGCGTCGCTACAGGTACGCGGCGTTACCCTGACCGAATGGCGACGTTGCCCTTGACTCGGTCTTCGCGTCTGGCCGTTGGCTTGGCGCTTACCGGCGCGCTGTTTGTCGGCGCGGCATCCGTGGAAGGCGCCATGGCGTCGGCCGGCCCGGCCGGAGTCGTAGCGGTCGAAGAACCGGAGCCGCCGCCGCCCGAGCCCACACCGGGCGCGCAGGCGCCCCATGATCCAGCAACGCCGCCAGCTGCGACACGGCCGCACCGGCGCCACTTCGACGGCGATCCGGTGATGTTTCGATAGCGGCGGACCCAGCTAACGCAATCCCGTTCGCGGAAATACATATTAATTCGCGTCAAAATCCGGTGCCCGCACCTCTCTCGGCCCACGGTCTCATTATCAGCAAGTTGGCAGACTATCCTCTGGTGTTTCTCAGCCATGCTTATGTTGTAAGTACAGAAACATCGATCTCATAGCGATCTCGCCACTCGACATGCTGCCGTGAGCTGCTTGAGGAGCACCGGTTATTCACAGAAATAAGAGAAAGTTTCCTCAGCTTCTATCGATACCTTCACCCTAATTTCGTAATTTCGAGAAATGGGGTTCGAAATGTCGCCCATCGGTATTGCGCTTTCTCGGCGCAGTCTGTCCAACACCATTATTGTGGTCGCCGCCTCAGCAACCGCGCTGGCGGTCAGCCCCCAGGCGGCCGCCAATGTCCCGGGCTGTTTGCCTCTCAACGGAACACAACTCACCGCCAGCAGCCATGAAGACACCAACTACCTCGGCATCACCTTCGACAGCAACGTGACGTACTGGTACCAGGACGGTGCGGTCAACTGGCACCGAACCGTCGATGGCGGCTCGTGGAACCTCACGCACACCAATACCTCGGGCAGTGTGCCCGCCGCGCCAGGAGGTACCGCCACCATCCCCGGCACCGACAGCGGCAGGCGGGACGGCAACGGCGGAAGCCCTATCGTCGTTACCGTGTGCAGCCAGTAGGGCTTCGATCACCCGGCGTCGACGAGATTGCCGCATCGGGCGATTACCTGGCCGGCGAAGTCGAGCATCTGGTCGAGGCTGGGGAACATTGCGAACGCGTCGATGATCGCCTCATCGGCCCCGGACCCCGCGACGCGCTCGAGCCTGTCGGCGACCGAGTCAAGGGAGGTGCCCGGTTCGAGGTTGATCCGCATCGCCGTCTTCAGCGCGTCGGGATCGCGGCCGGCGTTCTGCGCCGCACGGCGCGCGATCGACCACAAGTGGTCGGTGACCTCGTCCTGTAGCCCCTCGACCCCGAGCCAGCCGGTGCCGCTGCGGCCGACCCGGCGCATCGCGGCCTCGCTGGCACCGCCGATCCAGATCGACGGACCCCCGGCCTGAACCGGGCGCAGGTCGGCATGGACCGGCGGCAGGGTGAAGAACTCGCTCTCCCAGGACACCGGCGTGGTCGTCCACCACTCGCGCAGGAATGCCAGCAGGTCATCGAGCATCCGCCCGCGCCGGCTCCAGTCTGCGCTGCGGGCGATGTCGTGTTCGTCCTTCATCCACCCGATACCGACGCCGACGTCGAGGCGGCCGTCGCTGAGCACGTCGAGCGTGGTCAACAGCCGGGCCAGGTGCACTGGTTCGTAGTAGAACGTGCTCAGCGTGCTGGCGTTCAGCCGGATCCGATGGGTCGCCGTCGCGGCGACGGTCCACAGCAGCACAGGATCGAGGTAACGGGTCATCTGCGGTGGATAGGGCTGCTCTTTGCCCGGATAGGTGCTGTGCATATCGACCGGCGTGACCAGTCGATCGCCGACCCACAGGGTGTCGTAGCCAAGGTCCTCGAGGCCGCGGCAGAACGCGCTCAGGCCGGCGGCGCTGCTGATGGCGGGCCCGACGATGGGCAGTGCGAAGCCAAGTTTCATGGCGAATCCTTTCGGTGATCTGTCAACCAATCGCTCAGGCGGCAGGGCTCACGCCGAGGGCGAAGTCGAAGTTGCCCACCCCGTGGCGGGCAAGACCCATCACAACCAGGCCTGTTGCTTCCAGCCAGTGCGCCATGTTCAGGCCGCCGACGTCCAGCGGACGCAGCTTGATGCTCTCGATGAACTCCGCCAGGCGCGCCTTGGCGCGCGCGTCGTCGCCGGCGATGAAGACGTCGAGCGGCCGGCCCTGAGCCAGGACGACACCGAAGACGGTGTTGAACGCCTTCACGACGCTGGCGCTGGCCGGGGCCACTTTGGCAACTTCCTGCGCGACCGAGGTCTCCTCGGGGACGGCCAGCCCGTCGGCCGCGGAATTGAAGGGGTTGCTGATGTCGACGATGACCTTGCCCGCCAGGGCGTCTCCGAACTGGGCGACGACCGGAACGACGTTGGCGTACAACACCGAAATGATGACGATGTCACCGGCCGGTGCGGCGCCGAACTCGCCCGTCGTGGTACCACCGCCGAGATCCTTGGCCAGGGCGGCGGCCTTGGCCTGATCGCGACCGGTGACCTGGACGGTGTTGCCGCCGGCTACCGCCAGCGTGCCGATCGCGCGGGCCATGTTTCCGGTGCCGATGATGCTGATACTGCTCATGAAGTATTCCGTCCTTGGAGTGCCGTCGAAAAGGTTGACTCGTCCACCTTATGAGCATTTTGATGACGCGTCAACCAAATGCCGGTACCATCAACGGCAATGGAACCGAACTGGCTGAACCCTGCTGAAGACCGCGCCTGGCGGGCCTTCCAGCACGCGAATCACCAACTCAGCGTGCACCTGAATCGAGGCCTCCAGGAGTCGGGCCTGTCCGGCGCCGACTACCAGGTCCTGGCGGTGCTCTCCGAACACGACGGGGACCGCCTACCCGCCCACGAGCTGTGCAACGCGCTGGGCTGGGAGAAGAGCCGTGTCTCCCACCAGGTACGGCGCATGCAGCAGGAGGGGCTGATCAGCCGCGAGCCCAATCCCGACGACGCCCGCAGCACCATGGTCTGCCTGCTGCCGGCGGGCCGCGCCGCCATCGAGCAGGCGGCGCCCAAGCACGTCGCGGACGTCCGCCGGAACTTCATCGACCTACTCTCCCCGGCCGAACTCGACATGCTCGCGGCCCTCAACGAACGAGTCCTGCGCCACCTGGCCACGAGCGACGACTCTTCCGCCGAAGGCAAGCCGTCGTAGACGCCTATTTGGGCGCCAACAGCCGTTCGACGTACTTCGCGATGACGTCGACTTCCAGGTTCACCCGTGTCCCGGGCACCGCAGCACCCAGCGTGGTCAGTTCGCGCGTGGTGGGAATCAGGGAGACCTCGAACCAGTCGTGCCCGAGCGCGGAGACCGTCAAGGAAATGCCGTCGACCGTGATCGATCCCTTTTCCACTACATAGCGGGCCAGCTCGACGGGCAGCCCGATCCGGACCACTTCCCAATGCTCGGCCGGCGAGCGGCTCAGAATCTCCCCCGTGTCGTCGACGTGCCCCTGCACGATGTGGCCGCCAAGGCGACTGTTGAGCGCTGCCGCGCGTTCGAGATTGACGGGGCTGCCCGCGACCAGCCGACCCAGGCTCGACCGGTTCAGGGTCTCGCCCATCACGTCGGCGGTGAACTGTCCACCCGGCAGAACCTCGACGACCGTCAGGCACACACCGTTGACGGCGATCGAATCCCCGTGGCCCGCATCGGCCGTGACGACCGGACCCCGAATGGTGAACCGGGCGGAATCTCCCAGGTCATCCTTGCCGACGACCGCACCCAGTTCTTCGACGATTCCGGTGAACACCGCCTCAGGCTAATGAGTCGCGTAGCCCTCCGCGACGTCCCCCGTCACCTTGCGCGTCGCCGTCCGGTCTGCGCGACCCGCTACGCTGCAACTCATGCAGACGCGTAAGCCGTTTGGGCCAATCCTCGCCGTCCTCGCCTCCCTTTCGATCGCCGCAGCGTTGATCAGTGGCTGCTCGTCGTCCAAGCAATCCGGCGCCCCGCTGCCCGATGCGGCGACACTGATCAAGGAGTCCACGCAGAGCACCAAGAACGTCAAGAGCGTGCACCTGGTGTTGGCGGTGAACGGCAAGATCAAGGGCCTCCCGGTCAAATCCCTGACCGGTGACCTGACCACCACGCCGCAGACCGCAGCCCAGGGCAACGCGAGCATCATCTTCGGCGGCTCGGATATCGATGCGCCCTTCGTGGTGATCGACGGAACCCTGTACGGAGCGTTGACCCCCGGCCAGTGGGACAGCTTCGGCAAGGCGTCCGACCTGTACGACCCGTCCACGATCCTCAAGCCCGACGTCGGTCTGGCCAACGTGCTGTCCAACCTCAGCAATCCGAAGGCCGAGTCGCGGGAGAACGTCGGCGGACAGTCCACCATCAAGATCACCGGGACGGTGTCGGCGGACGCCGTGAACGGCATCATGCCGCGACTGAAGGCGACGCAGCCGCTGCCCTCCACGGTGTGGATCGAAGAGAACGGCGACCACCAACTGGTCCAGACCACGTTGGAGCAGAGTCCCGGTAATTCCCTGCAGCTGACACTGTCGAACTGGAACGCGCCGGTTCAGGTCACCAAGCCGCCCGTCGCCCCGGCCCCGTGACGGCCCCCCAACCGCATCACGCGGGCCGCGTCGTCGCGATCAGTGCCGGCAGCCTCGCCGTGCTGCTCGGCGCCCTCGACACCTATGTCGTGGTCACGATCATGCGCGACATCATCGGGACCATTGGGATTCCGGTCAACAAGCTCCAGCGGATCACCCCGATCATCACCTGGTATCTGCTCGGCTACATCGCCGCGATGCCACTGCTCGGCCGGGCGTCCGACCGGTTTGGCCGCAAGTTGCTGCTGCAGGTCAGCCTGGCCACCTTCCTGATCGGCTCGGTGATCACCGCGATGTCCACCGACCTGGATGTGTTGGTGGTCGGCCGGACCATTCAGGGCGTCGCCAGCGGCGCCCTGCTGCCGGTGACGCTTGCGCTGGGTGCCGACCTGTGGGCCCAGCGCAATCGCGCCGCAGTACTCGGCGGGATCGGTGCCGCCCAAGAACTGGGCAGCGTGCTCGGTCCGCTCTACGGAATCTTCATCGTCTGGTTGACCAGTCGGTGGCAGGACGTGTTCTGGATCAACGTGCCGCTGGCCCTTGCCGCGATGGTGATGATCCACTTCAGCCTGCCGTCGCGGGACCGCAGCGCCGAGCCGGAAAAGATCGACGTGATCGGCGGATTGCTGCTGGCGATCACCCTCGGTCTGGCCGTCGTCGGCCTGTACAACGCCAATCCCGACGGTAAGCACGCGCTGCCCAGCTACGGTCCACCGCTGATCGTCGCCGCAGTTGTGTTCGCGGTGATTTTCTTTGTGTGGGAACGGTTCTCGCGGACCAAGCTGATCGAGCCCGCCGGCGTGCACTTCCGTCCGTTCCTGTCCGCGCTCGGCTCGTCGCTGTGCGCCGGTGCGGCGTTGATGGTGACGTTGGTCGACGTCGAGCTGTTCGCCCAGGGGGTGCTGAGCAAGGATCAAAACGAGGCCGCACTGATGCTGCTGTGGTTCCTGGCGGCGCTTCCCATTGGTGCCCTCGTCGGTGGAGCGGTCGCAACGTTGGTCGGTGACCGGGCGGTCGCCTTCGTCGGGCTACTGATCGCCGCGGGCGGGTACTGGCTGATCTCGTCGTGGTCGGTCGACCTGCTGAGCGAGCACCACACCATCGCCGGCTTGTCGCTGCCGGCTATGGACACCGATCTGGCGATCGCTGGTATCGGGCTCGGTCTGGTGATCGCGCCGCTGACCTCTGCCAGCTTGCGGGTGGTGCCGTCGGCGCAGCACGGCATCGCTTCGGCGGCGGTGGTGGTGGCCCGCATGACGGGCATGCTCATCGGCGTCGCGTCGTTGAGCGCGTGGGGCTTCTATCAACTGCCGCATCTGGTCGCCAAGCACGCCGCGGAGTTGCCGGCCCACGCCAGCCTCGCCGAACGGGTGCTGCACCAGGCCAGCATGTATCGCGAAGCCTTCGCCGACATGTACGGGCAGATCTTCAAGGTCACCGTCGTCGTGTGTATCGTCGGCGCGCTGTTGGGTTTGCTGATCGGTAGCCGCAGTGTGCACGCCGGCGAGCCTGAACTGCGTGAGGAGCAGCCCGTCGGCCCTAGGGTCTAGGGACTTTTCGCACAAACGGAAGTATTCGGCCGAAAAGCGGAGCACAATCGCGGCGTGGCACCCAGCGATGGGACCTCTTCGCGGCCTTCCGGCAGTTCGGCCGGTGGTGTCTTGATCGCGGCCTACGGCGTGGCCGCCTATCTCATGTTCTTGGCCACCTTCTTGTATCTGCTCGGGTTTGTCGTCGACGCCGACTTCACGGTCGGCAACGTGCACATCGTGGGCAAAAGCATCGATCGTGGTGGGCTGGGCGACGGCAGTCTGAGTGTCGCCGCGGTAGTCGTCGACACCGCGTTGCTCGGGCTGTTCGCCATCCAGCACAGCGTCATGGCCAGGCAGGGATTCAAGCGCCTGTGGACCCGCATCGTGCCGCCCAGTGCGGAGCGGTCGACCTACGTCCTCGCCTCCAACGTCTGCCTGATCGTTCTGTTCTTGGCCTGGTACCCCATCACGTACGAGCTATGGCGGGTCACCGCCCAGCCCTGGTCCACGGTGCTGGAGTTCACCGGCCTCGTTGGGTGGGCGATTGCCCTGCTGAGCACCCTTCTCATCGATCATTTCGATCTGTTCGGCCTGCGTCAGGTGTTTGCCCGGCTGCGGGGGCGACAACTTGCCGAGCACAGGTTCACGACACCGCTTTTCTACCGCGCGGTTCGCCACCCGCTCTATCTGGGTTTCTTGATCGCGTTCTGGGTCACCCCGAGAATGACGTTGGGGCACTTGCTCTTTGCGGCCGCAACGACCGGATACATCTTGATGGCAGTCCAATTCGAAGAGCGCGACCTGACCCGCATTTTCGGGGAGGAATACAGCGACTATCGTCGCCGTGTCCCAATGCTGATCCCCGGCATGGGCGATCGTTCTCGCCGCGCCCGGCCGACCGGCTAGGTCACTCCTGCCGTCCAGTCAGACCCGCGGTTTGATCAGCGCTGTGATTGCCGCGATCCAGTCGGCGTTGGACGCAACGTAGAACGCCACCTCGCCGGCCGGCAGTCGCACGATCAGGTGTGAACGGCCGCCTCGCACAGACGATTTGAATACTTTCGCTTCTCGAACGCCGACAATGTCGGCGACCGGGATGTCAATCAGCTTGCCGGTCAACGTGATAAAGACCAGCCGTCGTGCGGTGAGGGCGATAGTCCCGTTGTTGTTCAGGCCGGGATAACCCGGGGCCGTCGCGCCGCGGTAAATTCCCTTCTCCGGCGGGCGAATTGGCGTCTCGGAGTCGATCGCCACCAAAAGTCTCGCCTTGGCGGCACGAGCTCGGCGTCGCCACCACACGATAATCGGTATCCAGATCAGCGCCTGGACGGCCGCGATTCCCAGAATAAGCAGCGTGACGAATTCGGCTACTTTCCAACCGTTGTGCACAGTGTCCTCCGACGGCTACGGCGATCGCGGTTGAGTTTTGACGTCGAACTCTACGTCGTCGCCGGCCACCTTGGTGACCCGCATGTGCGCGACGTATGGCCCCTCCGGACCGGTGAAGCCGCAGTCGAATTCGACGCCGACGTTGGCTTTCACCCCCGCCGGACAATGCACGTCGTTCGGTGTGAACCCCGTCTGCCGGGACACAACGTCGACAACCGATTTCGCGGCGCCGTCGGGTTCGACCGTCTTGCCGCATCCGGTCAGTCCCAGTGCCGCGACGGCGACCAGCGCGCCGACGCCACACCGCAATGCGAAGCCATCTGTTTTCATCAGGGCCAGTATGCAGTGACAGCCCACAGCTGTTCACAGCTTTCGCGAAGGAAACTCCAAAGGAACAGGTATCGTCTGACCGCTAGCAAAGGTCGGTTACTTCGCTCGTGGTTGGGGTCATGGTCGAATACCAGCTGTCCGGCGCGGTCGAGGCACGCGTCGGGGGGATTCTGGCACCGCTCGGCGGGCCCAAACAACGCTGCGTGCTGGCCGCGTTGTTGGCCAATCACGGGACGGTCGTCAGCGTTGACCGACTGATTGATGCGGTGTGGGAAGACACGCCGCCTCCCAAAGCGCTTGCCTCGCTGCGGGCCTACGTCACCAACCTGCGTCGGGTCCTGCCGGCGCCCGCCGATGCCACCTCGCCGACGAACTCGCGGCTGGCCTCTCGTGCGTATGGATACCAGCTGACCCTGCTCGACGACGATTCGATCGATCTGCATCGATTCGAGGCGCTAGTCAAAGACGGCCGCGCGGCGCTGGTAAGTGGTTCAGCCACAGACGCTTTCGATCAACTCGATGCGGCGCTCAAGTTGTGGCACGGCGAGCCGTTCGGCGAATTCGCCTACAAAGGTTTCGCCCATGCCGACGCGACGCGTTATCTCGCGTTGCGCCACACCGCGATCGAGGCACGCTTCGATGCGGCCCTACAGTCCAGCGACGGCACCGACTTGGTTCACGAGATCGAGGCCGCCATCGCCGCCGACCCGACCGAGGAGCGGCTGTGGGGCCACCTGATGGTGGCGCTTTACCGGGCCGGCCGTACCTCCGACGCGATCCGCGCGTTCGACCGAGCCCGGGTCATGCTCGACCGCGAACTGGGCACGGCTCCCGGCGACGGCCTGCAAACCCTCTACCGCAAAATTTCCGATAAATCGGACGACCTGTATTTCACGCCACCCGTCGATCCGCCGGCCGCTTCCCTCGAGCCGGACTCGCACGAGCGGACGCCGTTCGTCGGGCGGGGCTCCGAGCTGAAGACCCTCACGGATGCACTGGTCGGCGCACGCGCCGGATCGGGCGGCTTGATTTTGCTCACCGGCGAAAGCGGAATCGGGAAAACCGCACTCGCACAGGCGGTTTCAACGCAAGCTCAGCAAGCGGGAATGGCGGTGGCGTGGGCAGCGCATCCACCGGGTGTCCGCCTACCGCTGATGTGGACGTGGATACAGCTACTGCGCCAGCTCGGCGACCAACTCGGCCCATCCGCCCGTCGCGCGGTGCGCCGCGTCGCACCCGGCGTCGTCGACGCGCTCGTTCCGGAATGGACCGACCGCGACGCCGTGAGTTCGGGTGTTCGCACTGCCGCAACCGGTTTCGCTTTGATCGAAGGTGTGGTGGCCGCGCTGTGCGAGCTGGCCACCACTCGCCCGCTGCTACTCATTCTCGACGACCTGCACCTCGCCGACTCCCCTTCCGGCAACGCGCTGTCCCTGCTGAGCGCCCAACTCCGGCGCGCTCCGATCCAGGTGATCGGAAACTGGACCTACTTCGGCAGCGGCCGGCCCATCCACAAGACCGCCTTCGAGCGGTTGGTTCGGCTGGAGGCCGTCCGCACGATCCACCTCGACGGCATCGGACCCGACGCGGCCGCCACACTGATCGACGCGTTAGCCGGCACCGCGACCGAGGGCGAAGTGTCGCGGTACGTGTGGGACCGAGCCGGCGGCAACCCGCTGTACATCAGGGAACTCGTCTCGGTGCTGATCGCCCATCATCGCCTGCATGACGTGTCCGAGAGCAGCACCGACGACGTGTCGGCCGCCGTGGCCGGAATGGTCGGGCAGCGGTTGAACCGCCTTGACCGACCCAGTAGACGCGCGCTGGCCGCCGCCGCGGTGATCGGCACCGAGTTCGACGTCGCCGATCTCGCCGACGTCGTCGACCTATCCGTGTCAACCCTGCAGGCCCGTCTGCGACCCGCCTACGAGACCGGGCTGTTGGACGAGGTCAGCGGGCGGCCCGGCGGCTACCGGTTCGGCCACGGCCTGCTCCACGACGCGGTCCTCGCCCAGGTGCCCGGGTCGGAACGGGCGGCGGTACACGCCGCCATCGCCGACAACAGCGCAGCGGGGATCGCGACCGCCGCCTACGAGGACGTCATCTCCGTTGCCGACCACGCATGGCGGGCCGGCGCCGAGCTCAATCCTGAAACGGCACTGGAGATTTACGAGATCGCGATCCAGCGCGCCCTCACCCGGTCGGCGTACCCCGACATCGCGATTCTCGCCGAACACGCCCTGCAGGTCTGCCGCCGACTTCCGCCGAAACCCGAACCGCTGCAACGACAGGCCAGCCTGTGGCTGCATCTGGCCGGAGCGCATGGGATCCTCGACGGCCTGAACAGCCCGGCGGCCGCAGCGGCCGTGCAGCGCGCATTCGAGATCGGCGAACACGCCAGCGGCCGGCACTACCACGGCGCGGTCGCCTTGCAGTGCTACATGCTGTGCGTCCGTGGACGTCTCGACGAGGCACAGGCGTTGGTCAGTGGACTGGTCGCGCAATACGCCGCATCCGGCGACCCCGACATCGGGGTATCGAGTCACTTCGTACAGGTCATGCTGCACTGGCTGCGCGGCGAACTCGACGAGCAGGAGACAGTCGCCGGAACCATGATGGCGCGCTTCCCTCCGCCTGAAACGGTCGCGGATCCTTTGGTCTTCTTTCACCCGCGGGTGTATTGCTGGCTGAGTTTGGGCAGGGCACTTCGCGGCGACCGCGCCGGCGCGCACCGACAGCGCCGCATCGCACTGGAACTGGCGCAGAGCCGCCAAGCCCACTTCGACATCCTGGCGGCGAAATTGGTGCGCGTCGAGATCGACGCGATCCTGGGTGTTACCGACGGCACGGTCGCCGCGGCCGAGGACGTATATCAGGAGATGCTGGCCGCCGGTTCGCCCCAGTGGGCGGCCTGCGCGCGGATGATCGGAGTGTGGGCCGAAACGCTCACCGGCGCGGGCGGAGACCGAGCGGCGGCGTTCGATGCATTCCGCGCCTACACCCGCGACGGCACCACGGCGATGACGCCGCTTTTTCTTGGGTTGATCGCCGACATCGAGACTTATCACGGCTACGTCGAGCATGCCGGACAACTGCTTGCCAGGGCGCAGGAGGTGGCCGACACGACGGGTGAGCACGCGTGGGACGAGCAGCTGGCCCGCCGCGTCGCCCGTATCGCAGCTGGTACGTCGTAGGCGCGTTTCGCCGCTCCAATCAGGATCCAATTCGGGCTGACTAGCGTGCCGCTGATGAATATCAGCGAACCACCGCCGCCGGAACGCGGCCTCACGCGCGCGGAGCGGGGCCGCGACGTCAGCGCGGCCCAGGCTGAAGCTGAGGCGGAAACATCCACCGGGCGACGGCTTTTGCTCTCGATGAGCCCGCGTTTCGTGCTGTCGCAGGCCGAGGGCTACCCGGTCGTGATCAAGCAGTTCCTGCAGTTCTGCCTGATCCTCATCTATCCGGCCTGGCTCGTCGGAGTCGTGGCTTCGGCGGCGATCTACTACGCGTTCTATTCCGTGTTATGGGTGCTGTTCTGGCCCCTCCGCGCCTGGATGAAGAAGAACCGCCCCGACGACTACGCAGCGAGCCAACTGAAATAGTGCGACGCCTCTTCCGCCCGGCCCGCGCACAGGTCACCATATCGCCGTCCGTCGTCTCGCCATGTCAATCGGTCCACGTCCGAGCGACCGCGACCAAACCGATCGACGATGTGATCTCTGCGCGAATCGAGTTGGGCTACCACAACTTCTACCGCTATCGGTGGGCCGGGCGCGCCGACGCCGCCGCAACTGCCGCGACGGATGCGATGTGGTTGACCGAGGATGTCGGCACCACCTACGGCACCGATCGCGACACCAAAGAATGGATCGGCATTTTTACCACCGAATTGCCCACTGCGGCATCGGTATTCACGGACGGATCGGCTACTTTCCGGCTCCCGTCGTGGGCGCCGGCGTCGTCATCGCAGATCGCCCGCTGGTCGTGTCGCCTGATCGTGCAGCGCCGTGGGAGCGATGTCGAAGAGGCGGCCGAATTCGCGGTGGTGACCGGCCCCGGCGACGTCCCGGCCGACATCGGCGCGCTGGAGCAGGTCACTGGCAGTGCGGCGGCTCGCCTCGACATCGAGTTGTCGCGAGTCGTCTTCCGGGCCAGCGAGACGATCGCCGGCGCGGTACTCATCACACCGACCCGCGATCTTCCCGTCGGAGACGTTCGCGTGAAATGGCAGGGCCAGCGGGACTCGCATCCACGCACTCGCACACCGGGTTTCGACGAGGTCGTCAACGGCCGTAGCGTGCAACTCGACAAACACGTGACGCTGCGTGAAGCCATGCCGGTGCGATTGCCATTTCAGACCGCACTGCCCCAGGATGCGGCGCCGACAGCCAGCGCCGTCAACTCCTCGATGCGCTGGTTCGTCAGTGCCACACTGTATTACGCGGGCTTTGCCAGTCCGGGCACCGAGTCGGTGCGGCGGTCCATCGCGGTCGTCAACGCAGTGGATTGAGGCAATCAGTCACGCAGCGGGCGGCCTTGCACGTCCGGCACCTTGCCGGTCAAAATCATGACCGCATCGATCAGCGGCCACAGCCCGCCGATGCCACAGGTCAACCACGTCACGGCGATCTGCGCGACGCCAACCCCGGTGTAGCCGAGGTAGAAGCGGCCCACGCCAAGCGATCCGAAGAACAGGCCCAGCAATCCCGCGGTGACCTTGCTTCGGTCGGAGAGCGCCGCGCCGTGGGCTCCGGCCATCGGCCAGCCCGGTGGCGGTGGGTAGCCCGGCGGCGGATATCCCGGCGGTGGTGGATACGCCGGCGGTTGTTGGCCGAAACCATCTTCGGGATAAGGGTATTCGGGCGTTGTCATGTCAGTGAGAGTCACCTGCTCGGTCGGAAGGGATGTGGGATTGGACAGGCTCCGCCGCTTCGATGTGGCCCGTGTGGCCGCGGCGCCGTGCGAGCACACGCCGGAGGCCGATCACGCTGAACACCACCACGCCGATCAGCGCCAGTGACGCGTGGATGGTGAACGCCACCGTGAACACCATTGTCAGCACGTTGACCACCGTGACGACGGCGCCCAGTGCCAGAAAACCCAGTGAGAAGCCGAGAACCGTGAACACGGTTAGCGGGACACGCAGGCTTTGGCACCGTTCATCACGCCATCGCGGTACGCGTCGACGCGAACCGAGCCGTGTCCTTGGCGCGCCACATCGCCGGAACCCCGGAAGACGATCAGCGCCGTGATCCCCTTGTCGAGGTCGCCTGGCGACATCTTGAAGGCGCTCTCCGGACGGTCCTCGAGCAGAATGCTGGCCGCCCACGCGCCGGCCATGCAGTCGGCCCGCAGCGACGTGAGTTTGTCGGTCGGATCCTGACCACCGCGAGACAGCACCGCCAGCCCGTACTGCGTCGCGATCAGGGTGGCGACCGCGAAATCGCCGCCCTGGTCGTAGATTTCGGGCATCGCCTTGACCGCATCGAACCCGACGTAGTCCTCGGGCACGCAGTAGAACAGGGCGTAGTCGCTGGTCGGTTGCCCACCGCAGGTGGGCGCATCGGTCGGATTGAACGGCTTCACCGGCTGCAGCGGCATCCAGGGGTGCCCGGTCAGTTTCGGGTAGACCTGATTCCAGTAGTCCTCGAGGTCGTTCGGAACGCCGGTGATGATGTCCTCGTAGGGCGCGTTGCCGCCACTCTCGACATCGGCGGCGCTGTTGAACGGAATCTCGACCACCGGCGGATCGCCGACCCGGTAGCCCTTGCAGGCGCCGGTACCGTTGTCGAACCCGGTGCGGAACGAGTTGACCCGGTCGAACCCGCTGCCGTGCGCCTGCGGGTCCCGCTTCTCGGTGCCCGGCTCGTCACGCAGGAACAGGAAGCCGGCCAGCGCGGTGTCGAGGTCGTCGTCACTGGCTTTGAACGCGCCGCTCTTGGACGCGTGGGCCGCCCATGCGCCGGCGAAGCAGTCCGCTTGGATCTCCTTGACCACAGTGGGCCCCTGGAAGTTGGCCCGCGCCTGGATGGCGTGACCCCACTCGTGGGCCAGCACGACCGGAATCACGAAGTCGCCGAAACGCTTTCGCAGGTCGGGCAGCAGCTTCTCGACATCCCAAGCGACGTCGTCGGCCTTCGAGCAGTAGAAGGCGTTGCCCGCGATGTCGGCGGCCGCCTGCGCGCAGGGCGCGAACTGGCCTGACGACGGCGTGACCGCGTAAAAGCCGCCCTTGACCGGCGGGAAGTCATGGCCGTAGAGCTTGGGGAACTCGGTACCCCAGAACGTCTGCAGGTCGGCGATCGCCTTGATGACGATCTTGTTCACCGGGTTGGAGGCATCGCCGTGGATCTGGACCGAATCCGCCGCGTCGGCAGTGGTGGGCGCCGGCTTCAGCGACTTGGACGAACTGCAGCCGCCACACGCCAGCATCACCGCGACAGCAAACACAGCGACCCGCGAATACCACTTGATTTCCGGCATTAGACGCCCTTCTTTGGCCTCATTTATCTATTTGTGGCGCGCAGACAATACTCACCCATGTTTGGAAATCGATTGGAAGACGATTGCGTCCATTATTTCGGTTGGTCGTCGACCTTGAAATCGAAGTGCACGTCGCCGGCGTCGACGTTAGTGACGGTGACCGTGACCCCGTAGGTTTCGCCGCCGTCCTTGAGCTCGCACCGCAGCGTCGAGCCAGGCGTGCCTTTGAGGTTGTCGGGGCACGTCACCGAGTCCGGCTTGCGTCCGACCTTCTCGGTGAGCTGGTCGCTGACCTTGCTGGCGACCAGCCCCTTGTCGACCGTCTCCACCATGTCGAATTCGACATTGTCACCCTTCACGCTGGTAGCGGTGACGTTGACGTTGTAGTCCTGACCCTTGATCTTCATCGCGCAGTTCAACTGCGCGCCGACCTCGCCCTTCAGTCCGTCCGGGCAGGTGACCGAGTCGGGCTTGTTGCCTTCCGCGTCCGTCATCTTGGCGGTGATCTGCTTGGCGATGTCGTCCTTGCTCACCATCTTTGGACCGCTCGAGCACGCCGCGACACCGATCAGGGTGCCGGTAATTGCACCGGCGACAAATAAAGTCCGGGATACCGCGTACGCCATGTCTTACCTTTCAGCCATCCGAGCTAGATGAATCGGCGAAAGTATTGCATGCCAAACCGATGTAATATCGTGCATTTAAGGTTAAGTTTACGTTAATCACGACCACCAAAACTCGACAATCGCGGACGCTGGTAGGCGCCGTCAGCTACGGTTCCAGCAACCCGCCAGCGGCGCACCCACGGCCACGATGGGCGGGCGACTCGACAAAGGAGCGCATTGATGAAAACTCCGGTGGCCGCGGCGGCGGCCTTCATGGCCGCCACCGTGCTGGTAGGACTATCGGTGGCCGGCTGCAGCAGCAAGTCAGACAAGTCGGCGGCGACATCATCGTCGTCGGCTGCATCGTCCACCGCCACGAGCTCGGCCGGCTCGGAGCCGAGCTCGTCGGCGGAGGCGGGCGGTTATGCCAAGTTGTTGATCAAGCCCGAGGACATCGCGCTCCCCGGCGACACGTTCTCGGTGTCGACGCCAACCGAGAACCCTAACGGAAAGCCCGGCGTCGCAGCGGTTTTCAGCAACCAGGCAGATACCCGCGAAATCGGCGACACGATCATGATCCTGCCCGACTCGGCGGGTGCCGCCACCTCGTTGGAGGGCGCCAAGTCGTCACTCGGCAGCAACGTGACCGGCGGGGACCCCCAGCCGGCAGCGGTGGGTGAAGGCGGAACGATCGTGCAGGGCCACTCGCCCGACGGTGCCAAGTCGGTGACGGTGTTGCTCTTCACCGAAGGCAAAGCCTTTGTGACGCTTGAGTTTGACGGCAAGCCCGACGATCCCGTGCCGCCCGCGTTCGCCACTGACATCGGCCAGAAGCAGGACGCCGCCATCAAGAGCGGTCTGGCCGGCTGACCAGCTTGGTGCCGCGATACCGGGACGGCGCTTAGCGCCTTATCGCGGCACCAAGCTCAGCACCAGGTCCGGGCCGACCCGTTCGACGCCGTCGTAGCGCCAACGCAGGGCCCGGGCGATGCTTGGTACCCCGACGTCGTCGACCGCGGCGATCGGCCCGCCGAGCAGTATCGGCGCGACGTAGGCCAGGATGCGGTCGATTGCCCCGGCGCGCAGGAAAGCCCCCGCAAGGGTCGGGCCGCCTTCGAGTATCACGTCGGTCCGGTCAGACAGCGCCCTGAGTACCTCGGCCGGGTCGTGCGTGCGAATCACCATGGTCCGCGAGTCGTCGTTGAGAACCTTTGCCTCAGAAGGTATATCGCGCATACCGACCACGACGCGCATCGGCTGACGGTCGGCCAGGCCGTTGTCGGCCAGACGGGCCGTCAGCGTCGGATTGTCGATGAGCACAGTGCCGGTGCCGACCACTATCGCGTCGGCCGTCGCCCGCCGGCGATGCACGTCGGCGCGGGCGGCCTCGCTGGTGATCCATTGGCTGGAGCCGTCCGCGGCCGCGCTACGACCATCGATGCTGGTGGCGTATTTCCACGTCACGTGCGGCAGCCCGGTGCGCTGTTTGTGCAACCATTCGCGCAGTGGGCCGGCGCTGACCAGGTCGGCTTGCACATCGCCGATGACCTCGACACCGGCGGCGGCCAGACGGGCCGCCCCCCCGGCGGCTTTCGCATTCGGGTCGCTGACCGCGTAGATGACCGAGGCGATGCCCGCCTCGAGCAGCGCATCGACGCACGGAGGCGTCTTGCCCTGGTGGTTGCAGGGTTCCAGGGTGACGACGGCGGTTCCGCCGGACGCCAGCCGGCCCGCCCGGCGCAACGCCATCACCTCGGCATGCGCGCTGCCCGTCCGCTGCGTGCCGCCAACCCCGACGACCTTGCCGTCGCGGTCCAGGATGACCGCGCCAACCGGCGGATTCGGATATGTCTTGCCCTTGACCAGATTGGCCTGCTCGACGGCCAACTGCATGGCGGCGTCGTGGCTGATGGCCGCCACTGGACCCATTAGCGCCACTCCTCCACGCCGGCCACGCCGGCGTGATCGTCGCTGGCGCGGCTCATCGGCGCAGGTGCGGTGACACGGCACTGGCCTGTCGCCGCAACGCTTCGACCGCCGCGGCCGGGTCAGCGGCGCCGTAGACGGCCGATCCGGCGACGAAGCAGTCGACGCCGGCCTCGGCGGCCTGCTCGATCGTGTCGGCGTTGATGCCGCCGTCGATCTCGACCAGGATCGTCAACTCGCCGGAGTCGACGAGCTTGCGCACCTCGCGCACCTTGCTCAGCACCTCGGGAATGAACTTCTGTCCGCCGAAGCCGGGCTCGACCGACATCACCAGAAAGGTGTCGAAGTCCTTGAGGATGTCCAGGTACGGGTCCAGCGGGGTACCGGGCTTGATGCTGAGCCCCGCCAAGGCGCCCGCGGCCCGGATGTCTCGGGCCACGCCGACGGGGTTGTCGGTGGCCTCGGCATGGAAGGTGACGTTGTAGGCGCCGGCCTCGGCATACGGCGGGGCCCAGCGGTCGGGATCCTCGATCATCAGATGGCAGTCCATCGGAATGTCGCTGGCCGCCAACAGGCTTTCCACCACCGGCAGCCCGATCGTGAGGTTCGGCACGAAGTGCGCGTCCATCACGTCGACGTGCAACCAGTCCGCACCCTCGACATCGGCGGCCGCGTCGGCCAGCCGGGCGAAATCGGCGGCCAATATCGAGGGAGCGATAAGCGGCCGGTCGGTCTTGCCTGACATGAACGTCACCTTACTGGGACCCCATTCGATGGGATGCGTGCCGGCGGGGGCGAGCCGCGGACATGCCGGAGTGCACCGTCGGTGAATTTGCGTAACCTCGAGTTGTCGACGACTACGAAGGATCTGCAATGACGAAGGCAACGGTCACCCCCGACGCCGAAAAGGCCATCGACGAGATCGCCGGGCGCTACGGACTTTCCCGCGGGGCCGTGTTGGCGATGCTGTTCGCCGTCCACGCCGGAGGCGGAACCATGGCGCAGTTCTCCATCCCCGAGCTCGGCGGCTCCGGGCAGTGGATGCGGGGCGGGATGACAATGGTCGGCGACATGTTTGACAACGGACTGAAAGCGCGTGTCGACGCACTCTGCAACGAGCTGGCCCAGCTGCTGACAACCACGACGGTCTTTCCCGCCTCGGCCGAGGGAGCCGCGCGCGGGTTCACGTCGGCCAACTGGTGGCCGGCCGAGCTCGGAGTTCCCAGCGCAACCGGCGCTCAAAACGAGGCGCGCTATGCCGTCTTTCCGGGCACGCGGCGGCTGGCCATCCAGATTAACGGTGTGACAAAGGTTTTCGACACCGGCGAGCACCAGATTGCCGGCGTACAGCAACAGCAGGGAACCGGGTATGGCTCGGTCGCTTTCACCAGTCAGCTCGGTACCTTCTCGGTGTCCACTCTCGCCGAGCTCGGTGCCCCGCAGGTCCACGAGACTCCGGTCGCCGCCCCCACCCCGCAACACCAGAGCCAGCACCAGTCCAGCCGGCCATCCCCATTCCCCACTCAGACGCAGGCGCAAGCGCCCACCCCGCAATATCAGGGTCAATACCAGTCCAGCCCACCACGGAGTTCAGCTCCGCCGCCGCAGGCAGCCGCACCCCCTCCGGGAGATCCGGCGGGCATCGTCGCAGCCATCGAGTCGCTGGCTGGGTTGCACCAGCGCGGCATCCTGTCGGATGAGGAGTTCGCCGCGAAGAAAGCCGAACTGCTCGCCCGGCTCTAAAGGCGTCGAAGGCAGGTGAAGCGCGCACCGGGCCTAGCCGGTTGACTTGACGAGAGCCGCGGCGAACATGGCGTCGGTGCCGTGGCGGTGTGGCCACAGCTGAACGTACGGGCCGTCGCCCAGGTCGGCCACCGGCTCGAACAGCGGCCGGGCATCCAACGCGGACACCGGATGCCGGCGCAGCGCGTCAGCGACCACGCCGACCGTCTCGGCCAGATGCGGCGAGCAGGTCGCGTAGAGAACCACGCCGCCCGGCCGGGTCAGCGCGATCGCGGCCGCCAGCAGCTCGCGTTGCAGTTTGGTCAGCGCCGGCACGTCGGCAGGCTGACGCCGCCAGCGCGCGTCCGGCCGTCGCCGCAGCGCACCCAGCCCGGTGCACGGCGCGTCGACCAGGACCCGGTCGAACCCAGGTACGAGCCCGCTGCTGCGCCCGTCCACCCGCAACACCTCGACGGGCAGGCCACGGGTGTTTTCGATCACTAGGTCGGCGCGATGATCCGCAGGCTCAACCGCGGTAACCCGAGCTCCCGATCCGGCGGCCAGCGCGGCCAGTAGCGCCGTTTTGCCGCCCGGGCCGGCACACAGGTCCAGCCATCGACCGGCGTCGTCTGCCACCGGCGCCAAAGTCAGTGCGCGCGCGACTAATTGGCTACCTTCGTCCTGGACCAGGGCCTGGCCGTCGCGCACCGCGGCCACTTGCGCCGGGTCGCCGGCGGGCAGGTACACGGCGTACGGCGAATAGCGGCCCACACTGCCCTCGACCGCCGCGGCCAACTCCTCGACCGTCAGCACGCCGGGTCGAGCCGCCAGGTGGACCTGGGGCCGCGCGTCGTCGGCGGCCAGCGCCGCATCGAGTTCGCCCGCGGCGGCGCCCAGAGCGTCGACGAATGCCTGCGCGATCCAGCGCGGATGGGCGTGCAGGAAGGCGGCATTCCCGATCGGATCGGCGGACTTGGCGGGGGCCAACTCGTCGAGCCAGGACTGCTCATCGCGAGTGCTGATCGTTCGCAGTACGCCGTTGACGAAACCGGCTCGTGCCGTGTCGAATTCGATGCCCGCCTGTTCGACGGTGGTCGAAACGGCGGCATGCGCGTCGACGCGGGTGCGGAGAAGCTGGTACGTCCCGAGTCGCAACAGGTCGAGTAGGACCGGGTCGATGGCGTCCGGCGACCGGCCGGCCGCGGCCCCGATGACGGCGTCCAGCAGGCCCCTGATGCGGCTGCTGCCGTAGGTCAATTCGGTGGCGAAGGCGGCGTCGCGGCCGCCGATCCCCCGCTCGCGCAACAGAACTGGCAACAGCAGGTTCGGGTAGGCATCACGCTCTCGCACGGCGCGCAGCACGTCGAACGCCGCCCGACGCGCGGGGTCGAGCGGCTTGCGCCTCGGGGGCCGCTGGGGGTTGCGGCGCGGCTTGTCCTGCGGTCGGCTCATGAGGCTCGCGCCGCGGGTTCGAGACGGGCTCCCCTGGCCCAGTCGACCGCATTCATCAGCTTCTTTCCCGGCGCCTGCACCTGACCCAACCGCACCGCACCGGACGCCGTGCCGACGCGCACGCTGCGGCGATCGACGTGGATATCACCGGGCGCCAACGGGTTTGGCAGACTCTGGCCGTCGGTGTCGAGATAGACCGGTCCGAGTTTGACCCGCAGGTCGCCGATCAGCGTCCACGCTCCGGGATTGGGTGTGACGGCACGGATGCGCCGTTCGACGACTTCCGCCGGCAGGTCCCAACGCACTCGCGCCTGCTCGACGGTGATTTTCGGTGCGATGCTGACACCGTCGGCGGGCTGCGGAACGGGCGTGAGCGCCCCGTCCGCGATGCCGTCCAGCGTGGTCGACAGCAACGCCGCGCCCGAAACCGCCAGTCGCTCAAGCAGATCCCCCGCGGTGTCGATCGGACGTACGGACTCGGTGACCACTCCGTAGACCGGCCCGGAGTCCAGACCTGACTCGATCTGGAATGTCGTTGCGCCGGTGACGGTGTCGCCCGCGGCGATCGCCGCCTGCACCGGGGCCGCCCCACGCCAGGCCGGTAACAAAGAGAAATGCAGATTGACCCAGCCGTGGGTCGGGACTGCCAGCAACTCGTCCCGCAGCAGTGCCCCGAACGCCACCACTGGACAGCAATCGGGTTCCAACGCCGACAGTTCCGCGACGAATTCCGCAGAGTTGGGTCGCTCCGGTCGTAGCACCGGGATGCCCTGCTCCAGCGCGAGGCGCGCTACCGGCGACGGCTTCGGCTTGCCGTGCCGGCCCGACGCGGCGTCCGGCCGGGTGAGCACGGCGATCACCTCATGACGCGGCGAGTCGATGAGACTGCGCAGCGCGGGCAGCGCGGGTTCGGGTGTTCCGGCGAAGACGAGACGCACCGGACCAGTGTAGGAAGAAGCAGGCGTCGCCCATCGAGCTAGGGAGTACGGGAATGACACTGACGACCATCTCAGGCCTGCCTGCCCACGTGCTACTGGTGCACGCATTGGTGGTGTTGGCACCTTTGACGGCGCTGCTGGAAGTTCTGTGCGCACTGTGGTCCGCGGCGCGGCGGCACCTGGTATGGCTGGTCCTCGCCCTCGCCGCGGTGACGACCGCGCTGACACCGATCACCACGGAAGCCGGTGAGTGGCTGTACGACCAGGAACACCGTCATCGCGACATCTTGAATATCCATGCCGGTCGCGGCAGCGTCATGATCTATTTCTCGATCTCGCTGCTCGTCGTCGCCGTCGTACTGGCAGTGGTCCACCGGCGTGAAGTCCGCACTGGAAAACCCGGGCTGGCCCTCAGCGTGGCTGTCGCGGTCTTCGCGATCGTGGCCGGCGTCGCTTCCGTCATCCAGGTCGTGCGCATCGGCGACTCCGGCGCGCGGTCGGTGTGGGCGAATGAGCTGACCAAATCGGACAAGCCCTAGCCCGCCGGCCAATACGTCCGCCCGAGCGACCGCGAAAATAACTAGTCGCGGTGATACTGATCCGTGCTGAGGATTTCGACCCCGCGCCATCCCCAATACACCCGGTGGGCCTGGATGAGTCCGTCGTCGATTTCCATGACTTCGACGAAGTCCATCTGTTCTCCGTCTGGCGTCTGGCGCGGGTATTCCCACGTCGCGCGGCGCCCGTCGGTGAAGAACCCGGCGCGGTGGTACTGCCGCTCATCGGGCGTGCGCGCCACCACCTCGGCCAGGAATGGGCGCAGCTCCTCGTGGCCACGGCAGATCCCGGGACCCCCGAGTATGTGCGCTGCGACGGGGCTTTCCAAGACCGCGTCGCGGGCGTAACAGGCCAGCAACGCCTCAGCGTCGTGACTGGCCAGCGCGTCTTCCCAACGTTGGATTACCGCTTCGATGCCGTCCACCTGGCCATACCTACTTCTCTTCCTCGGCCAGACGCGGGATCAGGCCACCGGCCAATACATCCTTGACTTGCCGCGGCGAAAGTCGATGCCGCACAGTGAAAGACGTGTCCTTGGTGACGTTATCGACCTTGAGGGTGTCGGTGTCGCCGAGCGCGTCGCGAATTCCCTTGATGCGCAACGTGTCGTCCTGGTCGATGCCGTCGTAGTCGTCGGGGTCGTCGAACTCGAGCGCCAGCACCCCGAAGTTGGCGAGGTTCTGCCAATGGATCCGGGCGAACGACTTGGCAATGACGACCGCGAGCCCGAGGTGCCGCGGGGCGATTGCGGCGTGCTCCCGCGACGAGCCCTGGCCGTAGTTGTCCCCGCCGACGATGATGTGGCCGGTCTCGTCGGCCTCCTTCGCCCGTTCCGGGTACGACTCGTCGATCTGGGTGAAGCTGAACTCGGCGAGCTTGGGAATGTTGGATCGATACGGGAGAGCGCGCGCGCCGGCCGGTGAGATCTCGTCGGTAGAGATGTTGTCGCCGACTTTGAGCAACACCGGCGCCTCGATCTCGTCGGCCAACGGTGGAAGCTCGGGCAGGCTGGATACGTTGGGCCCCTTGACCGGCTCGACCTTTTTCGCCTCTTCCTCGTCGAGCGGAGGCACCAACATGGCGGTGTTCACCGAGGACTGAGGCGGCAGGTCGAGCGTGGGATAGTCCATCTTGTTGTCGCGCGCCCAGTCGCGGGGATCGGTGATCACTCCCGTCAATGCCGATGCGGCCGCGGTTTCCGGCGAGCACAGCCACACCGAATCCTCCTTGGTGCCCGAGCGGCCAGGGAAATTGCGCGGCATCGTTCGCAAGGAGTTGCGACCCGTGGCGGGCGCCTGGCCCATGCCGATGCACCCCATGCATCCCGCCTGATGTATGCGGGCCCCGCCGATCACCAATTCCGTTGTGGCGCCCATCTTTGTCAGATCAGTCAGGATCTCACGTGACGTCGGGTTCACGTCGAGGCTGACGTTCGGCGATGTCTGCCGCCCGGCAACCATCGCCGCGACGATCGCGAAGTCGCGCAGGCCGGGGTTGGCGCTGGACCCCACGACGGCTTGCGCGATCTCTTCGCCCGCCACCTCGCGCACCGGTACCACGTTGCCCGGTGACGATGGCTTGGCGATCAGCGGCTCGATCTGGGACAAGTCGATCTCCTCGTCGACGTCGTAGTCGGCATCCTTGTCGGCGAGCAGTTCGATCCAGTCGTCCTCGCGGTCCTCCGCGCGCAGGAATTCGCGCACCGCCTCGTCGCTCGGGAAAACCGTTGTGGTGGCGCCGAGTTCGGCTCCCATGTTGGCGATGACGTGGCGATCCATCGCGGTCAGGCTCTCCAAACCGGGACCGTAATACTCGATGATCCGGTTCACTCCGCCCTTGACGTCGTGGCGACGCAGCATTTCGAGGATCACGTCTTTGGCCGAACACCATTGCGGCAGTTCACCTTCGAGCCTGACGCCCCATATCTCGGGCATGCGGATGTGCAGCGGACGGCCGGTGATCGCCAGCGCGACCTCCAGCCCGCCCACGCCGATCGCCAGCATGCCGAGCGAACCCGCGGCCGGGGTATGCGAATCCGATCCCACCATGGTCTTGCCGGGAACGCCGAACCGCTGCATGTGCGTCGGGTGCGAGACCCCGTTGCCCGGCTTGGAGAACCACAGCCCGAATCGCTGCGAGGCGGTGCGCAGGTATTCGTGGTCCTCGGCGTTCTTTTCGTCGGTCTGCAACAGGTTGTGATCGACGTACTGCACGCTGACGTCGGTGCGGGCCCGGTCGAGCCCGAGCGCTTCCAATTCCTGCATCACCAATGTGCCCGTGGCGTCCTGGGTCAGCGTCTGGTCGATGTGGATGGCGATCTCTTCGCCCGGCGTCATCTCACCGGATTCCAGGTGCGACTCGATCAGTTTGCGCGCGACGTTGAGTGGCATGACGACCGTCCTGAAGTGACGTGGCTGAAAGATCACCTACGCGTACCCGGATATCGCCGCGGCCATGCGTCCGCGGGCCTCGCTACGGGGTGATCGTCGTCTTCTCGTCGATTGTGCTGGTCGCCGGCAGGGCCTTCTCGACCTGATCCGGCAGCGCATCGGCGTTGAGCTCGAGCAGGTAGATGACGTCGTCTTTGCCGTTGATCACGACGACCTTGTCCGCGACTGCCTTCACCTGGCCGTTCTGCGTCCAGGTGCCACCGATCTGGAAGGCGGGGAAACCGCCGAGGTTGTCCTCGGTGCCGTCACCGTGGGGCTTGAAACCGGGCAGGTTCTTGGTTGCGCCGGCCGCGAGCTCGATGAGTTTCTGCGGGTCGACATCACCGTCGAGCTTGGACACCGTCGCGATGATGCTGGGTGTGTACTTAGCGGCCTCCGGTCCGTTGTCGACGATCGCCCAGTACGCCGTGGGCGGGGTGTCCGGTCCGGCATCGGCCCAACCATCGGGAATCGGGAAGTTGATCGTCGGCGCTCCGGGATCACCCCGGTGGACCGGTGTCGCGGTGATGTGGTTGTCCTTGAAGTAACCGGCGATGGTCGGATTGGGGCCGTCGGCGGTGACGCGCGGGGCCACCTTCGGCTGCGGCGTGACGCTTGCCGAGGCAGAGGTGTTACTCGCCGCATCGTTGCCGCTCGGCGAGGAACCGCAGCCGGCCAACGTGATCGATGTCGCGAGGATCGCGACGGCTGCACCGGTGAGCGCCGTCCACTTCATTGCACTGACTCCTGTCGATCGACGCGTTCGCCGCTGGACAAAAACCGGCGCCCGCTCGGCCCACCCTAAACGGGCCGGCTTCCACGGCTGCGTGCTACGCGTTTTCGCTGAGTTCGCGGCGATCGAAGCTGTCGTGAGTCACCCGCCACGACGCGAATCCGTCGCCTGCGACATGCAGCGTGATCTGTGGGTCGCACGCGCATTCCTCGACATGATGCGGCTGCAGATCGTCGATGGGGACGATATGGATTTCGCGAGACCCGATCCAGCCCGTCCACCACCGGTTGCCTGGGCAGGCGCAGCCCAGCTCGGTGCAGTGGACGGGATCGATGATCACGCCGACCGCGGCCAGGCGTCGATGTACTGGTCCATGATCGCGTGCCACTGCATGGCCCGGATCTCGTCGCCGGCGGCGCGGGCCTGCTTCAGGTGTTCGCCCACAAAGACGAGGCAGCGCCCAATGCGTGTGGTGTTTGCCGTCGTTGCCATTATCTGACCTCCCTCGACACGGGAAAGAAGACCGGTTGGCGTCATTGGCGCTCGGCCAGCATTCGCATCGTCGCACGGAACCCGAGGGATTTCGCGCCGAGACACGCTGCCCGAGTCGCCGATCAGCCGATGTGCAGCGGGTCGATCTGCACGCGGACCGGCTCGCTGGTTTGACGTGCGCTGACCACTGCGACGCCCCGGCGCAGCTCCCCCGCCAGCGCCAGGCCCCGCTCGCGGCTGACCCGCACGAGCATCCGGCTCACCGGCTCGTCGGCGGCCACACCGGGCGGTCGCCGCACGCCGAGCGGCAGCGGCACGGGCCCAAGCAGCTCGGCGCTCTCCGGTAGCCGGATCTCGTCGAGCAGCGCCGCGACCGCCGGGCCGGTGCCGTCGAGCGCGGCCATGTGCACGCTCGGCGGCAACGCGACCTCGGTGCGGGCCGCCAGCTCGGCGTCTGCGTGGCCAACCGGATCCCAGCGGATGAGCGCCTGCACGGTCGGCACCGACTCCTCGGCGACGACGGCCACCACCCCACCGTCGCCGCGCGATCGCACCAGCGCCGCGGCGGCCATCCAACGGCGCAACGTGTCCTCGGCCGCGCGCAGATCCTGACGGCCCAGCAGCGCCCAGCTGTCCAGCAGCAGTGCCGCGCCGTAGCCCCCCGCGGCCCGCGGTTCGGCGCCCGGCGTGGCCACCACCAACGCCGGGCGAGCGTCGACCTCGGACACCATCGCCTCACCCGACGAGGTGATCACCGTCGTGCCGGCAAACGCGCGGCCCAGCTCCTCCGCGGTGCGACGGGCCCCGACCACGACGGCGCGCACCGCGTCGGACCCGCAGACGCCACAGCGCAGCGCGGTGTCGACCCGGCCACACCAGCGACATACCGGGGCGGCGCCACCCCGGTCGTCCAGCGACAGCGGGCCGGTGCATTGCCGGCAGCGGGCGATCGCCCGGCATCGCGCGCACGCCAGCGACGGGACGTAGCCGCGCCGCGGCACCTGCACCAGCACCGGCGTCTCGGCCTGCAGCGCCGTGCGGGCGGCGCGCAGCGCGACCGACGGCAACCGCGCGGTGCGCGCCGCCGGATCCCGTTCGTCGGCGTACCCGCCGTCATCGAGGGCCACCACTCGCGGCGTGCGGGCGCGCACCGCCGGTCGCGCCGCGACCACGTCGTGCGCCCAGCCGCTGCGCACCAGCGCCTGAGCCTCGGCGGTGCGGGCGTACCCGCCGATTAGTGCGGCGCAACGCATTTGGTGGGCGCGCAGCATCGCCACCTCGCGCGCGTGCGGGTACGGGGCGCGCGGTTCGGCGAGCGTGTCGTCACCGTCATCCCACATCATCACCAGCCCCAGGTCGCTCACCGGCGCGAACACCGCGCTGCGCGTGCCGATCACGAGCCTTGCGTTGCCGCGCAACGCGGCCAGCCAGCGCCGGTAACGTGCAGACGGTCCCAAGCCCGCCGACAACGCCACCACGGCGGCCTCGTCGAGCAACGCCGTCGCCGCGCGCCACATGGTGTCCACGTCGCGCTGATCCGGGACGATCGCCAACACCGCGCGACCCGTCTGCACGGTCTGCGCGGCGGCTTCGGCGAACCGGTCGGCCCACGACTCGCCGGGCAGCGCCTGCCACACCGCGCGGGCCGCGCGCGCCTCGGCCAGCGCCGTCAGGAACTGCCCGCCACTGCCGTAAACCTCCCAGCCGGCGCGGTCGACCCCGTCCACCGTGAAAAGCTCCGGCGGCGTTAGCTTTTCGGCTTCGACCTTGGCGTGCCGCGGTGGTATCGCCAGCCGCAGCACGTCGGCGCGGGTGCCCGCGTAACGCGCCGCGACGGCATCGACCAGCCGGCGGATCTCCGGGGTGAGCACCGCCTCGGCCGACACCACCCGGTCCAGCCAGGCCAGCGTGCCGACGTGATCGGTCTCGGTGCGACGTTCCAGGATGAACCCGTCGACCAGCCGGCCGTGGAAGCGCAGTCGCACCCGCACACCGGGTTGGGCATCGTCGGATTGCTCCTCGGACACCAGGTAGTCGAATTCGCGGTCCAGGTGCGGCACCGACAACATCGGCAGCACCCGAGCAATCGGCTCGAATGCGGCGGCCTGCCGGGTCCGGGTGGTCACCTGCCAGGTGTAGCAGAGGCCGTCGACACCCGACCGAAGAAAAAGCCCGCGGTGATCAAGACCTGCGCGGCCGCATACGTCCACCAGATCGGCACCGCCAGCGCCTCGGTGCCCAGCACGAACCGGCTAATCCCGATCATCGCGTCAGACCAGGCGAAGCACACCGCACCGACCGCCGTCCACCGCGTCGGCAGTCGCGCCAGCAGCGCCGACGACACCATCGCCACCAGCACCACCATGTAGACCGCGACCGGGACCGTCATGCCGTCGTGAACGAGCTGCGGCCAAAACCACGCCAGCAGCCCCACGCAGAGCGCCCACACCAGCCCGACGGCGACCCACCGCGCACGGGAGCTACGGGACTGCCTGGCGAGCGGAATCAGCGCGCCCAGAAAACACAAGTGCGCCAACAGGAATGCGCCCAGCCCGAACACGAACGACGGCGCCCACCACGGAACGGCCAACAGCACATCGCCGGCGGCCGAGAGCAGCAAAGCCGGCATCAGCCAACGCCGTTCGCGAACAATCGGATGCGCGGCCGCGGCCAGCGCCAGCAGTAGCGCCATCGATGCCTTGAATGCCGGCTGGGCAGCCCACACCCCGGTCAGCTCCGAGCCCGGCGGCGAACGAACCGCCACGATGGTCAGGAACACGCCGTAGGCCAGGGCGGCCCAGCCGCCCGCCACCCAGGCGCCGAGCATGACCCGCGGTGCGTACGGTGTCTGCATGTCCAGCGTCGACGACCCCGGCTCCGCCATCGATCCCATCCTGCAGAAGGTACTGGACGCGGTCCCGTTCCGGTTATCCGCGGACGACGGTGTCGAGGCGGCCCGGGCGGCGTTACGGAACCTGCCGCGGCGCAGCTTCCATCCCGAACTCCGAGTGCAGGACCGCGCGATCGAGGGGCAGGCCGGGCCGATCAACATCCGGATCTACTGGCCGCCAACCGATAACGCCACTCCTCCGGTGGTGATGTTCTTCCACGGCGGCGGCTTCGTCGTCGGCGACCTGGACACCCACGACGGCACGGCCCGTCAGCACGCCGTCGGCGCCGACGCGATGGTGGTGTCGGTCGACTATCGGTTGGCGCCCGAGCATCCCTACCCCGCCGCGATCGACGATGCCTGGGCCGCAACGCAGTGGGTCGCGCGACACGGCGACGAAATCGGGGCCGACGTGAGTCGGCTTGCGGTGGCCGGGGATTCCGCGGGCGGCAACATCTCGGCGGTCATCGCGCAGCGTGCGCGCGATGAGGGCGGCGCGCCAATTGCGTTCCAGCTGTTGTGGTATCCGGCGACGCTGTGGGACTCGTCGTTGCCATCCTTCAGCGAGAACGCGAACGCGGCGGTTTTGGACAGCGCCGCCGTCGCCGCGTTCAGCCGCTACTACGCCGGCGAGATCGACCTGTTCAATCCTCCGGTCGGGATGGCGCCGGGCCGGGCGGCCAATCTGGCCGGCCTGCCGCCCGCCTACATCGCGGTCGCCGGCCACGATCCGCTGCGCGACGACGGAGCCCGTTACGGCGAGTTGCTCGCCGCCGCGGGCGTTCCCGTCGAGGTGCACAACGCCACGTCGATGGTGCACGGCTACCTCGGCTACGCCGGGGTGGTGCCCGCCGCGACCGAGGCGATGGATCGCGGGTTGACCGCGCTGCACGAGGCCCTGCACGTACGGTAGGGCCATGACGGAGCCGACCATCGCCCGACCGCAGATCGACCCGACGCTCAAGGCCTTGGTCGACGCGTTTCCGCTGACTTTCAAGGAGTCCGACGGCGTCGAGGTCGCCCGCGCCAAACTGCGCCAGCTCAAGGCGCCCCCGGAGATGCTGCCGGATCTGCGCATCGAGAACCACACCGCCAACGGCGTTCCCGTGCGCGTCTATTGGCCGCAGGCCGAACCCGGCGACCTGCCGATCGTCGTCTTCTACCACGGCGGAGGCTTCGCACTCGGCGACCTGGAAACCCACGACCCGGTCGCGCGGGCGCACGCCGTCGGCGCCGACGCGATCGTGGTGTCCGTCGACTACCGGCTGGCGCCCGAGCACCCCTTCCCGGCCGGGCCGGACGACTGCTGGGCCGCGCTGCAGTGGGTCGCCGAGCACGCCGCCCAGCTCGGCGGCGACCCCGACCGGATCGCCGTCGCCGGCGACTCGGCCGGCGCCAACCTGGCCGCGGTAACCGCCCAGCGGGCGCGCGACGAGGGCGGCCCGGCGCTGGTGTTTCAGCTGCTCTGGTACCCGACCATCACCGCCGACCTGTCGATGCCGTCGTTCACCGAGAACGCCGACGCGCCGATCCTGGACCGCGACGTCATCGACGCGTTCATGAGCTGGTACGTCCCCGGAGTCGACATCAGCGACCCGAAAGCGCTGCCCGCCGCGCTGGCGCCATGCAACGCGGCCGACCTCAGCGGGCTGCCTCCAGCGTTCATCGGCAGCGCCGAACACGACCCGCTGCGCGACGACGCCGCCCTCTACGCGGAGCTGCTCAACGCCGCCGGCACACCCGCTGAGCTGAGCAACGAGGGCACGCTGGTACACGGCTACGTCAGCTTCGCGCTGATCATCCCGGCCGCCGCGGAAGCCACCAACCGCGGTCTGGCCGCCCTGAAAGCGGCCCTGCACTAGTTACGCGGTACCGTCGGTATCGTGAACGGCGATTCTCCCGACTACCACTGCCTGATCGTCGGCGCGGGATTCTCCGGCATCGGCGCCGGGATCAAGCTCGACCACGAAGGTTTCAGCGACTACCTCATCGTCGAAGCCGGTGACGAAGTCGGCGGAACCTGGTACTGGAACACCTATCCCGGTATCGCCGTTGACATTCCGTCGGCGTCGTACCAGTACTCGTTCGAGCAGCGACCGGACTGGTCGCGGACGTACGCGCGCGGCGGCGAACTGAAGGCCTACGCCGAACACTGCACCGACAAATACGGCATTCGGCCGAAAATCCGGTTCAACACCAAAGTTGTGTCCGCCGAGTTCGACGACGAGCGGTCGCTGTGGCGGGTGCAGCTCGATCCCGGCGGGGAGGTCACGGCGCGATTCGTCTACAACGGCAGCGGCGTGCTCACCGTGCCCAAGCCGCCCGACATCGACGGCGTCGACTCCTTCGGCGGCGAATCCGTGCACACCGCCCGCTGGGACCACAACCTCGACCTGACCGGCAAACGCGTCGCGGTAATCGGCACCGGCGCATCGGCGGTCCAGCTGGTCCCGCAGATCGCGCCAATTGTCAAAGAGCTCACCGTCTTTCAGCGCACACCGATCTGGTGCTTCCCGAAGTTCGACGTGCCGCTGCCCACGCTCGCGCATCGGGCGCTGCGTCTGCCCGGCGCAAGGACCCTGCAGCGGCTGATCACCCAGACCTACGTCGAGGTGACCTTCCCGCTTCCCGCGCAGTACTTCACGGTGTACCCGCTGGCCCGCTGGATGGAGTCGCTCGGGCGCGCCTATCTGCGGCTGAAGGTCCGCGACCCGGCGGTGCGCAAACAGCTCACCCCGAGTTATGCGATCGGCTGCAAGCGGCCCGGTTTCCACAACAGCTACCTGTCGACGTACAACCGCGACAACGTCCGGCTGGTGACGCAGCCGATCGACAAGATCACGCGAGAAGCGGTGGCCACCACCGACGGCACCCACCATGACGTTGATGTGTTGGTGCTGGCCACCGGTTTTCACGTCTTCGACGCCGACACCACGCCGACGTTCGCGGTGACCGGCAGCGGCGGGCGGTCGCTGAAACAGTTCTGGGAAGAGAACCGGGCCCAGGCCTACGAGGGCACCGCCATTCCCGGTTTTCCGAACTTCTTCTCCACGATGGGCCCCTACGGCTACGTCGGATCGTCGTACTTCGCGCTCATCGAGGCGCAGACCCACCACATGGTGCGCTGCATGAAGCGGGCGCAGCAACGCGGCGCCACCCGCGTCGAGGTCAGCGAGGAAGCCAACGCCCGTTACTTCGCCGAGCAGTTGCGGCGCCGCGGAAAGCAGGTGTTCTGGCAGGACAGCTGCCAGGCCGCCAACAGCTACTACTTCGACAAGAACGGCGACGTGGCCCTGCGGCCGGCGCACACGTTCGAAGTCTATTGGCGCAGTAGACGTTTCGACCTCGACGACTACCAATTCACGGCCTGATAGTCGAATGTGACAGTGCAGTCAGGCTCGACGCTCACCGTGACTGCACCGTCACGCTCGGCGACAAGCTAGACGGCGCGCTGCAGGTCCTCGACCTTGTCCAGGCGCTCCCACGGCAGGTCGATGTCGGTGCGGCCGAAGTGGCCGTACGCGGCGGTCGGCGCGTAGATCGGACGCAGCAGGTCCAGATCGCGGACGATCGCGCCGGGCCGCAGGTCGAACACCTCGGGCACGATCTTCTCGATCTTGACCGGGTCGACGGTCGCGGTGCCGAACGTCTCGATGAACAAGCCGACCGGGGCCGCCTTGCCGATGGCGTAGGCCACCTGCACCTCGACCCGTTCGGCCAGACCGGCGGCGACGATGTTCTTGGCCACCCAGCGCATCGCGTACGCCGCCGACCGGTCCACCTTTGACGGGTCCTTGCCGGAGAAGGCGCCGCCGCCGTGGCGGGCCCACCCGCCGTAGGTGTCGACGATGATCTTGCGGCCGGTCAGGCCGGCGTCACCCATCGGCCCGCCAACGACGAACTTGCCGGTCGGGTTGATCAGCACCCGGGTCGACGAGGTGTCCAGCGTCTCGTGGGCGAGGTCGGCGAGCACGGTCTTGATGACATGCTTCTGCAGGTCGGGGTCCAGCGTCTTCACCAGGTCGACGCCCTCGGCGTGCTGGGTCGAGATCACGACGGTGTCCAACCGGGTCGGCACGTTGTCGTCGTACTCGATGGTGACCTGGGTCTTACCGTCCGGGCGCAGGTAGGGCAGCGTGCCGTTCTTGCGGACTTCGGTAAGCCGCCGCGCCAGGCGGTGGGCCAACGCGATCGGCAGCGGCATCAGCTCCGGGGTGTCGCTGATCGCGTAGCCGAACATCAGGCCCTGGTCGCCGGCGCCCTGCAGGTCCAGCGGGTCAGCGGCGCCCTCGACGCGCGTCTCGTGGGCGGTGTCCACACCCTGGGCGATGTCGGGCGACTGGCGGCCGATGCCGACGTTGACGCCGCAGGTCTCCCCATCGAAGCCCTTGTCGGAGTGGTCGTAGCCGATCTCGAGGATGCGCTCGCGGACGGTGTTGGTGATGTCGGCGAAGGCTTCCTTGGCGTTGGTGGTGACCTCGCCGATGACGTGGACCTGACCGGTGGTGACGGCGGTCTCGACGGCGACGCGTGAACGCGGGTCCCCGGCCAGCAGCGCGTCGAGCACCGAGTCACTGATCGCGTCACAGATCTTGTCTGGATGCCCCTCGGTCACCGATTCGCTGGTGAACAAACGACCCTTTTCGCTCACACTCTCTCCCTTTCAAGGCACATGGAAAAATGTTAGTTAGGCAAATTATATCGCCGAGCTGGTATATGTTACCGGCCGGTCCGCGGTGCCGAAGATGCTAGGTGGCGTCTTGGGTGCCCCGCTGGAGGAACGTGGCGATCGCGTCCACGATACGGCTGGCCATCAAAGTCTTCGAGCCGGGCTGCAGAGCCGACTCGGTGCCGTCGGCGGCGAGCAGCCAGCCGTCGTTGTGGTCAACCTCGAAGGCTTTCCCGTCGCCGACCGCGTTGACCACCAACAGGTCACATCCCTTGCGCCGCAACTTGGCCCGCGCGTGAAACAGCACGTCACCGTTGGCGTCGCCGGTCTCGGCAGCGAAGCCGACGATGGCCCGCATGTTCGGCAGTTGCCCGGCGCTGCGGGCCTGCACGGCCGCCGCCAGCACGTCGTCGTTGCGGATCAGCCCGATGGACTCCGGTTCCTCGGCACCCTTTTTAATCTTGGCGGTTGCGACCTGCGCGGGGCGGAAGTCGGCGACGGCCGCGGCCATCGCCAGCACGTGGACGTCGGGTGCGTGCTTGGACACCGCGTCGCGGAGCTGTTGAGCGCTGCTGATGTGCACAACCTCGACGCCGGCCGGGTCGATCAGCCCGGCGGTGTGGCCGGCGATCAGGGTGACCTCGGCGCCGCGCTGGGCGGCCACCCGCGCCAGCGCGTAGCCCTGCTTGCCCGAACTGCGGTTGCCGATGAAGCGAACCGGGTCGATCGGTTCGCGGGTGCCGCCGGCCGTCACCAGGAGCTTCACCCCGGCCAGGTCGTAGGGCATCGCGTCGGGACGTTCCAGCAGCAGCTGGGCGAAGGTGACGATCTCCTCGGCCTCGGGCAGCCGGCCCGCGCCGCTGTCCTCCCCGGTCAGCCGTCCGGACGCCGGCTCGAGCACCACATTGCCGCGACGGCGCAGCGTGGCGACGTTGTCGACAGTCGCGGGATGCTGCCACATCTCGGTGTGCATGGCCGGCGCGAACAGCACCGGACATCGCGCGGTCAGCAGCGTCGCGGTCAGCAAGTCGTCGGCACGGCCGTGGGTGGCACGCGCAAGCAGATCGGCGGTGGCCGGCGCGACGACGACAAGGTCGGCCGCCTGGCCGATGGCGACGTGCGGCACTTGCGGCACGTTGTCGAACACCCCGGTCTGCACGGGCTCACCGGACAGCGCTTCGAACGTGGCGGCCCCGACGAACCGCAACGCGGATTCGGTGGGGATGACGCGAACCTGGTGACCGGCCTCGGTGAGCTGACGGACGACGGTGGCGGCCTTGTAAGCGGCGATGCCTCCGGCGACGCCGACGACGATGCGCTTGCGGTCACCCGAGAGGCTCATGCCAAGCCCGCCGCTACTCGCCTTCGGTGTGCTCGAGCAGGTCGCCGTGGATCTCGCGCATGGCGATCGACAGCGGCTTCTCCTGCAGGCCCGGCTCGACCAGCGGGCCGACGTACTCGAGGATGCCCTCGCCGAGCTGGTTGTAGTAGTCGTTGATCTGCCGGGCGCGCTTGGCGGCGTAGATCACCAGCGCGTACTTGCTGGACACCCGCGCGAGCAGCTCATCGATGGGCGGGTTGGTGATGCCCAGCGGCGTGTCGTAAGCGCCGATGCCACCCGACGACGGGTCGAACTGGTCGGGAACGGCGGCTAACGATGTGTCGGTCTGCGAACTACTCACGAAAATATTCTCCTGGCGGCCTATAGCGACGTGCAACGGAATGGGAATCGAGTCTGGTTGGAAGGTCACGCCGTCTCAGGCGAGGTACCGACCAGCAATGATACCAATTCTGAGCATGCGGTTTCCAATTGGCGATTTACAACGACCTCGTCGAAGTCTTCCTGGGCCGCCAGTTCGACGCGCGCGGTGGCCAGGCGGCGCTCGATGACCTCGGGCGTCTCGGTCCCCCGGCCGACCAGCCGGGCCTCCAACGCCGCCCAGCTCGGTGGGGCCAAAAACACCGTGATCACCTCGGGCATCGCGCGCTTGACGGCTCGAGCCCCGGCCAGGTCGACCTCGATGAGTACCGGGTGTCCGGCCGCGACGGCGTCGCGGACAGGGCCGGCCAGCGTGCCCGAGCGATGCAAGCCACCGTGGATTTCGGCCCATTCCAACAGCGCACCGTCATCGATCAGCCGCTGAAACGCATCCGGCGACACGAAGTGGTAGTCGACCCCGTCGACCTCGCCGGGGCGGGGTGCCCGAGTGGTCGCCGAGACGCTGAAATGCAGATCGGGAATCCGCTCCCGCAGGCAGCGGACGATTGTCGATTTACCCACCGCGGACGGACCGGACAGCACGATCACGCGTGCCATGCCGTCCGGTCCCCCGTCGGTGCTCAACGACTCTCCCGGGAGGCGCTCAGGCGGCTGCCCGGACCTCCCTCAAGTCGCGGGGTCAGGAAAAGTCGAACTTTTCCAGCAGAGCCTTGCGCTGACGGTCGCCGAGGCCGCGCAGACGGCGCGTCGGGGCGATCTCCAGCTCGGTCATGATTTCCTGCGCCTTGACCTTGCCCACCTTCGGCAGGGCCTCCAGCAACGCGGAAACCTTCATCTTGCCCAAGACCTCGTTGGTCTCGGCGTCCTTGAGCACCTGCTTGAGATTGGTGCCGCCACGCTTCAGCCGGTCTTTGAGCTCGGCTCGGGCTCGGCGTGCGGCGGCAGCCTTCTCCAACGCTGCCGCGCGCTGCTCGTCGGTCAACTGGGGAAGGGCCACGATTCCTCCGTATCGATCAGCAACTGATTTCGATCTTTGTTTGTCTCGGCTAGGTAGTCCAGCCAGCGGTGACGACCGTACCCACGCCTTCAGACGAAATCTAACCCGCCCCCCTGCTTGAAGCTACAAAGTTGCAGCTTATGGCGTCGAAAAGGCGCCGTCGTGGGCGCGCGGGCCGCCGGTGGCCAGCTGTGGATAAGTCCCCTGTGAGCCATCGCTGACGACCCTGCAAAATCGCTTCTACCTGGCCTTTTAGCCGCTCGGGTGATATTGGCCGGTCATCGTGAAATCCGCCCTCCGACCGCTTTGACACAGGTCAAAAAGCCGAATGTGGTCTGGTTACGAATATCGCGGCGTGTCGCGCGTGTCGCCGCCAATCAGGACTTCCGGCCGAAAAGTGAACGACGCCGTGTCGTAGATGGGCCTCGGGCGATCAGCGGGCCAGGTAAGCGACCGCGTCGCGCATCCGCTCGCCCGCCGCGCGCACCGCTGACGCGTCCGGTCCGGCCCGCAGCACGTCGCGGGACACCGCGGGTAGCAGTTGCCTGGAAACGGCCCCACCCAGGCCGCTGAGAGCCTCAGGCCGTCCGCCCTGAAATCCGACCCCGGGGACCAGCACCGGTCCATCGAGCCCGCTGACGTCGGGCACCTCGGTCAACGTGGCGCCGACGACGACCCCGACGGTGCCGGGTCCCAGCGCGCGGTTGGCCGCCGCGGCCGCATCGACGATCAGCTGAGCCACCGGCTGCCCGCCGCTCCGGGCCCGCTGCACGCTGGCCCCCTCCGGGTTGGACGTCGCGGCCAGCACGAACACCCCGCGACCGTGCGCCGCGGCGCTGTCCAGCAGCGGCTGCAGTGAGCCGAAACCCAGGTAGGGCGATGCGGTGACGGCGTCGGCCGCCAGCGGGGAGTCGCCGGTCCAGGCGGCCGCGTAGGCCGCCATCGTCGACCCGATGTCGCCGCGTTTCGCGTCGGCCAGCACCAGCACCCCGGCGTCGCGCAGGGCCGCCATCGTGTGTTCCAGCACCGCATAGCCGGCGGCGCCGTAGGCCTCGAAGAACGCGACCTGAGGTTTGACGACGGCGAACTCGGCGTAGGCCGTGACGCAGATGTCGCAGAACGTCGCCAGGCCGTCAGGACTGACCGGCAGGCCCCAGGCCTGCAGCAGCTCGGGGTGCGGGTCGATGCCCAGACACAGCGGTCCGCGACGAGATATCGCGTCGGCCAGCCGGGCGCCGAACCCGCGCATGGCTAGTGGCCGCCGTTGCTCAGCGCGCTGTGCAGCTCCTGCAGCGAGCGCACGCCGATGTCGCCGCGAATCCCGGCCTCAATGCCCTGCACGGCCGCCGACACTCCCTGGACTGTCGTCACACAGGGGATGTTGACTCCGACTGCGGCCGAACGGATTTCGTAGCCGTCGATGCGTGGACCCGAGTTTCCGTACGGCGTGTTGAATACCATGTCGACCTCGCCGGCACGGATGGCGTCGACGGCCGACATCGCCGGCCGGCCCGGTTGAGCGTCTTCGAAATGCTTGCGCACCTCGTCGCAGGGAATGCCGTTGCGGCGCAACATCTCCGCGGTGCCCTCGGTGGCCAGCACCCGGAAACCCAGATCGGCCAGCCGCTTCACCGGGAAGACCAGGGAACGCTTGTCCCGGTTGGCGACCGAGACGAAGATCGTCCCCGACGCCGGCAGCGACCCGTAGGCCGCGGTCTGGCTTTTCGCGAACGCACTGCCGAAGTCGCGGTCGATGCCCATCACCTCGCCGGTCGACTTCATCTCCGGGCCCAGCAGCGAGTCGACACCCGAGCCGTCGGCGCGGCGGAACCGGTGGAACGGCAGCACGGCCTCCTTGACCGCGATAGGCGCGTTCGGTGGCGCGTTGCCGCCGTCCCCGACGGACACCAGCAGACCTTCCTCGCGCAATTGGGAGATTTTGGCGCCCAGCATGATTCGTGCGCACGCCTTGGCCAGCGGTATCGCGGTGGCCTTGGAGACGAACGGGACGGTGCGGCTGGCCCGCGGGTTGGCCTCGAGCACGTAGAGCACGTCGTCCTTCAGCGCGTATTGGACGTTGAGCAACCCGATCACGCCGATGCCGTGCGCGATCGCCTCGGTGGCCTTGCGCACCTTCTCAATATCGCTGCGGCCCAGGGTAACCGGGGGCAACGCGCACGCCGAGTCGCCGGAATGGATGCCGGCCTCTTCGATGTGCTCCATGATGCCGCCGATGTAGACCTCGTCGCCGTCGCAGAGCGCATCGACGTCGATCTCGATCGCATCCTCGAGGAAGCGGTCCACCAGCACCGGGTGCTCGGGCGAGAGTTCGGTGGCACGGGCGATGTAGCCCTGCAGGGTGTCGTCGTCATAGACGATCTCCATGCCGCGCCCACCCAACACGTACGACGGCCGGACCAGCACCGGGTAGCCGATGTCGGCGGCGATCCGCCGCGCCTGCGCGAAGGTGGTCGCCATGCCGTAGCGCGGCGCGGGCAGCCCCGCCGCGGCCAGCAGATCACCGAAGGCGCCGCGGTCCTCGGCCAAGTCGATGGCCTCGGGTGGGGTGCCGACGATCGGAACGCCGGCGTCAGCGAGCCGCTGCGCCAGCCCCAGCGGGGTCTGGCCACCGAGTTGCACGATCACCCCGACCACGCCCGGACCGCCTTCGCCGGAGAGCTGCTCGGCGTGGAACACCTCGAGGACGTCCTCGAATGTCAAGGGTTCGAAGTACAGCCGGTCGGCGGTGTCGTAGTCGGTGGAGACGGTCTCGGGGTTGCAGTTGACCATCACGGTCTCGAAACCGGCCTGCGACAAGGTCGTTGCCGCATGCACGCAGCTGTAGTCGAATTCGATGCCCTGGCCGATCCGGTTGGGCCCCGATCCGAGGATCAGCACCTTGGGTTTCTCGGTCTGCGGCGCCACCTCACTCTCGGCGGCGGGGTCGAGCTCGTAGCTGCTGTAGTGATAGGGCGTCTTGGCCTCGAACTCCGCGGCACAGGTGTCAACGGTCTTGTACACCGGATGGATGCCGAGCCGTCGCCGCAGCGACCGCACGCCGTCTTCACCGGCCAATTCCGGCCGCAGCGAGGCGATTTGGCGGTCGGACAAGCCGCTGTGTTTGCAGCGGCGCAGCAGGTCACCGTCTAGCACCGCGGCCTCGCTGACCTCCTGCCGCAACGTCAGGAGCTCGGCGATCTGCGCGACGAACCATGGGTCGATCCCGGACGCTTCGGCCACCCGGTCGACGGACGCGCCCAGCCGCAGCGCCAGTTCGACGTCGTAGAGCCTGCCGTCGGTCGGTGTGCGCAGCCGCTCCAGCGCATCTTCTGCGGTGCCGTCGGCGTCGGGACCGGTCCAGAAGCCGGTGCGCTTGGTCTCCAGCGACCGCATCACCTTGCCCAGCGCCTCGATGAAGTTGCGGCCCAACGACATCGCTTCGCCGACGGATTTCATCGTGGTGGTCAGCGTCGGGTCGGCGCCCGGGAACTTCTCGAACGCGAACCGCGGGGCCTTGACGACCACGTAGTCCAGCGTCGGCTCGAAGCAGGCCGGGGTTTCCTTGGTGATGTCGTTGAGGATCTCATCGAGGGTGTAGCCGACGGCCAGCTTGGCGGCGATCTTGGCGATCGGAAAGCCGGTGGCCTTGGAGGCCAACGCACTTGACCGCGACACCCGGGGGTTCATCTCGATGACGATCAGCCGGCCGTCACGCGGGTCGACCGCGAACTGGATGTTGCAGCCACCGGTATCGACGCCGACTTCGCGCAGGATGTCGATGCCGAGGTCGCGCATCCGCTGGTATTCGCGGTCGGTGAGCGTCATCGCCGGGGCGACGGTCACCGAGTCGCCGGTGTGCACACCCATCGGGTCGACGTTTTCGATCGAGCACACCACGACGACGTTGTCTTTGCCGTCGCGCATCAGCTCGAGCTCGAATTCCTTCCAGCCGTAGATGGATTCCTCGATCAGCACGTTGGCGCTCGGCGACGCGGCCAGCCCGGCGCCGGCCATCCGGTCGACCTCGTCGGCGGTGTGCGCCAGGCCCGAGCCCAGCCCACCCATGGTGAACGACGGCCGGACCACCACCGGCAGGCCGAGCTCGCCGACGGTCTCGCGGACCTCGTCCATCGTGAAACAGACTCGGCTGCGGGCTGATTCGCCGCCGACCTTGGCGACGATGTCCTTGAACCGCTGCCGGTCTTCGCCGCGCTGGATGGCATCGAAATCGGCGCCAATCAACTCGACGCCGTACTTCTCGAGCACACCGTTCTCGTAGAGGGCGACCGCGGTGTTCAGCGCGGTCTGGCCGCCGAGGGTGGCCAGCAGGGCGTCGATTTTGTTGCCGCGCTCGGCCTGCTGCGCGATGACCCGTTCGACGAAGCCCGGCGTGATGGGTTCGACGTAGGTGTGGTCGGCGTACTCCGGGTCGGTCATGATGGTGGCCGGATTCGAGTTGACCAGGCTCACCTCGAGGCCTTCGGCGCGAAGCACACGGCACGCCTGGGTTCCGGAGTAGTCGAATTCGCAGGCCTGCCCGATGACGATCGGCCCGGAGCCGATCACCAGGACATGCTTGAGATCAGTCCGCCGTGGCATTACCTACGCTCCCCTGCCATCAGGTCGACGAATTGGTCGAACAAGTACTCCGCGTCGTGCGGTCCGGCCGCGGCCTCCGGGTGGTACTGCACCGAAAAGGCGCGTCCATCAACCAGTTTCACACCCTCGACGACGCCGTCATTGGCGCAGGTGTGGCTGACGACGGCCGCTCCGAACGGGGTGTCGAACCGCTGACCGGCCTCCCCCTCGAGCGCGAACCCGTGGTTCTGCGCGGTGACCGCGACCCGTCCGGTCGCGTGGTCGATCACAGGGATGTTGATACCCCGGTGGCCGAAGACCATCTTGTAGGTCGACAGACCCAGCGCGCGGCCCAGGATCTGGTTGCCGAAACAGATGCCGAACAACGGGATCCCCGCGCCGAGCACCTCGCGGGTCACCTCGACGACGTGCTCGGCGGTGGCTGGGTCGCCGGGCCCGTTGGACAGAAACACCCCGTCGGGTTTGAGCTCGGCGATCTGCTCGAAGGTCGCCGACGAGGGCAGCACGCGGGAGCGCACGCCGCGGCGGGCGAAGTTACGCGGCGTGTTGGTTTTGATACCGAGATCGATTGCGACGACGGTAAACCTGTGCGGCCCTTCGGGTTCCACCACGTACGCGTCCGGGGTGCTGACCTCGCCAGCCAGGTCGGCGCCGAGCATCGGCTGCTGGCCGCGGACCCGCTCGGTCAATTCCTCCGGCGAGGCGAGCGCGTCGCCGGAGAAGACGCCGGCCTTCATAGAACCCCGGCTACGCAGATGACGGACCACCGCGCGGGTGTCGATACCGGCGATCCCGACGATGTGCTGGCGGATCAGTTCGTCCTCCAGAGTTCCGGTGGCCCGCCAGTTCGACACTCGCGGCGAGGGGTCGCGGACCGCGTATCCGGCGACCCAGATCTTGTCGCCCCGGCTTTCGCCGTCCTCACCATTCCAGCCGGTATTGCCGATCTGTGGGGCGGTGGCCACCACGATCTGGCGGTGATAACTGGGGTCGGTCAGCGTCTCCTGGTATCCAGACATCCCGGTGGAAAAGACTGCCTCGCCGAGTGTTTGGCCGATCGCACCGAACGCGGTTCCGGTGAACGTCCGGCCGTCGTCGAGAACCAGCATCGCCTTCACAGTGCGACTCCTTCCGGCCAAATCCGTAGCCACCCCTGATATTCGTCACGGTTGTCGGCGCGAAATCCGGTGTCGATCTTGACCCCCGACGGCAGCCGCCACCGAATTGCCAGAATTCCGTCGCGAGCGGCGACTTTTCCGGCGACCACGTGTTCGGTTCGGATGCCGGAGATCGCCTCGGTCGGGATCCAGATCGGCTGTGCGCCCGTGCGCTGCACCAGGATCCCTTCTGGGTGCCGGGTCAGCACGGCCTTGCTGCGATAACCCAGGTCGCCGACGGTGATCCGCTGGCTCCAGGCCGGGGCCATGGTGCAGCCGACGTAGATGCCGCGGGTGGTGACCGAGGCCGGACCGACACGCGCCGGGATTTCGGGCAGTTCGCCGATCATCTCAGCCTGGCGCTGCGCGCGCTTACGCCAGCCTCGCAGCATCAGCTGGATGATGAACGCGATCAACAGCGCCAGCACCGCAGCCACGATCAGCGAGGCGACCAGCGTCTGGGAGTTCACGCCGGACTCTTTCCGTCGCGCGCGGTGACCTTGCCGCGCAACAGGGTTGCCGTCACGGTGGCGGGCAGCGTCATCGCCTCGTAGGGGGTGTTGGCCGACCGGCTGGCGAAATCGGTCCCGACGACGGTCCACGTGGCATCGGGGTCGACGACGGTCAGGTTGGCCGGTTCGCCGATGTCCAGCGGACGTCCCTGGTCCGGCAACCCGGCAATGCGGGCCGGGTTCTCGCTCATCACCCGCGCGATGTCGCGCCACGTCATCAGGCCCGGAACGACCATCGCCTGGACCACCGCCGACAACGCAGTCTGCAGCCCCAGCATCCCCGGCAGCGCGGCGGCGAATTCCACGCACTTCTCATGTTCGGCGTGCGGGGCGTGATCGGTGGCCACGCAATCGATCACGCCGTCGACGAGCGCCTGCCGGAGCGCGACGGCGTCGGAGGCCTCGCGCAGCGGCGGGTTGACGCGGTTCACGCCGTCGTAGCTGACGAGCCGACTGTCGTCCAACAGCAGGTGATGCGGCGTCACCTCGGCGGTGATCGAGATACCTTGCGCCTTAGCCCATTTCACGATCTCGACGGTGCCCGCGGTGGACGCGTGGCAGATGTGCACGCGGGCCCCGGCGTCGCGGGCCAACAGGGCGTCCCGCGCCACGATCGACTCCTCGGCGGCCCGGGGCCATCCGGACAGCCCCAACCGGGCGGCGGTCGGGCCCTCGTGCGCGACCGCACCCACGGTGAGCCGCGGTTCCTCGGCGTGCTGGGCGATCAGGACACCCAGGCCGGTGGCGTATTCCAGTGCGCGGCGCATGATCAGCGGGTCGTCGACGCATTTGCCGTCGTCGGAGAACATCCGCACTTGCGCGGCCCCGGCGGCCATCATGCCCATTTCCGTGAGGTCTTTTCCGGCCAGTCCGACGGTGACCGCGCCGACCGGATGGACGTCGACCAGACCGACCTGCTGCCCGCGATGCCAGACGTGGTCGGTGACCACCGGGCTGTCGGCCACCGGATTGGTGTTCGCCATCGCGAACACCGCAGTGAATCCACCGAGTGCGGCGGCGGCCGAACCGGTTTCGATGTTCTCGGCGTATTCGCGGCCCGGCTCGCGCAGGTGGGTGTGCAGGTCGACGAACCCGGGCAGCAGCACCTGGCCGCTCGCGTCGATCACGTCTGAGGCCTTCTCGAGTGCTCCGGACTCGGCCAGCCCCGCGCCGATGTCGGCGATCTGCCCGTCGTCGACCAGCACGTCGACCGGATCCCCTTCGCCGTAGAGCCGCACCCCACGCAGCAACACGCTCACGCCATCACCCCCTTGCCGGCGAGCCCCGATACGCCCGACTCGGTGCCAACCAGCAGATGGAAGAGCACCGCCATCCGAACATGGACACCATTGGAAACCTGTTGCAGCACAGCTGATTGCGACGAATCAGCCACCGACGACGATATTTCCATCCCGCGCAGCATCGGTCCGGGATGCAGCACGATCGCATGCCCGGGAAGCATCGCCTGACGCCGGTCGGAAAGTCCGTAACGCACCGAATACTCACGCGTGGAAGGAAAGAAGCCGCCGTTCATCCGCTCGGCCTGCACCCGCAGCATCAGCATCGCGTCGGCGCCCGGCAGCTCGGCGTCCAGGTCGTGGGACACCGTGACCGGCCAGTCGTGGACCCCGACCGGCAACAGGGTCGGCGGGGCCACCAGCACCACCTCGGCGCCAAGCGTGTGCAGCAGCATGACGTTCGACCGGGCCACCCGGCTGTGCAGGATGTCGCCGACGATGACGACTCGCCGTCCCTCGAAGCCACCGAGTCGCTGCCGGATGGTCAGGGCGTCCAGCAGCGCCTGGGTCGGGTGCTCGTGGGTGCCGTCGCCGGCGTTGACCACCGACGGGGCGCCGTCGGCACTGGCCGTCCAGTCCGCGAGCCGGTGTGCCGCACCGGAAGCCGGGTGCCGGATGATCAGCGCGTCGGCCCCGGCGGCGCGCAGGGTCAGCGCGGTGTCGCGCAGCGATTCGCCCTTGCCCACCGACGATCCGGCGGCGCTGACGTTGATCACGTCGGCGCTCATCCACTTGCCGGCGACCTCGAACGACACGCGGGTGCGGGTGGAGTTCTCGTAGAACATCGTGATGACCGTGCGGCCCCGCAGCGTCGGGAGTTTGCGGACCTCGCGGCCGACCAAGGCCTCGGCGAAGCGGTCGGCGTCGTCGAGGATCGCGGTGGCTTCGTCGCGGGACAGGTCGCCGGCGGCGAGCAGATGCCTGGTCACGCGTCCCCCCGCGAGATGACGACGGCGTCGCGACCGTCCAGCTCGGCCAGCAGCACGCGCACGTTCTCGGTTCGCGACGTCGGCACGTTCTTTCCGACGTAGTCGGCGCGCAGGGGCAGCTGTCGATGGCCGCGGTCGACCAGCACCGCCAACTGAACCACCCGGGGACGTCCGATGTCGCGCAGGGCATCCAGCGCGGAGCGCACCGAGCGACCGGAATACAGCACGTCGTCGACCAGGATCACCAGCGCATCGTCGATGCCGCCGGCTGGGATCGAGGTGGTCTCCAGGGGCCGCGGCGGCTTGGTCATCAGATCGTCGCGATAGAGCGTGATGTCCAGTGCCCCGTGCGGGATCTCGGCGCCGGAGAATTCGGCGATGTTGGCCGCGAGCCGCTCGGCCAACGTGACGCCGCGGGTCGGGATTCCCAGTAACACCACCCGGGGCGCGTCGGCGCCGTCGAGGGCGGTTTTTTCGATGATCTGATGCGCAATGCGCGAAATAGTGCGACCCACGTCGGCCGCCGACATCAATTCGCGGCCGGTGGCGGCGTCACCCGCGGCACCCATGCGAGATCTTGACCTCCTTCTCCGCCTCTCTGGACGGATCGTTAAAGGATGTCGACTGCCGGGCAGCCTAGCATTTGCGGGCCGGGTTAGCCGAAACGGCGGACGTGAGTCCTCACCGGCATCGCCGGGGCTGCCTCAAGTAACGTCATCCGCGTTGCCACTGACAGCCCAGCCAACCGAGGATCGGATGAGCGACCAGCCAGATGAGTCGGCCCGACCCCTGATCAGCTTCGTCACCGGTGACAACGCGCCCCAATTCAGCCCGGCCGCGATCAACCGGCCGTGGATGTCGGAGATGCACCGGGGATGGGCGAATCGCTGCCTACCGATGCTGATCGCTAATCAGAGCGGCTGGGAACTGCGCAACCCGTGCGCGTTCAGCGCGACCTGGATGGGCGGCGACGACCTCAGCAAAGTCACGGTCGCACCAGATCGGCGCGGCCCAGGACAGTTCCTGCCTGTCAGCAATTTCGGTTACGGCATCCTGACGTGGCATTTGCCGATCCTGTTTCGCACTCCACCCGGGTACGACCTGTTGGTGCGCGGGCCGGCGAATCATCCGAAGGATGCCATCTCACCGCTTGAGGGGATCGTCGAAACCGATTGGACCAGCTCGGGTTTCAGCATTAACTGGAAGTTCACCCGCGAATATGTGCCGGTGCGTTTCGAGGTCGACGAGCCGATCTGCATGATCGTCCCGCAGCGCCGCGGCGAGCTGGAAGAGTTCGCGCCCGAAGTCCGGCCCATCGCCTCCGATGACGATCTGCGCCGCCAGCACGAGTTCTTTCTTCGGTCGCGTCGCGAGTTGGGGCAAGCCCAGGCGGCAACGGACGCCACCACGGGAGACAAGGTGCCGTGGCAAGGGGACTACACCCGAGGCGTCCATGCCGACGGCCAGGCCGGGGCGACCGATCACCAGACGCGCCGCCGGCTTCGTCCGTTCCTGCATTTTCAGGAAGAGCAAACCCACTAGGTGCCGACGCGGCCGATTCAGTCTGGACGCCTCCGCGGACTCGCGGCGTTCGTCGTCTACCTGCTCGGGGCCCTCGCCGTCACCAGCCGGGCCTGGCGCGGCCCCACGTCCGGTTGGGCCGGCAGCTGTTGCGACCCGGAACAGGCCATCTGGTATCTGGGCTGGACCCCCCACGCGCTGGCCAATGGTCTCGACCCGTTCTTCACGACGCAGATCGGCGCGCCCGACGGCGTGAATCTGATGTGGAACCCGTCAATGCCGCTGCTGGGGATTCTCGGCTGGCTGCCCGCGAAGCTCGGCGGCCCGATCTTCGGCTTCAACGTCCTTGTGGTGCTTGGTATCTCGCTCAGCGGGCTCACCGCGTGGCTGGCGATCCGCCGCTGGACCGGTGACGGGCTCGGCCCGGTCGTCGGTGGCGCGGTCTACGCGTTCTCGCCGTACGTCGTCTCGCATGCGGCCCTGCATCTGAACCTGGCTACGGCCTGGGTGCCACCGCTGCTGTTGCTCGCGATCGACGAATTGGTTGTGACGCGCCGGCGACCGCCGTGGCAGTCGGGTCTCGCGCTGGGCGTGCTCGGCGTCGTCCAATTGCTGATCAGCGAGGAGTTGCTCGCCACCAGCGTGGTCGCGGCCGTGGTGCTCGTGGGTGTGCTGGCTTCGACGCACCAGGGGCAGCTCCGCAACCGGCTCCTGCCAGCCCTCGCGGTCGCTGTGGTGACGTTCCTGCTGCTCGCGGGCTGGCCTTTGGCCGTACAGTTCTTCGGGCCGCAACGCGTCAGCGCGCAGGTTCAAAACCCGACGACCTTCTCGACCGATCTGCTGAACCTCGTTCTTCCAACCCCGTATCAGCTCATCGCCCCGGCGGCAGCGACACAGGACTTCAGCGGCTTCCACCACGAGGCGACCGCGTATCTCGGCGTACCGCTGCTCATTCTGCTCGTCGTTGCGGCCATTCGTCTGTGGAGTGATCTGCGAATCCGGGTCGCCACCATCACAGGGGCCGCGATCCTCGTCCTGTCGCTGGGGCCGTGGCTGCACATCGGCACGAAGGCGCTGCCGGTTCCGCTTCCGTGGTTGGCCCTTGGCAAGCTGCCCCTGCTGAAGCATGTTCTGCCAGGGCGCTTTACGGTCTTCGTCTGGCTGGCGGTGGCGGTGCTGATTGCGGTCGTGATCGCGCGAGCGCGCCGCCTTGCTCCGCGGCCGGCGGCGACGTGGCTGCTGGCCGTGGGCATGTCGCTGGTGTTGCTGATCCCGGCGCCGCTCCCCCGGACACCGTTCACCACGCCGATGTTCTTCCGCAACTGGGCGAGCCACCACATCGCACCCAACGAAACCGTGCTCGTCGCACCATATTTCGTCAACGGCAGCGAGGCCGCCCCGATGGTGTGGGCGGCCGAGGCCGGCTACGGGCTCCGGATGCCCGAGGCCTACGCGTATCTACCGCAGCCAGATGGCAAGACCTATTCCGGGCCGGCGCAGTCGCAGCTGACCTTCACCATGTACGTGATTCAGCAGCGCGGTGCCTGGCTGGTGGCACGCGGCGACATTCGTGCGCAGATCGCCGCCGACCTCGAGGCCGCCGGCGTTCGCCATGTGATCGTCGGGCCGACACAGCATTGGCAGCAGTTGATCGCCTTCTTCACCGACCTCTTCGGGCACGCCCCCGAGATAGTCGAGGGAGTTGCCCTCTGGCGAGACGTCACAGTCCGGTGACCAGGGCCTCCGCCAGACCGACGGCTAATATTTCGGGGCTGCCGACAACGAGATTGTCGAATCCGCTAAAACCGAAGAGCAAGCCTTCCGCCAGTTCACCGTCGGCGAAGTACGTTGCCGATTGTGCGAAATCCTGCGACGCCACGGTGGCGATGTCCTGCAGATCGCTGAAAGTCGCAGCAAGATCCGTTGGCGGGGTGAATGATTCGACGTCTGGCCACATCAGATCATACGACGCGTCGGTGAGGTGTCCGGTGAGTGCGTCGGCGATGTCGACGGTCAGCACCTGACCGGACGACACGAGATAGTCGTCGGTGCCGAAGAACGTCAACCCTAGCCCGGTCGCGAAGTCGCCGTAGGCGAGATCGGTCGCGCCCGCCGTAAGGTCGGACGACCCGGAATCGAACAACAACGCCAGATCGGCGGCAATATCGGCGACCGCGTCGTCGGCGCGGGCTGCGGGCGCCAAGCTCAGCTGGCCCAACGCGATTCCTGCGGCCGCGGCACCGGCGATGGCGGCGATGCCGCGGGCGGGTCGCAGAGTGCGTGTCGTCATGTCGAAACCTCCGTGGACGCTGTGCGGAAATGCCTGGGAGGAATCGTCGCTGGGCCGCTGGATACCGTCTATGGGGAAAGCTCCCCATATTCGGGTGACCCGGGAGGCCGGCGAGACACCCACTAGCCTGAATCGGGTGAACCTCGAGGGCAATCAGGCCTCCATCCGCGAAGCCTGTGACACCGGCCTGCTCGCCGGTGCGGTGACGATGGTCTGGCAGCACGGGAAAATGCTGCAGGTCAACGAGATCGGCTACCGCGACGTCGATGCCCGGTTGCCCATGCAGCGCGACACGTTGTTCCGCATCGCCTCGATGACCAAGCCGGTCACCGTGGCCGCCTTGATGAGCCTGGTCGACGAGGGCAAGATCGCGCTACGCGACCCGATCGTGCGCTGGCTGCCGGAATTCGCCGAGATGCGGGTGCTCGACGACCCGACCGGCCCACTGGACCGCACCCATCCGGCCGGGCGCGCGATCCTCGTCGAGGATCTGCTCACCCATACCAGCGGGCTCGGTTACGGATTCTCGGTCGTCGGGCCGATCTCGCGGGCTTACGTCCGACTGCCGTTCGGCAGCGGCCCCGACGCCTGGCTGGCTGCGCTGGCCGAATTGCCGCTGGTGCACCAACCCGGCGCGCGGCTGACTTACGGGCAGTCCACCGACGTGGTCGGCGTGCTGGTATCGCGCATCGAGGGCAAGCCGTTCCATCAGGTGCTGGACGAGCGAATCCTGCAGCCGCTGAACATGGTTGACACCGGTTTCCACGTCACCCCCGAAGGTCGCCGGCGTGCCGCGACCATGTACCGGCTCGACGACAAGGATCGACTTCAGCACGATGTGATGGGCCCGCCGCACATCACGCCACCGGCCTTCAGCAATGCCGGCGGCGGTTTATGGTCGACTGCGGACGAGTATCTGCGGTTCATCGAAATGCTTTTGCGCGAAGGAACTTTGAACGGCACACGGGTACTTTCGCCGGAGTCGGCCCGGCTGATGCGCACCGACCGCCTGACCGACGAACACAAGAAGCACAACTTTCTGGGCGCGCCGTTCTGGGTCGGGCGCGGGTTCGGGCTCAACCTGTCGGTGGTGACCGACCCGGCGAAGTCGGCGCCACTGTTCGGGCCCGGTGGCGTCGGAACATTCAGTTGGCCGGGCGCGTACGGGACGTGGTGGCAGGCCGATCCCGCCGCCGACCTGATTCTGGTGTACCTGATCCAGAACATGCCGACGATGTCGGCCGACGCCGCGGCCGCGGTCGCGGGCAACACCTCACGGGCGAAACTCCAAGCGGTACAACCCAAATTCGTACACCGGACCTATCGGGCGCTCGATCTCTGATGGCCGAATTCACCCCCGAGCGAATCGAAGGGCCTCGACTCCTGTTGCGCCTGCCCGTGATCGACGACGCAGGGCCCCTTTTCCAGCGGGTCGCCCGCGATCCTCAGGTCACGAAATATCTGTTGTGGACACCGCACCCCAATGTCGCGGCGACGCAGCAAGTGATCACCGAGCGGATGAATACCGATCCACACCTGCGCACCTGGGTGATCGTGTTGCAGCACAGCGACGAGATCGTCGGGATGATCAGCTGCGCGCGACCGGTCCAGTACGTCGCCGAGATCGGTTACTGCATCGGGCGGCGTTGGTGGGGCAAGGGTTTGATGTTTGAAGCGCTTCGCATGCTGCTCGCCACACTGAGCGACGATCCGGACGTCTACCGCGTGTGGGCGACCTGTCACATCGACAACGATCGGTCGGCGCGACTGCTCGAGCGCGCCGGATTCACCCTCGAGGGACGAATGGCACGTCACGGGATCTACCCCAACCTCGGGACCGAACCGCTCGACAGCCTGTTGTTCGGCAAGGCGCTGCGCTAAACCATCGCGAACGGTGAGACTTTCGCGCCGACCTCCAACGCGCCGGCGAGTTCGCGGCTGCCGTCGTAGTCGAACACCACGTGCCCGGAAATGACGTCGACATCCCGCTTGGCCCGCTGCAGGGGATGGCCCAGGAATTGCGCGCTGGCACCGGACGCCTCGAGCAGATCCGCGATCACCGAGCGTGATTCATGCACGGCGTGCGCCGCCGCCACCCGCACACCGGCCCGCACCTCGCGTCCGATGTGTTCCCCGCTGGCGACCCGCGCCTGGATGTCCTCGGCGGCCGAATCGGCCAGGGCGCGGATTGCTCGCAGCCGGGCCCGGGCATCGCCAAGTCGCACGTGTGCCGCGGGCTGATTCTTCTGCGCCGCACCGGAATACGCGATCATCCGCTCACCGAGCCGGCGGGCGAAGAGGTCGGCAACCAACTCCGCCGATCCCAGCGCGGGCATCGCCGCGGTCAGCGCCAGGGCCGGCACCATCGGCCACCGGTACACCGCCGCGTCGTGCAGTTCGGCCCCAGGTGCTGTGCCGCCGTAGATGTCGGTCACCGCGACCAATCGATGCTCGGGCACCCACACGGCGTCGACGATGACATCGTTGGAACCGGTCGCGCACATGCCTGCGGTGTGCCACACGTCTTCGACGCCGACGTCGGCGACCGGTAACAACACCAACGCCGGAAACGTCGCGTCGTCGCGTCCGCAGATGGCGCCGACCAGCACCCAGTCGGCGTCCATGATCCCGGTCGCCCACGACCACCGTCCGGTCAGCCGGACGCCACCGCTTTCCGGGACGGCGCGACCGGTCGGCGCCAGGGGAGCGGGACACAACACCGGGCCGTCGGCGAACACCTCGTCCTGGGCCTGTTCGCCGAACAACGCCAGCATCCAATTGTGCAGCGTGTAGAAGCCGAGCGTCCACGCACTCGACGTGCAGCCGTGCGCCATCAGCCGCACCGCCTCGAGAATCTCCGGAAACTCCGCCTGGCTGCCGCCGTAACGCTTGGGCAGCAGCAACCGGGCGAGACCGGAATCCCGATAGTCGTCGACGGTGGCCTGCGGCAGCCGCCGCAGCTTCTCCGCCTCCCCCGCCCGATCGACCAGCCGCGCGACGAAATCGGAGCTGACCTTCGGGTGCGACGTCTGCGGTGGCGCCATCGTGCGGACATTACCATACCTTTTGGTATGGAGATATGAGCCGGATGTCAGTGCCGCAGCATGACTTCCAGAAATTGCTCACGACGGCCGGCGGCCATTGGACTCGGCCGCGAGCCGGACAGATGCAAGAAGCCAATGCCGGCGGCGAATGTCGCGGTGGCCCGCATCTCGGCCTCCTCGCGATCGAAGCCGGAATCAAGGAACGCCTGCCGGACGGCGGCGATCACGTTGTGGTCCGAAGCCCGCACGGCGGCGGCCACCGAGGGCTCCGATCGCGCCCATTCCCGCATGGCCCGCTCCAGCATCCACTGCCGCGGGCCCACCAACGTGGTCATCATTCGCGACAGTCGCTCCCGCGGAGGCAGACTCGCCAATTCGTCGAACGATCGGTCCTCGTCGCGTACCACCGCCCAGGTGTCGGCCAGTGCAGCGCGGTACGCCGTCATGTCGCTGAAGTGCCAGTAGAAGCTGCCTTTGGTGACGCCCAAGCGGCTGCACAGGTGGCCCAGCGTCAGCGATTTGACCCCGTCTTCGGCGAGCACGCGGAACCCCTCTTGCACCCAGTCATTCGCCGACAGCCGGGAGGTGGTCGCGCTCGCGGAAGACGCCATGGGCGGTAAGCCTAGACCGGCCACGATGCGATCCGGCACGGATCGCTGAGGAGCCGGGCCATCAAGCCAAGCGACGACGACTCGATTCAGTGATCTAATGCCCGACGGGCGTAGGCGCGCACGTCGGCGTCGTCGTCCTTGAGTGCAACGCTGAGCGCATCGCGCGCCGCGCCATCCGCCGTCCACCGGCTGAGGCTGAGCACCGCGGCCTTGCGCACGTCGAGATGCTCGTCGACCAGCGTCCTCGACAGTCGCGGTACCGCGTGCTCGGGCGCCGCACCCGACAGCGCCCGGGCGGCGCCCTCGCGTACCTGCCACGCCGGGGCGCTTAGTGCCTGGTCGATAGCGGTGAAGTCGGCTGCGCTGCAGCCTAATTGGCCCAACGCTGTCAGCGCCGCCGCGCGCACCAGCGGGTCGATGTCGGCGACTAGTTCACGGACCGCGTCGTGACCCGAGCGCAGCGTGGACAGGCCGTTGGCCGCGACGATGCGGACCTCGCGGTTGCCGTCGCGGGTAGCCTCGCCGACGCCGTCCGCGTCGTCGATGGACACCAAAGCCCGCACGGCTTCGATCCGAACCCGGTGATCGACATCGCCGAGGGCACGGCGGAAGGCAGCGGCTTCACCGACCCGCCGCGCCGCCAGCAGATAGACGCTGACCGCCCGCACGACGGGATCGGGTGACGCCAGAAACTCGTCGGCGTCCTGGGGAGCCGGCAGCACCTCGACGAGTTCGCGGACGCCGTCGGCGGCGGCGCGGCGCACGGACGCGTCGTCGTCGTGCAGTGCCCGCAGCAGCTCGGCCGCGTAGCCGTCCGGGGTGTGCTCGGTCAGCGTCGCGACCGCGGTGCGCCGGACCCCGGCGTCGGCATCGCGGAGGAACTCGGCCAGCGCGGCGACCGTCGGCTCCTCGATCGCGAGCACCGCCACGATGCGCGGCGACGGGGGTTCGGCCGACGGCGAGGCCACCCGGGACGGCGCCTCGACCGGGGCCCGGGCGCCGACCAACGGCGGCTGCTCGACCGGCCACACCGTCCGGTCGGTGGGGGGCAACGAATCCAGCTCGGGCACCGAGACGAAGTACGGGGCGACGGGTCGCTTGAGAAATTCCATCGACCCGTCGGCCGCCTTGCGCAGGTTGAGGTGATAGCCCCATTCCTGATCGTCGCGAGCCGGCAGGTCGGCGCGCTCGTGATACAGGCCCCAGCGCGACTCGGTACGAGTCAGCGACGCGCGGGCCGCGAACTCCGCGCAGTCCCGGATGAACGACACCTCGATGCTGCGCATCAGCTCGTGCGGGGTGCGGGCGCCCATCTCGGCGATCTCACCGCGCATCCGTTCGAAGGTGTGCACGGCGATCGACATCTTGGCCGCGGTCTTGGGCGGTGCCACATAGTCGTTGACGAAGCGCCGCAGCTTGTACTCGACCTGCGGCTGTGGCGGCCCGTCTTGATGCCGCAGCGGCCGGTAGATCAACTCGTGCGCCTCGTTCAACTGGTCCTGGGGAAGCTGTTGCGGGGCAACCACATCGGACATGGCCGCGGCTGCGTCGGCGCCGGCCAGGTCGCCGAAGACGAATGCACCGATCATGTAGTTGTGCGGCACGCAGGCCAGATCCCCGGCGGCATACAGGCCGGCCACGGTGGTGCGGGCATTCTCGTCGACCCAGACGCCGGAGGCGGAATGGCCTGAGCACAAACCGATTTCGGAGATGTGCATCTCCACGTCGTGGGTACGGTAGTCGTGGCCGCGGTTGGCGTGGAAGGTGCCACGGGTGGGTCGTTCGGTCGTGTGCAGGATCCCTTCCAGCGCGGTCAGGGTCTCGTCGGGCAGGTGCGACACCTTCAGGTAGATCGGCCCGCGCGCCGATTCGATCTCGCTGCGCACCTCGGACATCATCTGGCCCGACCAGTAATCCGAGTCGACGAACCGCTCGCCCAGCGCGTTGACCTGGTAGCCGCCGAACGGGTTGGCCACATACGCACAAGCCGGGCCGTTGTAATCCTTGATCAGCGGATTCACCTGGAAGCATTCGATTCCGGAGAGTTCGGCGCCGGCATGGTAGGCCATCGAGTAGCCGTCACCCGCGTTGGTCGGGTTCTCGTAGGTGCCGTACAGATATCCCGATGCGGGCAGGCCGAGCCGGCCGCACGCGCCGGTCGCCAAGATCACCGCTTTGGCGCCGACCGCGACGAATTCGCCGGTGCGGGTGTGCAATGCCGCGGCGCCGACCGCCCGACCGCCCTCGGTGAGCACCCGCACGGGCATCAGCCGGTTTTCGATGCGGATCTTCTCCCGCATCGACTTTTGCCGCATCACCCGATAGAGGGCCTTTTTGACGTCCTTGCCTTCGGGCATCGGTAGTACGTACGAGCCGGAGCGGTGCACGCGACGCACCGCATACTCGCCATGCTCGTCCTTTTCGAACTTGACGCCGTAGCGCTCGAGCCGCTGGACCATCGCGAACCCGCGGGTGGCGGTCTGATAGATGGTGCGCTGGTTGACGATTCCGTCGTTGGCGCGGGTGATCTCGGCGACGTAGTCCTCGGGTTCGGCCTTGCCCGGGATGACGGCGTTGTTGACACCGTCCATGCCCATGGCGAGCGCCCCGGAGTGCCGCACGTGCGCCTTCTCCAGCAGCAGCACCTGAGCGCCGTGCTCGGCCGCGGTCAGCGCGGCCATGGTGCCGGCGGTTCCACCACCGATGACCAGCACGTCGCAGTCCAGCCGGGTGGGCTCGGTCGGATCGGGAATCTGCATCAGGCGGCTACCAGATCGTGAAGCGCGGCAATGACTTCCGCGCGCTGCTCAGGATGCGCCTGGTCGCCGCGCGGGTGCTGCACATCGACGACCGCCCGCAGCGGCTGGCCGGCCCGGCCCAGCACCGCGACCCGGTCACCCAGCGTCAGCGCTTCGTCGACGTCGTGGGTGACGAACACGATCGTGGTCGGATGCGCCCGCCACGAGTCGATCAGCAGCCGCTGCATGGCCGCCCGCGTCTGGGCGTCCAAGGCCCCGAACGGCTCGTCCATCATCACCGCCCGAGGCGCGCCGGCCAGCCCGCGGGCCAGCTGCACGCGTTGGCGCATCCCGCCGGACAGGTTCTTGGGCAGGTAATCGCCGAAGCCGGTCAGCCCCAGTTCGGCGATCCACCGGTCAGCCTGGGCGGTCCGTGTCGCCCTCGGCTCGCCACGCAACCGCAATGCCAGCTCGATGTTGGAACGCACACTGCGCCAAGGCAATAGGGCATTGTCCTGGAACACCACCCCGCGGTCCCCCGACGTGCCGGTCACCTCGACGCCGTCGGCCAGCACCCGGCCGGCTTCGGGCGCCAGCAGACCCGCCAGCGCGCGCAGCACGGTCGTCTTGCCACAGCCCGACGGCCCAGTGAGCACCAGGATCTCCCCCGGCCGCACTGCGAAGCTGAGGTCATCGATCACCGCAACATCGTGGTAGGACAACCGCACCCGATCCAGCTCCAGACTCGTGGCAGTGCTTTTTGGGGTCAATTCCTTCGCTCCTCTCCGCGCGGCAGCCACCGCGTTGCCCGACGGCCGATCAACTCCACCGCCGCGGACGTCACGAACCCAAGCACGCCGATCGTGATGATGCCGACGAACACCTGCGGGTACGCCAGCACCGTGTAGGCCTGCCAGGTGCGGTACCCGACACCGAGCCGGCCGGAGATCATCTCCGCCGAGATCACGCAGATCCATGCCACACCCATGCCGACCGACAGTCCGCCGAACACACCCGGCAGAATTCCCGGCAGCACAACCTGAGTCAGCACATCCCAGCGGCCACCGCCCAATGTCCGCACCGAGTCCTCCCACAGCGTCGGCAACGCGCGCACCGCATGCCGAGTGCTGACCATGATCGGGAAGAACGCCGCGAGAAACGTGATGAACACGATCCCGGTCTCGTCGTTGGGAAACAGCAGAATGGCCACCGGGACAACGGCTATCGCGGGGATCGGCCGGGCGAGTTCGGTCAGCGGGCCGAACACGTCGCCTGCCAATCGTGACCGGCCGAGCAGGATGCCGCTGGCCACTCCGATCACCGCCGCCAGCCCGAAACCGCTGAGGATGCGAACCAGCGATTGCCCCAAGTCAAGCCAGTACGGCTGGGTGCTGACGGCGCGGGTCAGGGCGCCGACGATGTCGGTGACGGTCGGCAGCGTGTCGAAGCGCAGCCCGAACCGGACGTGGCCGGCGGTGAGCAGCTGCCACAGCCCGATCGCGGCCACCACCGATGTCAACCGCAGCACCCGTGACCGCCAGGCCGATGCGGGCTTGCGCGCCTTGGCAATACCGGCCACCGGTACGGCGACGGCCGCGTCGGTGATAGTGACGTCGACAGCGGTCATGCGCGCCGCTCCTCAGCATCGCTGCGCTCTGCATCGTCGCCGGCGGTGGTCATGCGCGCCGCTCCTCAGCATCGCTGCGCTCTGCATCGTCGCCGGCGGTGGTCATGCCGCACCCGCCAATGCTTGTTGATAGTCCACGGATGTGCTGCCTGGGTGTGCATTGAGGTAACGCTGCGCGCCCGCGACGGTGTCGAACGGTAGGTAATTCGCGCCGTCACGCACCCAGATCGACTTGTCGGCGAACCAGCGGGTACCCAGCTCGCTGTCGGGGACATAGGCGGCCCGCACCTGCGATCCGCGAGCGGTGGCGTCGCGAACGGCTTTCAGCAGTTCGGCCGGCGAGGCGACGGGCTGGGTTCTGTCGGATCCCTGCAGCCAGAGCTCGCTGCCCCGCAGTGGCGCGGCGGCGCCCAATGTCGCGTCATAGTCGAGCTTGCGGGCCGAGAACGCCACTCGCAGTGGGCCGTCCTGAACGAAGTTCGCCACGTCCAGATTGGCGAAATCACCGATCGACTTCAGGTATGGCACATCGTTTTTCAGCGCGTCGACGAGCGACGGTTTGAGCGTGGTGTCGAAAGCCGTGCCACCCGGGCCGTTGTAGAGGTAGACGACCTCCTGGGGCAGCCCGCTGGACTCGGCGACGATCCGCGCGGCTTCGAGTGGTTTGGAGTTGAGAAACTCGGTGGCGTCGAGTTGGGCTTGCAGGAAGGCGTCGAGCACCTCGGGGTGCGCGGCCGCGTAGGCGCGACGGATCACCACCCCGTGCAGGGTCGGGTAATTCAGCTCCGCGCCGTCGTAGAGTAGCTTGGCCTTGCCCTGGTAGACCAACAGCCCGGGCCAGGCCACGAACTGCGAAAGCCCCTGCACCTGACCAGATTCCAGAGACGACGCGCCGACCTGCGGCTGCTGGTTGAGCACTTCGACGCCGGTGGTCGGATTGATCCCGACGCCTGCCAGTGCCCGCACCAGGGTGCCGTGACCGGCGGAGCCGACGCTGGCCGAGATCTTCTTGCCAGCCAGGTCAGGCAATGTCTTGGACGCCGAACCCGGTTCGACCACAACCATATTCAGTGCGCCCTTGGCGTTGTAGCCGGTGACCGACACGATCTCCGTGGCAGCGCGCGGGTTGGCCTGAGTTTTGGAGCCGTTGATCAGCATCGGATAGTCACCCATCGAACCGATATCGATCTTCTCGGCGACCATCTGTGCGGTGATCGGAGCGCCCGTGTCGTAGTCCTCCCACACCACGTGGAACTTGGTACCGGTGCGCTTGGTGACATCGGCGAGCCGGTGTTCGAGGTATCCCTGGGCTCGCAGCAGCGTCCCTGCGGTCACGGTGTTGATGGTCTTGGACTGGTAGCCGATGACCACGTTGACCGCATTGCCGGAATCCAGTGCGCAGCCGGCGACCACGGTGAGGGCGGCCGCGGCCGACGCCAGACTGGTGGCAAATGTCTTCATGCGGGTTCCGTTTCAGCGGATGAGGTATGGCATGTTGACGGTGACGGCGCCGGTCGGACAGCGGGCCGCGCACGGGCCGCAGTACCAGCATTCGTCGACGTGCATGAAGGCCTTCCCGGTCTCGGGGTTGATGGCCAGCGAATCCAGCGGGCAGATGTCGACGCACAGGGTGCAGCCGTCGATGCACAGCGATTCGTCGATCGTCACCGGAACGTCGGAGCGGTTGTTGACCAAAGTCATGGCGTATTCCTTATCAAGTTGCCGCGCATGGTGATTCGATCTCCGCGCATCCGGATGTACTCCAAGTCCACCGGTGTGTCGTCGCCCAGGCTGGTGAGCCGTTCCAGCATCAGCAGCGGCGCGCCGTCGGGCACCTGCAGCGCTGCGGCGGAGTGCGCGTCCGCGGGAATCGCCTCCAACGCCAACGATGCCGCGCCCAGCGGCCGACCGGTGAGCTGTTCGATGAGTGCGAAGATGTCGTTGCTCTCCAGCGGGTGCGTCAACACCCGTGCGCCGATCTCCGGCTCCAGATATGTCAGGTCGAGGCTGAGCGGCAGGCCGCCCAGGTAACGCAACCGCTCGATGAAAACGACTTGCTGTCCGGGTTCCAGCCGAAGCCGCTGCGCCACCGTCGGCGGGGCGGACACGGACATCGCGGCGCGTACCTCGTTGCGGACCTCGCCGTAACTCTTGAACGTTTCCTTCAGGCCCAGCAGTGTGTCGAGACCGTGGTCGTATTTGCGCTGCGCGACGTGGGTACCGACCTTGGGTCCGCGCTCGATCAGACCTTCATTTTTCAGCGTGGTGAGGGCTTCGCGAATGGTGTTGCGCGACACCGAAAATTCGGTGGCCAGCACAGTCTCGCCGGGCAGGCCGACGTCATAGGTACCGGAGTGGATCTGGTGGCGCAGCACGTCGGCCACCTGACGCGCCCGATCGGCACGCGGTTGACGAATCGGCAATGGTACGGCTTCACCCACGCCGTCAAGCTATCGACCTTCGTACGTCGATCCTGATCGTCCGATTTTCATCGGGATCGGGCGCCGGCGATTGCGCCGGTGGACGGCGCACGCGACCAGCTAAAACTGATCGGGGCCGGGCCATTGCGCCACTTGAGCCGTGGTGCGGTTTTTCTGATCCCGGTGAGCAGAATGTTTTTCGCACCGCGTCCACGGGTGTCGAACTTTCCGCCGGGTTCACACAGCCGACGGCGGCTCCCAAAGGTAGTGTTCTCCTGGGTATTTGCTGAGAGTTGGGTGAGAGCATGCTGTTCTACCTGTCGGGTGCGGTAGAAGTCCGCGTTGACGACAGGTCCGTGCCGCTGGGCGGACCCAAACAACGGTGTGTGTTGGCAGTGCTGCTGGCTCACCACGGCACCGTGGTGAGCATCGACCGGCTGATTGACGCCGTGTGGGGCGACGCCGCACCGCCCAAGGCATTGGTATCGCTGCGCTCCTACATCGCAAATCTGCGTCGCATCCTCGACCCGACTACCGAACCCGATCGTCAACGGCTGGTTTCGCATTCGCACGGCTATCAGCTCAATGTGCTCCGCGACGATTCGGTGGATTTGTTCAGGTTCGAGAGCCTGGTCGCGGAGGGGCGTGCCGCGTTGATCCGGCAGGACGCCGGCGCCGCGGTCGGACTGCTGCACGATGCGCTGGCGCTGTGGCGCGGTGACCCGTTCGGCGAGTTCGCCTATCACGAGTTCGCCGCCCCCGCGGCAATCCGGTTGGCCGCACTGCGAACCACCGCCATCGAAGCCTCGTTCGATGCTGCTCTTGAACTCGGCGCCGGCGGCGAACTGGTTCCCGAGATCGAGGCCGCGTTGAGCGAACATAGTTTGCAAGAGCGCCTGTGGGGACATCTGATGCTCGCCTTGCACCGGGCAAACCGAACCGCCGATGCGATCCAAGCCTATGAACGGGCATGTGCCACATTGGATCGCGAAATCGGGGCCCCACCGGGCGAAGGTCTGCAGACCCTGTACGACAAGATCCGCAATGGGTCCCCCGAACTGCGCGTCACACCGGCCCGACAGCTGCCCGACCCGCCTCGTGAGCTGGCCGCGGCGCCGGCATTCGTCGGTCGTGACGCGGAGCTCGGCGCGATCTCCGCGGCGGTGCGCCGCGCTGACGGCGGCGTCGGCGGTCTCACGATGCTGACCGGCGAGAGCGGGATCGGCAAGACGACGTTGGCGCAGGTGGCCGTGGACGGTGCTCGCGCGGCTGGGATGACGGTGGCCTGGGCCGGCCATCCCAGCGGAATCAAGCTGCCCCTGCTCTGGACCTGGATCCAGCTGTTACGGCAGCTGGGTAGCGAACTCGGGACCGAGGGTCGCACGGCGGTGCTGCGGGAGGCACCGGGCGTCGTCGATGCATTGGTTCCGGAGTGGAACGAACGTGACAACGTGGGCTCGGCAAACCGCTTGGCGGCAACGGGTTTCGCTCTCGTCGAGGGCATCGTGTCCGCGCTGCGCGCGCTGTCGGCCCGCTCGCCACTGCTGCTGGTCATCGACGATCTACAGCGCGCCGATCCGGCCTCGATCAACGCGTTGGTCTTGCTGGTGGGGCAGTTCCCGCGGTTGCCGATTCACGTGATTGGCAACTGGACCTTTTTCGGCGCCGACCGACCGATGAACCGGTCCGCCTTCGAGCGCCTCATTCGACCCGAGCATGCCGGCACGGTGCGCCTGGGCGGCATCGACTGCACCGACGCCGCGAAGCTCATCGATGCCACCGCCGGCACGACGATCTCACCGAGCGTCGCCGAGCATGTCTGGCACCAAGCCGGCGGAAACCCTTTCTACATCAAGGAACTCGCACGCGCTCTCGGCACCGACCACCAAACGCCCGCGCTCTCGGACGCGGTGGTCGGAGTAGTCGGCCGACGGATCAGCGTGCTGGATCGACCGTCTCGCCGGGTCCTGGCGGCCGCGGCCGTGGTCGGACCCGAATTCGACGTGGCGGACCTGGCCGACATCGTCAACCTGTCCATATCCACCGTGCAGAGCCGACTGCGGCCGGCGTACGAGCGGGGCCTGCTCGACGAGCTGCCGACGCGACCGGGCTCCTACCGATTCAGCCACGGGCTGGTTCGCGACGCGCTGATCGCGCAACTCGCGACCACCGACCGCACCACCGTGCACGCCGCGATCGCCACCACGCGCACACCCACGCTGGCCACGGCCGCCTACGAACACGTCATCGCGACCGCCGATCATGCCTGGCGCGCTGGCACCGAGTTGGACCCAGACGCCGGTCTCTACCTCCTCGAAACCGCCATTCAGCGCGCCCTGAGTCGGTCGGCATACCAGGACATCGCCGGTTTGACCGAGCATGCACTGCAGATATGCGAGCGGCTACCGGCCAAACCGGAGCACCTCGAGCGGCAGGCCACTCTGTGGCTGCACCTGGCCGGCGCCAGGGGCATTCTCGAAGGACAAGGCAGCGAGTCCGCTGCCGCCGCGGTTCAGCGTGCCTTCGAGATCGGCCAGGAGGTCAAAGGCCGCAGCTTCTACGGCGCGATCGCCCTGCAGTGCTTGATGTTGTGTGGCCACGGGCGTATCGACGAAGCCGAAATCATCGCGACCGGGTTGCGCGAACAGTATGAGCAATCCGGCGATCCTGACATCGGCGTCGTCAACGACTTCGCGCACATCATGATGTACTCGCTGCGGGGCGACGTCGAATTGTTGATCGCCACCGGCCACCACATGATGGATACTTTCCCGCCACCCGAGACGGTCACCGACCCGCTGCACTTCTTTCATCCGCGGGTGTACTGCTGGATGGCCTTGGCCGAGGCGATCCGCGGCGACCGCGATGCCATGCACGAATATCACCGGCGCGCACTACATCTCGCTCAAAGCCGGGGCGACATGTTCAATATCTTGGCGGCGAAACTGGTCGAGGTCGAATGCGCCGCCATCCTCGGTGTCGTGGACGGCACGGCCGAGCGGGCCGACGAGGTCGACCGCGAGTTCTGCGCCGCCGGTGGCCATCAGTGGGGCGCGGCGGCGCGGATCATCAGTGTCTGGGCGCAGACCCTGCACACCGGGGACGGCGACGCCGACGTGGCATTCGACGCGTTTGAGGCGCTCACCTGCGATGGCACCACCGCAATGAACCCGCTGTTTCTCTGCCTGCTGGCCGACATCGAGCTCCATCACGGCCGAATCGACAGCGCTACCGAGTTGCTGCACCGGGCCCGACGGGTAGCCGAGGCCACCGGTGAACACGCCTCCGATCGGATGATCGAGGAACGGTTCACCGCGTTGGCGGCCCCGACCGCGCAGCCCCGGCTGGTCACGCCTTGACGGTCGTGCCGGGCAACGCCTCCCGCCACTGACGCCAGATCGAACGGTCAGTCATCAGGTCCAGCATGGCCCCGAATCCGGACGGGTATACCAGCGAGACAAGCCATTTGCGGGAATCGCCGCAACTGATCTCGCATCCGCCTCGGTAGAACTGCCGGAGCCATTTGACCGTCACCGCGGAGCGCGGGAAGTCGAAAATCACCGCCTCTTCAGCGGCATCGAGTTTGGCCTTGAAGTCGGGCTGACCCAACTCCTCGTCGACCCACCTCGAATATTCAGCGGCAATGCATCGCACCCGAGTGTCGGTCAACTCCAATTCGACGTTCACCCACCAGGAATTCGCGCGACTCTTGAGCAGATACGCCTTGGTCCGCGGTGGTGCGCTCGCCATCTACGACCCGTCCGGATTGATCGCGATGCTTTTGTCGATGCCCTCCAACCCGTCGAACAGGGCCTGACTCTGACTCTCGTCGCTGGTCCCGTTGATCTGAAGCACGTAGAGGCCACCGCTGCCCTTGAAGACGACAGTCTCCTGCCCCGACGCGGCTTTTGTACCTTTCAGGTCGTACGTACCGGCGATCCGGTACGCCGGAAATCCGGACACCGTGGCGTTTTCCTCGCCGGCCGGGGCGAAGCTTGGAAGGTTCTTCATCTCGCCGCCGGCCAACTGCAACAGCTTGTCCGGATCCACCTCGCCGTCGAGTCGTGACACCAGGGCAATGATGTTCGGTGTGTACCCGGAGTCCGCGGCCCCGGCGCCGTGGTAGACGAGCGCCCCGTAGACGTAGTCCGGTGTGTCGGCCCCCGCACTTTGCCAACCGTCCGGAAATTGAATCTCGATGGCTGGTGCGCCCGGATCGCCTCGGTGGATCTGCGTCTCGGTGATGTGCTGGTCGCGGATGTAGTCCGCGATGGTCGGGTTGGTGGCGGCGGTAGCGGCATCACGCAGCTTGCGGGGCTGCAGTTTGGTCGACGACGACGCATCGGGCTTGGCCGACGAAGTCGCGGTGCTACTGGAGCTCGCCGAGCTGGATGCGGTCGAGCTCGTGCTCTTCTCTTTGCTGGTGCAAGCGCCCAGCGAGGTGCTCAGACATATCGCGGTGACGACGGCCAAGACCGGCCGATGCGCAAGACGCATCGTTACTCCTTCGGGTCGGGTGTCGGACGTCGGTAACGCCCGCGGCGGTGACCTTATGGCCGGCCGATTGGAATCTGGTTGAATCCGATTGCCCCGCTAGTTGGAACGCCGGCCGCTACCCGGTGACGGAATGCGTCGACGCGACGTTGAGCGTCGACGCGTCGCGGTGGCCGTTGGACGCAAGCATCGCCTGCCGTGCCGCGGCGATCCGTTTCAAAGCATCATCGGTGAACACCGACAAGCCCAGATCGGGGTTGTATCCGTGGATCTCTTTGACGTCGAGTTGAGCAAGGAAGTACAGGATCTGTTTGGACACGACCTGCCCGGGCACCAGGACCGGAAAGCCCGGCGGGTAGGGCACCACGAAGCCGGTTGACACCAAGGACTTTCCATCGGCGAGCCGCCGCCCGGCCTCCCCGATCATGACGTGTTCGCGGTCGTTGTCCTCGTAGCCGGCATAGAACGCCGAACGCATGTCGCCGAATGAGCTGGCCTCATCGGGCCGAAACGCCCCGTCGAATTCGCTGAAGTCCGGCAGCGCCGGCAGGTCCTCGGTGATCTCTTCGACGCGACGCTGGTGCAAGGCGCGGTCGTCGCGGCTGGCCGCAGCCTCGGTGTGGTCGAAATCGGTGGCGATCCGGCGCAGCACGTCGAGCAGGTAGTGCACGCTCGACCAGGTGACGCCGATCGTGAAGATCAGCAGGACGCTGTTGATCGACGTCTTGTTGATCTGGATGCCGAAGCGGTCCATCAAGACCTTTTCGCGGAAGTCGTAGCCGTTCATCCCGGTTTTCCCGATGAACAGAGTGACCCGCGTCGGGTCGAGAACGAACTGGTCGGACCGCCACGCCTCGTTCCAATCCGCCAGCGCCCCCTGACGCACTTGCCGATACGAACTGACCGCCGAGAGCCTGAATTCGTCTGGCACCAAGTCGGATTCGTCGAGGATGCGGAACCATTTACTGATCAGCCGGTCCTTGCGAACGCGGTGCCGGAAAACCAGCGCCATGTCATAGACGTAGCGCACCATCTGGAAGCCTTCGATGTCGACCTGGCGGCGCGCCAGATCCAACGAGGCCAGCAGCTGCTGGTTCGGCGATGTCGAGGTGTGCGTCAAAAACGCTTCACCGAATGCGTCGCGGGACTGCGCATTGAAGTCCTGGTCGCGGATGTGGATCATCGACGCCTGCCGCAGTGCCGACAGCGACTTGTGGGTCGAGTGCGTGGCGTAGACCCGTACCCGCGCCTTGGCCGGGTCGGGAAGCAGCCGATGCTGACCCCACTCGCTGCGCGGGACATCGCGCATCGACTCACGCCACTGCAGGTACTCCTGGGCGTAGGCCGGCGAGGACAGCATCGATTCGAGGTGCTCGGCGGACACCATCGCGGTGCGTTGCCGCGCCCACGGCACTGCGGTGGCGAATGCGTACCAGGCCTCGTCCCACAGAAAGCAGATGTCCGGCTTGATCGCCAACACCTCCTCCATCACCCGCCGCGGGTTGTAGACGACGCCGTCGAAGGTGCAGTTGGTGAGCAGCAGCATCCGCACCTTGCTCAACTGCCCGGCGGCCTCGAGGTCCAGCAGCGCCTTCTTGATCGTCTGCAACGACACCGCGCCGTAGATCGCGAACGGTTGCAGCTCATAGGCATCCAGATACAACGGGTAGGCGCCGGCCAGCACCAGGCCGTAGTGGTGCGACTTGTGGCAGTTGCGGTCGATCAGCACGATGTCGCCCGGTCGGGTCAGCGACTGCACGACGATCTTGTTCGCGGTCGACGTTCCGTTGGTGACGAAGTAGGTGTGGTCGGAGTTCCACGTACGCGCGGCCTTGTCCATCGCTTTCTTGATGTTGCCGTGCGGATCCAGCAGCGAGTCCAGGCCGCCCGAGGTGGTCGACGTCTCGGCCATGAAGATGTTGCGGCCGTAGAACTCCCCCATGTCCTGCAGGGTCTTGGAGTTGAAGATGCTGGCGCCGCGGGCGACGGGCAGCGCGTGGAACTGGCCGGCCGGGCGGGCGGCGTAAGCCCGCAAGGCATCGAAAAATGGTGTGGCATAACGGTTTCTGATGCCGGCCAGCACGGTGCTGTGCAGATCGGTGACGTCGTTGAGCCGGTAGAAGGTCCGGTCATAGATGTCGGGCTGGTCCTCCGCCTCGGCGGCGATCGACTCGTCGGTGAGCAGGTAAAGGTCGATGTGCGGCCGCAGCTCGCGGATCCACTCACCGCACTCGACCCAGTCGTGCGTGCGGTCGGTGGCGATCACCTCGTCATTCGGACCGAGCAGGGTGGTCATCAGCGGCACCCGGTCGTGGGAGCGCAGCGGAATGTCGTGCCGGATGATCGCGGCCTGGATCTCGCCGTTCAGCGCGACGGCGGTGATCGCGTCCTCGACGCTGGACACCACCAGCAACTCGAACTGGACGTCGTGGCCGACGTCGCGGATCGCGCGCAGGCTTTCGGCGAGCCCTTCGGGTGCGTTGACCGGGGCGTCGTCGGCCAGCAGCACGGTATAGAACTGTTGTTCCTTGGCGCGCGCCACCAGTTCCTGGTCGGCCAGCGACATCGAGGTGTCGAACAGCGCTGCGCGGTCGCCGTATTCGGAGAGCAGCCGCACAGCCAGCGACACCTGCTCAGCCAGGCTCACCGTGGCGAGCTGGTCCAGATAGCCGCGGTAGGCCGCGAGATTCTCCGGGCCCGGGTAGATCCAGTAGCGCTCGTAGGCGCTGAGCCGGTTCAGCAGGCGCCGCACCCGGGCGGCCTCGTGGGCGGTGTCCATCCCGGCGCGGTCGACGACGGCGAGTTGGTGGCACGCGTCATCAAGCAGGTTCCAGGTATCGACGCGCGAGTACGACGGGTTCGCCACTGCCGCCAGCGCGGACACGCACAGCCGTCTCGGCTGTCTGCCGTTTCGGTCCATAACGCCAGTGTGTCCCTCCGTTCACCTGCGCGCGGCCGTTTCGAGCGTGGGCGAAAGTCAGGATTCCCATTCGTCGTCGTCGGCTTTTCGGCCACGGGTGATCGGAATCCAGCGCCGCGGCGGCGCGACCTCAGCGACGTCGGACAGCGATCGCACGACGGCCTGGGTGAGCGCCATGATGGCCGCCATCACCGGTAGCAACGGCCGAAACGGTGTGACCGCCGAGCGAACCGTCTCGATGCGGCGGGCCAGCATCAGCCGCTCGATCGAGTGATACAGCCATGCGCCGACGCCGAGCGCATAGATCGCCAGCGCCGCCGCGATCGCCGCCTGCCCGTAGGCCGCGCACAACACCGCGCCCAAAATCACCGTCGCCGCCAGGATGCTGGCGATCAGGACGCGCAGCTCCAGCCGGGTCATGACTCGCCGGCGGCTGCGGCTTCGGGTCCGTCTCCTTCTCGGGCGCCCTCGGGCGTCCGCATCGTCGACGAACGGACTGCCTGGGCTGCGGCCCGGATCTGCGGGGTCACCAGCATCACCTGGCCCAGCACGCCGTTGACGAAACCCGGTGAGTCGTCGGTGGACAGCTCCTTGGCCAGCTCGACCGCTTCGTCCACGGCAACCGGCGCCGGTACGTCGTCGGCGTGCAGCAGCTCGTACACCGCGACCCGCAGGATGGCCCGGTCGACGGCCGGCAGCCGGTCCAGCGTCCAGCCCTGCAAATGCGAGGAGATCAGGTCGTCGACGTGCGCGGCGTGTTCGGTGACGCCGTGCGCCACCGTCACCGTGTACGGATGCGGCGGCGCCACATCGTCATTGGCCTCGGCCAGCGCGGTGCGGGCGTCGGCCGCCTCGGCCGGGGTCAATCCGCGGGCCTCGGCTTCGAACAACAAGTCGACGGCGCGCTTACGTGCCTGGTGCCGTCCCTTGACGGGCCGGCTCACGCGTTGACACGTCCCAGGTAGCTGCCGTCGCGCGAGTCAACCTTCAGCTTGTCGCCGGTGTTGATGAACAGCGGCACCTGAAGCTCGGCGCCGGTCTCGACGGTGGCGGGTTTGGTGCCGGCGCTGGAGCGGTCGCCCTGCAGGCCGGGCTCGGTGTGGGTGACGACGAGTTCGACGGTTACCGGCAGCTCGATGTACAGCGGTGCGCCGTTGTGGAACGCCACCTGCACGGGCAGACCCTCGAGCAGGAAGCGGGCGTTGTCGCCGACCAGCGATTCCGGCAGCGGGTGCTGCTCGTAATCCTGGCTGTCCATGAACACGAAGTCGGAACCGTCGCGGTAGAGGAACGTCGTGTCGCGGCGGTCGACCGTCGCGGTCTCGACCTTCACGCCGGCGTTGTAGGTCTTGTCGACGACCTTGCCGGACAGCACGTTCTTCAGCTTGGTACGCACGAACGCCGGACCCTTGCCGGGCTTGACATGCTGAAACTCGACGATCTGCCACAGCTGGCCGTCGATCACCAGTACAAGTCCATTTTTGAAATCGGCAGTGCTTGGCACGGTCGGTGAATCTCCTAGACGATGGCCAGTTCCTTGGGGAACCGGGTGAGCAATTCCGGTGCATTCCCGGAGGTTTCGTCTGCGACCACCAGCGTGTCCTCAATGCGGACACCGCCACGGTCGGCCAAATAGACGCCGGGCTCCACGGTGACCACGGAGCCCGCACGTAGTGTACCGGCGGCGGTGGCGTTGATCCCGGGCGCTTCGTGGATCTGCAGGCCCACCCCGTGACCCAGGCCGTGACCGAAGTTCTCGCCGTGCCCGGCGTCGACGATCACGGCGCGCGCGGCGGAGTCGACGTCGGCCAGGCCGGCGCCGGCTGCCAGCGCCGCCCGGCCGGCTCGCTGCGCGGTGCTGACCAGCTCGTATATCTCCAGCTGCCAGTCGGCGGCCTTGTCGAGCACGAAGGTGCGGGTCATGTCGGAGTGATACCCGCCGACGAGGGCGCCGAAGTCGATCTTGACGAAGTCACCGCTGGCCAGCACGGCGTCGCTCGGCCGGTGGTGTGGGATCGCCGAATTCGCGCCGCTGGCCACGATCGTCTCGAACGAGACGCCGTCGGCGCCGTGGTCGAGCATCAGCGCCTCGAGCTGGCGGCCGACTTCACGTTCGGTGCGGCCGGGCCGCAGCCCGCCGCGTTCGACCAGGTCGGCCAGGGCCGCGTCGGCGGCCTCGCACGCCAGCCGGAGCAGCGCCACCTCACCGGCGTCTTTGACTTCGCGCAGCGCCTCGACGGTCTGCGAGGCGCGGACCAGCTCAGCGCCGCCCGCCGCGGCGGCCAGCGCGTCGTACCCGTCGACGGTCACGACGTGACTCTCGAAGCCCACCCGGTGTGCGTTGCCGGCCGCCGCGCGCCCGGCCAGGTAGCGCCCGCAGGCCCGCTCGATCGCCACTTCCAGATCGGGCGCCTGCTGCGCGGCCTGGGTGCGGTAGCGCCCGTCGGTGGCCAGCACGGCGTCCGCGCCGTCGGCGAACACCAGCAACGCGGCATTCGACCCGGTGAATCCCGACAAATAGCGGACATTGATCAGGTCCGTGACCAGGATGGCGTCCAATTCCGCCGCCCGGAGGCGAGCCCCAAGAGCGGCTCGCCGCTGGGAATGTGTCACGCCAGCTGACGCTACTCGCTACGCTGTGGCCCCATGACTAACTGGATGCTGCGTGGCCTGGTGTTCGCCGCGGGGATGGTCGTCGTTCGGCTGTTCCAGGGGGCGCTGATCAGCGTGTGGCAGACCCAGGCCACCGTGATCAGCCTCGTGCTGCTCGTGCTGTTCATCGCGGGCGTGCTTGCCTGGGGCTTCATCGACGGCCGCGAGGACGCCGCCGCCAACCCCGACCCGGACCGCCGCGACGACCTGGCGATGACTTGGCTGCTGGCCGGTCTGGTCGCCGGGCTGGTCAGCGGCGCGGTGACCTGGCTGATCGCAGTGTTCTACAAGGCGCTCTACGTCGGCGGGCTGATCAACGAGCTGACCACGTTCGCGGCGTTCACCGCCCTGGTGGTGTTCCTCGGCGCGATCAGCGGTGTGGCCGTCGGTCGTTGGCGGGTGGACAGGACCGGCGCCTACAAGCCGCAAGGCGATGCTGCCCACGGCGATGACGAACGTGCCGACACCGACGTATTCGCCGCGGTCCGGGGCCAGTCCGCTGGTGAAGGCGCCGTTGCCGAATGGCCGGAAGAGCAGACCAGCGCGGTGGCCACGGCTGAGCACGAAGCGCCGACCGCCTACAGCGAGGAAGCCGAGCAGACGAGCGAAGTTCCGGCCCACGAGCACGCGGAGCCGGCCACCGAGCACATCGAGAAGCCGAAGACCGACTAGGCGTTCAGGCTGACCAGATAACGCAGGGCCAGCGCGTACCCCTGAACCCCGCAGCCCACGATCACCCCGCTCGCGATCGGGCTCAGGTATGAGTGATGCCGGAACTCTTCGCGGGCAAAGACATTGGAGATGTGCACCTCGATCAACGGTGCGCTCAGCTCGGCGCAGGCGTCGCGTAGTGCGATCGACGAGTGGGTCAGCCCACCGGCGTTGAGGATCACCGGCTCCTTGGCGTCCGCGGCCTGGTGGATCCAGTCCAGCAGCTGAGCCTCGCTGTCGCTTTGCCGCACAACGGCTTTCACCCCGAGCTCGGCCGCCTCACGTTCGACCAACGCGACCAGATCGTCGTGGGTGGTGTCGCCGTAGACCTCCGGCTCGCGGCGGCCGAGACGCCCGAGGTTCGGGCCGTTGATCACGTTGATGATCGCGCCGCTCTTCCTCATCGCTGCGCTCTGCCTGGTCGCCGGCGGGATCGTCATCGGGTGCCCACCTCCGCGTAGGCCGCCGCCAGCAACGTCGGGTCCGGGCCTTCCAACCGACCCGGTTTGGCCAGCCCGTCGAGCACCACGAACCGCAACACCCCCGCCCGGGTTTTCTTGTCGCCGGACATCGACTCGATGAGCTGCGGCAGCGCGTCGGCGTCGTAGCTGGTCGGCAGTCCGATCGAAGTCAGGATGTCGCGGTGGCGTTGTGCGGTGGCGTCGTCGAGACGCCCGGCCAGCCGCCCTAATTCGGCGGCGAACACCATGCCGACCGAGACCGCGGCGCCATGACGCCACTGATAGCGTTCCCGTCGCTCGATCGCATGGCCCAAAGTGTGCCCGTAGTTGAGGATTTCGCGCAGCTCGGCTTCCTTCTCGTCGGCTGCGACGACTTCCGCCTTGACCGCGATCGCGCGCCGGATCAATTCCGGCAGCACTTCCCCCGACGGGTCCAGGGCGACCCGCGGGTCGGCTTCGATCAGATCCAGGATCACCGGGTCGGCGATGAATCCGGCCTTGACAACCTCGGCCATGCCGGCGGCGATTTCGTTGTGCGGCAACGTCTGCAGCGTCGCGAGGTCGACGAGCACGGCGGCAGGCTGATGAAAGGCGCCGACCAGGTTTTTACCGGCGTCGGTGTTGATGCCGGTCTTGCCGCCGACCGCCGCGTCGACCATCGCCAGCAGCGTGGTCGGCACGTGCACGATCGACACCCCGCGCAGCCAAGTCGCCGCGGCGAAGCCGGCGACATCGGTCGCCGCGCCGCCGCCCAGGCTGACCAGTGCGTCCTTGCGGCCAATCCCGATGCGGCCCAGCACTTCCCAGATGTATCCGACGACGGGCAGGTCCTTACCCGCTTCGGCGTCCGGGATTTCGATCTGGTGTGCGTCAATACCCTTCTCGACCAAGTAGTTTCGAATGGCTTCGGCGGTCTGTGCCAGCACCGGCTGGTGCACGATGGCGACGCGGTGCCTACCGGCGAGCAGGTCGCCGAGTTCGCCGAGCAGGCCGGTGCCGATGACGACCGGATAGGGCGGGTCGACATTCACGTGCACGGTGACCGGTTCGCGGGGCTCCGTCATTTCTCCGCCTCGGCGCGACGAGCAGCGGCCAGTGCGGCCGGGGTCGCGGGCGTCGGCGGCGGTCCTTTCCGGGGCTCCGGCACGCTGAGCGTCTTCGGCGACGACGGGCGGCGCCACGGTGGCCGGCGGCGGTTGTTCGGGGAGCTGCCCAGCTTCGGGTCTTTCAGGCGGCACACGATGTGGCGCACGACGGCGCCGGGGTTGCGACGGTTGGTGTTCACCCGGATCGTGGCGACCTTTCGGTAGAGCGGGACGCGCTGGGTCATCAGCGCGCGGAATTTCTCGGCTCGGTCCGGCCCGGCTAGCAACGGCCGCACGGTGTTACCGCCGGTGCGCCGAACCCCTTCGGCCGCATTGATTTCCAGGTACACGACGGTGTGGCCGGCCAGCGCGGCACGTACGCCGGGGGTGGTGACGGCGCCGCCGCCCAGCGATAGCACGCCGTCGTGTGAGGCCAGTGCCTCCCGGATCACTTCTTCCTCGATCCGGCGGAACTCGGCCTCGCCGTCGGTGGCGAAGATGTCGGCGATGCGGCGGCCGGTCTTTTCCTCGATCGCCGCGTCGGTGTCGAGCATCGCGACGTCGAGGGCCTTGGCCAGCCGTCGACCAATCGTGGACTTACCGGATCCCGGTAGTCCCACCAATACGGCCTTGGGCACCATCGCGTTACCCGGACGCCCGGACTTCGGTGACGGGTTCGCGCTCGGCGACCGAGCGCCGGTAGGCCTCGATGTTGCGGCGCGTTTCGGTCAGCGAGTCGCCGCCGAACTTCTCCAGCGCCGCGCGGGCCAGCACGAGGGCCACCATCGTCTCGACGACGACGCCGGCGGCGGGTACCGCGCAGACGTCGGAGCGCTGGTTGATCGCGACGGCCTCGTCGCCGGTGGCCATGTCGACGGTGGCCAGTGCGCGCGGCACGGTGGAAATCGGCTTCATCGCGGCACGCACCCGCAGCGGCTCGCCGTTGGTCATGCCGCCCTCCAGGCCGCCGGCCCGGTTGGTCGAGCGGATCACGCCGTCGGGGCCGGGATACATCTCGTCGTGCGCGCGGCTGCCGCGGCGGCGGGCGGTGGCAAAGCCGTCGCCGATCTCGACGCCCTTGATCGCCTGAATCCCCATGACGGCGGCGGCGAGTTGGCTGTCGAGGCGGTTGTCGCCGCTGGTGAACGACCCGAGCCCGATCGGCAGGCCGGTCACGACGGCTTCCACGACACCCCCCAGGGTGTCGCCGTCTTTTTTGGCGGCTTCGATCTCGGCGATCATCGAGGCTTCGGCGGCCTTGTCGAAGGCCCGCACGCCGCTG
>NZ_LZLV01000060.1 GCF_001673405.1 Mycobacterium sp. 1245111.1 | reverse complement strand
AGGTCTGCAACGTCGCCGCACGCGCACTGGCGACCTGAAACACCTTCAGCACCGCGCCGGCATCCCACCGACGCACATCGTCGGGCGTCAACTCGCTCATCGGCAAAATCCTAAGCCAAGTACCGGAAGCAAATGAGCACGAAAACGAAAGTTGACCAGCACAAAGAGTCGCCGACCGTTGGTGCGGGCGGAGGGATTCGAACCCTCACGCTCTCTCGAGCACCGGCACCTAAAGCCGGCATGTCTGCCGTTCCATCACGCCCGCAATGCCACGCGATCGTACCGTCACTGCAGTACCAGGGTTTGTCGACGGTCTTGCGCACGAGCCCCGGAGTACCTTTTAGGGATGTCCACTACACGTCGTCGGAGACCCGCGTTGATCGCGCTGGTGGTCCTGGCCGCGGGTGGCTGCCTGGCCCTGGGCTGGTGGCAGTGGACCAGGTTCGAGTCGACATCGGGCACTTTTCAGAATCTCGGCTACGCGTTGCAGTGGCCGGCGTTCGCCGCATTCTGCGTGTACGCCTACCGCAAATTCGTCCGCTACGAAGAAGCGCCGCCGGAGCCCCGAAACACCCACGCCGTCAACGAAATACCGGAAGGGCTGTTGCCCGAGCGCCCCAAAGCCGCGCAACCGCGCGCCGATGACCCCGAACTCCGCCAGTACAACGCCTACCTGGCCGAACTTGCCAAGGCGGACAACGACAACCAGAAGCAGAACAGGACAACCGCATGACCGCAGCCGGCCAGAACATCCGCACTCCCCTGCTCGCCTATCGCGTGATGGCGTGGACGACGGGTATCTGGCTGATCGCCCTGTGCTACGAGATCGTCGTCCACTACATCGTCAAGGTGCCGAATCCGCCGACCTGGATCGGCATCGTGCACGGCTGGGTGTACTTCGCGTATGTGCTGGCAGCCTTCAACCTCGCGGTCAAGGTGCGCTGGCCGATCGCGAAGACGATCGGCGTGCTGCTGGCGGGCACCATCCCCTTGGTCGGCGTGATCGTCGAGCATTTCCAGACGCGAAATGTGAAGGCGCAGTTCAACTTAGCCTGAGCGCTCATTGAGCGGCTAGCGCACGCAACGCCGGCAGCAGTAACGCCAGCGCGCGACCGCGATGCGACGCCGCGTCTTTCTCGGCCGAACTCAGTTGCGCCGCAGTGCGATCCTCGCCGTCCGGAATGAACACCGGGTCGTAGCCGAAGCCCGCGTCGCCGCGTGGCTCAAAAGCGATGGCGCCCGGCCACTCGCCGCGGACCACAACCTCGTCGGAACCCGACACCAGCGCGCAGGCCGAGACGAATGCCGCACCACGACGCCCGTCGGGCACGTCTCGCAGCTGCGCGAGCAACAGCGCGGTATTGGCGGCGTCGTCACCGTGGCGGCCCGACCACCGCGCCGACAGCACACCGGGCATGCCGTTCAACGCCTCCACTGTCAGCCCGGAGTCGTCGGCCACGGTGGGCAGACCCGTCGCGGCGAATCCGTCACGGGCCTTGGCCAGTGCGTTATCGTCAAACGTCGCACCGATTTCCGGTGCCTCGTCGAATGGCGGAACGTCGTTCAGAGACACCAGGGTCAGCCCCGATAGCGCAGCCGCATCCAACACTCGGCGTAGCTCCACCAATTTCTTGGCGTTGCGGCTGGCAACCAATAAGCGCGTCAGCTGCCGAACGCCTTCTGCGCCGCGGGACCCTCGGGCAGCACGCCCGGGTACGGCAGGGCCAACGCCTCGTTCTGCGCGGCGAACAACTTCTCGCAAGCCCCCTCGGCGGCATCGAGCAGCTTGTCCAGCGTCGACCGCGGGAACGTGGCGCCCTCGCCGGTGCCCTGCACCTCGACGAGTGTCCCGGTGTCAGTCGCGACCACGTTCATGTCCACCTCGGCGCGGGAGTCTTCCTCGTAGGGAAGATCGACCCGGATCCGGCCATCGACGACCCCGACGCTGATCGCGGCGATCGCGCACGACAGGGGCCGCGGGTCCGACAGCTTGCCCGCCGCCGACAGGTAGGTCACCGCATCGGCCAGCGCGACGTACGCCCCGGTGATCGCCGCGGTCCGGGTCCCGCCGTCGGCCTGCAGCACATCGCAGTCGATGGCAATGGTGTTCTCCCCCAACGCCGCCAGGTCGATGCAGGCCCGCAGCGACCTGCCGACGAGCCGGCTGATCTCTTGGGTTCGCCCCGACGGCCGGCCCTTCACCGACTCGCGGTCACTGCGCGTGTGGGTAGCCGACGGCAGCATCGCGTACTCGGCGGTGAGCCAGCCCAAGCCCGACCCCTTACGCCAGCGCGGCACGCCCTCGGTGACGCTCGCGGTGCACAGGACTTTGGTCTGACCGAATTCGATTACCACCGAACCTGCCGGGTGGGAGGTGAACCCGCGGGTGATGACGACCGGTCGAAGCTCGTCGTCGAGGCGGCCGTCTTCTCGTTTTGACACGCCGCCAACCCTAGCGTGCGGTCAACGAGTCAGGAGTGCCCGACGTTGAATGTCTCGCCGCACACCACGGCGTGCACGGGCCCGTCGAATTCGGCTTTGGCCTCGCTGATCACGTCCTCACGCGAGGTCCACGGTGGGATGTGCGTCAACAGCAACTCCCCCACCCCGGCTGCGGTCGCGATCCGCCCGGCCTCGGTGCCGGACAGGTGCAGGTTCGGCGGCCGATCGGGCGCGTCTGTCCACGACGCTTCGCACAGGAAGACGTCGGCCCCGCGGGCGAGCTCGACGACCGAGTCGCAGTAACCGGTGTCGCCGCTGTAGACGAACGTGCCGCCGGCGCCGTTGGTGATACGCATGCCGTAGGACTCGGTCGGGTGGCACACCAGCCGCGGCGTGATGTCGAGCGCGCCGATCGTGACGGCCTCGCCGTCGACCCAGTGGTGCACGTCGAAAATGTCGGAGCAGTCGTCGATTTCGCCTCCGTAGGGCGACGACGCGGCGCCGAGACGGGACCAGGTATCGCTGGGCCCGTACAGCAACGCCTTCCCCTTCGGGGGCGACGGGTGGTAGCGGCGCCACACAAACAGCCCGGGCACATCGAGGCAGTGGTCGGCGTGCAGGTGCGACAGGAGCACGTGGACCGATCCCGGATCGGCGTGCCGCTGCAACGCGCCGAGCACCCCTCCGCCGAAGTCGATGACCAGCGGTGGGGTATCCGGTGCCCGCAGCAGATAACCCGATGCCGGCGAATCCGGGCCAACGACGCTCCCCGAGCAGCCGAGCACGGTAATTCGCACGGTCACTACTGTGCCATGCCCAACGTCATGTTGTTGAAAACATCCCCGGTTTACTGCTGAGTAAGGTCAGCCGGACGCGGCGATGTGCCGATGGACCGGTTCGACGCCGGTAACCGCCGGCCCCAGAAACCGTGCCGCGAGGGCCAGAAACGCCTCCGGATCACCGGTGGCTTCGAACGCACGCAGCGGCGACGCGGCATCGGGACGGTCGGGATGGGGATGCAGTAGGTCGCGTTCGGTCAGCACGCGAAGCAGTTCCTTCGCCGTCTCCTCGGCGCTGGACACCAGCGTCACCGCGTCGCCCATGGCCAGTTGGATGAGCCCGGACAGCAGCGGATAGTGCGTGCAACCCAGCACCAGGGTGTCGACGTCGGCTCGCTGTAGTGGCTCGAGATACCCCTCGGCCAGACCGAGCACCTGGCGGCCGCTGGTGACGCCGCGCTCGACGAAGTCGACGAACCGCGGGCAGGCCACCGCGGTGATCTCGGTGTCGCGGGCGGCGGCGAACGCGTCCTGGTAGGCGCCGGACGCAACTGTGGCCTGAGTTCCGATCACGCCGATGCGGCCGTTGCGGGTGGTGGCGACGGCCCGCCGGACCGCGGGCAGAATCACCTCGACGACGGGCACGTCGTAGCGTTCGCGGGCGTCGTGCAGGCAGGCCGAGGACGCCGAGTTGCAGGCGATGACGAGTGCCTTGATGCCGCGGTCGACCAGGTCGTCGCCGATGGCCAAGGCGTGCGCGCGAATTTCGGGGATGGTGAGCGGGCCGTAGGGGCCGTTGCCGGTATCGCCGACGTAGACGATGTCCTCGTCGGGCAGTTGGTCGATGATCGCGCGGGCCACCGTCAACCCGCCCACGCCGGAATCGAACACCCCGATGGGCGCCAGTGCGTTACTCATGTGCGCCACTCCTCCGCCTCGCTGCGCTCCGCATCGTCGTCGGCGCAACTCATGTCGACTCGATTATCGCTGCGGTGCCCGTCGGCGCCGCTCGCGAGCCTCGCGTTCCGGGCTGGACAGCAGGTACGCGGCGAACACCCCGGCGATCCCACCGCAGAGATGCCCCTGCCACGACACCCCGCCGCAGACGTTGAGCACCGGCACCGCGCCCCACAACACGCCGCCGTAGGCGACCAGCACCAGCAGCCCGATGACGATCTGCCAACCCGAGCGGGTGAAGAATCCGAACACCAGCAGAAACGTCAGCCAGCCGAAGATCAGGCCCGAGGCGCCGATGTGGTCGCTCTCCAAGCCGCAGGACGATCCCAGGTTGCCGATCAACCACGTGCCGAAGCCGCCGACGATCCACACGATCGCCGTCGCCCACAGGAATCGTGAGAACCCCGCCAACGTGACCAAGAAACCCAGCACCAGCGCCGGGCCGGTGTTGGCCGCCAGGTGCCCCCAATTCGCGTGCAGCAGCGGGGCGAACAGGATGCCCCACAGGCCGTCGGCCTCCAACGGGCGGATGCCGTTCTCATCGAGCCGGTGCCCGCTGAGCTGATCGAATGCCTCCACGACGTAGAGCAGCGCCACGAAGCTGAGGATCGTGGCGCCACCGACGACGAACGCGGAGCGCTTCTTTCGCGGTTGTGTCTGGCTCGTCATACCGCTGGCCGCCCTTCGCAATCCCCCGCTGCGTCCACGCTACCGGCGTGCGGCGAACGCGCCCGGCAATAGACCGCGGTAGGTCGGTATCCCGGCCACCGAATCGGCGGCGATCACGGCGCCGACCACCGCGTGAGCCAAGCAGTCGGCCGCCGCCGCGCCCACCTCTGTCGCCAGCGGCGTTTCCGGTGAGAAGGCGGCGGGCACATCGGCCGGCGGCGCGACCTCGATAGCCCCGGTGGCCAACGCGAACACCGTGTCGCCGTCGACTGGGGTGTGCGCGGGCCTGATGCCGCGGGCCAGCCCGTCGTGAGCAGTGCTCGCAACCTGACGGCAGGCCGCCGGGCTCAGAGCGGCGTCGGTCGCGACGACCGCGATCGTGGTGTTCAGCGAGCTCAATGGCGACTCGAGAGCGGCCAGTTCGGCGAGTTGCTCGGCGGGCGGCGCGGTCAGCCCGAACTCGCCGACCAGATAGCTCAACCACGGCAACCCGGTGGCTTGGTCGACGACGTTGCCCGCCGAGTTGACCACCACCAGCGCGCCGACGGTCACCCCGGACGGCAGCGTGGTCGACGCGGTGCCGACCCCACCTTTCAGCACTCCCGCACAGGCGCCCACTCCGGCGCCGACCGTGCCGACGTCGACCTTGGCGCCGGCCGCCTGGCACGCGGCGTAGCCGAATTCGGCGGTCGGCCGGTTGCGCCACGCACCGACCTCCAGATCGAAGATCACCGCACCCGGGACGATCGGAACCACGCCGCCGGTCATCGCCACGCCGCGCTCGTGCTCCTCCAGCCAGCGCATCACCCCGTCGGCGGCTGCCAACCCGAACGCGCTGCCGCCGGCGAGCAACACCGCGTCGACGTAGCGGACGCTGTTGGCCGGATCCAGCAGATCGGTCTCCCGGGTGCCGGGTGCCCCACCGCGCACATCGACGGCACCGATCGTCCCCGGGGGCGTCAGGACGACGGTGACGCCGCTCGCCCACCCGGTGCCCATCGCCGCGTCGGGGTCGAGCCGGTGATGCTGGCCGACCAGGATGCCGGCGACATCGGTGATCGCGCTCACCGCGAACCCATCAGTGCTACGACGAGGTACTCCTGCAACACGGTCAACCACTGGTAGACGTCGAGATGAGCGGCCAGCGGATGATCGTCGGGTAGCCGATCGGGACCACTGGGCTGGATGTCGAGCATGGTGCCCAATGCCAACCGCAGGTCGTTGACCGACGCGGTCCAGGCGTGCGCGGCCTCTTCGCTCAGGTCGAGCTTGCCGCCGCGATCCGGCAGCGTCTCCAGAAGTTGTTGGGCCGCAACCCGTTTTGCGTCGATGATGGACGGCTCGTGCAGGCTGCGCAGTGCGGCGTTCAGGCCCCGAGTGTCTTCGTCGGCGTCGTCGTTGGGTTTGGTGAAATCCGGTAGCAGCCGCTGCAACGTCGCGTTGTCCGGCGGCTCCGAGTTGCCGGTCTTCATGCCGGTGATCTGCTCGAGTTCGTCTTGCGGCGACGATGATTCGCGTTCGTCGAGCAGCCCGATCATCGAGGCGACCAGGTTTCTCAGCAGCGCGGCTTCATGCGCGTCGAGTGCAGACCGGAACCGGACGCCGTCGGCGGTCTCTACCCGCTTCCACTTACGCACTCAGTGATCCTGCTGCATGGTGGCCCACAGGCCAGCGGCATGCAGCTTTGTGACGTCGACTTCCATGGATTCCCGGCTGCCTGACGACACCACCGCCTTGCCCTCGTTGTGCACCTGCAGCATCAGCTTGGTGGCGTGCGGCTCGCTGTAGCCGAACAGCTTCTGGAAGACATAGGTCACGTAATTCATCAGGTTGACCGGATCGTCCCAGACGATGGTCACCCACGGCGCCGCGGTGGCTTCGACGGTGTCTGCTTCCCGTTGCCCGGTGGTACCCGGCTTGGTCGGGGCTGACGCAACCATGGCCAACACGATACCGAGCCGCGGCCGCAGAACGGATACCGTTGCCGGGTGCACTCCGGGCTGCTGACCGACAGGTACGAGCTGACCATGCTGGCGGCGGCACTGCGCGACGGCACCGCACACCGCAGGTCGGTGTTCGAGTTGTTCGCTCGCAGGCTGCCCGACGGCCGGCGCTACGGCGTCGTGGCGGGGACCGGCCGGTTCCTGGAAGCCTTGTCGGAGTTCAGGTTCGACGATGACGCGTGCGAATCGCTCGCCGAATTCCTCGGCCCGGACACGCTGAGGTACCTGCGTGACTTCCGGTTCGGCGGCGATATCGACGGCTACGCCGAAGGTGAGTTGTATTTCCCTGGCTCACCGGTGCTTTCGGTGCGTGGCAGCTTCGCCGAATGCGTGATCCTCGAGACGCTCGCGTTGTCGATTTTCAACCACGACACGGCGGTCGCCTCGGCCGCCGCCCGGATGGTCAGCGCGGCCGACGGGCGGCCGTTGATGGACATGGGCTCCCGGCGCACCCACGAGCGCGCGGCCGTCGCCGCGTCGCGCGCCGCCTACCTGGCGGGGTTCGCTGCGACGTCCAACCTGGAGGCCCACCGCCGCTACGGTGTGCCGACCGAAGGCACCAGCGCGCACGCCTTCACGCTGCTCTACGACGGGCCGAACGGGCCCGACGAGCCGGCCGCGTTCGCCGCACAGGTCGCGGCGCTCGGTGCAGGCACCACGTTGCTGGTCGACACCTACGACGTGACGACCGGCGTGGCCAACGCGGTCGCGGCCGCCGGCACCGAACTCGGCGCGGTCCGCATCGACTCCGGCGACTTGGGCGTGCTGGCCCGCCAGGTCCGCGAACAACTCGACGGGCTCGGAGCCGCCCAAACCCGCATCGTGGTCTCCGGTGACCTCGACGAATTCGCGGTCGCGGGACTACGTGCCGAACCGGTCGACAGCTACGGGATCGGCACCTCGCTGGTCACGGGATCGGGCGCACCGACCGCGAACATGGTCTACAAGCTGGTCGAAGTCGACGGCGTCCCGGTCGAGAAGCGCAGCCTGCGCAAGGAATCGCACGGCGGCCGCAAGGAGGCGGTGCGATTGGCACGCTCGACCGGAACGATCACCGAGGAGGTCGTGTATCCGGCGGGCC
>NZ_LZLV01000059.1 GCF_001673405.1 Mycobacterium sp. 1245111.1 | reverse complement strand
CGGCCGATCACCAGCTACTTCTACTGGGAGAAGCACTGCTACGACATCCCGATCTGTTTTTCGTTCCGGTCCATCTTCGACGCGGTCGACGGCATTGACGAGATCGACGACAAGTTCCAGATACTGATCAACGACTTCAGTCAGCTGGATGCGCTGATGCCCCAGTTGCTCACGGACTTCCCGCCGATGATCGACAGCATGGAGAACATGCGGACGATGATGCTGACGATGCACAGCACCATGTCCGGGATCTTCAATCAGATGGACGACATGAGCTCCAATGCGAATGCGATGGGTCACGCGTTCGACCAGGCCAAGAACGACGATTCGTTCTATCTGCCGCCAGAAGTGTTCCAGAACAAGGACTTCAAGCGCGCGTTGAACAACTTCTTCTCGCCGGACGGCAAGGCGGTGCGGCTGATCATCTCGCACCGTGGCGATCCCGCCACCCCCGAGGGCATCAGCCACATCGCGCCGATCAAGAAAGCCGTGCACGAGGCGATCAAGGGCACGCCCTGGGAGGGCGCCAAGGTCTATCTCGGCGGCACAGCCGCGACCTATAAGGACATGCACGACGGCTCCAACATCGACCTGTTGATCGCCGGGATTGCGGCGGCCACCTTGATTTTCGTCATCATGCTGGTGATCACCCGAAGCGTGGTGGCGGCCGTCGTGATTGTCGGCACGGTGCTGCTCTCGCTGGGCGCGTCGTTCGGGCTCTCGGTACTGCTCTGGCAGTACATCCTCGGCATGAACCTGCACTGGATGGTCTTGGCAATGGCGATCATCCTGCTGCTGGCGGTCGGCTCGGACTACAACCTGCTCTTGATATCCCGGTTCAAAGAAGAGATCCACGCCGGGCTCAAGACGGGCACGATCCGCGCGATGGCCGGTTCCGGGTCGGTGGTGACCTCGGCCGGGCTGGTGTTCGCCGCCACCATGGCCACGTTCGCCTTCAGCCCGTTGAAGGTGATGGGTCAGGTCGGTACGACGATCGCGCTGGGTCTGCTGTTCGACACCCTGATCGTCCGGTCTTTCATGACGCCGTCGCTGGCCACACTGCTCGGACGTTGGTTCTGGTGGCCGCAACATGTCCGCCCACGACCGGCCAG
>NZ_LZLV01000058.1 GCF_001673405.1 Mycobacterium sp. 1245111.1 | reverse complement strand
GCCGACGCCCAATTGGTCGCCGACGTAGACGATCAGCGCCGCAACCAAGACGTTGAACACGAACGACACCACGAAGACCTTGGGGTCGAAAATCCGCTCGAGGTAAGCCCGTAACCCGCCGAACACGGCGTCGAGCGCCGCGACCACCGCGATCGGCAGATACGGCTGGACGACCTCCGGCACGTTGGGATGGAAAACCAGGCCCAGCACGATACCGACGGCCAGCGCTGCGATCCCGATCATCGGCGCTCTGCTCCTACTTCGTGGATTTCTCGCACTACGACGAACCAATCTGTTTGGCGAACTTGACATCTCGCGTTGCCCCGGCGGGCAGCGTGAGCTTGTCTTTGGCGCTGACGTCGACACCGACACCATACGAGGTTTCCAGCAGGCGTAGCCGGCGCAAGCCCGGGCTGTTGTCGAACACGTCCTGCATGGCGTGTGGCGGCCCGATGGCGAGGACCGCGTACGGGCTGCTGGTCGGGTTATTGTCGATCAGAATCGCGCCGCCCGCCTGTCGGATGGTGACGTTTGGACCGATCCGGACCCCGCCGACCGAGATCGCCTCGGCGCCGCTGGCCCACAGCGAGTTGACCACGAGCTGCAGGTCGCGGTCCAGAATGATCTGCTGGCTGCCGGCGACCCGCTGCTTGGACACGTCGGAGAGGTTCGGCCCTACGGCGGGCTCGGTCACGGTGACGCTCAGACCCGGGCCGGTGACCGGGGTGCCCGCAGCCGCAAGGCTGAGCCGGTCGAGGCTGGCCAGCAGACGCCGTCCCTCGGCGTCCTCGGCAAGTGCCCGCCGCTGGACGTCATCGCGTTGTCCCGCAAGCGAATTGCGCTCTTTGGTGAGACGGCCGGTCGTCGCCTCCTCCGAGCGCACGCCGGCCGCCAGCACCCGCTGGGCAGCGCTCACGCCCGGGGCGACCAGCCGGGCCTGGGCGACCGCGGCGGCGAACACCGCCGCCACCAACAACGCGGCGAGCGCCTGCCAGAACCAGCCTTGAGCGCGTGCGCGAGCCGTCGGTTTCTCGCTGGGATCGCGCCGGGCGGCCGCGGCCGCATAACCGGGATCCAGATGCTCGGAGAGCAGGGCGCGCAGTAGCGAGGGCACCGGGATGCGTTGTGCCCGCCCGGCCTCGTGCGCGTTGAGGCCGGAGTAGGGCTCGTAGCCGCCCAGCGCCGGGTCAGGCACTGCGGACCCGCACCGGTGGCATTCGGCGTAGCACGATCACTACCTGCCACGCATAGACGAGGAACGACCACAGGTACATGTAGGTACCCCAGATCAAAAACGCCCAGCCGCAAGCCAATACGACGCGGCTCCACAACCCGTCGAACTGGCCCAGCAGGATCAGCGGGAAAGCCGACATCAACGCGAATGTTGCGGCCTTTCCGACGTAGATCACCGGCAACGCGGTGATGCCGCGGGTGCGCAGCAGCGGCAACTCGGCGGCCAGCAGCACGTCGCGAACCAGCAGGACGGCGATGATCCACCACGGCAGGATGTGCGCCAGACCGAACACGATCGGTGTCGTGACCATGTACAACCGGTCGACAAAGGGATCCAGATAGGCGCCCAGCTTCGAGGACTGGTTCATCAGCCGGGCGATCTTGCCGTCGGCCCAATCGGATGCGCCGCTGAACATCAGGATGGCCACCGCGAGGGCGTTCGCGTGGGCGAATAGCAGCGCATAGATGAAGACCGGGATCAGCACAAGACGCAGGCCGCTGAGCACGTTGGGCACCGTCAGCAGCCGGTCGTGCGCGGGCGGCCGGTTCATGTGCGGGGACCTTATCTGAAGATGCCGGGCAGGCTCAGCGCGGAAAGTGAGTCGTCGGACAGCGGGTTGTCGTGCACCATGTAAGTCCACGTCGAGGTCGGACGGGCCAACTTCGACAGATCGACGCCCGGCTCGTCTTTGATGGACGGCGAGGTCTCGAAGGTCTGTTGGGCGGCTTCGATCGCGTCGGCGGCCAGCGACGCAAACGCGTCGACCGCCATCCGGTGAAACTCGTCGAGCGGGTTCTGCCGTCCCAGCGCACGCAGATGGATGCTCTCCCGGATGTCGGCGAGGTAAGCGAGGTGATCCGCCCAGCCGCGGTCGAGGTGATAGAGCATGATCAGCCGGCAGATCTTTTCCAGCTGCCCCTGGGAAAGCTCTTTGGAGAGTTCCTCATAACGCTCGGGAGCCAGCTCGGCCAGCTCTTCGCTCGCGGCGGCGGTGCTGAGCAGCGTGTTGCGCCGCTCGACGATGATCGCGCGCTGTTGAGCGGTCAGCTGGTTGTACCGCCAGGTGTTGGCATGCACGTCGAGCAGGCGACCCTCGGCGACGCGCTGCGCGTGATCGAGGAGGCCGGCGACCTTGTTGCTGATGATGCGACCGTCCTCGTCGGTCTGCATGGGCAGCTTGTTGGGCTCGAGGTTGGCCGCCGCCACGTCGTCCTCCCAGCTGGAGAAGAACACCGAAGAACCGGGGTCACCCTGGCGCCCGGCGCGGCCGCGAAGTTGGTTGTCCAGCCGCTGGGTGTGGTGGCGGCCCGTGCCGACCACGTGCAGGCCGCCGAGCTCGACCACCTTCTCGTGGTCGGATTCATCGGATCCGCCGAGCCGGATGTCGGTGCCGCGGCCGGCCATCTGCGTCGACACGGTCACGGCGCCGAGCTTGCCGGCCTCGGCGATCACCGAGGCTTCCTCGGCGTCGTTCTTCGCGTTGAGCACCACCGCGGGCACGCCGCGGCGTCGCAGTCGTTCGTGCAGCTCCTCGGATTCGGCGACGTCGTGTGTGCCGACCAGGACGGGCTGTCCGGTCTCATGTATCTCGATGATGTGCGCGATGATCGCATCGGTCTTCGCGGCGGCGGTGATGTAGACCCGGTCGGTCTCGTCTTCGCGGATGTTCGGTGTGTTCGGGTCGATCGGCGACACCCCGAGCTTGTAGAACTGGCGTAGCTGTTCGCCTGCGGCCAAAGCGGTTCCGGTCATGCCGCACACCGTGGGATAGCGGTTGATCAACGCCTGCACGGTGATGGTGTCGAGCACCTCGCCGGTTTCGGTGGTCTCGATGCCTTCCTTGGCCTCGACCGCCGCCTGCAGACCGTCGGGCCAGCGCTGCAGCTGAGCGATGCGGCCGCGGGACGAGTTGATCAGGTGCACGGCGTCGTCGCGCACGATGTAATGCACGTCGCGGTGCAACAGGACGTGCGCGTGCAGCGCGACGTTGACTTCGGTGAGCGTCGTGCCGACGTGCTCTTCGGAGTAGAGATCGATTCCGCCAAGCTGCTTTTCGAGTTTGTGCGCCCCGGCGTCGGTCAGGTGGACGTTGCGATTGTCGGCGTCGGTGGCGAAGTACTGCTCGGCGTTCTCTGCATCGACCAGCTCGCCGACCAGCCGGATGACCTCGAGTCGCGGCTGCTCGCGGTGGCTGGTGCCGGCCAGCACCAGCGGCACCAGCGCCTCGTCGACGAGCACCGAGTCGGCCTCGTCGATCAAGGCAACGTCGGGGTTGGGTGAGACCAGATCGTCGACGTCGGTCACGAGTTGGTCGCGCAGCACGTCGAAGCCGATCTCGTTGACCGACGCGTAGGTGACGTTGCACTTGTAGGCAGCGCGTCGCTCCTCGGCAGTCGACTCGCCAGTCACCCAGCCGACGGTGACGCCCAGCGCCTCTAGCAGCGGGCCCATCCACTCGGCGTCGCGCCGGGCCAGATAGTCGTTGATCGTGACGACGTGGACGTGCCGGCCGCCCAGCGCGTAACCGGCGGCGGCGATCGCCCCGGCCAGTGTCTTGCCCTCGCCGGTCGCCATCTCGACCACGTCGCCGGCCAGCATGCGCAGCGCGCCCAGCAACTGCACGTCGAAGGGCCGCAGCCCGGTGGCCCGCTCGGCGGCTTCCCGTGCGATGGCGAGGAACTGGGGAATGTCGTCGGACTCGGCCAGGTCGTCCAGGTTGAGCAGACCGGCGGCTTTACGCAGCTGCTCGTCGTCGAGCGCGGCCGCTTTCTCGTCGTAGTCGGCCGAGGCGGTGACCTGGGCCAGCGAGCGGCCCTGGTTCTTCTCGGTGCTAGCGCCGAGCAGTCGCCAGAAGCGGCCGCTCAGGCGTCCGGAGGAAGAGCTGGTGGTCTTTGGCACAGGTCAACGGTACGTCAGATCGGCTAGGCCAGATTGGACCGGCGTGGATAGGCGACGTCGGGATCGGTCAGCACGTTGACCACGGCGGGCAGACCGCTGTCGAAGGCGCGCTGCAACGCGGGTCGCAGCTCGGCGGGCGTCGACACCAGCTCGCCGTGCCCGCCCAGCGCACGCGCCACTTCGTCGTAGCGGGTCTCGGGCCGAAGTTCGGCCACCACCGAATAGCCGTACAGCGCCATCATCGGGTGGTGTTCCAGCGCCCAGATTCCGTTGTTGCCGATCACCGAGACGACGGGAACGTTGTGTCGTGCCAAGGTGTCCCATTCCATGCCGCTGAACCCGAAGGCGCCGTCGCCCTGTAGCAACACCACCTGGCGATCTGGCCGGGCCAGCTTGGCGGCCAGCGCATACCCCGGGCCCGAGCCCAGGCAGCCGAACGGACCGCTGTCCAGCCAGGCGCCCGGTACGTAGCTGTCGATCACCCGGCCCGCGTAGGAGCCGAAGTCGCCCGCATCGACCACGACGATCGCGTCGCGATCCAGCATCGGCGCAAGTTCGGCGTAGACCCGCATCGGGTGCAGCGGGCTGCGGTCGTCGGCCAGTTCGGCCTGTTCGTGGCCGCGCGCGGCGGTCTCGGTTGCCCGCAAATCGGCGACCCAGTCGTCATGGCCGGGAGCCGTCGCGTCGCCCAACGCGGCCAGGATCGCCGATAGGTCGCCGTAGAGACCGGCGGCGATCGGCCGGGGATGCGGTCGATCGGGCTGCACTCGGTCGGCCACGATCAACTGGGTGTCCTGGCCGAACACGCCACCGAATCCCAGCCGGAAGTCCATCGGCACACCGACGACCACCGCAACGTCAGCCTCCCCCAACGCTTTTGAGCGCGCCCGGGAGAACGCCAGCGGATGATCGGCGGGCACCGTGCCGCGGGCCATGCCGTTCATCAGCACCGGAATCCGGCGCTGCTCGGCCAGTCGCAGCAGCGCCTCCTCAGCGTGTCCCCACCAGACGTTGGTGCCGGCCATGATCACCGGCCGCTGGGCGGATGCCAGCAAGCTGGCCGCGCGGTCGAGGGCCTCGCCGTCGGGCGGCACCTGGGTCGGCGGTGTCGACAGCGCGCCGGGCGGGCCGGTATCGGCGGCAACGGAAAACACGTGGTCCATGGGGAAGTCGATGAACGCCACCCCGGACGGTGCGCCAACGGTGGCCCGCAGCGCGTCGTCGATCAGTCCGCTGATCGCCTCCGCCGACGGCGCTGTGGCTGCGAACCGTGTCAGCGGGGCGACGAACGGCACGTGGTCGATCTCCTGCAGCGAACCCATGCCCCATCGCCCGGCGGGTGCCCTGCCGCCGAGGACCAGCAGCGGCGACGAATTCTGCTGGGCGGCGGCCATGGCGCTCATGCCGTTGGTGACGCCGGGGCCCGCGGTCAGCGCGGCGACGCCGGGCTGACGGGTTACCTTCGACCAGCCTTCGGCCGCGAACGCGGCGGTCTGCTCGTGGCGGGTGTCGATCAGGCGGATGCCCTCGCTGCGGCATCCGTCGTAGATGGAGAACAAATGACCGCCGGACAACGTGAAGATGGTGTCGATCCCGCTGGCCTTGAGTCGGCGGGCGATCAGTTGGCCGGCATGGAATGTGTGATCGGCGTCTTTGCCCATGCGCGCAGCCTATCGACCGGCCTGGGATACTTTCGCCGGGAAGCAGCCACTGTGACGGCGGCCGGGCCGGCCGCCGTCAGCGAGGAGACGTGATCTTGGACCCCAAGCCATTCAAGCCGTCCATCGATTGGGGCACGGCGACGACGGAGTCACTGTGGTGGCTGGCCAAGGGCTGGGTCATCGCCGCGGTGTGCGTGCTGGTGGTGCTGGTCCTGCTGCGCTACCTCACCCCGTGGGGACGCCAGTACTGGCGGATCACCGGCGGCTACTTCACCGGGCGGCACGCGGTGCGGACGTGGCTGCACTTGTCGGTGCTGTTGTTGCTAGTCCTGCTTCTGGTGCGAATGACCGTGCTGCTCAGCTATCAGAGCAACGACATGTTCAGCGCGTTGCAGACGGCATTCATGGGCACCGCATCCGGCGACAGGGCTATCAGGCAGTCGGGGATCCACGGTTTCTACACGTCGCTCATACATTTCAGCGTGCTCGCCACGTTGTGGATAGCCCGGGTGATGCTGGACATCTACCTCACCCAGCGCTTCATCATCAGCTGGCGAATCTGGCTGACCGGGCACCTGACCGACGACTGGTTGCGCGGACGAGCGTATTACCGGGATCTGTTCATCGACAACACCATTGACAATCCGGACCAGCGGATCCAGCAGGACGTCGACATCTTCACCGCCGGTATCGGCGGCACACCGAACATCCCGCAGAACGACACCTCCACCACGCTCCTGTTCGGAGCGGTGAAATCGGTGGTGTCGGTGATCTCATTCGCCGCGATCCTGTGGAATCTGTCTGGGCCGCTGAGCCTTTCGGGGTTAACCCTGCCACGGGCGATGTTCTGGATCGTCATCGTGTACGTATTGGTCGCGACGATCGTCGCGTTCTGGCTTGGCCGTCCCCTGATTCGGCTGAGCTTCAACAACGAAAAACTAAACGCCGCTTTCCGGTACGCGCTTGTGCGCCTTCGCGACGCTGCCGAAGCGGTCGGCTTTTACCGCGGCGAACAAGTCGAGCGATCCACGCTGCAAGGACGATTCGACCCGATCATCAGCAACTACCGGCACTATGTGCGTCGGACCGTCGGCTTCCTCGGATGGAACGCCTCGATGTCACAGGCGATCGTCCCGCTGCCGTGGCTGGTGCAGGCGCCGCGCCTGTTCGCCGGGCAGATCGCCTTCGGCGACGTCACCCAGACGGCGACGGCGTTCGGTGAGATTCACGATTCACTGTCGTTCTTCCGCAACAACTATGACGCGTTCGCCGCATTCCGCGCGGCCATCATCCGTCTGCACGGACTGGTCGACGCCAATGCCAAGGGACGTGATCTGCCCGCGGTACTCACCCGGCCCACCGACGACGGCTCGGTGGAATTCGACGGCGTCGAGGTGCGCACCCCCGACGGCGACCCGCTCGTCGATTCGCTGGACGTGCGGTTGGAAACCGGTCAGTCGCTGGTGATCACCGGGCGGTCGGGCGCGGGCAAGACCACGTTGCTGCGCAGCCTGGCCGAATTGTGGCCCTACGCATCGGGGACGCTGCGCTGCCCGGACGGCGAGAACGCAACGATGTTCTTGTCCCAGCTGCCGTATGTGCCGCTGGGTGATCTGCGAACCGTCGTCAGTTACCCGAACTCGCCGGCCGACATTCCCGACGAGACGTTGAACCAGACACTGACCAAAGTTGCGCTCGCCCCGCTGAGCGAACGGCTGGACGAGGTGCGCGACTGGGCCAAGGTGCTCTCCCCCGGCGAGCAACAACGCGTGGCGTTTGCGCGCATCCTGCTGACCAAGCCGAAGGCGGTCTTCCTCGACGAGAGCACGTCGGCGCTCGACGAGGGGCTCGAGCACGCGCTGTATCAATTGCTGCACAACGAATTGCCGGAATGCGTCGTCGTCAGTGTCAGCCACCGTCCTGCGGTCGAGGCGTTCCACGAACAACACCTCGAACTGCTCGGCGGTGGCCCGTGGCGGTTGGGAGCGGTCGGCAAGAAGCCCGCGACGGTCTAACGCGCTCCGGCCGCATGCGTTCCGGCGCGACGCCCGAAGAACGATCCCTCGCCGAGCTGGGTGCCGCTGGCATAGCCCTTGCCGTCCTGAGCGATGTTGGATGCGCACGCTCCCACGGCGTATAGGCCCGGGACGACGCTGGCATCCGCACGCTGCACCTGGCCGTCGACGGTGACCGCCAGCCCGCCCATCGTGAAGCCGGAGTACATCGCCCGCCCGAGCGACAGGTCGAACACGGCCCAGGGCCCATTGTCTTGCGGCGCAAGGTAATCCGGCTGCTTGTGGAAGTCAGGGTCCTCACCCTTGGCGGCGAACTCGTTGTAGCGTTTCAACGTCGCGGCGACGTTGCCCGCAGGGATCTCGAGCGCGGTCTCCAGTTCGGCGATCGTCTCGTAGCCGTCGAGGAACTTGATCAATGGCATCGCGGGCATCTCGGTGTGGGCCTCGTCGACGATCAGGTAGGCGGTCTGCTCGGGCTGCTCCAGCACGAAAGCCGATGTGCGCGAATGGTAGGAGTCTTCGGCGACAAACCGTTTGCCCTCCTTGTTCACGATCACCCCCGTCAGCAGAATCTCGGGCGGGTACGCGGCCGCCGTGATGAACTTTTCGTTCATGTTCTCGGCGACGCCACCCGCGGAAATACCCATCCGGAGGCCGAGCCCGTCGTCGTTGGGGTTGCCCAAAATGTAAGGCGCCACCAACCTGATCCTGAACGCAGACGGCGCCGTGGTCGGCGTCGCCTGGAAGCACTTCACCGAAACCGGTGCGGTGAAAGCGAAATCGGTCGTGATCGCAGCCGGCGGTTTCGCGATGAACGAGCAGATGGTCGCCGAATACACACCCGAATTGGGGCAGCCGCGACGCACCAAACACCACGGGTTGGTGGCGCCTTACATTTTGGGCAACCCCAACGACGACGGGCTCGGCCTCCGGATGGGTATTTCCGCGGGTGGC
>NZ_LZLV01000057.1 GCF_001673405.1 Mycobacterium sp. 1245111.1 | reverse complement strand
CGGTCATCAGGCGACCTTTCCGGCCCCGACACACCGGGGCCGATCAGGCCGTTTACACCCTTATTGCGACAGTCCCCGGCAACGTGGCACTGAAAGCCCTGGTGCAAGACAAAGGGGAGGACTACACGCTGAAAAACCTGCGGTTCGCGCTGCTCGATCCGATGGTGCTCAGCACTGACAACAAGCGGGTCCTCGCCCGTGAGGTTCACTGGAAGCAGGTCCTGCAGTCGCGCCTGTTCGGTAACAACCGGAACTAAGGATGAACCGGTAGTCGGTTCCGCGTTGTCGTCATTTCGCGAGGCGTGCAGCGATTGCGGCCGCTTGTTTCATGGCGATGTTCGTGGTGACGTTGGGCGGCACCGGATCTCCGGGTTTGCTGTCGAATTCCAGTGTGACGAAGGCTCTGCCTTGGGCGAAGATCATGACGGTCACTGCTTTTGAGCCGTCTGGTGAGGGGCCCTGCGCGATCGTTCCGCCGTCGCCGACAGTGATGGGCTGTAGCTGACCGATCACGTTGCCGCCGATCGCGGCCTTCGCGCGCTGGACCGCGGTCGCGGCCGCGGTCGGGTCGGGCAGGATCATGATGGTGTCGCCGAGTTCGCGTGTGTCGCTTTGGTTGCTGAAGACTGCTGCGACGCCGGTCTTTCCGTTTGGGTTGTCGACTGGGGGAGACATGGTGAAAGTGTCGCCAGTGATGTCGATGTCTTGCGCTGTGATCAGCAGACTGGAGTAACCGTTTGCGCCGGCGGGCGCAGTGGTCGCTTGGTCATCGACCTGTATCCCATAGCCCACCTCCCCGGCGTCGACGGCCGCGACCGTTACTGTGACGCCGTAAGTTTGGCCGCCGTCGGTGAGGGCGCACCGCAGCGTGGCTCCTGGCGTGCCTTTGAGGTTGTCGGGGCAGGTAACCGAGTCCGGTTTGTGCCCAACCTTGTTGGCGAGCCGGTCGCTGACCTGGCGCGCGACGACGTCTTTGTCCACCGTTTCGGCGGTGTCGAAGTCGACTTTGTCTCCATTAATGCTGGTAGCGGTCACGTTGACGTTGTAGTCCTGACCTTTTACTTTCATCGTGCAGTTCAGTTGCGCCCCGATTTGCGCCTTGAGGTCTTCCGGGCAGGACACTGAGTCAGGTTTGTTGCCGGCCGTGTCAGTCATCTTGGCGCTGATCTGTTGGGCGACAACGTCTCTACTGACTGTCCGCGCCTGTGTGCTAGTGCCGCTCTGATGGTGCATCACCGCGACGATGACGGCTGTCAGGATGACCGCGCCGATCGCGGCTGCGATCAACCACGTCCTTCGAGTACCCAGGCGCTGTGGTGGGTCGTCCGCGCGCGCATCAGCGCTCTTGGATGCGTGGGGTGTCGGAGCCTGCTGCGTGGCGGCGTCAGAGCGCACGACCGCGGCAGGATCTGCGACGTCAACCATTTTGGCCGGCGCCGGTGCTTGCTGCGTTGCGGTGGCGGGTCCGTGAGCGCTGGGCTGGCGAAGCTCGTCGTTGAGGGCGCGAGCGAAGTCCATGCAGAGCCGGAAGCGCTGCTCGGGGCTTTTCGCGAGTGCGAGGGTCAGGACTCGATCGAGCGGAGCCAGCTCGGGATGTGTGTCAGAAAGCTTGGGTGGGGCCGCGTTGAGATGTCGGCTGATCACGACGGCGGGGTTGGAATTCGGGAACATCTGCGAGCCGGTGAGGAGGTGATAGGCGGTTGCGGCCAGCGCGTACTGGTCGGCGCGGCCGTCGATGTGTTCGCCCATGAGTTGCTCGGGGGCGGCGTAGGCGACCGTGCCGATTGTCATGTTCGTCGCGGTGAGGCCGCCGATGTCTTCCACAGTCCGCGCAATTCCGAAGTCAGCCAGCAGGATTCGTTGTTCATCTTCGTCGTGGGTGAGCATGATGTTGGCCGGCTTCACGTCGCGATGGAGGAGGCCTCGTTTGTGGGCGTAGTCGAGTGCGCCGGCTACCGCTGTGATGATGTCGACAACTCGGGCGGCCGGCATGCCGTCGGGGTTGCGGTTGGCCAGCAACCGGGCCGCGTCGTCGCCGTCGACGAAGTCCATGGCGATCCAGAGCTGGTGGTCGTGGTCGCCGCGGTCATGAACGCTGACGATGTGGGGGTGCCACAGCTTGGATGCGAAATCTGCCTCGCGCTCGAATCGGGCCCGGTAGTCGACATCGGATGACACCTCGGCCGGCAGAACCTTCAACGCGTCCTGCCGAGGCAGCCGGGGGTGTTGGGCCAGGTACACCTCGCCCATGCCGCCAGAGCCGAGCGGACGGACGATGGTGTACCCGGCAAATTCTTGCCCCTCGCTTAAACGCATGGCCCGCATCGTACGAGGAAACCAAGACGTGCAGAGCGAAAACTGCGGTGGACCAGCTGAGCAGGCGGCGCAGGGGGCTAGTTATTCGCCTGTCAGGGAACGTGTTTCAAGCGCCGCGATCAGCAGTTCCCGTCGCCGCCGACCAGGTGGACCGAGCCGTCAACGAGTGCGCGCGAAGTGGCCACTAGCTGCCCGCACATGCTTCCTTAGCCACGACCAGCCGTCGACTGGCTCGGCCCGGTGTCCGCCGATCGGACGACCACCGAGCACACCCGATCGGCGCGCACACGCCTCGCTGAGGCCGTGAACTGGAGTGCCTCGGCAGTTGTGTCTTAGCCTCGGAGCACAATCATCAGGGCTGCCGGCGAACACGAGGGAGGAAAGACGGTGAATGAGCATGTCGCCCTAGTCGCCCTCCTTCGCACCCGCCCGGATGGCCTGAGCTGGCCGAAGCTCACCGAGAAGGTCCTGGAAGTCGGAAGCGCCATCGCCGTCTGGGACCACTTCAATCCCGAGCAGCTGATCCCGTCTCCCGTCGCCACCGCCGCCCTGGCCGACGCCGAAACCGACCTCGCCGCCTGGGATCAGGAAGACCTGAACTTCATCAGCGTGCTCGACGAGGACTATCCGCACCAGCTGCGCGACATCCTCGAGACCCCGCCCTTCCTCTTCGCCCAAGGCGAGGTCGTGCCGGATGATCAGGGCATGTCAGTGGTCGGGGCGCGCAAAGCGTCCGATCGAGGCAAGGACGTCGCCGCGAAAATCGCGAACTTCCTGGTGTCTGAAGGTTTGACAGTCATCGCGGGGTTGGCGGCGGGAATCGACGCTGCAGCGCACACCGCTGCGCTGGCCGCCGGCGGCCGCACAGTGGCATTCATCGGCACCGGCTCCACCGTGTCCTACCCGCCGCAAAACAGAGACCTCCAAGCCGCTATCGCCGCTAAAGGCCTGGTGCTATCGCAGTTTTGGCCGGACGCGACACCGCAGAAATACAGTTTCCCAATGCGCAACGCCCTGATGTCGGGCTATGGGCTGGCCACCATCGTCGTCGAAGCCGGCGAGACAAGCGGAACACGCGGGCAGGCTCGTGCCGCCGTCGCCCACGGCCGGCCCGTCATCCTGACCGGCAGCGTTGTCGACGGCAACGAGTGGGCCCGGGCGCTACTGCCGCGCCCCGGTGTTCACCGCATCGACAGCCTGGCAGATCTCGGCGCCGTGGTCGACGAGATCCGCGCAGAACCACAGCGCACCAGTGATGCACTGAGCCACTTCGCGTTTCGGTGAACGACGACGATGCCGCGCTCGCGCAGATCAAGCAGAGCCTCATCACCAACGCCGGCGGATATCTACGCAACTCCGTGCCGATCGCAGGCCAGACGTGCACGCAATGCCGCGGCGCGTGGATGAAAGACGGCGAAACCACCTGCTACCCATGCGCGTTCAAATACGACTCCTCGACCGCTGACCTCGTCGGCTCCATGGTCTACGCCGTCAGCGAGTCGCAAAGCAACAAGATGATGCGCGCCTACAAAGACATCCCGCCGAGCCGCGAGATGCTGCGGCGCGTCGACTCTCTCATCACCCTCGGTGTGAAAGCTCATTTCGACTGCGCAGAAAAACTTCTCGGCGGCGAGATGACCCGGTGGGCGACCGTGCCATCGCTCAAAACGGTCGGCGCGAACCATCCACTGCGCGAGAAAATCCTCACCCCGATGTTGGCCGCGGAGTTCGAGATCGAGGTCGTGGCCACTGAGATAGCGAAGACGCGGACAGAGCAGGAACGTCGCGAACTCGACACCTCGCTGTATCAGGTCACAGGTGAATGCCCGCCAGGGTGCCGCGTGCTCCTCGTCGACGACACCTGGACCACCGGCGGCCACATCCAGTCGGTCGCGAAAGCCCTCAAGAATGCTGGCGCGCAGAAGGTCGCGGCGCTCTGTGTGGCGCGCTACATGGATCAGAGCGATCCGCGCACGAAGCGCATCCTCGTCACGCACTTCAAGGACCAGGCCTACGACCCTGACGTCTGTCCTTGGACTGGTGGGCCGTGCCCGGCCTAACAACTACCGCGGCGATCTACAGCGGGACTGACGGAAAGCCGCGCGTTCGTCGGTACTTCTTCAAGTAGGAGGTCGTACCTGTGTTCTGCGGGTGCTCATCTCCGAAGGTATGAGCCGGTCTAATGCGCCGGTTCTCAGGGCCACGGCCCTGACCGCTGCAACTTGGAGGTCCCCATGAACACACCGACCCTGGTCGCTCTGACCATTATCGCCGCCATCGCTGTCACTGGCACGCTGGCCGGCTTCCTCGTTCACAAGACGGGGAATACCGCCGGCATCCGCGAGGTCGGCCGCGCCATCGCCCCACTCCTGACCGCCATCGCCAAGGCATTCAGCGACCTCGACTGACACCAGCCGTGGGTGTGTCCCGCTCGAAATGTCTTTACCGCCCGACCGGCCAAGGTGTCGGGCGCGTCCGTTCTAACGTCTTGCTGGCCGCCGGCGCAGTGCGTGCCGTGCGCGCTTGCCCAGCAACCTTGGGCATCTCGTTTTTCGCTGACTTACAGTCGGGGTGAGCGGGCATCAGAAATGCGGTGCGAGCTGCGGCGCAAACCGTGAATACAGCCGATGAGCACGTAGAATCCGCTCAACCGGCCGCCGGCCAGCTAGGGGGAGCCACAGCTCATGACGATCATCGCCACGACCGTCCGGCAACTTCCACGCGCCGCCGCTCAGCCAAGGAATTCGACCGTAGAGGCCGCCATAGGAGGTCCACGATGACCGGCAACATCAAGCTCAACCCGAACGACGCTTCCGGCAAGTTCGGTGACACCGCAGGCAAGCTCGGCGGCCTCGGCGGTACTCCCAGCGGCGCCGACGCCGGTGTGCGCCCCGGATTTTCCGGCGCCACGAACGCGATGGCCGACAACTACGGATCCGAACTCAACAAAGGCGCCGGCAACTACCAAACCGGCGCCGCGGCCGCCAACGGACTCGGCGACACCGACCAGGCCAGCGGCCAAAAGATCAACGGTGGACCCAACGCCCAGGATCCGACCGGCGCCGGCGGCCGCGGAGGGCTCGGCGCGCCACGCATGACCGCCGCCGACCTCGCCAAAGCGTCGCCGTACGACTCGCCCATGCCGTCGAGTCAGCAAGCCGCCAACATCCTGCCGACCCTCGCCGGCGCGGCGCAGCAGGGCGCGGAATCCCTTCCCAAAGCGCTCACCTCCCCGCTGGGATCGCTCTCCGGGATGGCTGCCCCGTTCCAGTCAATGCTCTCCGGGCCCGGCGGGGGTCAAACGCTCGACGGCATCCTGGCCAGAGCCAACGCCTCCAACGGCTACGACGGCGGCCCGGCCAGCCTCGCCATGGGCCCCGGCGGCGATGCCCGGCTCAACGCGATCACCAAGAACGTGCTCGGTATCCCCTACGCATGGGGTGGCGGCTCCATGGGCGGGCCCACGCAAGGCATCTCCGACGGCGGCGGCCCGGCCGACCGGGCCGGCGACTACCGCAAAGTCGGCTTCGACTGCTCCGGCCTATCCCGCTACGTCACCGGGCAAATGTTCGGCGTAGAAATTCCACGGACATCGGAAGCGCAATTCAGCAGCGGCGCAGCGGTCAGCGCATCCCAAGCTAGGCCGGGAGATCTTTGTTTTCCCAGCTCAGCAGGGCGTCCACCGGGCCACGTCCAAATTTACGTCGGCGATAATAAAGTTCTTGAAGCACCGTCGAGCGGACAAACCGTGAAGATCAGCCCTCTGTCTGCCGGCTCAGAGTTCCGCCGCTTCCACAGCTAACTAGCGGGGGGACGCGCTGCATCCCGCAACTTGAATCACTATCTGACGATTTATGGAATAGACTCGGTTCATCCAAAAGTCATTTTTTGATCACTACGGGAATCATTTTCGTTGATTAGACGGTTTTTTCTGTAGACTTGCCGTTGACGAGGGGGTGTTGAGAAATGGTTGACTTGCTGGTTAAGGCGGGTGACGATACCGCGCGCCTGGACATCCATGAAGTGGCCGCGTATCTGCTGGAGCGGCTGGGACGTACCTCGATCGCCTACCTTGCCGGGTCGAGGAGTCGAGCGATGCCGGCGCGCTGGGCCGCACCTCCCGGGGACAGTGGCCACGCTGAGCCATCGGATGACAAGGCCCGCCGTTTGAAGGCCGCGCACGCGATCTTCCGGTCGATCGAGGACGCCGAGAACGATCAAGTCGCCCGGAGTTGGCTGTTGTCGGCCAATCCGCGCCTGGACGGGGCGACTCCTGTCGAGTTGATCCGTCAGGACGACTATCCGGCTGTGTACCGGGCCGCGAAAGCATTCATCAGCGACACCTACCACTCCTGAACCACCTGTTTCCCTATACTCGGCCCGTTCGCGCCGCGTTGAGGAAAGAGGGTCATGGGTTCGTCGACCATCTGTCCTGCGACTGGGCTGAACCTGGTGGCCAGCTCCGGGCAGAGCATCTTTCGGGTAGCGCGCACCCAGTACGGGGCGATCAATCCGCCGCCACGCGTGCCGGGTCGGGACGCGGTCGAGGATTGGTCCCGGTGGGATACGCCCGGGCGCACGGTCTACGGATGTGTTACGGCGGTCGGGGCTTTCGTCGAGGTGCTGGAATACATTCGGCCGGATCCGCCGCGCACACCGATGGCCGAGTTGTTCGACGATGTCGACGACGATGATGCGGCCACCTTGGCTGAGCAGATCGCGCGTGAGTTACCGGCGCACGGCGCGATGGCGTACCGGTCAATTCCGCAGGCGTGGCGCCAGATCCGTTCGCTTTATGAGTTGCGTCTGCCGCGTGATGGGTGGTTTGTTGACATCTGCGGTGCGGAGTCGATATCGGTACTGACCGAGCAGTTGGGGTCTACTGTGTTGGCGGACTGTGGGATTGATCAACTGACGCTGAGTGAGTTGACGAGTTCCTCGGAGGATTTCAAAGCGCTGACCACGGGTATCGCGACGTGGGTTCGGGACACGGTGCAGCTGTTCGACGGGCATCGGCCGCACGGCATCGTGTATCCGTCGAAGTGGGGGAGCACGTTAACGAATTTCGCAATGTGGTTGCGGCGCACCGATGATCAGACGGGCTCCGACGATATTGAGGCAATCGAGACGACCACTATCGGGCTGCACACGAAGTCGTTTGTGGATGCCGCGAAGCTGCGCGGCATGAAGACGTTCTAGCCCAGTCGGCGTGCCTGGTTCAGGCGGTGGCGAGTTTGTTCGACTTGGCCCGGTTGCACCGCCAGCACAGGGTCTGCAGATTCTCCGGGGTCGACATTCCTCCGCGTGAGACCGGGAGGATGTGGTCGACCTCGAGGAGTAAATGCGGTTCCGCCGCAACCGATATCGAGCACTTCTGACAGGTGTGGTGGTCGCGCGACTTGATAAGGCTGCGCAACTTCGAGGTCATCAGCGCGCGCTGGCCGGCGGCGCTCTTCTTGAACTTGATCTTCTGGCTCATCGTTTCGATGAGCGCGTCGACGGTCGGGGTGTTGAGGATGATGATGGTGTTTTGGCCGCTGTTGCCGCCCGCGCTGACGTACTGGAATTTGTAGACGGGGCGGGGGACTGTGATCGGGGACAGCTGGACGCCGACGTGTTTCATGAAGTCATCGGCGTAGAACTTCAGGATGAAGGGCGGCGGGTTGAATGACTTGGTGATGCTGGCTTCGCGTTGCTCGAGGTTGGCGATCGCGTTGTCGAGCCGCGCTATGTCGTCGCCCAGCTTCTCGACGCCTGCGAGGGTGGGTTCGTCGGCGCGGATGTCGAAGTACTTCATCAGGTATTTGATTGGGGCGGCTTTGGCGTTGCGGACCACCTGCAGCGAGCAGTTGTGGACGTTTGGGGCCTCGTAGTCGGCGACGTTGCGGTCTCGGCGGTACTGGTGGGCGCTGGTGTTCTGGAATGTCGCGAGGTGCGCGTGCTGGCCGGCGGATGAAGCGCCGAGGCTGAACAGTCCGCGGTCGCGGATCTCGGCGACGTAGCCGGCGATGTCGTTGTGCTCGGCGACCACCGCGGCGATCTCGGCCTTGCGGGCCAGGAATTTCTCGCTGCCGAAGTACCGCTCCTTGAGGGCGTAGCGGCCGCCCCGGTACAGGCCCCAGCCGGCCAGTGCGATGCCGCCGACGACCAGGGCCACCTTCGCGATCGCGATGAGCAGCCCGACGATTAGGCCCACGCCGAGCAGCAACACGAGGAACTGCATGAGTAATGGGCTCCTTGGAGCTTCGGACCGAATGCCGTCGCGCCGCGCCAAGCGCTTGCTGCGACCGCTCGTGTTTTACCACTAAACGCCGCCCTGCACTGGGCATCGGCGAACTGGTGCTGCCCGTTGTCGCTGCGCGTCTCGGTTCAGTAACATGGGTGCACGCCGCGCCCTCAGGCATACATAGCAGCAACCGCCCTGCTGCTGTTGGAGTGTGCGGTGAAGCTAACGGACTACCTTGTGCGGGGGAGCACCACACACGATGGCCATGTCGAACGCCGAGATGCTTGCGTTTACCCGCGAGCTTCCCATTCCCGTTCCATGGAACCGTGACGTGTTCATCGCCAATATCGCGGCGATGCGGCAGCGCCCGATCCGCCTGGTGCCGACCGACACCTCGGCTCTGGATGAGAGCCCGTGCGGGCTGTGGATCGCCTCAGATGCCGAAGACGTGATCATGCACGAGGCCGGGACCTCGGATTATCACATCGACCAGATCGTGTGCCACGAGATCGGGCACATACTGCTCGGCCATGGCCGCGGCCACGGCGGCGAGGACGAGGCGGACAAGTTCGACACGCTGGACCAGATTCTTCCCGACCTCGACCCGGCGATGGTGCGCTCGATTTTGGGTCGCACCGACTTCTACGTCGATCAGGAGCGGGACGCGGAAATGTTCGCCAGCATGGTGATGATCGTCGTCGCGGAGGGCGCCGGCGCGAAATCGGTGATGCGCAGCGTCTTCTTGAACCGCCAATGACCTCAGCCGTTCCCGGTGTGATCGCCTGGCCCCTGCTGGTGTTCATGATGGCCGTGGTGGCCGCCCGCTACGTGTGGCTCAACGACACAGCCTATGACCGCTACCTCAACAACACGCTGGGATTCATGCTGATCGTGCAGCTGCTGCGCGAGCACCGGGTGCAGCAGCTGCTGGAGTACTCCGGGCTGTGCTCGGTCACCACCAGCCAGCAGCTGTCGCTGGGGTTCATGATCCCGGCCTGCACGGAGTTCCTCGGTTTCACGACGTTGTGGTCAGGCCGCTCGGAAGCCGACACCCGCGCCCTATACGTGCGTTACCGGGCGGTCGGGGTGGTGACTTTCGTGGGTTTCCTTGCGGCCGGTGCGCCGGCGCGTCGGGCGCATCAGACGCTGGAGACGTATCCGGGTTGGTCGGGTGCATGGGCGTGGGCGATCTATTTGACGATGCTGGTCGTGTTGTCGGTTCAGCTGTTGAGGATGTGTGTGGCGGAGCTGCGGCACAGCCCTACCCGGCGGGAGCGTCTGGTCGCCTCGGCTGGGATCGCGTTGGGTCTGCTGATCGGGTTCGCAACGGGGGAGGCGCTCATTCTGCCGTTCACGAACAGGTGGGGCTTGACCGACGCCACCCGATTCCAGCTCTGGTTTCATGGCTACAACTTCTTTTTCGAAGCCACCGGTGCGGCGGCGATCGCGGCCGTGCCGTTCGTGATGAAGCTGCTCGGGTATTGGGGGTTGGAGCCGGTGAGCCGTAATTGGCGCAAGCTGCAGCCGCTGCGGGAGAGCATGAGGGCCGCCGTTCCGGGGACCGCGTTCGACGTCGGCGGCGGCGGGGCTCCCGGGCGCCGGCACACCCTGCTCGAGCTGCATCAGTCGACCGTGGAGATCCGCGACGCCGCGCTGCAGCTGCGTTCATTTCGCGGCGAGATCGCCGAGGCGGAGATCCGCCGCTACCTGAAAGGCAACAGAATCCCTTCCCGCCAATACGTTCCGGCGACACGCGCCCTGCAACTGGCGTGCGCAGTGCGGAACAAAGAAGCCGGTGTCGCCCCCAAGGCCGTCGACGCCTCCGAGGTCGTTGCCTCACGTTCGGCCACCCTCGACGAAGAGATCAAAGACCTTCTCGCGCTGGCGCGGTGGTGGCCGGCCGCCTGCACAGCGGCCACGCGAATGCATTCCCCGGCGCAACAGGCGGCGCGGTGACAGCCGGCGCGCGCGTTGCGCACCCTCGGTGGCGACTGCCGGTCGTCGGCGACCTGCTGACCGTCGACTTCGCCAAGCCCGCCCAAGGGCTGACCACCCAGATGCGCAAGCTCGGTGTCGGCATCATGGAGCAGCGGATCTTCTCTGTGCCGGTCATCGTGCTTGCCGACGCCGGACTGATCAACGACGTCAACAATGAAGACGTCTGGGAAAAGCATGTCGGGTTTTCCCTACGAAGGCTACGTCCGCTCGCCGGAGACGGCCTGATCACCGCCTTCAACGAAGAACCCAATTGGCAACTGGCGCACAACATTTTGATGCCGGTGTTCTCGAAATCGACGATGACGTCCTATCACGACACGATGGCCGCCGCCGTGCGCGAACAACTAGCGGCGTGGATGAACACCACCGAGTGGATCGACGTCGCCGACGAGGCGAACCGGCTCGCCATGGAGATCGTCGCGCGGGCCGGCTTCGGCTACTCCTTCGGCAAGCTCGGCGACCACGCCGACAACCCGTTCCTCGATGCGGTGCTGCGCGAACTCGAGTTCTCGATCCGCCGAACAGGGGCAATACCGTTCTACGAGAAGCTGTTCGGCCGCAAGCGTCGACGTCAGCACTACGCAGACAAGGAATTTATTCGCCGGTGGGTCGCCGACGTCATCAACACCCGCCGCCGCAACCAAACCCCGTCAGCAGGGTCCAGCATCCTCGACACGATGCTGTACCGCGCCGATCCAGACAGCGGCGCCCAACTCGATGACGACAACATCATCAACCAAGTCCTCACCCTGCTCGTCGCGGGCAGCGAAACCACCGCCAACACAGTGGCATTCGCGCTACACCACCTCGCGACCAACCCCGAAACGGCCGCGCGGGCCCGCGCGGAAATCGACCAGTTCTGGCCGGACCGCGCCTACCCCGACATCGGCTTCGACGACATCGCCAAGCTGCGCTACCTGCGCCGCGTCGTCGACGAAACCCTGCGGCTGACCCCGGTGGTGCCGGGCTACTACCGGCAAGCCAAGACCGCCACCACCATCGGCGACGGCCAATACGAATTCAACAAGGGCGACTGGGTGTTCGTCCTATTAGACGCCGCACATCGCGACCACGCGTGGGGCCCGGATGCCGACAGCTTCAACCCCGACCGGTTCCTGCCCGAACAGCAGCGCACGCTGGGTCAGCGGATCTACAAGCCGTTCGGCACCGGCCCGCGGGCCTGCATCGGCCGCCAGTTCGCCCTGCACGAATCGGTACTGACGTTGGCGGCGGTCCTGCACCAGTTCGACCTGGAATCTGATCCCGGCTACACGCTGGCGATGTCGGAAACAATCACCTACAAGCCCGCCGGATTGAAGCTGCGTCTGCGCGCCAGATAACAAGCCGCGCAGCGAGTTACCGCAGGAAGGTGTCGCGCCACGCTGGCGGGATGACTTCGATGTCCAGGGCGAACATGGCGGCGCCGCGATCGTCGGTGAAATCGCGCCAATGTGTGCAGCTGACAGCGATCTCGGGATGCTCGGCGAGGTAACGGGCCGCGCGCGCAAAGACGTTGCTTTGCTGCTGGTTCGTGGGGTCGGGGCCGACGAAGGAGATGACGGCCGTCACGCTGGCGTAGGTCATGTCGCCGAGGTGTTGGACGCCGGCGATGATCCGATTGAGTTCGGTGAAATGGCGTTCACCGAAATACGGTGTCACGGCGGCGGCGTGCGCGCTGCCGTCAGTGTTGGCGGGCAACGGATTACTGCTTGCCGGCCAGAGCTTGCAGTCATTGTTGCGGCGCCGCAGCAGGAGTTGATCACGGTCGAGGCAGATGAACACATCGTTGACGACCTTGTGTTCGTCGACGGCCGCAGCGAATGCGGCCGAGCCCGTGGAGACGACGAGGAAACCGTCCGCGGTGGCAGTCATGCGGAGGTGGTCGTGCCAATAGTCGCGGGAGCGTTGGGAGAGGTCCTCCGCGTCGTCCTCGCGATTGGTGTGCATCACAAGATCTGGTGTGTGCGGGCAGATCGCGATCAGACCGGGACCGGTCTGCTCACTGATGCGCTGCGCGATCGTCACGACAAGGAAGGCCGCTAACCAATTTCCGCGGAAGGCGGGGTCGATGAAGACGTCCTCGACGAGCAACCCCCATCGCCCATCCTCGTCGGCGTCGAGCAAACCGGGCCGGGGAACATCCCCTGGGAATAGGGGCGCGTAAACCGATGTGGCCGTTGCACTTTCAGCGCCAGCCGACGCCGGGGTAGCGTCCAGGCTGATGAGCAAGAAATCCGCGTAGCCGCCGATCACGACGGACTCGGGGCCGTCAGCGTCGACCAGGTGCAGGTAGGCGCGTGCCCGCATCGCGTGCGGGGCGCCGGCACTGTGATTGGGCTCGAGGTGCACGCTGGGTATCTGGAACGCCGGCATCTTATGCGTGGGCAGCGCGTCCGCGTAGGCGCCGAGCTGCATGACCGTCTCTAGGCTCGGCGCGCCATGTCCGCTCGGTGTTGATAGGTGGCCGGTGTCGGTGAGGCATACCTGGAGCACTCGCTGATACTCCATCGCCAGCACGGCGGCGATCGCTTCGAGGACGGGCCGATCCGGTAGCCGACGAACTCCGTGGCTGCGCCATTCCTGAAGGGTGTGAGGCGCGATCGCGAGCCGCCGAGCAACGTCGGTATCGCTGAGGCCCCACCGGGCCGCGAAGCCGTCGATGAGACCCATCAGGCGCGGGTTGGGCACTGGCGCCGCATCCTCCATAACTGTCCATGGTCGACGTGACTGCAGGTGGCCGTCAATCACGCCACGCGTTTCCCGCGCCTCAAGTCTGTCGGTACGTCAAAGCCATTGCGGTGTATGCCCATTTCGCGTCGGCGTCTGCGTTTTATCCGGCGATACGGGCTGGCGCGGTCAACCGAGCGAGACGGGCCGGCCTAGCGCGGCCAGGAGCTCACCCACGCGCCCCGACAGCTGCGCAGCCTCCGTGCTACCGGCGCTGGCGAAATCGTCTGGGTCGGCCGCGCGCTCGTACTGACGGTGCCAGTGCGCGAGCTCGTCGAGAATCCGCGCGACATCGGGCCGGTCAGACAGCGGCCTCACGCCCGAAGTGTCAGGAGGCACCGCGCACCTCCGAGAAGTGGTCGCGGCCCGAGCGTTCAACGGCGCGGTCCCAGTCGACGCCGACGGCGTCGCAGAGATGGCGCAGGTCACCGAGCAGATCGGAAACACTTGATTGAAGGTCCTCGTTGACCGTCGCGTCGTTGAGGTAAGCGCCGTAAGCCATAAGCGCCTGAGCGCCCCGCGCCGCACGAATATCGTTGTCCCGCTGAATGTCCTGCGATGTCACGCCACACGACAGCGATTTTGTTGTCGTATGCGTGAAATGGCCGGCGAGGTCGCGGATGGACCTCGCTGCGATCCACGGAGCGGGATACGCACCCATGCTGGCCTCCTTGTCGTTTGCCGCACGCTACGTCGCACAGGCGGCCAAGCCGTGGATCTGGTGATGTGTCTGAGCGATTTCTGGCGCCGTGTGTGCGTGTCGGGAAAAAGATGCGGCGACACGGCCGACCTTCGTGCCGACCACTGCGCGTGCCGGGCACGATGCGCGTGACGACCCTCCGCAGGGTCCGCCGCGCTGCCGACAACCAGGAGAAATGAGATGGGCCACGAGCCGGCTTCCCACAGCGCGGACCTCCGTCTGGAAAACGACCTCGCCGCCGTCTTACGGGCCAGCTTCAATGGATCGCTGCGTGCAGAGCCGAACGGGTCCGAATGGATTGACGCCAAGAGCATTTCAGTCCAAGTACCGCAATTGTCGTTCCTGCTGGCGGAGGCCGCGCGCCCTGAAATCGAGACCGACGAGGAATTCGACGAGCTGCCGATCTTCACGGTCTTACGCGATGCGGTCGGCGTGGTCTGCGAACTGCAGGACACGTCCAACGATGAGGACGGCTCCAGCAAGGATTGGTTCGCGGTTGGCGACGGCCAGCCGACCACAGTCGAGTTGCCGGCCCTGCTCCTCTACGCGCCCGTCTCAACTCAGGAACAGGGGTATGAGGATTGATGGAACCGACGGATCACGAGTGGTATCGCGACGCATTGACGACGGCGTATCGGGCGCTGGACGGTGATTCGAATGACGCCGAGCACGACGCCCTGGTTGGCCTCGTTGAGGTTGCCGAGGATGCGTTGAAATCGGCGGGTGTCGCGCTGCCGAGTCGCTAGTGCGCTGGGTTCGCCACAGCGAGCACATTGCCCACTGTGGGAAAGTGGGTTATCGTGGTTGGGGTGAGCGAGCTTGCATTCGTCGAAACCGACAGCCGGAGCCGCGCGGTACTTCCCGGCCGCCCCAACCAGCGCTTCGTTATGCGTGAGAACCCCGACGGCAGCGTCCTGCTACAGCCAGCGGTCGTGGTCACCAACGCCCAGCTCGAATTCGACAGCGATCCCGAGCTTCGCGAGCTGCTGGCGCGCGCCACGGCCTCGCCGACGGTGCGGCGCGCACGTACCCGGCGGACGTGAGCGTGGAAGGCGACTATTCCCAGGTCGCCGACGCGCAGCTCGACGAACTGGAAGCGGGCCCGGATGTGGACCTGTACAACAGTGTCCTGGATACCGTCGAACTCATCTTCCGCATGCCTGGCCAAGCCCAGTCGCTGTCCACGGCGATCACCACTCCTGGCGGAATCCGCATGCGGCTTCCGGTGATCGGGCATCCTCCCTACAAAGTGTTCTGGTCGACGGACGGACCCCGGATCGAGGCGATCTTCCCGCATCCGTAGTCAGCCAATAAGGAGGACGGCACATGCTCTGCTACACAACTGAAGTCGAAGCTCGCGACGCTGGCGAACTCGTCTACCGCTCCCACGACGGATTGCAGGCGTGGTGCTTGTGCCCGGACTGCACAATCACGCACTCCGGGAGACGGAAGCGACGCACCCGACACGATCGCTGGGCACTCGCTCACTGCGACAGCCGCATCCGAGCAGACTTGGCTCGTAGCACCGACGCCGCAGACTCCGAAACGTGAAGAGCCACCGCGTTTTATCCTCCAACAACGACGTCTCCACGCCGTGATGGCTCCGCGCCCCGCCGAAGATGGGGCGGCCGGCGACGCCGCCGAGTTGCAGCGCCTCCAGCACGAGATCCGCGCCGCCATCAAAGAGCGCTCCGACATCGAGCAACGGCTGGCCAACCCGGATGCCCTCCGCGCGGCGACAGCCCGTGCACACCGAGACCGTGACGCGGTCACCAACCCACTGCTCGACGAGGCCCGCGGCAAGGTCTCCGCGGACATCGCGGCCCTCAACGAAGCGTGGCGGCACGTCGACACCGTCACCCGCAGTATCGACCGCCTCAACGACCTGATCGAGCACGCACCCGCGCACATCCGTCGGCACCGAGACGCGATCGCCGAGTCGTTGCCCAATGTTCGTCAGGCCCGCGCCAAAATCGCCGAACGGTTACGGGCGGCTGGGCTGGAAAGCCTGCTGCCCGAGGAGGCGGGCGATGGCGCGCGGTAAGTACAAGACCCGCAAACAGAATCGCGACGCCACCCAGCTCGCCGAGGACCTGGCGGCGGCCCGGGCGCAGCTGGCCGCCGAGCAGGCCCGGCTGTCGGCGATGCGCGAACGTGCCGCCGCCGCTGCCGCGCTGCGCGCCGAGCTCGCTGACGCGGTCGCGGCGCGTGATGCGGTCTGCGCGCCGCAGTTGGAGCGGATCGCCGCTGACCGAGACGTGATCAGGGCGTCGACCCGGCAGCTGGATGAGGCGGTTCGTGAGCTTCGCCGGCATTCGCAGAAGATCACCGACTGGGGCTGGGAGACGTTCGGCCCGGAATCGTTCTACGCCCTCTTGAGTGGGAACCGGGCGACCTTGACCGAGGGTGTGGTGTCGACGCGGCTGGACACTGCTGCGGCCGAACTCATTCAGCGGGCCAGGGGCCTGCGCACCACAGCCTCCGTGGATTTCACGGCGGCGCAGAAGATGGCGCTCGCGACGGCGACAGCGGCCGCGACCGGGGTGGCGCTGCCTGATGGCGTGAGCGACGTCGACGGCCCTGCGTGGGACGCGTATGTCGATGAGGTGCAGAAGGATTCGGCTGCGGTCATCGCGTTCAAGTCGCCGCCGCCCTGGCTGGATATCGGGGCAGATGATGCGCACCCGGTAAGCCAAGCGTTGGGGGCGAACCCGCGGGGTGCGGCAGTGACCGTCGACGCGGCCGCCCCGGTGCCCACAGCGGTTGAGTTGTCGACCGGATCCGCCGCCCTGCGCGACGCCGCGACCGCCGCCGGGGCCGCCGCGGTAGCGGACGCGCTCATCGAGGGTTTGCAGGACAACGTCACCCGGGCGTGCGACTCGCACATCCCAGCCATGGTGGCCAGCGGATCGGCGTACCCGGCGCCGGCCGACGCGGCGGCGCTGCAAGCCTGGTACGCGGTGTCCGCTCTCGGTGCGTGGGGCCGCGTGCGCACCGAAACGAACGGCCGGATCGCGGTGGCCGCCGCGGCCGCCGTCCCGTTTTGGCTGCCGCCCGGCCACACGATCGCCTACCTGGACTCCGAACCGCTCACCGGGGAAGACATCGACGACATGCGGCTGCCGTTCGCTCAGGTGCTGGTGACCTTCGCCGAACCGGCGCGCCTGCCGGCCACCGCACGCGAAGCGCTCGCAGATGATCCGCGGCTGCGCTGGATCGACCATCTCGTCGGGACGGGCAAGAAACTGCCCGACGTCAAAGACATGGTGATCGCCGGCACGGACAGCCTGCAGTCGCCGACGATGTCGCTGTGGGACGCCATCGGTGGCCGCGGCGCTCACGTGGAGGCAGTCTTGCTGCTGGCCGACGCGCACGGGCACCTCGACGACCTGTTCGCCTGGTGCGTGGCGATCCCCTCCTACGTAGCCAGAGGCACGTTGGGCCGCTGGGTCATTCCCGCGTCGCGTAGTGCGACCGGGTATGCGAATCTGGTGGCCAACGCGGCGGCCGCGGCCGCGTGGGCCGACTGGCATCGCCCCGGCCACGGCAGTGCCGCCGCAGACGAGGCAACCAGTCCCGAGGTAGGGGAGCCGACCCGGCAGCAGCGGCCTGAAGACACCGTGCACGTCCTCAACGTGACCGCCACCACCTCGGCAGACGACCAACCCACAGCCACAGGTGAACCGACCGGTCGCACGACCGCGCCGCACCGCCGACGCGGCCACTGGCGTCGCCAACACTTCGGGCCAGGCCGCGCTCAGATCCGCCGCGTCCGGATCGCGCCCGTGATGGTCAACGCGGGCCGTCTCGGCGCAGATCGGCCCCAGATCTATCGCCTGCCGGCGCCCACGACGTGAGGCGCGTCTCAACCAGCGCCCGATGAGTTCGGTTGCGGGACAGTCGATGTCAATTGCGCCCGCTCGGGTTAGTCGCCGAGCGCCGTGACGCCGTCCTGGCCAAGATCTGAACGGTCAAGATAAATCCCACGCCGCCGAAAGGAGGTCGGAGTGCCCCGCAGAGCCTGGGCGCGCGCCGACGGTAATGGCGACACCCACCACGGCGTCGTCAGGAATCGATCAGGGCCCTCAGCCCACTCCGGCGCGGCCACGCCGACACGTGAGGCGAGATGCTCGGCGATCGCGGCCAGCAGGGCGTCGAAGCGTGCGGACCCAGTCGAAGGTGGTTCGCACCCGGCGAGGGCCATCGCGGCGGCGCCGGCTTCGTCAGCGCCTCGGCAGAACTCGAAAAACAACCGCAGCCGCACCTTGTCTGTCGGTGCGGCCGCGATGAGATCTGCTGCCTGGGTGAGTGTTAACGAACCCACCGGCGGTAGAACGTCGAAACCAGCCTCGCGCGGATTCAGCGCCCCGGCCCCGTCGGCGTCTCGATCCTGCGGCCCCGGATTCACAGCCTTCAACGTAAGCGCCAAAATGATGCACAGCACCCCGATAACTGCAGGCAGGCGAGGAGTGAGTCGTGGTTGACGAGCCGACCGCCGGCGACACCACGCCTGGGCTGCGGACAGGGCAGCTGTTCGGGCACTACCGGCTGCGTCGCCTGCTGGGCCGCGGCGGGTTCGGCGAGGTCTATGAAGCCGACGACACCACCATGGACCGAGCCGTCGCCCTCAAGCTGCTCGCGGCCCCGTACTCGCAGAACGACGTCTTCCGGCAACGGCTCTTCCGAGAGGCGCGCAACGCGGGAAAGCTGCACGACCCGCACGTAGTGCCGATCCACCACTGCGGGGAGATCGACGGCCAGCTCTACATCGACATGCGGCTCATCAAGGGCACCGATCTGCAGAAAGTGCTCACCCGGCGCGCGCCGCTGAGCCCCGTTCGCGCAGTGGCGATCGTGCGCCAGATCGCCGCCGCGCTCGACGCCGCCCACAGCGCCGGTATGGTCCACCGCGACATCAAGCCGGCCAACATTCTGCTCGCCGATGACGACTTCGCGTGCCTGGTCGATTTCGGGCTGGCGAACGCGGCCACCGACGCCAATCTGACGAGCACCGGCACCACGATCGGCACCTTCGCCTACATGGCGCCGGAACGATTCAGCAACACCGACGTCGATCTCCGCGCCGACATCTACGCGCTGGCCTGCGTCCTCTACGAATGCCTGACCGGGGCCCCTCCCTACCCGACTGGTGATCTGCCCGCGCTGATCAACGCGCACCTGACCGCGCCGATCCCGCGCCCAAGCCAGCGCCGCCCGGAGATCCCCGCCGCATTCGACGATGTCATCGCCGTCGGCCTCGCGAAAGACCCGAAGAACCGTTTCGAGCACGCCAGCGACCTCGCCAGCGTGGCCCGCCACGCGTTGCGGCCGTCCGGGCAGCGCCAGGCCGACATCATCGCGGCCACCACGCAGGCAGCTCGCCAACCCACACGGCAAGCCGCCGCCGCGCCGGTCGCGTCGCCGGCGGAAACTCCGGCCGCCCGCCGGCCCCGGCGCATCGCACTGGCGGTCTCGATGGCGGCGATCGCTCTGGTTGGCGTGGTCGTCGCTGCGGTGGTCATCCTGTGGCCATCACCGCCGACGACCCCGCCCGCCCGGAACGCCCCGCCGTCGCAGAGCGAACTGCCGTTCGTCGGCCTCAATAGTCCCGAGGGGGTGGCGGTGGATTCCGACGGCGACGTGTACGTCGTCGACGACGTCGGCACCGACAGCCGCGTGTACGAGCTGCCGACGGGATCGACCACCCCGATCACGCTGCCCATCACGGGCGTGAAGTATCCCCGCGCATTGGCGGTGGATGCGAGCCACAACGTCTACGTCGCCAACGCCTACGAAAACGCCCGGATCGTCAAACTGCCGGCCGGCTCAAACACCCCAGTGGTGTTGCCGTTCCGAGGCCTGTTTCAACCGCACGGGCTGGCGGTCGACTCATCGGGCACCGTCTACGTCACCGACACAACCGGACCTCCCGGAGTCACCAGCCGCAACGTCGTGATGAAACTGCCGGCGGGATCGAACACCCCGGTCGATGTGCCGTTCGCCGGCCTGACCGGACCCTGGGGAGTGGCGGTGGATACCACCGGCAACGTCTACGCCCTCGACCAAAGCGGCGCCACCAACCAGGCCGTGCAGAAGCTGCCAAATGGGTGGCGCACCTCGTTCACCCTGCCGTTCACCGGACTCAACGGCCCCGACGGCATCGCGGTCGACGGCGCCGACAACGTCTACGTCGCCGACACATGGGGATACGTCACCACTCTCAACGCCCCCCGCCCGAACACCCGCAACCGGGTGCTCAAACTGAGCACCGGCACCGACTCCGCAGTCGAGCTGCCATTCACCGGACTCGACCGCCCCAGCGGCATCGCCGTGGACAACACCGGCAACGTGTACGTCACCGACAGCGTCACCGACGCCAACAACCAACGACACGGCCGGGTGCTCAAACTTGCCGCTGGGTGACACGCAGAGGGGTGTCGGTCCTTGCCGGTTACCGTCCCGGCGGCTTTCGGCCGACCGAGAGCCGCGTCACCGCCGCCGCCCCTAGATGTTGGCGATGATCCGTTCGAAGAACAGTTCTTGCGCGCCGAAGTGCTTCTGACGGCCGAAGTAGCGCTGCACGACGCTTTCGATGTCGCGTTCGTTCGTATAGCCGAGCAGGCGGCACAACAGTGCGGCGTCTTTGAGGTCCCCATCGGATTGTCGCGACGTCATTGCCTTCATGGCGAGCACATACTCAGGCGAGGCGATCGAGATGGTGAGCGCTGGGCCGATCTTGACCCCGTGAGGATGGTCGTCGTCGCGAGGAGGCATCATTTGCGCGACGCCGTCGCTAAGCCAGCGCGGCCCAACATGCTGCGCGGCCGCGACCGACTGCGCGGCCGCGAGGATCACGTCGCGCGGCTCGAAGGTGCCATCAATGTCTTCGGTGACTCGAGTTGCGTTGTACGCCAACGCCATTGCTGCTCCGCCCACCACGAAGATCGTTCCGCCCACTCCGCGGCGCTGCAACTCCAGGTCGAGCTCGACCAGGAGCTCGTTGATCCGGGCCGCGTCGAATTGCCCCTCAGTCATCAGACCCCCTCAAGATTTCCTGATGCCAGGATCACATTGCGATCTTGTAATTCAATGGGTGTGCGCAGGTAGTCGAGCCAGCGCCACCGGCCCGCGCCGAGCGGGTCAAACAGCTCCTCGGAGTAGCGGATCGGATCATCACACCAGGCCAGGATGTCTGGGTCGCTGACGTTATCTAGCCCGGTCATCATCGCGACACCGGCGATCAGCGCGTCCCACCCGCGGCGGCCTGTGGCGGGCGCGGGTGCGTGGAAGGCGTCGATGTCAGCGGGGGCCACCAGGGTGGCGGCATCAAGCACGGACTCGCGCACCAACCTGACCGCGAACGACGCGTCAGTTTCTGCTGCGATGAGGGCGGAGAGGCGACCGTAGGTGGTGAGGCGATCTCGCAAGATCATGGAGCTGGTGGGGGAGAGCTTTCGCGCTAATTTGATCGCCTGCCCCGCCAGCGCCGGCACAGCGGTAGGGCTGCGGCGTTGCCAACGCGATAGATCGGCCTCTGGCAGTCCAGTTACCCAGGCCAACTCGTCGATCGTCAGCTGGGCGCTCATCATGCAAACATCTCACGAAAGACGCGAAATGCGTCGCCGCAACCAGCAACGACGCCGGAAAAATCGCGACCGTGCTGGCCGCGAATCCGGATACCAAAACGCCACCGCCACGTCGCGGCGACTTCCCTACTCCTGCCTGTAGAGAGCCTGCCCGAACACCAAAGCGCCCAACTCGGACACGCACCAGTCCTTCGGCATCCGGGTGCGGCGCCAACGCCCCGAACCGAGCTCGCCGTCGTAGTTCCTGCGGGATAATTAACGCAGGCGAAACAGGCCCTCTGAGCAGGTTCGTAAGCGTGAAAGTGCCCTACTAGTAGGTCATTTCGCGAAGATGCGCCCCGCCAGCAAACAGCGTATTCAGCCTCCACGCTGCGCGGGCCGGTCCATACTGACCGTATGTCGCTCATTGGTGACGACCCCGATTTGTGGCCCTACGCATTCGGGATGGACGACACCCCAAAGTGGGCAATGCCGTGGGTGAAACCGGGGGCGCTGGCCCAGCGGGTGCTTGCGGTTCTGCCGGCTCCGTTGCGCGCATGCGCGACCGGTTTCACGTTCGACGCCGAAGAGTTCTACGCGACGTGCTACGACGAGGATGAACCTCCTCGCCGGCTCAGCCCCGCGGAGAAATCCATTCGCGGACTCGGGGAGCGGATGGAATGGCGGATCGAGCGGGTCTGGGCACTGGACGACGAGTCCACCTCAGAAGAAATCGCCGCATATGAGAAAGGTTTCACGACTGTCGCTGGGTGCGGTATCAACCCGCGCTGTCTTGATGACTACAGCGTGCGCGCGTGGGAGGTACTCGCGACGATCGGGTATGACGACGATGATCCAGACTGGGAGCTCGGCGCTGACGCCGAATCCCTCGAAGTCCACAGCGCTGCCCTCGAGTGGGCCCAAGCCGGTGTTGTTGTACTTCAGCAGAGCCTTCCGTGGCCGTTCGTGGACGTCTTGCCGTACAGCATTAACGACAACCGGCCTGCGCATCGGGTGCTGTACGCCTACGCCTCGTTACTGGCAATGAAGTCGATGCGTCAAGCGAAGCCGTGGTTTCGGGCAATGCTCTACATGAATCCAAACGACAATCTCGGCATCTCTTATGCGGTCTGAAGTTTCGCTAGACAGCGCTATCCCGACGAGCTGCGGTTCGCACCGGTCGGTGCGGGATAGGTCTCGGTGAGCTGGTCGACGTGCCAGCGTTCGCGTTGTCCAGTCAGCTGGGCGCCGGGTAGTTCAGAACCGTCGGTTCCCCAGTCGACGTATACGAGGTTCGGATCGGTGTCCGAGGTTGCGACGACGCGCCCGTATTGTCTTGCACGCCAATAGTTGTCGCGCCAGGGCGGATCGAGTTGCAGGGCTACAGAGTCGTGAAGTTTCGCCGCGGCCATGGTCATGCGACCTGTTCGGCTTCGATGCTGACGCGCTGCCATCCTTCGCGGCGGGACAGACCGAAGGCGATCTCGCCGATGGTGACGACATCGCCGATGCTGAGGCTGCGGTTACTGCGCTGGCGGTAGTCGATCGCCCATGGCGTGGTCGGGGTGGGCATGTTGAGTTGGTCAAAAACCAGAGCTAGAGCCTGTTTTGGGATGCCGCCGGTGAGTTGTGCGACCAGTTGAGTGTCGAGGTCGAAGGTGGCTGCTCTCGCGAGTGGGTCGCCTTCGGTGTAGCCGACGAAGAAATGGTCGCCGTCGCCCTGGTTGAGGTACACGGTGGTCTGGACTGTGGTGCTCACGATGGTGGTCTGGTGGGGTAGCTATGCGGTCCGCTCGACCGTTGGCATCGCTGCGTAGTGCTGACCAGGCAGGGGTAGTGATTCAGAACTGCCGCTGTGGGTTTCGGCGTAGTCGCGTGCCTCGTGCGCTTCTTCATCGGTGAATGCGCGGGTCTTCGCGGGATGGCCAGGAACGCGCACCAAAATCGTCAACTCGCTGATGGAATCGACGAGAGGCTGGCGGGGTTTGGCGTGAATGGTGTTGCTTACTTTGGCTTTAGCGGTCATGCGCAGAGCCTCAGTTCGTGGTCGAGGATCGCGACGAGGTCGCGGCACGCGCCGATGAGGCTGCTGTGGGAGCCTTGCTGTTCGGCGCGCTGGATTTCGTGGCCGAGGCGTTCGCGCTGGACGCGCAATTCGATGGTGATCGCGGGCCCGGGTAGTGGGCAGTCGGCCAGTAGGCAGTTGTCGACGAGGGTGGCCATGGCGGTGGCTTCCTGGAGCATCGCTGAGTCGAAACCGTCTCGCTCCCAGCGTTGTGCGATGGTGACGACGTTGTCGCGCACGGTTTGGATTGCGTCCCGATCGGTCATGGGCCTACCTGCCGAATCCGGTTGTACCGCAGGGTGTCACAGTGGTTGGTCATGGATGGGTACTTCTTCTGGGGCGCCGAGTGCGGTGACGCTGGGCGGCAGGACCGCGTTGCGGTGCCCGCGGGCTAGTTGCCGGCCGATGAGCCGCCACAGGCGCGCGCCGTGGTCGTATACCGCCGGCGCCAGGTACCAGGTCCAGCCGGTCGGGGTTCCGAGGAATCCGTCGCGCCGCATTTCAGTTGTGCTGTGGCCGGTGTCGGTGTCGATTGTGGTGTGGGGAGTTGCCCACTCGACTGAGACGAGGGCGTAGGTCTCGTCGGGGGAGTGTGCGCCTGGTCGGATGTCGTAGTCGGTCATCAGCGGCTCGGCAGGCGCGCCGGGTTCTGGGTGTCGCGGGAAGCCGTGGACGTAGCCCACCAGGACGATTGGTGGCCCAGCGGTTGGAATGGCCTCGACGTAGCCCTCCATGGTTTTCCTCTCGTAGCTTGGCCTCGTGCCGGCGGCGGTGGCGCGGCGGTCTGGTGCAGCAGTCGGCGTCAGGCTAAGCACGCTGCGCGGGTCGGCTGAATCTCCGACACGATTGGCGGACCTGTATTTGTGCTGTGGGAGTGACATTCCGGGAATGTGGGCGTCTCCGTTTTGAAAACGGTGGGCGACACGCGGCCGGTCGCGCATGGCGCTGCCAGCTGGCGGCACGATGGGCGACTGTTGGCATGTCGAAGGGTCTGTGTTCACGATGATGGTTGCTGCCGCCGGGTGTGTGAAGTATCGGTGCCGGATCCAGTCGACGAGGGTCCGCGGCTGGCAGCCGTGCGTGTTCGCCGCAGACGTGGTGGTGGTCGGCCGGGGCCTGGCCGCCGCCGGATTGGAGAAGTGACCGATGGCTGGATCAGGTACCCGTTTGCGGCTCAGCGCGGATCGCCGCACCATGCAGCTCCGTGGCGGTGACGGCCGGGTCGTCGTCATGCACTCGCAGCGCCCGGGCGGCTTCACCGACGCCGACGTCGATGCCACGCTGCGGGCCCGCCGGAACACGGTCGCCGGCCAAACCAATCGGACCCTGCGGGCCACCGTCGCCGGTCGCGACATCTGGTTGCACATCAACACCGGGCCACCCACGTGGTGGCGGCCGCGCATCATCACCGGCTGGACGGACTGGAAGCGCGAACTAGGGCTGGGATGGTTACGTGGCCTCGTCGTCGTCGCGATCGAACCCGCCTAGACCGCTCCTGGCGAAAAGTGCGTATCGTGAACGCGTTCCCGCTCCAGCGTGGCAGCAATGGCAGCGGCAATCGTGATCACGGGCGCCGTCTTCATTCGCCGGCACTGGAGGGCACGATGAGCGCGGCCGCCTCGCTGGTAACCCACCCCGAGCGCGACAGCGCGGGAACGATCGTGGATCAACCAGACACACCGGCATGGACCCCCGACGAACTGACGGGCGTGCCACCCGCTGCCGGCATGGTGAAAGTCCGGTGGAGCGACAGCGCTGACCCTGCCGCCCTGTTCTGGGAGTACTCCCACGAACTCTGTCCGGCACACGCGAACGACACGATGAAACGCAGTTAGCCACAACGCATTAGGGAGTGATGTCATGGGTATCCGCATCGAATACAGCATCCTCGACGGAGACGACACCACCGAAGAGTGGCGCGAGATCGGCCACGGCACTTCAGGCACTCAACGAAGCACCGAGGACGCCCTCGCCGCCCTCACCACCGATATCCGCAACAGTGCAGTGACACGCAAACACTTCGCCGCCGCTGAATAGCGCACGCTTCCAGACGATTCAGGACAACCAGCGCGCAAACGACCCGCACCACGATGGAGAAAGCGATGCCCGCCAGCAGAGTCGAATACGACCTGAAAATTCAGCGCCACCAGGTCCTCAAAGCCGCGGAAGAACACGGCTGGAGCCGCCGGGCCGCACCGAACTTCGACTACTTCGACCGCGTCGCCGCCGACCAATCGGTGACCGAAGTGCAGGTGTTCTAGTTCGACAACGGCAACGTCAACAGCGCCCGCATCATCGACCACACCAACAACACCAGCGTGCCCGCTGTGCGGCCGACTCTGCTGCCGACAGTGCTGAATTGGCTCACCGCCGGCGGATAAACCCATGGGCGAACAGCTTGACCTGAACCTGTGGCCGCGCCAACACGATCTGCCGCCGCGCTGGGACGGACTACCCGTCGAATGGGAGCCGTGGACACCGGGCACCGCGACGTTCATCTGCCCGCCACCCCGCAAACCGCTCACCTGCCACCGCTGCGGCGACCCCCGCCCACCACAGATCAGTATGGGCCGGATCTGGACCGACCCCGACACCGCGCCACCCGCGATCGGGATCGCCCGACTCCACAATGACCGCCACGTCGTCGCCGTCATCAGCGCGCACCGCTGCCCGAACTGCTCACACGACACCGTCCTGCAAGGCGATCAAGCCTGGGATCTCGACGACACCGACTACACCGACGAGGGCTCATGGAACAACGTGGCCACATGATGGCCGCCAAGCATCGGGGACCGCGGTTGGTCGGCGGCGGTGTTCATGCCGCTTGCCGGGCGGCTTTTCTCGGCGGCGCCGCGGTCGTGGAGATCGTGCCCGTTTAGTTGCGGCGGTCCCGGTGCCGGCCGCTCGGTGTTCGTAAAGTCCAAGCAATGAGGCTCGTGGGGCAGGAGAAATGATGGCGCGCTTCGCCGAAGCGATCAAGCGGCTGGAAGTAACCAGAGACGACCATCAGTCCAAGGCCCGTTTTCATCAAGAGCGAGCCGAGGAGTACCAGCGGGCTATCGACAAGCTCAGCCACGCTGAAGAACACCCGAATACACCGGAGGGCTAGGCCCGGCGCGCCGCGCTGGGACTCCTGTACGCCAGGCGTAGCAGTGGGCGTTGCGGCTGGTCGCCGAAAATAGTGCCCTAATTGTTGCGGCGGTCCCCGGCGCGACCGGGCTGTGTTCGTAAGGTCCGGGCTATGTCGAAGTTGAACCCGACGCGCGAGCAGGCGGCGATCGTCGCCGCAGCCCGGTCCGGGTCGAACCTGGTGATCCAGGCGGGCGCGGGCACCGGTAAGACCAGCACGCTGAAAATGGTGGCGCACGCCCTGGGCCGGCGCCCGACGCTGTACGTCGCGTACAACAAAGCGATCGCCCAAGAGGCCGGACGCGGATTCCCGCCGCATGTCAACTGCCGCACCGCCCACTCACTGGCATTCGGCGCCGTGGGCCGTCGCTTCGCGCACCGATTGAACGGCCCCCGTGAGCTTCCCGCTCGTCGCGCCGAAATCCTGGGAACGGGTTTCCTGGACCTCGGCCATCGGATCACGATCACCCCGGTACAGCTGGCGCGGATCGCGGTGGAGACCGTCACCCGCTTCTGCTACTCCGCCGACGATGACATCACCGCCGCGCACGTTCCACACCAGAACGGCGTACTCGGTGCGGCCCACGACGTGTTGGCCCACGCTGTCGTTCCCTACGCCCTGCGCGCCTGGGCGGACTTCAACGACCCCGACGGACTGCTGAAGTTTCAGCACGACCACTACCTCAAAATGTGGGCGCTGACCCGGCCGACGCTGGCCGCCGACGTCATCATGCTTGATGAAGCGCAAGACTCCAACCCTGTTGTCGCACAACTTGTTCTGCGCCAAAACAGCGCGCAGCAGATCGTCGTCGGCGACTCAAATCAATCTCTGTACGGATGGCGCGGCGCGGTAGACGCCCTAGGGTCATGGCCCGCCGATGCCCGCCTGTATCTGTCGCAGTCCTGGCGGTTCGGCCCAGCGATCGCTGACGAGGCCAATAAGTGGCTCGCCCAACTGGACACGCCGATGCGACTGCACGGCAGCCCCGTAATCCGTTCGCACATCGGTCCTTTAGATGATCCTCGCGCGGTGTTGTGCCGCACGAACGCCGAAGCCGTGACCCGCGTGATGGCTTTGCTCGCCGCCGGCCACAAGGTGGCCTTGGCCGGCGGTGGCGGCGAGATCCGCCGACTCGCCCAGGCAGCGACCGAGCTGAAGAACGGCGGCCGTACCAGCCATCCAGAACTATTCGTGTTCCCAACCTGGGCCGCGTTGCAGGAATACGTCGAAAGCGACGCCGCCGGTCGCGATCTCAAACCGTTCGTCGACCTGATCGACACCCACGGCGCCGACACCATTATCGACGCGATCGACGCGCTCGCCAGCGAGGACTACTGCCAGGTCCTGGTGAGCACATCACATCGAGCAAAGGGTCGGGAATTCGGAACAGTCTGCATTGCAAACGATTTCACCGAGCCGAGCGGACGCAGCGAGATACCGAAAGTCGATGCGATGCTGGCCTACGTCGCCGTGACCCGCGCCCGCAAACACCTCGACCGCGACGGCCTGGCCTGGATCGACAAGTACACCCCACGGCCCGCGGCACCACGCCCGATCGCCAGTTGACGGCCGCCGCTTATGCAATGGACACCACAGAAGGCGCGCAATACAGTCGCGCCGCCATCGCGCGGCGCCGACGCTGAAAAGATCGCTCCACGTGCGTGACGAGGCGGTCGATCTCGATACGCTAACAGCGGTCGTACCGCCGGCCGACGCTGGCCGGGCGGACACGTGCAGCTGCGGGACTCGGCGCACTCTCCTACGGCACTACCTCGTGACGCCGTGCGCGGGCCGCGCGCTAGCCAAGCTGAAGGCCGCGCATCCAGACGAATACGACCGCTATCTAACCGAGCTGCGGGCGGAGGCGATCACAGCGGCTGAGGCGGCCTGGACTCGTCATTGCGCCGGCGATCACAGCTAGAGGAATGACCAATTAACCGTCATCGCGCAGGCCAGGAGCTGCGGACCACCTACCGGGTTCAGGGCGTCGACGACGTTGACGAGTTCCGCGCGCTGTGCGCCCTCCTTGGTCGCCGCCCTCATCAGTTGGTCGCCGAGCTCGTGACCGCCCAATTGACTCAGATGTTCGCCGACGATCCGAGCCTTGCTGACGATGTCGCCCAGTTGGTCGCGGTCACGCGAAACCATCAGCGCGACCGTGAAATCCGCGACCTCAATGCCACGTGGGAAGCCAGCCGAGCATGAGACGCCACGACCACTTGGATACCGATCCGATGCGCGGCAATGGTGTCGTGGACCCCGACAAAGCCATACGGCGCCGGGGCTGCACGGCCCGGGAAACATGAGAATGGTTGGCAGACAGTGTTTATGGACTTTGACGACATCGACCTCAGCGATCCCGCGGCTGTGTATGTGCAAATCACTGAGCGGCGCGCGGTGATCGACCGCCTCGAGGGGGAGGCCGCCGCTCTGGAGCATGCGTACGGTGCGGCCACGGCGCGGCGGCGCGGCGAATGACCGTCGATTGTCGCGACCGCGCCGGCGGCCAGCTCGGCCCGGTGTGTGTTGTGCCGGGCTGCCCTCACAGCGCGCCGCAGGGGAAACCATGCGCCTGCTGCGCCGAGGCATTCGGACCCATGCTGCGCGAAACCACCCGAACTGCAGTCGATGTCGCGGCGGACCCGTCGCCCTTGTCCGCCGCAGCGGAGGCTCTCGCGGCGATCTGTATGCCCCGCAAACCGGTAGAAGCGACGACCGGTGAGAGGCGCCAAAGTCAACTCTGTTGGCTTTGCCAAAGTCGCCGTACCTGCACTAAGCAAGTGAACGGCTGGGAATGTGACGAAAATCTGAAAGTATTGTGATGACAGTGGATTCGTGCTCGCGGCTGTCAGGCACCGATAAGATCGGGAGAATCAAATGAAGCAGGAATCCTGTGCCTTCACCCACCCCGAATACGGGCCGTGCGTGTTCGGCAAGGGCCACCGTTTGAACTATCACGCAGTTGACATCTCCGACGAACCCGAGGACCACGGGACCTACATCCTGCGGCGCGCTCGGTTCAAGCATTTCGATCTAGCCGGCCGCGAAGTTGAACTCGACGAGCACGGGCAGATCGCCCGCTGATCGCCGGTACGAGCTCGATTCACACTGTTTCTGGGACTGAGACGTCGCGGCTGTCGACGTCGCCGCGGAGTCCCTTAAACGATGGGTGGCGCAGCGTGCGTCGGAATTCGCGGTACTCGACGTCTCCGACTAACTCTGGTTTGACCCAGCGTGCATTCGCCGCGGCGTCGGCGGCGAGCCCGATGAACGGAGAGGTTCTGCGCTGCATTGGTTCTAAGGCGTGCAGTAAGTGGCGTCGTTGCGCGGTGTTGAGGCCGGCGCTGACGGATCCGCAGAACTGTAGTTGACCCTCGTTGGTGTAGGCGCCGAGCAGGAGTGCTCCGACGGTGTGGCGGTTGGGGCCGCTGCCGGGTAGCCAGCCGCCGATGATGAATTCGCTGCGCTTGCGCAGAGGTGTCTTGATCCAATCCGGCGATCGCGCACCGGGTGTGTAGATCGACGTGAGGCGTTTGGTCACGATGCCTTCGAGGCCGTGTTCCGCGACCGCGGCGAGCACGGCCGCGGGGTCGGCTCCGGGCCAGCTGCCGGGAACTTGGATAATGGGGCCGGCGTTGCCAGCGAGGTCGCATAGTCGTGCCCGGCGGGCCTCGTAGGGCTCGGTGGTGACATCGACGTTGTTGACACGCAGAATGTCAAAGACCCAGAACTGCACGGGAATTCGGAGCAGCAGTGCGGCGCCGGGCCGACGGTTTTGCGGCCAGCGTTGCTGCAGTCGGCCGAAGTTGGGAATGCCGTGATCGTCGGTCGCGACGATTTCGCCGTCCAGGATGAGGTTGCGCCCGGGCAGTGTTGGTAGGGCCGCTGCTATTTCGGGGAAGGTGCGGGTGATCTCAGCGCCGTTGCGGCTCAATAAGGTCGCTCCGCGGTCGTCGAATACGGCGATCCCGCGTTGACCGTCGTATTTGGCTTCGACCGCGAAGTCGGCGAACCTTGCCGGCGGCTGTCCCAGGGTGGCCAGCATCGGCAGCGGGTAAGAATTCATGACCACCGCCGAGTGTAATCCGGGCGTGGTGGCCGCGGGCGGGGATCAGGTCGCGGCAGGCTCAGATCAGGGCACTGAAAAAGAGATACCCGGTTGCGGGGCCGGGGTTGTCGATGGGTGCTGCGAAGGTGCAGCGGTCAGAGATCGCGAAGCCTGACGGTGAGTGATTAGTCGTGGATCCAACTTCGTCGAGGAAACCACCGGCGGCCCAACATTTCTTCCCGTCGAGAACGATCTGAGTCACCGGCCCCGCCAGTAGCATGCTCACGTAGCATTCGCCGTTGGTCGCCTTGACGAGCAGGGGGTGCGATGCGCTGGCGTCACCGCGGATTGAGGCCCAGCAGGATCGCATTTCATCCTCGAGCACGACGACGCGCAGCGCGTCGTCAAGTGGTGGCGGTGAACCCTGTTGCGTCGCTACGGGTGTGGCCATGGTGTTCTCCTCTAAAGTGCTGCCGATGCTCGGGTGTGGTCTCAGGCGGTTGCCAACTGGGGGAGGCTGCCGCGGGCCCGCGTGATGAGACGCAGGATCGCTTCACTGATCAGATGTGGCCGCTCGAGCTCGAGCATGTGCCCGGCGCGCGGGACGCGGACAAGCTCGGCGTTGGGCAGCTGGGCGGCCAGGTCGAGGGAATGCTGCAGCGGGGTCACGGGGTCGGCTTCGCCGCATGCAACCAGCGCCGGCAGGTGGGCGAATTTAGCGATGGCGCTCATCTGGTTGTGGTGGCGGAACTCCGCGAGTAGCGCTGCGACGGTGAGGATGGGTGTTTCGCTGACCATCTGGCAGCAAACCTGATTGGCGCGAATTACGGGTGAGGCGGCGACGGGAATGCCGAGCGCCGGTGCGACGGCCCGGCGCACAGCGGCCCAGGTATGGCTGGTGATCCATGGGGCGTGTCGCGCCGCGTAGTGCAGCAGTGGAACAGCTGGGGTGTTGAGGGCGCGGCCGATGCCGCACCTGGCGAGTTGGCCTGCGGCAGTGGAGATCAGGCCGACGCCGGCGATGGCCGCAAGTGACTCGGGGTGTTGTGCGGCGAAGGTCATGATCGCCATTCCCCCCATGGAATGGCCAACGAGGACGACCCGCCGGCTTCTGGCGACGGCGGTGATCACAGAGTTCAAGTCGTCTCCGAGCTGGGCAAGGGTGTAGGTGCCCGGGTCGGCAGGGGTGTGGGACTGGCCGTGGCCGCGTTGGTCGTAGAACACCAGTCTGGCGGTGTCACCCAGCTCACCGCTGAGGTGATGGCACTGTGGCAGCCAGGCATCCATGGTGAGGCAGAAGCCGTGGGAGAAAATCACCGTTACGTCTGCATCCAGCGGGCCCACCTGACGGACCGCGAGTTGCGTTCCGTCCGATGCTGCAATCAGCTCGGTGTGAAATTTGTCCACGTCTACCCCCCGGAAGACTGGTCTGCTGCATGCGGGGGATGCTCCCACCGGCCGGGGGCGCGTTAGCTGATGCGGCCGCGTGTCGAGCGACTATTTCGGCGCGGCCCCAGGAGCGGTGAAGTTTCGTCTCGCCAAGAACGCAGATGCCGCGATCCGTCGCCGCATACCGGTATGGTTCGCTGTTCGACCAAGAACAGGGGAGAGAATTGTTGAGCGGGATTCGGGCTGGCGACGCCGCCGACGAAGGCCTGCGCCGGCACACCCTGAGCACGCGCGAGCAGTGGCGAACTGCGATCGCCACGCAGTTGGCGGCCGGGCACGCGCGGCCGTGGGGGGACCTCCCTGATCGCGTGCGCGCTGAGTATCTCGCGGATGCTGATGCGCTGATTGATCAAGGTATGACACCGTTTTGGGCTGACCACGACCCGGGCCCGGCGCCGTCACCGGCGTTGGAAGCTGAGGTGTTTGAGTTCGACCGCTCCATGGAATGGTTCATGTCGTTCCTGGATGCCCGGCACCCGCAGTGGCGACAGACCCGCGTCTACCCGTCCTCACATATCGAAGAGGCCGATCCCGTCGAATGGGACGCCTGGGTGACGATCGCGGTGTCGGTGTCTGAGGAGGCGCGCCGGCTGTGGGCGCAGCGCTACGCCGAACAGACTGGTGAACCCGAAGCCGCTGATCGGGCGCCGCTGACACCGCCGCCGGCGTCAGCCCCGGCAGCCGCCCGCAATGTTGCGCGGATACGGTTCGCGACTGCGGTCGGCGCCGTACTCGCGCACCGGCATCAGCGGCGCTGGCTGGAACTTCCGATCGATGTCAAAGCTGCGTACCTCGCCGACGCGGAATCGCTGATCGGCGCCGAGCTGCTCTTCGTCGGCTAACCGGACGTGCGGCGTCCCCGCGGCCGTCGGCCGGCGCTGACGCGCTGGAACACGTCCTCTATCGATGTTGGCGCGTAGCGGTCTTTTGCGGTTTCAGCGAGCCGGTTCTTGGTGCTGTTCGCGGCCTGGGGAGTGATGAAGGCGTAGCGGGCGATCAGGCTTGGCCCGATACCGAGTTTGAGGGCCTGGCGGAACAGCGAGAGGTACAGACGGTAGGCCTCTCTGCGTAGCGTGGCCGCCTGGCTCAAAGCTTCGAGAAGCGGCAGATGCTCGTCGTCGGGATACATCATGCGAGCCATAAAACCGAGTTTAAGTGAGCCGTTAACGCTTGCCTTGGCGCGCCACGACACATCTCCATCGTCGCTCTGCGACTCGCTGCAACCCGCCGGGGTGCCACGGCGGGTAAGACGGCATTGCAGCGGAGCGCGGCTGAAGTGCAACCCTGCAGCGAAGACGACCAACGTGCCCCGGGGGGGCCGCGATCCAAAGAGGACAAAAACACGGCCGCGACACGCAGCGCAGCGCAGATCGTCACCGGCCGTCATTAAACTGCGCCGTATGACTGCATTCAGTCCCGAGGCGCCGAAGCCGTCGCAGCCACCGCCCGAGCCGACGTCCTCAGGTCCCGGGCCGACGCTGTCACCGCCGGTGGTCTCGGGGCCGATTGCCGCATCGAGCCTGGGTGGCATTCCCTTCATCGCAATCAACGGGCCGGTGCACCACTTCAGCGGGAAGCGGTTGGCTCAGCTGGTGGTCACTGCGCTCGACCAAGTCGGCGTCACCATCGACATCCCCGAATAACGAAACGCCCAGGCCTGCTGAGTAATTCAGCAGCCGACACACCGCAAGACCGCGGAACCCCGTCCATCGCGATTTACGCTGGACAATGCGCAAGTGTGTGCTGTCGTGCGCGATGAAAGGGGAAGATCAATGGCCGCTCTGGAACCAATCGACTTACCGGAAACAGCGCTCATCATCGGTGACAACTTCCCGACCCACGACGAGACGGCCTACGCGCGCGAGGCCGAGAGTCAGCGCGGTTCTGCCTTGAGCGCCGGCGAGGCCGGGGGCACCGCACTGGCGGCCGCCAAGTACACCGATCCGCAGTTTCGGGGACTGGCCGGCTCGGCGCTGGGTGAGGCGCTGTCCGGCCATCATCGGACGTTGTTGGCCGACGAGGGTCGCCACCGCAACGTCGCCGCCTGGATGGATCTCGGTGCCGAGAACATCGCGCAGACCAAAAAGGCGATGAACGGCATCGTCGCCGACTATCACGCGACGTACGAAAACCTCACTCGCGCAGCGCAGGACGAGACCTGGCCGCAGACCCGGCTTCGGCAAGAGAAAGACCGCGCGGTCGCTGAGGCCCAGGCCCGGGTGGCGGCTGCACGAGCGGCCTTCGACGACCGGCACCGTATGGTGAGCGCCGCCGTGGTCAGCGGTGATGACCCTCAATCCGCCGGCGGTGACACCAGTACAGGTAAAGGCAAGCAGTCCCCTCCCGCGAGTGAGCTCGATGCGCGAAAGTGGAAGCCAGGCGACAAACGCCACATGCCCGTCATCGCCGGGCCCAGCGGTCTCGGACCCGCTAATCCGTGGGGAGAACCGGGATGGCTCGAAATTGGTTCGCAGTCAGGTAATTTCGTACGCAAGGACGAACTACCGCACGTCAAAGTCCTCGCGCCTGGGGCGCTCGGCCCGGCCACGGTATCTGATGAGCACGGCAACCTCGACCCCTACATCGAACTCGGGCCCAACACCGGTGTGTGGGCCCCGCAGTCAGACTTTCCTGGCGCCAAGTTCTACGCACCGGGCACCAGCGACAAACCGCCGTTCGGCTGGGACGAATTCCTGCCCGGATCGGGCATCTACCTGTGGCACGGCGACCTGGTGCGCGAGCCGAACTCTCCGCATTCCGCTGACCCGGGAACCTATCCGCAATCAGCGCGCTAGCTGCGGGTGCTGCCGTCGCGTAGCGAGTAACCAGCTCGTGTGGGCGTCTTGCTTTCCGGAGCTGCGCGGGTGGTAAAAATTATGCGCCGCAACACGTCTCGATCCCGGGGAATGTCGGTGCGCCCGCACACAATGGGCCGTGTGAAGGACTCGGCGACCAAGGGGCAGCGTTCATGACCGTGGTGTTTCTCGACTGTGAAACCACCGGCATTCACCGGGGCTATCGGGCGTGGGAGATCGCGATGATCCGGCGCGACCGTGACGGCGCTGAGCAGTCGATCACTATTTTCGTTGACCAAGAAGACCTCGATCTGGACAATGCCGACCCGCAAGCTTTGGCGATCGGGGGCTTCGAGGCTCGCCACCCCGGGTTCGGATGGAGTCTCGACGTCGGGCAGGTGCACATCCGTGAAGCCGGCGCCGCGCAGCTGGTGCAGGACTGGACGGCGGGCGCGAAGGTGTTCGGCGTCAACCCCAGCTACGACACCATCTGCCTGGACGCCATGCTGGCGCGCCACGGTCTTCCCTCGACGTGGTTCTATGTGCCGCAGGATATTTCGGGACTCGCGTACGGGTTCATGTGCGGGCGCGGGATCACAGCGCCGCGGAGTTCAGAGCCGTTGTCGATCGCCTGCGGTGTCGAACCGCCCAGTCCCCAGGAACGGCACACGGCCATGGGTGACGCGCTGTGGGTTCGCCGTTGGTACGACAAGCTGCCCGTGGATGGACAGGTCTGCGCCGCATGACCAGGCGCCATCGTAGCCGCCGATCACTCGGTGCTGTCGCTGTGGCGGTGAGCGTCGCCGCGGGCGGGGCGTTGCTTCATCACCACGCCGCCGCTGACCCCGCTGCCGCCGCTCCTGCCGCCAGCGTGCAGCAGTTCAGTGAGCTGATCGCGAAAGTCACTGTGGTTAAGGATATTACCGCTGTCGCTGGGTACCAGCGCGGCTGCAAGAAAGGTGAAGCCTGCAGCTTCGGGCTTGCCTGGAATGATCCCGAGTCGCACACGGGGTGCGACACCCGCTTCAGGGTTTTGGCCGCCCAGCTGCACGACGTGTCGTTCAAGCCAGGAACCCACAACTGCAAAGTTGCTGGCGGATGGGTCGTCGATCCCTACACCGGCCAGCGAATCACGTTGCAACAGACTCAGATTGACCACGTATACCCACTGCATCGCGCATATAGCGCCGGCGCAGCCCAGTGGCCGCTAGCGCGCCGGCAACAATTCGCCAACGACCCTCGCAACTTGCTCGCGGTCTCTGCTCACGCCAACGAATCGAAGGGCGATGCCGGCCCAGGGAAATGGCTTCCCCCCAACCCCGGTGAACGCTGCCCCTACGTGGTGGGCTACCTGTCGGTCGCCGTCGCCTACGAGCTGCCGATCAGCGCGTCGGACAAAGCCGCCTCGATCGGTGTGTGCGGGTCGAGAGGTCGACCGTGACTGAGCCGATCCCGCCGAGGCCGCGTCACGCGGAGTCCTACTGGCTGGCACCCAGCGGCAGCCTCACCGGGGGCTGCCTGCTGATCGGCGGCATCGGCCTGGTGCTGTTCATGGCCGGCCGACTCGGCCACCCGCACCGACTGGAACTCGCGTCGCTGCTGTGGCTACCGGCCATCGTCGCCACGTCGGTGGGATTGGGGTGGGTGTTCCAGCGACCCGGCCAGCCGGCACGCCCTCAGCCCTCACCGGCCGCGGCCCCAGAGCTAGCGGTGACCGACGGCGCGCTGGCGCCGCAGATCGTGCTCGGCGGCGGCGACATCGACCGAATCCGGCAACTGCTGACGGGCAAGTTCCCCTTTGAGCTGATCGAGACCGCCGTCAACTACGACGACGCGACCGGCCGACTCATGTCCTACGGTCTGCACGCGACGCTGCCGGGCTATCTGGCCGATCGCCGCAACGCCACGATGGTCGCGACCAAGCTGCAGGGCGCCGTCGCCGGCGACTGGCTCGTCGACGTCGACTCGGCGCGCGATCAGGTCACCGTCACACGTAAGAAGCCGTTCCCGCCATGGGTGGCACCGCCGCACCCGGAGCCGATCGTGGCAAGTGTCGAGGAAGCGGTGCAGCGCTACGAAAAATTCGCCATTGGTATCGGTGTCGACGAGCTCGGCGAGCGCCTGGACTACCCGCTCAAGACCTATCACCACTGGCTCATCATCGGTGGAACCGGCTCCGGGAAAAGTGTTTTCGTGCGTGGCATCATCGAACAGCTGCGCGCCGCGGGCATCCCAATCCTGGCCGGAGACGGCAAGGGCACCGACTACACAAGCCTCAACGGTGAGGCGCAGATGGTGATGATCTCCTCGGGCCCCGCCGAGCATCCCCGGCTGGTGCACGCCGCGGTTGAAGAACTCTCGCGACGCCGTCAGACCGCGCAGGAGCGCAAGGCCGCCGGCCATCCCGATCCGATGGCGTTCCCGGCGTGGGTGGTCATCCTCGACGAGTTCGCGACCATGCGTAACGAGGTCGCCGGCCTCTATGAAGACCAGCCGTCCAAAGACAACCCGTTCGTCGACGACCTGCGGATGCTGTTCAAGGTCGGCCGCGAATTCCGGATGCACATGATGCTGTCCACCCAGGACCTCTACGCCCGGACCATTCCCCGCGACATCTTGGGCCAGTGCAAGCTCGTCATCACCCTGGGCCCGCCCAGCGAGATGACACTGCGGCAGGCGTTCACCCAGGAGATGGAGCCTAAGGCTCGCCAAGTCGGTGAACTCATCAGCCCCAAATCCCAAGGCCGAGGTCTGGTCGCGGTCCCCGAGACCGCCAGCGTCAAAGAATTTCAGTCCTACTGGAGTTACACACCCGGCACCGACATCGACGGCCCCAAGGTGCCCGAAGGCATCCGCGAAACCTGGCGGGCATTCCGCGACTCCGTGTCGACGAAGATTCCGAAACTGTTCAGCCGCCAATGGTTTCAGGTGGAAGACGCCGAATTCGCGAAGCTGTCCATGGCTGACCTTTTCGCACTGGAGATGGTGAATCTCGATCTCGAGAGCGGGCCTCCCGACCCGGAGATGTACCAGTTCGACAAGAGCCGCGACGACTACAACGGGCACCTGCTCGGGCGGGCACGCGCCGGCGCGTTACGCGAGCTGAAGTACGGGCCCGCCGCGACCGTTGTCGACGCGACGCCCGATGGCGACGGGGTCGTGTCCGCAGATTCGGAGCAACTTAATGGGTGAGCTGAAGTGCGGAATGTGCGGTGCCACCGGCGATCACAGGCACTACGCCATCGTCGTTTACGAGGGCGGGCAGGAGCTCGGCCGGCTGGCCCCAGACGGGACCACGACCACCGACAAGATCCGCTCAGCGGTGCTGACGAAGTCACGCGCTGCCGGGATCGCCGAGGAGATCAATGCCAGCGCGGCGCTTGCAGCGCAGGTGGTGCCGTTCTAAACGGCCAAAACGGGGGGAGTCGCGCAGCGGTGTGGGAGCGCCGCGCAGCGACACAACAACACAACCAGCAAGGGGGATCTACCAGCATGGAAATTGATTACGGCCTGGCGTTCGACTTCATCGACGATGACGGTGACGGGCGCCCCTACCAACTACGATTCCGCAAAGTGCGCCACGACGGCGACATCGGTCAGCTGATCGCAGTGATCGCCTCGAAGGGCCGCCCCGACAACGGCACCACCATGGCGATCAGCCGGGCCAACGTGTCTTTCGAGGAAACCGAAAGCGCTCTCAAGGACTGGGACCACTGGGCCATGATCAGCCCATACACTGTGTCGCTGAGCATGATTCGTGCTCGCATCAACGAATTCGGCCTGGCCTAAGTGCTCCGGGCTGCGAAGCCTCGTTGCATTTCACCGGGCCAGCAGACCGCAGGTAAGGCTCAAGGAAACGGCTCTGATGCGAAGCAACAATCCGACCGTAGACGAGTTAGTCGCCGAAGGAGTCAACCGCGAGGTTGCGGTGCTGATTCGGCCGTTCCTCAATCGGTGGTCCAGCGAGGTCGGTGACCTGTCGCGAGCTATCCGAGAGGCGCTCGCTGATCAACGTGCGCAGTGACGTGAGCGGCCATGAGGACGGCATGCCCGATGAGATCTATCGGGTGGCCGGTGACTGCCGAAACGGGTGTGGGCAGACCCTGGAAATCATCGAGCACGGCGCAGTCGAGTGTTGTGTGTGTGGTGCGACGCGGCAAGCCGTCATCGCCTGATGTGCAGGGTGGTTCAGTTGTCGGCGGACCAGAATGAGGTCACGCCTTCGGCGTGGCCGAGTCGGTAGTCTTCGGCGTCGGCTCCGGCGAACTGAGCCGGCACCTCGCAGCTGAAGGTGGTCTGCGGGGTGGCGCCTTCGTAGGCCTCGCCGTAGTTCGCGTCGCGCAGGCCCGCGGTCCGGCCGCTCTGATATGCCTCGGCGATCGACCAGACTGACTGGTCGCGAGCGCCTCCGCGGGTATCGCTGTCGGTGTAGACCAGTTCGGCCTGGATGCGGCTTGCCCGCAGGCGCTCGGCGGTGTCGGCGCCGGCCAGCGGCTCGACTCCAATGTGGCTCAACGATTGTGCGGCGTCGCGGACGGCGTAAATCCTCATCAAGTGCGGCCTTTCGGAGTGAAGGTGTGGGCGGTTGTCGCTGTGGGCGCTCAGCCGCAGAGGTCGGCGCCGACGGTCAGGTGCGTCATTCCGGACGCTTCGCACGACGCGAGCGCCGCGGTGACGGCGTACACCGATGGCTGCACGTTGCGTTGCGCGGTGATGGAGCGGCCGTCGCGGGTGCGGCCGAACACCGCCAGCGGCCATGTGCGCCCGACGCTGTCCGCCTGGCCGCTCTGGAAAATCAGTGCCTTGGTGGCCTCGGTGATCTGAGTGCTGATGTCGTAATCCATCACTGTGAACCTTTATTCGGAATGGGCACGGAGGCGGTGGCTAGCCGCAGTCGTATTCGGGGTGGCCGGTGTAGCGGACGGTGATGCAGCCCAGGGCGGGCATGCCGTAGTCGCCGAGGGGGCCGTAGGCCTGGTGCTCCTCGGGCGCGCCGCCGTCCCAGAACAGCGTGCCGGTCACATAGAGAATGCCGTCATCGTCATACATACGAAACTCGTTGCTGGAACGGTAGTTCCGGGCTAACTCGGCTTTGGCTGTCTCGGCTGATCGCAAGGCCTGTGCCGAGACGCGCGCATGGCTCGGCCCGGAGGTCCCGGCGATCGATTCGGGTTTGGCCGGGTTGTAAAACTCGCCGCCGGGCCCGTTGAGGTGGTCGACGTCGATGATCCATGCGTAGTCGCTCATGGCGTGTTCCCTTTCGTGTGCGCCGCGTCAGTGCGCTGGACAGTGGGGATTTTCGCGGTGGCAGCATCGTGATGTGATGCACCGCCAAAGCCCCCCGGGCTGGTGCGTAACCGTTGCAGCGCTGTCATTGTCGAGGCCGCGCCTCGTATGGATCGGGACTGACGCGTTTCAGGCGCTAGTTTCTTGCCGGCGCTCGGTGTCGTCGAGCAGGTCGCGCAGCGTTGTCGGTGTCGACTCGGGACCGTGCGGGATGGAGATGGTGTCCAACACGTTCCACAGTTGGTGGTCGTGGTCCTCGGGGTTGATGCCGGCGATGTCGGAGCGTTGCTGGTGGCAGGCGATCTCGGAAGCCAAGTGGCGCAATTGCTCCCGGTATCTGCGGGCGCTGCTCTTGTCGGCTGCGGCTTCCAGGGTTCGGCGTTCTGCGTTGATCTCGCTGAGTGCGGCCTGGGCGATGCGGGCGAAGTTTTGGGCGCGGTGGCGCCACTGCCGATACGTGGGGTTGTCGCTTCCGGGGTCTTGTCGACGGGCTGCCATGGCGGAGGCATTGCGCTGTACCGCTGCGACCAGTGTGGCGTGGGTGCGGGCAATGCTGTTGGGGGTCAACAACGCCGCCCAGACGTGGGCGTCTCGGTTGCGTGGGGAGATGTTGGCCAGGACGAGTTGCTCGAAGCCGTCGTCGTCGAGTTGAGCGGCGACCCTCGCCTTGTTGATCGCCACCTCATTGCCCTTCCATGGTCTTGGTTGTCGACCGTAGGTGCCGCCCGGAATTATCTGCGGCCCGACACGAGCGCGGCGTCCTGTTCTTGGCCGCCGGCAGCCAAGATCAGAGGTGTGGCGGTGGGCCCGTCGCGCGCAGATGCGAAGGAGTAGAGATGGATTCGGGCGAGCAGCCGGTGCAGAAGCCGACGGTGGAGCTGGATCTTGGCGCCGGCACGGTGGCTACCTGGTTTCTCACCAATGGTGTGGCCGCCGATCGGGTAGACGCAATGTTGACCGAGCTCCTCGGACCGCCGGACAGCCTGCGGTGCTGACCGCGGACATCCCGTGCCGACGAATGCAGCCGCCGCGGCCAACTCAATCTAAAACGAGACGTCGACAGTAGGTTTCGTGCTTTCTGTGGCAGCGGCAAAGAAAGAAGCGCGACACGTCGCGGCGTCCGAAACGGCCTTGCGGGTGCGTGCCAGCATCTGAGTCGTCATCGTCGGGGGAGGGGGTCGCAATGGCGGCAGCAGCGACTCGGGTCATCAGCTCGCAGGAGTATCAGCAGCTGGTGGGCCACGACTATGCCGGCCCGGCCAGCTCGCTGGAACGAGGCACCGTCGAAGCGTTCGCTCGGGGACATTCGGACTGGGATGGCAAGCACTGGATGATGCACGCCGCCGACAACGGCGGCACCACGCTAAGCCCGGTGAACGTCACCGCCGGCGGCGCGCTGGAGCAGCGAGGTCGCTGATGTGCATTGTCCCCAACTGCACCACGGCCGGTCCCGAACCCACACTGCCGTGCGACGAATGTCGCGGTCTGTTTGGAGATTTCATGCAGCCCAGTAGTTTTCCACCGATCAGCTTGGAGCAGGCCCAGGCCAACGAAGCTGCGGTGCGCGAGGTGCTGCGGGCCCGGCGCGACTTCGTCGAATTGGATGAGCGATGAGCTTCACTGGCGACGTGCACACACAGATCGGTGGCTGGCACATCAGCGCCCGCCGTGCGTTTTTCGACGAGGCCGGTCACGCATACGCGTTCTGCACCGAGTTGGCCTCGGGCCGTAAGGAATGGCTTGAGGCGATCGGCTCCGGCGCTGCGCTGCGTGTACCGCATCTCGCCGACACCGACCTTCCGCAAGACGTCACGAACGCTGCGCTAGGGCTGCTGGCCAGTATCACCGGCGCCACCCCGCGGGTCGCCGAGATCGCAGCTGGCGCCGATCGGATCGCCGGATGAGCAGCGACGATAGCGTCACCGAAGAACAAGCGAACCGCGTGGCCACCGCGATCGCCGAACAGTTCGGTGCCGGCATCGGAACTGACCGACCGCAGGTGTATCCGGGCTCGCACGAAGGAAGCGCTGCGCCGTTCGTCGTGTCCTGGGAACAGGGCCCGTTTCAATGGCCCTACCAGCAGGAGGCGCTCTTCGCCATCGGCCAGCAGATCAATGTGTACCTCGAAGCGGTCAATCACTTTGCGCTGGGGGTCTATCCGCAGTGAGTCGTCTCCGTAACGAATATGCAAGGGGGGCAACGTAATGGCCAACCCGAACTCCGCCGCAGGTCCGGCGCCCGCGCGTTTCGAGTTCTTCCGCAACACCAACGTCGCCTACCAGGTGGCCTACACGCGCGGCGAAGTCATCGACTTCCTCGCCGAGGCCGGCGTCGCGGCCAGGGCGGCCCTGACGGACCTGCCCGACGAAGAGCTGCTTCAGACGGCGGCGCGGGCGGCCAACGACCACTCCAACGCCTACGACGTGAGCACCACCCTCGCCAACGACAGCGACGACTCGCGGGAGGTCGCCGACGCAGGCCAGTGGCAGGCCAACCTGCTGGCAGACAACGAAGTCACTGCACACCGATGACCGCCGACACCGGCAACAGGAGCCACCGATGAAGGTCACCGTGATCCCGACCATGTATCGCGACGCGCCAACCTACAAGACAGACGGCGAGATTCACCTGCGAGGGGAGATCAGCGCGCGGCAGATCGAGCAGCTGCGCGGCGCACTGAGCGACGGGAAGCGCTACGTGCCGGCGCAACTGGGCCTTGACCATTACGGGTCCTGGGCCAGCTCGAATTTCCCCAGCGATGACGACGTCGGGTGGCAGGAACTGCTTCTCGACGAGCTGTCGGTCGAGGATCGGGACCCCGATTTCCGCCCGCTCTTTTCCTCACCGACCACTGAAATCGCCGGCTCAGCTGAGGAATTCGTCGCCAAGGTGCTCGCGGCCGCCGAGGCGGGCTGGGATCCGAGCCTGCATGTCGACTGAGGTGCAATCTATCGCGCGGGGACGACGGTGCCGACCCGTCGACGCGCTGTCCGGCAGACATCAAAGGAGTAAGCCATGTTGATTCCCGTTCAGGTCACCGCCGAGCTGTTCAGCGTCCGCGAGCGCACCAGCGTGCGGCTCATCGCCGCCGTCGTATCCCTGAACAGTGAACTTCGCGAGCACTTCTCACGCGGTGCGGAAGTGGTGGGCATCCCTGCAGCCGGGGCGGACAACCTGACCAAGGTTGAGGAGCGCCCGGGTGCATCCGGTGCGACGGTCGTCGTCGCAACCGTGGTGTTCGCGCTGAGAAACTCCACCTCCCAGGACGTGGTTAACACGTTCAGCAGTAACCAATTTCCCCACACTGTCATCAGCGTGGCGTCCGAAGACCAACTGGAACGCTTGCGGGGCTTGAGCGCCTTCGCCGGGGTTGCATCGCTCGCACACGACAGCGCACCCGCGCGAATCAGCGACATCGCTCAGGACTGAACGGAGGTTCGGCCGATGAGCGCAACGAGAACGGGCGCCGCGGTCGCGGCGCTGTGTGCAGCGGCTGGCATCGTCGCGGCTAGCCACGCGGGGATAGCTGTCGCGCAGTCCGACGTCGCCGGCCGGGTCGTCTTCCTCGATCCCGGGCACAACGGCGCCAACGACTCGACGATCACTCGCCAGGTCCCTACCGGCCGGGGCGGAACCAAGGACTGCCAGACCTCCGGGACCTCGAGCGCGGACGGATACCCCGAACACTCCTTCACCTGGGACACCACCCTGCGGGTCCGCGCGGGCCTAACCGACCTCGGCGTGCGTTCCGCCCTCTCGTGCGGCGACGATTCGACGGTCGGCCCGTGTGTCGATGCCCGGGCGGCCCAGGCCAACGACCTGCACCCCGACGCGATCGTCAGCATTCACGCCGACGGCGGACCCCCTGAGGGCCACGGGTTCCACGTCAATTACTCCGACCCGCCACTGAACGATGCACAGCAAGGACCTGCGCTGCTGCTGGCCAAACAGATGCGCGACGAACTTGTCGCAGCCGGCCTCACCCCGGCCAGCTATATCGGCACGCATGGCCTCTACGGCCGCGCCGACCTCGCCGGACTGAATCTGGCGCAGTACCCGGCGGTCCTCGTCGAGTTGGGAAACATGCGCAACAAAGGTGACGCCGGCGACATGGAATCGCCGGCGGGGCGGCAACGCTACGCCCAGGCCGTCATCAACGGCATCGTCGCCTACCTACGGGCCACCGGCTAGATCGCGATCTCGGCTACCTGGCGCGGCCAGGAAGAAAGTCGGTCCGAAAACGCGTCGGACCACGTCGCTGCGACGGGTCCCCGACAAGCTGAGCGGACACCGGAAAGCGTTGGGGAGAAAGCGATATGGACACGATCGAAGCGGAGGTGACCGATCAGTGGATCGGCGAGGTGCGGGCAGAGTTCCCGGAGCTGACGCTGACGGTCACTGCCGGGCAGACGCCACTAAGCGGTCGTGGCCGCAACTATCACCGCCGCATCAGTGCCTCAATCCCCGGTATCAAGCTACTGCAGGACCGGCTCACCATGGCCGGTCTGACATGGACACCAGCGTCGTGATGGCGCCGGTCAGCGAGCTGGTCACAACGCTGGTGGCCCAATACTGCCCGAACAGTAACTCTGCGGCAGAGATTGCCGCGGCCGCCGCCGCCTCCCACATCGCTGTACGCAACATTCGGGCGTGCCGCCGGCGGATGCTGCGGCCTATTCGTCTGCTAGGCAGAGTGATTCGCGGACTCGCGGTCTACGCCGTGGTCATCGCGGCCGGCTGGATCGCACTCACCGCGGGCCTGCCGCACCTGCCGTAACCGTCCCCACAGATCAGCCCTTGCGCGATCTCTTCCGTTGCGGCGCCGCCGGTTTTGTGGGGGTGAGGTCGGTGCGTGCCCCCCGGCCGGGGCGCTGCTTATTCCAGTTGTCGACGGTCTCAGGAAACCAGCCGAAGTAGCGGACTTTGTCGCCGTCGGTCAGTACAGCGTCAGGCTGGGGGAGTCGGCCCTCAACACGGTAGCGGCGCAAAGTCCCCGGCTCCACCTTGACGCGTGCGGCGAATCCGCGCAGCGACAGCAGCTCGATCATCGCGCAACTTTACAACACCTAACGTTACAGCTAGTGTGCTGTAAAGTGATCTTGAAAGCGGAACAAGAGGAGGTGCGACCAGAAATGGATGTGTACGTAATCGTCGACAGCGTCGAACACCCGGCGTTCCGCAGGCCGGGCCGCGTCACCGTGGCTGTCGACGACGCCGAACTTGGTCCTATTCGGACCGTGACGGTGCTCGACCGAGACTCCGGACTGACCTCCACCGCCCGCAACGACGACATCGTCAACTGACGCTCACGAGACACGAAAGGCAGGAGCGACATCGTGGCCGCACCATTGAGCAGCGCACCCCGCGCAGGCGCCCGCCGCCATGCCTACAGCGAAATCGTGGTCGCCGCAGCTGAATACGGATGGACCCCGATCGCGCACAAGATCCACAAGAATGTCTGGGCGCGCGGCGTACAGCGCCTCATCGTCGGCTTCAGCCCCACCGGCCGCGCCGTCGACACTGGCATTTTCGCCCCACTTGGCATGGGGACCGGCTATATCGACGACCCCACCCCCGTGCTCACCGGCCGCTCCGGTACCGATCAACTCGACGAGATCCTCAGTTGGCTCGCATCGCCGCCGCGGTGGGAGCCGTTGCCGTCGACCTTGCTGCTGATCCCGTGTGGTGCGCGCAAGCAGCCCACCGGCGCGCCGGCGGCCGAGCTCTACACCAGCGACCACTTCCGGCTGGCCTTGCGCGCAGCCCACGCCCGGGCAGTCGACGTCGACGCCCGCGTCATGATCCTGTCGGCGAAGTACGGGCTGGTCGGTCTGCGGCGCGTGCTGGCGCCCTACGACGTCACGTTCGACAAGGACGACGAGGCGGTCGAGGCCGAGTTCGTCGCCCGGCAGCTGGCGGTGCAGCACGTCACCACTGTCGAAGCACTCCTGCCGAGCCGCTACCTGACAGTCCTGCGCCAGGCCGCGCAAATCCTGCAACAGCGCGGCATCGACATCGACATCGTCGACTGGTATGCCGGCACTGCCGGCATCGGTTACCAGCGCTCGGTGCTGTCCTCGCTACTCACCACCAACGCCGCCTAGGCGCCACGCCACTCGACCTGAATTCGGTCTTTGACGCTCTGGCAGAACGTGTCCTGGGTCGTCGAGTGCGACAGCGACTGCGGCGTGCTGACAACCGCGACCTGAACGATGTCACCGCTATCTGCCACGACTGCACGTCGGCTCTGGCACAGTAGGGGCACGCCAACGCCCGGCCCACGCTCAGAACAGGAGTGTCAGTCCTTGTCCGACGCCGTCGTCCCGGACCTCTTCAACGGTCAACCCGCACCGTCGCGCGACGAATACGTTCTGGCGCAGGGGTTTCGGCGCAAACCGAGCTACTGCACGAGCATGCTGCCCGACCGGCGGATGTGGCCGGCCGAACTTGATGCTGCGTCGGACTACAGCGGCGACACAGTGTTCATCGACCGCAACCTGGTGTTCGCGGTCGCGCAACGCGTGATCACCGAGCTCGATGATCCGTGGGCGGCGCCCCAGTTGCATGCCGCCCTCGCATTCTGGGGCGCCCCGCCGGGGCAGTCCACCACCCGCGCCGTCAAGCCACTGGCATCTGAGCACGCCTCGGAGCGGCTGACCGCGGCGATCAAGCTGGTGCGCGGCGAAGGCGCGCGCAGCGCTTTCAGGGCGCTGGGCCGGCGTCAGCGGCTGTGGGTCCCAGGGCTGGGGCCCTCGTACTTCACCAAGCTGCTGTATTTCGCCGGGTACGGGGCGAAACCCTATATGCCGCAACCGTTGATCATGGACGACAACGTGATCGACGGACTGACCGCCACAACAGGACGACCGTGGCAGGCGACGGCCGATGACTATCTCGCCTACCTCGACCTCGCCCAGGACTGGGCTGTGGAGCTGAAGACTGAGCCCGACGTCATCGAGCGCCGCCTGTTCGCTCTCGGCTCGTGACGTCGCGCGGCCAACAAGCCGCGCCCCGCTTAGAACAAGACGCCGACGGCACCAGCACCAATACCTGTTAAAGCGAAAGATGTTGCAGGGCACTGGCGCAACGCCGCGGCGCGACATTAGCGAGCACTTACGGCGAGTCGGATAGCTGTGGCCGTGGCCGGGCTTATCGTGCCGGTATGCCGAGCCGCACAGTCCCTTTCCAAGCCGGTGATTACCGCAGCGCTGAAGAAGCCTGGCGAGACGCCGCGAACCGGCTCGCGAACTTCGGCGACGCCGCCAAAATCATCGCTAAAAACGGCGTCATCGAACTGCTGACCCAGCAAGACGGCGTCATCACCTGCAACCAGGTCGCCGTCATCGCGCGCACCGTTGCCAACGCGCTGCAGGGCGAAACCTACGGCGAGTCACTGTCATGACCGCTCAGCAGCCCGTGCTCCGCAGCGCCGTCAACTACTGGCACACCGGCTATAGCGAGCCCTGTGCGCGCGGCCCCGCCACCGCCAGCGACGCGCTGTGCCTTGAGCATGGGCTCCTCGTGGCCGCCGCCGGCACGAACGGCTGGCCCGCCGACCTCAACGAGCTCGGCGATCGCCGTCTGCGCGCCTACACCGCCACGAACTGGTTCGACGTGATCCAGGTGTTGAACTGGCACCCGATATCGGAAGCCTCGTCGCCGCGCCGCGGTGTCGAGTACACCGTCGTGGTGGCCAACGGTGAGCGGACCTTCACGGTCACCACCGACACCGTCGCCATCATCTGACATGGCCGCGCCCCACCCAGCGTCGTCGGCGCTCGTCGAGTTCGGCGCCGTGGGCCTGGGGGATCCGGCCGCGGCGGCGTGGCTGGCCGCGGGTCGGCCCGTCGTCGACGTCGCCGCCGAGACTAAGGGCCGTTGCGGTCGATGCGGAAGCACCGCGTTGACCGTTCCCAGTTCCCAGATCGTGTCGGAGAAATTCGCCAGCTTCGACGGATGGCCGTACGGGCTCGACCGGCTGTGCCTGGCGTGCGCGTGGGCCTACCACCGTGCCCCCAATGCTCAACCGGCGCTGCACATCACCGCCAGCACCCTCACCGAGCACACCGATTCCGCCGAGCTACGCGACGTGCTGTGCGCCGGCGCACTACCGGCCGGTCACGCGGTCATCGTTCCCGCCACCCGCCGCCAGCACATCCTGCCCTCAGCGCAGTGGGGACATCTGGCCACCGACGGATTCCAAGTCCGCTGGGACGCCGCCGCCGCGCAGCGCCTCACCGAGCTCGCCTGGATACGCGGCCTGCTGGCGGTCACGAAGCCGGGCGCCGGCACCTGGACCCCGCTGGGCGCGCCCACACCCCCAACCTGGCTCCTGCGCGCCCAGCCCGCGCAGCAATGGCCCCGGCTGCTGGAGTGCTGGCAGCAGCTGCAGCAGCTGCGATCGCTGCCGCTGATCTGGGCGGCAGCGCGCCGGTTAACTAATCCCCCCGCAACAGCCGCCGGTCCACGAGAAACCGCGACCGCGCCCATACTCTGACCGGCATGGCCACACCCGAAGCGCCGTCGACGCCGACCCGCGCCTGGCAGAGCCTGGTACCTGAACTGCCGCCGTTCGCCCACCCCGGCGACCCAGATGTTGATGACGCGCAAGCAGTCGCCGCCGACACCGCCGAACGTCTCCTGCTGTTGCTGCACTACTCCATCGACTGGCAGAACAGCTGGGTCGCTGACCGCCGAAAAACATATTGGGACAACGAATTCCCCAGCCATGTGCGCGGCGCGGCCAACAGCAACGACTCCCTCGACGGCTGGTGGTCAAATGCCTCACGGCGTCTCACCGCGCTGGCTCCCCGCCAGGCCGACCGCCGCCTCGAGCTCGCGATCCTGCTCCGTGAGCCCGCCGAACCGGTCATCACCATGCTCCTGGACCGGTTGCCCGCCCTGGTCCTGCGTGTCCGGATCATCGCCGAGGCCGTTGCGGCCGCCCGCCCGGAAGCCTCCGCATGAGCCTGCTCAGCGTCGTGTGGGACATCGACATCACCGCGCAGTCCTCGATCATCCACCGCGACGACTACAGCGGGGCCGCAACGATCTTCACGCCGTTTCGCCGCGAAGACGTCATCAGCCCCACCGGCAAACGGGTCCGTGTTCCGATGGTGTCCGGCGGCAGTTTCCGCGGCGTACTGCGCCGAATCGGCGAAGGCCTCACCGCGGCGATCCTCAACTACGAGACCTCGCTACCCACACCGGCGGCGCACCTGCTGACCAACGGCGGTCGCCTGGCCAAAACCACCCGCCCGCTCACCGACGAACAGGAACGACGCCTCACCGACCTGCTGCCGCAAGTCGCGGTGTTCGGCGGCGCCGCCAGCGGGCGCATCCTGTCGGGCCTGCTCGCCGTCGACAAAGTGCGTCCCGAAGTCGCCGAACTCGCCCACCTCTTGAATCGCCGCCCGAAAGGTGAACTGCCCAAGGCGCTTACCGTGTTGGGCGAAGAAACCTTCACCCACCTCAACGACCGTCGCCAGCATGCCGGCTACCCGCCCGCACCCGACTACGACTCCGCCACGAGCCCGCTCGGCCGCTACGCCGTGGAGACGCTGCGCGCCGGCACCCGCCTGCAAACCCAGGCCCGCTTGGACAACGCCACCGCTGCCCAAGTGGCGTTCTTCAGTGACGTCCTGGCCGCCTTCGCCGATCACGGCCACTTGGGCGCGCGCAGCGCCGCCGGCCACGGGCGCATCACCGCCTCCATCACCCGCACCGTGAAGCGCGGAAAACTATCCGCCCGCCGCGTCGACTGGGCCGGCGACCTCGCCGGCCGCCGCGACGACGCCCTCTCCGCGCTTACCGAGCTCGCGTGAGCGCCTCCGCTCTGCCGATAGGCGCGAAACCGGCTTGGGTACAGGCTGTTTCGCTGCGCACCACGGCGCGCAGCGGCCGCCCCCGGAAGGTCTGGCGGTGAGGGTGGAGCCGCTCATCATCACCGCGACCACACCGCACGGCGTTGTGTTATCGCGGCCGTGGGGTATCGCCCTGGACGGCCTGCTGGCCTCAGTGCTGTGGCATCGCGACAAGTGGGCGGCCCGCGCCGCCGGAAACTGGATCACCTATCACCACGACCAGGTGCCCGAGCTGTACGAGTTGCCGCTGGCGCGCTGCGGGGACCCCGACCACGACCCGGACTGGCACTGGCTGGCGACCTTCGCCGACCTGCACCCGCACCTCGGTGCCGACGATCGACCCGACGTCCGGTGGCGCACCGGGCGCACCGATCGCCGTCGACTCCAGCACCTGAGCGCCTCGATCAGCGCCCGCTCGGTGTCCAGCTACAGCGGCCGCTACCAACACCGCACCATCCCGGTCACCGCTCATCCGGCCGCGGCCGCAACCTGGCGTGCCGTCGGCGATCCCGATGCGATCCGCGATCTCCTCGACGAGCTGCCCTCGATCGGGAAACATCGCGGCGTCGGCGAGGGCGTCGTCACCCGATGGGAAGTCACTTCGGCCCCCGGAGTCGACCCCTGGGAGGCCGGCCACACCCACGAGCCCGGGATACTCGGTCGCACCGCCCCTGCGCGATGCCTGGCGCATCACCCCGACATCAGTACCGGGCCAGCGGGCAACGCCGCTATCCGACCGCCCTACCTTCACGCCGAAAGTCGCACGCCCGCATACCATCCGGCGCGGTGAGTACGTTGAGTGCAGATGAAGCGGCCCTGCTAGACCACCAGGCACATCGACAGCAAGGACTGCTATACATGCTAGGCGAGCTATGTATGCGTTAAGTGGGTCGGGCGCAGCGGCGAGCGCCGGCGAGACATCGGCTTCGCACGGTAAGCGGTGTGCAACGAAGCAGCTACGGTCGGCGTCTCGCTTTGTAGCATGGATGCGTAACGCGGGGCGCTCATGGTGAACGGGAGCAACTTGAAGGCTGATGAAGATGCCGCCGGCGCCAAGGTGCCCGGCACATTGGCAGACCGGCTGAACAGGCTCTTCGATCTCGTCAGGAAACCGAACGAGCCACCGATGTCGAATGCCGCTGCCTCGGCCGCCATCAAGGAAAAGACGGGCGTCTCGATCAGCGCTGCCTATCTGTGGCAGCTACGCAATGGAACCAAGGACAACCCCACCGTCGCTCATCTGAGAGCGCTCGCAGAGTTCTTCGGACTGCCGGCGTCCTACCTCGTCGACACAACCCCAGACCCAGGCCTCGAAGCACAACTCAATTTGTTACAAGCCCTGCGCGACCACGGCGTCCGCGGCATCGCGCTGCGGGCATCCGGACTTACCCCTCGCGCCTTGACCAACCTCGCATCAATGATCGACCACGTACGCCGCCTCGAGCGGCTCCCACCGATCGAGCCGGCGCCGCCGCAAGATCCGTAGCCGACCCCAGCACGGCGCGGACGCATCTCGATCGGAGAGAACGTAGCGCCGGCGGACCCCGGGCTTCAGCCCTGGAGGACGTCAACGGTCGCAGTCAACGCACCGAGGTCCCGCTCGTCTGCTCCTGCTCCACCGAGGTGCCGGTGCGCACGGCCGTGGCTGCGTAGGCCGCTGGCCACCACTTCGCAAGCTGTTGCAGCTCCGAGGCATCCTCTTCGAGAGTGGTGGCAGACGACGTTCCGATCAATCCAGGGTCGCCGACGGCGGCCGTGATTCCGGCGACGCTGTTGCGCGCTGCCTGCGCGAGATAGATGGCTGCGGTAGCCGAGGGGAAATGCGTTGGTGCTGCCCCGATCTCGTCGAGAATAAGACGGAGGGCCGCTGGCGCAATTTTTCGACTGAACGGACGCAACTGCAGCATCGCATCGCGAATCTCAACGACGGTGTGGTGCAACCGAACCGACGGCGTCCCCATGGGGCCGCTGTGTTCGAAGTCGAAAGCGCAATCGGGAACCGTCCGGCGCATGTCGCGGCGCAACTCCTGCAGCTGCCGCCAGCTCCGCGTCGCCGAGTCCAGCCCGAACAAGGCGATCAGCTTGTAGACGCACGGAACCGCGCCCAGCAGGGCGGTTGCCGACACGATCCAGAACGTCACCACACCGTGAACGTGTTCGCGGTAATTCGCGGTGTTCGTCCATCCGAGCTGATCGGTGACCTGCAAGCCCACCTCTTGGGCACAGGTCAAGCCAATGGCTACGCCCAACCCGAATGCGCCGAGCGCGACGAGACGTTCCTGGCGTCGGTTGACGGTGCGCAGCGCCCCGATGGACAGCCGTAGCAAGAAAACCGCCAGCACTACAAGCATCGCGACCGCGAAGGCCCATGCCGCTGCGCGGTCCCACCCATCCGCGATCTCCAAGGCCTGGCCGGCGCGTCGCGCGCGCGTTCCGCAGACGAGGTAGGCCGCGGTGAGGGCGACCGCCGGCCACCGGTAGCGCCGGTGGAGCTTCGCGGTGGCGGCGTCAGGGATCGCGGCCCACAGCATGGCGAAACCGATGAACTCTGTGCCGGCAAAGGCGAGTAGGGCGCCGCTGAGCTGCTGGGCCCACGCGGTCGTGATGGAGCTGTGCCGAGAAAGTGCTTGTTGGACAACGGGTTCGCGTAGGAAGTCAGCTAGCAGCAAAAACGTCAGAGTGCCGTTGAAGTACCTGTCGTAGCTGTTGGCCCGAAACCAGCACCAGCGTGCGATGACGACAAGAACGGTGAATGCCAGACCTGGCCAGGCGATCAGACCGGGAATTGTTGACGTCATGACCAGGCCGCCGACCTATGTCGGCGTTGCCTGCTGCCAGCGGTGATGATCTCGGCCTCTACTGCCGGCGGAAGAACACGCTGCGGAACATCGACGTCCGCTCGTTGGCTTCGGCGGCGGCGATCATGATCATGTTGGCGAACACCTCAGCTTCACGTTCCTGCGGGCTGGCGTAGTCCTGCCGGCCGAGCACCCCGAGCACCGATGCAGGGTCAAGGTCGGGCAGGAGTTCGCGGCAGAGCCGGTGGGCGGCGTTCTCGTCAGTGCTGGGCGTGTCCGCGGCGCGGCAATGCCCCAACACCATGTGGCCTATCTCGTGCCGCACGATGTGATCGATGTGGTAATCGGACGTGGCGCTGTGATACAGGATCAGATCGTCGTCGGCACGTGTCAGCCATAAACCGCACAGGCTCCCGTAGGGCACAGCGGTGCTGCGCGGAATGAGCTTGATCGGCCTTCCACGCTTTCGCGCCATATTCGCGATGAATGTCTCGCGGTCCCAGGGCGCGGGAATGGGCAGAGCGCGCGCCATTTCGAGCATGTCGTCAACGGATAAAGCCATGTCCATCACCTTCCGCGCCGTCACAGCTGTGGCGGCTCCCGCGGGCTGTGGAGGAGCCGCCGCTATCACGCGCGCGCCGCCACTATCACCCCTATGCGAGCACGACGTATGCACTAATCCCGCAGAAGCGGGGCGCGGGTCCTAATCGCCCGGCGCTTCGCGCTCAGACAGCTCGCCCAGGCCGTCGTGGACAGCGGTTCGCGTCGGGACGCTGCGACGTCTAAGCGCCCGCCGAATAGCAGGCGATCGCTGTCGCAGCGTTTGCCACCACAGTTCGATGCCCACAACGACCGCGGCTATTCCGAACACAAAGAAAGGAGCAATTAGACGCAGGTGCGTTATATCACCAAGGCTATGCGCGACAACAATTCCCGCCGTGTAGATAATCACGAAGAACCGTTGTCCGATATTGACCTGGTCGGCGATTCTGGCCGCCATAAACGCCAGGAGCAGCCCACCCCCGGACCACACCGCTGCCCACAGCATCCAGGCCCACACGGTGCGGTGATCGGCGTAGTAAAGATGCAGCGATCCGCGCGCCATCGCGCTGGCCGCGATCGCCGCGCACTGCGGGCGCCAGCCGCACCCCGCCAGCAGCAGCAAGGCGACACCGGTGAATACGATCTCCTCCTGGGGCCCGGCCATGAGGTCCAGCAAAAACTTGTAGCTGGGGGCGGCGCCCGCCCCGGTGATCGCTATGCACCACGGATCGGGCAGCGCGAACGACTCACTTGCGGCTCCCGCCAGCGCGTGGACTAAGCACGCGCCGGCAGCCACAAACCAGCCGGCGGGAACTCGGCTAATGCGATCGCCGCGAGGACCCGGGGCGGCAGCAGGCAGGAAAATCGCTGCCAAACACAGGCCCAGCGCCGCCTCAATGAGACGAACCACCAGGGAGCCGGCGCCGGCGCCCACGCCGGCTCCCACCTGGCACGGCGGCAGCCAAATCCACTCGATGACTCCGAAAACCATGTCGGTGCCGAAGACCACGACCAGGCTCGCCACATATCCCGCCAGCCGTCTGCACTCGCCGCCGCCGCCGACGGTGGTGAGCCCCGCCGCGCACCAGAACACGGCGGCCAGCGCAGTGACCTGCCCGCCGACACCGGCGACAGCAAGCGGGTCGGCGTGGGTCAGGACGAGTTGCAGACACCACTGTGCGGCGGCCAAAATCCCGGCGGCCACGAAAGCCAGCCGTCGGCGTCGCACCAAACCCAGCGACCCGGTGGGGTGTGTCGGCATGGCTGCACCGTAAGGCCAACTTGCGACACGAAACGGATCAGCGATCCAACGCGCGATCAGATGGTAGAGGTAGCGCGGCGGACCCCGGGCTTTAGCCGTGGGGGTGAGCGCGTGGAGTTCGCTTGTGTGGGGTGCGGTTTTGGCGAGTCGACACAGTAGATAGCGGATGGCTGTCTGGCGTTGTCGGGCGTGGGTGTTAGGTTGCGGACGAGCGCGAATATCGCGTTACAGTGCGCGTATCACGTGGTGTAACCGGTGGTCACCGGACCCTGTTTAGTAACATGGGTATAGATCGCAAGCAGCCGCATGAAACGAGAGTAAATTGCCCACGGCAGACGGAATTGGCGCCGCACCTTCGGGCAGCAGCACGCTCGCCGAACGACTGAACAGGCTTTTTGAGGTCATGCGCCGGCCGACGGAGCCGCAGCTGTCCAACGCTGCGGCCGCCGAGGCGATCACCAAGCAGACAGGTGTATCGATCAGCGCGGCCTATCTGTGGCAGCTCCGCAACGGCATGAAAGACAACCCGACACTGGCGCATCTGCGTGCGATCGCGCGGTTTTTCGGTCTGCCGCCGTCGTATCTGATCGACGATGACCCTGACCCGAACATCGAGGCGCAACTAACTCTGCTGCAGGCGTTGCGCGACACCGGTGTGCGCGATTTGGCGATGCGGGCTTCAGGCCTGACACCGCAAGCGCTGGACAGTGTCGCGGCGATGATCGACCACGTACGCCAGCTCGAGCAGCTTCCGCCGGTCAAATCGACTCCCGAGGGGTAGAGCGGGCAGGCTATTCGAGGGTGTTCATTCGATGAGCAAGCCACGCTCTGGCGCGTGTGGCCGCGGCGCGGTGCTGCTCGGGTAGCCCAGCAAGTCTGGCGTCGATCACGACCGGGTCTACCAGGCCCGTGTACAGCAGCGCCCCAACGAAGTTTTCGTCTTTCTCGCGCAGAGCGCACAACTTCGCGACGCACAGATCCTCTTTGTCCAGGCACCAGCCGATGTACTGCGGTTGGCCCGCCGGTGCGGCCGTGTTGGCGTTCTGTACCTTGACCAGGCGGTCATGCCAGCCATCGGCGAGTACGGAGGTGTTCAAGTCGACGCCGTCGATCCAGAAGCCGTGCGTCTGGGCGAACGGAGACAGCTCGCCGGCGACACCCTCGATTTCGTCTGCGAGGCGGGCGATCGCGCCGGCGTCGTCGGCGATCGGTAGGACGTCGATTTCTAGCGACCTGGTTGCGAACACCGGTAGCTGGCGTTCGTGGTAGGTGCCCAAGATGGCTTGGGAGCCAACAATAATCACCTCGGTCAGTCCCGAAATTTGGCAGGCGGTGCGGATCGCGTGCTCGAGCTGATCGCGGCGCATCAGCGTTGTGATCGCAACACGCGCTGGCGCTGCTCCTCGGGGAGGAGCCCAGCCATGGGGGAGACCTCGCGCATTTCGATGTCCTCGCGGCGCAACCCGGTCAGTACCCGCTTGAGGCCGGCGGTGTCGCCGTCTTTAATCAGCGTCGCCCAGCGCTCCAGGTTCCGCGCGTGGGGCTGGCCGTTCGTCCCGGCCCGTAGCCGGCCGACGTTGTCGTCGATGACGGGCTGCCACTGCACCAGCGCCTCAGGGGTGACGAGTTTCGCGAGCTCGCGGTGCAACAACCACGATCGCCGCTCAGAGCGCGTCAGCCCGGCCGGCAGCGATTGGCGGGTGACCTCAAGGCGATACCCCATGCAGCCCAACAGCCGTTCCAGCAGCTCGTCGCTGAGATCGACCTTGCCGGACAGGTATTGGCTGATGCTGGGCTGATGAACCCCGCTGAGTCGGGATAACTCGGACTGACTGGTCCGGGTCTCCGACATTACCGATGCCAAGATCGAGCCGCGCCCAGCCATACCCGCAGTATAGCAAAAAATACTATAGTCCAGATTTGAAGATCAGCTCTCCGGCAATCCTCGCCCGCTACCCAAAGCCGCAAAAGAAGGCGTCGACACACCCGGCGTTACTCGGCCCGGCGCCCCGACAGGGCACCATCGGTTCAGGCGAAAGACGTGAGCACCGGCTAGTTGTTGCCACTGCCGTAGAGACGAACTGAAAGAGAGCCATTGATGCCGCGCCGGCCTACCGCTACCGAACGGTGTACGACATGAACGGACTCGGGCGCGTATCTCACCGCATGATCGGCAAGGTGGTTTCGCATAAGCCATCGGGTCGGCTGGGCATGATCGTGAAGGTGTCACCACCGGATGGTGTCTACGTCGATTTCAATGGTGAGACGGAGTTTCTCGACTCGGAAGACTTGAAGGAATGAGCGCTTTTCTGGACTGCGCCAGGCTGTCCCTGCTGGCCGGCATCGCGTTAGGGCTGAGTCATTCAGTCGTCACGTTGCCGGCGCCCTCCGGGCAATGCCTCGCCAGCCGGGTTGCGTGGGGAGGGGAAGCGCCGTGAAGAACGCAGGTGTCCTCGCCGGCGGCCCCGCTGATGGTGCGCTCGTCGACATCGACCCACGAGCTCACCGATGGGTCGTCCTAGACGGGCACTGGTACCTGAGGGACCGTTCGAACGAGCAGATGCTGACCGCCGCCTCGTCGGCCGCCGTCCGTAGAGGTGAACGGTTCGTCTATCGGCACAGCATCACCTGTTGCGTCACAACCTGGAGTAAGGACTGAAATGAGCAAGATCGGTGAGACACAGATGTTCGGCGAATTGGCTGAGTGTGACAGGTTTGGCTGGCCCCGTTTAGTCGCGGAGTGTCAGGTTTGGGTGGCTCCACCGCGACTCGCCGGGCGGGTTGTGTCAGGTTTGAGTGGCCCCACTTCATCGTCGCGGTATGACGACGATGGCAGGAGCCAGAGCGGGGTCCAGGGTGGAATTGTTCGAGCAGATCCGACGAGATTGCCGGGTGGATGGGTTGTCGGTGCGGGCGCTGGCCAAGCGGCACCGGGTGCACCGTCGCACCGTTCGGCAGGCGTTGATCTCGGCGCAGCCACCGGCGCCGGCGCCACGACGGTGGCGATCCCGCAAGATCGACCCGTTCGCCACCGCGATCGATGAGATGTTGCGGGCTGATCGTGATGCCCCCCGTAAGCAGCGCCATACCGCTCGCCGGATTTTGGCCCGGCTGATCGACGAACACGACGCCGCAGATCTGTTGTCGTATTCGACGCTGCGCGATTATGTGGCCCGGCGGCGACCCGAAATCGCCGCCGAGACAGGCGATCAGCTGGTCGAGGCGTTCGTGCCGCAAACCCACGAACCGGGGCGCGAGGCCGAGGTCGATTTCGCTGAACTGTATGTCGATCTGCCCGAGGGGCGCACGAAATGCTTTCTGTTCACGATGCGGCTGTCGATGTCGGGCAAGGCCGTGCACCGGGTTTATGCGACCCAATCCCAGGAGGCGTTCCTGGAAGGCCATCTTGCGGCGTTCGATGAATTCGGCGGCATCCCCACCGGCCACATCCGCTATGACAACTTGAAGTCCGCGGTGACGCGGGTGCTTTTTGGTGATCGCGGCCGGATCGAAAACCAGCGGTGGGTGTTGTTCCGATCCCATCAAGGCTTCGAGGCGTTCTACTGCATCCCCGGGGTCGCCGGAGCCCACGAGAAGGGCGGTGTTGAGGGCGAAGGCGGCCGCTTCCGCCGCAATCACTTGGTCCCGGTCCCACGCGTTGCGTCACTGACGGAGCTGAACCAGCGCCTCGCTCAGGCCGACCGCGTCGACGACGATCGCCGGATCGGGCATCGCATCCGCACAGTCGGTGAAGACTTCGCCATCGAGCAACCCCTGCTGGCGCCGCTGCCGGCCGAGCGGTTCGAACCGGGCCTTATATTGGAGCCCCGGGTGGATCGCCATGGGCGAATCATGGTGCGCAGCAGTCAGTATTCGGTGCCGGCGCGGTTCATCGGCCGTCGGGTGCGGGTGCGGCTGCGCTCCAACGAGCTGTTTGTCTTCGACAGCACCACGCTGATCGCGCACCATCAGCGCTCGATCCGCAAAGGCGCCCAAATCCTCGAGCTGGACCACTATTTAGAGGTGCTGAAGATGAAACCCGGCGCACTGCCGGGGGCCACCGCCTTGGTGCAGGCACGCGCGGCCGGCATCTTCACTGTCACCCATGAAGCGTTCTGGGCCGCAGCGCGTAAAGCGCACGGTGACGCCGCGGGAACCAGGGTGTTGATCGACGTGCTGTTGTTGCACAGACACCTAGGTCACGCCGACGTCATCGCCGGAATGGCCGCGGCTCTGCAGGTGGGGTCGACCAGTGCCGATGTGGTGGCCGTGGAAGCACGCCTGGCCGCGCACGGCGGCGACGCCTCAGACGATCGGGCCCAAACCGACGCTGCCGGCGTCGGCCGGCAGCGTCGCGTGATCAGCTTGACTGAACGACGGCTGACCGACCCCGCGGCGGTCATCGCCGGACTGCCGCCTGATACTCGGCCGTTGCCTTCGCTGGCCGGCTACGACGAGCTGCTGACCCGCCGCACCTTAAAAGCTGACTGGCAACCGTTGCCGGTGACCGGTGGGGTCCGCTGATGGGCGGCCCGAGCCGACGGCGTCGAGGACTGAGCGCTCAGGCCGCTGATGCCGCGGTCGATCAGGCCTGCCGGCAACTACGGCTGCCGTCGGTGCGCACACTATTCGCCGACATGGTTACGACCGCGGAAAAAGAACAACTCACCTACCAAGGCTTCCTGGCCGAGTTACTACTAGCTGAGTGTGATGACCGGGCCCGGCGCCGCTCGGTGCGCCGGGTCAAAGCCGCCGGGTTCCCGCGCGAGAAATGGTTGGGCGACTTCGATTTTGAGGCTAACCCGAACATCAACCCCGCCACCATCCACACCCTGGCCACCAGTGCGTGGGTCCGTGCCGGGCAGCCATTGTGTTTGATCGGAGACTCCGGCACCGGCAAGTCGCACTTGCTGATCGCGTTGGGCACCGCGGCCGCCGAAGCCGGGTTCAGGGTGAAGTACACCCTGGCGACCAAACTGGTCAACGAACTCGTCGAAGCCGCCGACGAGAAGATCCTGGCGAAAACGATCGCCCGTTACGGCAGAGTCGATCTCATCTGCGTTGACGAATTGGGCTATATGGAATTAGACCGCCGCGGGGCCGAGCTATTGTTCCAGGTATTGACCGAGCGTGAAGAAAAGAACAGCGTCGCAATAGCTTCCAACGAGTCGTTCTCAGGATGGACCAAAACATTCACCGACCCACGCCTATGCGCAGCCATCGTGGACCGACTCACGTTCGGCGGCAACATCATCGAAACCGGCACCCACTCCTACCGACTAGCCCACACTAAAGCAGCCCACACTGCCACGACGTGAATGCACACTCGCCTCAGCACGCCAAAATCAGGCCTCAGTCGGCGGTTGCTGAAGCCATCTGTGCGCGTAGCGCGGCATCGGCAGGGCCTGCGAAGGGATCACCAAGGGAGCCGACGAATACCGCGGCTATCTCGCGCGGATCGGCAGCCGCGATCGTGCGCCACGCCGCCAGATTGGGGTGGTCCACATCGGTCGCCGCCTCGGCTGGCTGCAGCGCAGTAATCGCCTGGGCCAAACAGGCTGCCGAGATGGAGATTTCACGCGTCCCGTGGGAGTAGCCGACCACTTCGGCCAAAATCACTGCCGGCAACCCGTGAGTGCCACCCGGACGGTTGACATACGGGAACACCCAGTCCTGGCCGCGACGAAACCCGACTGCGTACGCCATCGGATCCGCCCAACCCTCGATCCGGCCGCTACGAGCGCGGCGAATCTCGTGCAGACCCGCCAGCGTCGACCAATCCTCAACCACGAACCAATTCAACCACTGAGCACCTGCACGCCGGCACGGATGTGGCGGGGCACAATGGGGGCGATGCAGACATTGACGATCCGCGCCGGCGTCCTTGACGTGGCTGTTGAGCGTCACGGTGATCCGGCCGGGTGGCCGGTCGTACTGTTGCATGGATTTCCCTACGACCCCCGCTGCTACGACAAGGTCGCACCCCTACTGGTCGGCGCGGGAGCGATGGTGGTGGTGCCCTACCTGCGCGGCTACGGGCCCACCCGCTTCCTGAGCGCGGCGACGCCGCGCTCAGGGCAACAGACCGCGCTGGCCTCAGACCTGCGCGCCCTGATCGCCGCGCTTGAATTGGCCCCGCCGATCGTTGCCGGTTTCGACTGGGGAGGTCGCGCCGCATGTGTGGCGGCCGCGCTGTGGCCCGACCAGCTACGTGCGCTGGTCACCGCGTCGGGTTACAACGTCCAAACCATCGCCGCCGCGTCGTCACCGGCACCACCAGAAGTCGAGCGCAAGCTCTGGTACCAGTACTACCTTCACGGCGAACGCGGCCGAGTCGGGCTTGACACATACCGGAGCGAGTTCACGCGCCAGTTATGGCATGAGTTCTCACCGCACTGGGACTTCGCCGACGACGAATTCGCCACCTCCGCAGCATCATTCGACAATCCCGACTTCGTCGACGTCGTCGTGCACTCCTACCGACACCGCTACGGCCTAGCCGCCGGTGACCCTGCCTACCAACACTTGGAAGACCAGATCGCAACCCAGCCCCCAATTGCGATCCCGACGGTCGTTGTTGATCCCCAGGCTGACCCTCTCGTACCCCCAGGGTTGCCGCGGGCAGTCCACGAATGGCGCCTTCACGCCGTGCTTGACGTTCGTCACGCCGACGTCGGCCACAACGTGCCCCAAGAAGCACCCGAAATCTTCGCCGAGGCAGTCCTGCACGCCCACATCCACAGCTGAACGGGACAGTCCCCAGTTCCACTGCGGTCTCACGGCTCTCAGCGTGCGCGTTTCTTGTCGTCGGAAACCTAGAAGCCGTTATCCCCAACGTTAGGCAACGGTGGAGCCAAGCCAACTTGCTCTAGTGGGTCCGTCCAAACTTGACATACTCAAATTGGCGGTATTCGTAGCAACGCACTCGTACGACGGCAAGGAGCAACTCCCTGAGAGCCAGTGGCACCCGCGCATCAGCGACGGACGCTTCGGGGAGTGCTATGAAGGCGACTCTGCAGGTGCCCGACAACTCGCATCTGTGAATCGCCCCGGTGAGTTCGGAGACTTTCTGATTTGAGGACTCAGCCGGCGGCTGGTCTCCGTTGGTGAGCGTAAT
>NZ_LZLV01000056.1 GCF_001673405.1 Mycobacterium sp. 1245111.1 | reverse complement strand
TGAATCGCCCCGGTGAGTTCGGAGACTTTCTGATTTGAGGACTCAGCCGGCGGCTGGTCTCCGTTGGTGAGCGTAATAGGCCGTTTCCAGTTCGACTGGTGGAATGTCGCCGCAGTACTCGTAGAGGCGGCTGTGGTTGAACCAGTGGACCCACCGTGCAGTGGCCAGTTCGACGTCGTCGATCGTGCGCCAGGGCTTGCCGGGTTTGATCAGCTCGGTCTTGTACAGACCGTTGATTGTCTCGGCGAGCGCATTGTCATATGAGCTGCCCACCGCTCCGACCGAGGGCTGGATGCCGGCCTCGGCAAGCCGCTCGCTGAACCGGATAGACGTGTACTGAGATCCTCGATCCGTATGGTGGACAACATCTTTGAGATCCAGTACACCCTCTTGCTGGCGGGTCCAGATGGCTTGCTCGATGGAGTCGAGGACCATGGTGGTGGTCATCGTCGCGGCGACCCGCCAGCCCAGAATCCGTCTCGCGTAGGCGTCGGTGACGAACGCGACGTAAGCGAAACCCGACCACGTCGACACATAGGTGAGGTCTGCCACCCACAGTCGGTTCGGGGCCGGCGGAGCGAACCGGCGCTGCACGAGATCGGCAGGCCGGGCCGCGGTCGGGTCGGCGATCGTGGTCTTGGTGGCCTTGCCGCGCACCGCCCCGGCCAGGCCGAGTTCGGCCATCAGCCGTTCCACGGTGCAGCGCGCCACCGGGATGCCCTTGCGGTTCAGGGCCAGCCATACCTTGCGGGCACCGTAGACGCCGTAGTTGGCGCCATGAACCCGCGCGATCTCGCCCTTCAGGACCGCATCGCGGCTCTGGCGGCGACTGGGCTCACGATGGACCTGGTCGTAAAAGGTCGATGGGGCAATCGGCACACCCAGCTTGGTCAACTGCGCGCAGATCGACTCGACACCCCACCGCAGACCATCAGGACCGTCACGGTGCCCCTGATGATCGGCGATGAACCGGGTGATTAGCGTGCTGGCCGGTCGAGTTCGGCCGCGAAGAAAGCCGACGCCGTCTTCAAAATCGCATTGGCTCTTCGTAATTCAGCATTCTCGCGTTTGAGACGCTTGAGCTCAGCCGATTCCTCGGTCGTGATCCCCGGCCTGGAGCCGGCATCAACCTGGTCCTGACGCACCCACTTGCGCACGGTTTCGGCCGTGCCGACCCCCAGCAGCCGGGCCACCTCACTGATCGCCGCCCACTCCGAATCGTGCTGATCACTGATCTCCGCGACCATCCGCACCGCGCGCTCACGCAGCTCCGGCGGGTACCGCTTCGACGTACTCCCTGACATGACTCCAACTTTCCCAACAAGTGGAGTCTCCGGACATGCCGGGGCGGTTCA
>NZ_LZLV01000055.1 GCF_001673405.1 Mycobacterium sp. 1245111.1 | reverse complement strand
AAGGTCTATCTCGGCGGCACAGCCGCGACCTATAAGGACATGCACGACGGCTCCAACATCGACCTGTTGATCGCCGGGATTGCGGCGGCCACCTTGATTTTCGTCATCATGCTGGTGATCACCCGAAGCGTGGTGGCGGCCGTCGTGATTGTCGGCACGGTGCTGCTCTCGCTGGGCGCGTCGTTCGGGCTCTCGGTACTGCTCTGGCAGTACATCCTCGGTATCAAACTGCACTGGATGGTGCTCGCGATGTCGGTGATCGTGCTGCTTGCCGTCGGTTCGGACTACAACCTGTTGTTGATATCCCGCTTGAAAGAGGAGATACCCGCCGGGCTGAAGACCGGGATCATCCGCGCGATGGGCAGCACCGGCAAGGTGGTGACCAACGCCGGTCTGGTGTTCGCGTTCACGATGGCCTCAATGGTGGTCAGCGACCTGCGCATCATCGGCCAGGTGGGCACCACCATCGGTCTCGGCCTGCTGTTCGACACGTTGGTGGTGCGCTCGTTCATGACGCCGTCCATCGCCTCGCTTCTGGGGCGCTGGTTCTGGTGGCCGATCAAGGTGCGACCACGGCCGGCCAGCGTGATGCTGCGACC
>NZ_LZLV01000054.1 GCF_001673405.1 Mycobacterium sp. 1245111.1 | reverse complement strand
GATATACAACTCTCCGACCACACCTGCGGGCACCGGCCGCAGCCAGCCGTCCAACACAAAAAACGCCGCCCCCGACACTGGCCCACCTATCGGTACCAGGCCCTGGCCCGCGCGCAACGGCGCACTGATCGCCGCGTCCACAGTGGTTTCGGTCGGACCGTAGACGTTGACCACCAATCGCCCGGGTGCCCACCGATCCACCACCTCGGCCGGACAGGGCTCGGCACCCACCACCAGCGCGGCGGACTCCAGCCCCTCAGGATCCAAAGCTCCTGCAGCAGAAGCGGTTTGACTGATGACAGTGACGTGTTCGCTGATCAGCAAGGTGCGCAGGTCTTGGGGCGAACGGGTGGCGGATTCGGGCACCACCACCAGGCGGCCCCCACCGAGTAACGCGCCGAAGATCTCTTGGACGGAGGCGTCGAAGGCCAGGGAGTGCCATTGCGACCACACTCCCGCCGCCGGCAGGCACGCGTGCAGTGCCTCGACTAGCTGGGTGACATTGTGGTGGGTAATAGCAACGCCTTTGGGCGTTCCTGTGGTGCCCGAGGTGTAGATCAGGTAGGCGATGTCGTCGGGCGCGGGTTGAGGTAGCGGCTCGGGGTGTTGGGAGACCGGGGTGATGTCGTCGACGTCGACGACCTGCAGGTCGTGGTCGTGTTCGTGGAGGAGGGGCCGGTGGTCCGCGGTCGTGACGACGGCGATTGGGGCGGCGTCGTCGAGCATGAACCCGATACGTGCGTCGGGGAGGGCGGGATCGATCGGCAGGTAGGCGGCCCCGGTCTTGAGGACGGCCAGAATCGCGGTGACGGCCTGCGCGGAGCGCGTCAGCAGCAGTGCGACGTAGTGTCCGGGTCCTGCGCCGTGGTCGGCCAGTACGTGCGCCAGCCGGGTGGTGGCGTCGTCGAGCTGGCGGTAGGTCCACGAGAGATCGCCGTAGCTGAGCGCGGTCGCGTCGGGGGTGCGGGCGACGTGGCCGGCGAACGCCGCCGGGATCGATACCCGGCTGGGTGGCGGGGCGGTCAGGACCGGGCGGTTGCCCCATGCGTCGAGACGGGCGTGTTCGGCGGAGTCGAGGACGTCGATCGATGACAGCGGCGCAGCCGGGTCGGCGGTCATGGCTGCCAGTAGCCGGGTGAAGCGCGCGAACAGCGTGTCGATGTCGGCGGGGGTGAACAGCGCGGAGTCGAATTCGGCGCGCAGACCCAGTTCGGCGCCGGGTAGGGCTTGGATGCTCAACGGGTAGTGGTTGTATTCGCGGTTGCTGAATCCCGAGACGGTCAGCCCGTCGACCCCCAACGGGGCGGTGGCGTCGAGCGGGTAGTTCTCGTAGACGAACAAGGTGTCGAACAGCCGCTCGTGGCCGCTGAGGCGGTGGATGTCGGACAGCGCCACGTGTTGGTGATCCAGGGTCTGGTTCGCCGCGCGGTGCAGTTGGCCCAACAGATCGGCAGTCGTGGTGGTGCCGGTCAGGGCGGCCCGGACCGGGACCGTGTTGATCAACAGGCCCACCATCGCCTCCGCCCCCGGCACCTCTGCCGCACGCCCCGAGACCGTGGTGCCGAAGGCGACATCGCGTTGGCCGGTGAGCCCGGACAGCAGCTGCGCGAAAGCGCCGTGCAACACGATGTTGACAGTGGTGTGGCAGGCGCGGGCCAGCTCGCTGACCGCGGCGGTGAGCTGCTCGGGGAGCCGCGTCGACGCGACCGCACGCCGCCCCGGCCCCCGCCGGCCCGCCGGGGCCACCAGGGTGGGGGCCTCCAAACCGGCCAACACCTGGCGCCAGGCCGCGCGTGCGGCATCCCCGTCGCGTCCGGCCAGCCAGGACACGAACCCGCGATAGGCCGGGGGTGCCGGTAGGCGCTGCCCGTCGTAACTGGCGAACAACTCGCGCACCAGGATCGGCAGCGACCAGCCGTCCATCACGATGTGGTGGTTGGTCAGCACGAACCGATGCGCATCCTCGGCGATACGGATCAAGACCGCCCGAAACACCGGCTGATCACCCAGATCGCAGACCGCGGCACGCTCGCCCGCACACACCGCCTCGATCTGCTCGTCGACGTCACCACCGTCGACGTCGATATACCGCCACGGCACCCACGGATCGGCCGGAATGATCTGCACCGGCTCGTCGAACTGGCCCGAGAATCGCGCCGCCAGGTGCGGATGCCGATGCACCACCGCGTGCAACGCGTCGCGCAGCCGGTGTGCATCCAGCCGGCCGCTCAACCCGATATCGAGCTGGACCGCATACAGTTCGTCGTCGCTGCCACGGGCCGTGCTGGCATGAAACAGCAGCCCTTGCTGCAACGGAGTCAGCGGCAGAACATCAGCGATCCGCATACAACCGCTCAAGCTCATCAATCTGCTGCTGGCTCAACGGAGTCAGCGCAAGATCCGATGGCGTCAGCCCGCCCCCGCCGTGCCGAACATGCACGCAGATTCCGGCGAGGGCGTCAAACCACAACCCGCTCAGCCGGCTGACCTCAGCCTCGTCCAGCACCGACGGGGCCCACGTCCATGCGGCGTGCAGGAACGGGCCGGCGTCGGTGTCGACGGTGCCGGCGTTGAGCTCCACCGAGTGCGCCAACGGCATGGGCAACCTCGAGCTGACGCTCAGACGAGCCAGACCGTCGTGGCAGATCCCCCACCCGTCACCGGAATCGTCGGTGGCCGCGCCTGCCCGGCCCAGGTAGTTGAAGCCGATCGTGGGGTCGCTGCCGAACGGATCGAGATCGGGATTCATGTAGCGCAATACGCCGTAGCTCAACGGATCCGGCAGGGCCCGCAGCTGCTCTTTGGCATCCTTGACCAGCGTCCCCAGCCCCGCTCCGCCGGCCACCACCTGCGACCACGGCAGCCCGCCGACCGCCAGCGCGACCGGATATTTGGTGGTGAACCATCCCACGGTGCGCGACAGGTCGACGTCGGGGCTCAGCTCGTCGTGGCGGCCGTGACCTTCCACATCGATGCCGATCGGTGTGGCGCCGGTGCCCAGGAACTCCGCGCATGCCATGGCGAATGCGATCAACAGAATTTCGTGGATCCCCGCGTGAAACGCGGTCGGCACCTCGCCCAGCAGCATGCGGGTGGTCTCGACATCCAACGACGCCGACAAGTTCCCCGCGCTGGCATAGGTGTCCGCCTCGGGGCGTGTGGCGGGCAGCGCCGGCGGGATCGCCGCGATCCGCCGCCACACGAACGCCTGCTCGACGACTTCCGGGCGGCGCGCATGCTCGATCAGCAGCTCCGACCACCGGGCAAACGAGGTTCCACCCGCCGGCAACTCGATCGGTTGCCCACTGCGGTGCTGGGCCCAGGCAATGTTGAGGTCCTCCAACAGGATTCGCCACGACACCCCGTCCACGGCCAAGTGGTGCACCATCGGCACCAACCGGCCCGTGGACGCCACCCATAGCGCGCTCAGCATGATCCCGGCCGCCGGGTCCAACCGCGTCCGGGCCTCGATGACTGCCTCGTCGGTCAACACGTCGACTGTGCGTAGGCAATCCCGCGCATCCACCGAACCGGCCTCGGGCACGTGCAGCGACCACCCCCCGGCACCGTCGTCTTCGACCCGCAGCCGCAGCATGGCGTGCCGATCGATGAGGGCCTGCAACAACGCCAGCACGTCGGTCTCAGTCACCCCGGCGGGAGCCTGCACCACCGCCGTCTGGTTGAACTGCTCGATCGGGCCGCCCGTGCATTGCAGCCAGCGCATGATCGGAGTGGCCACCACGGTCCCGACGCCCTCATCGACCGGACCGGCCACCCCGTGGGCGACACCGGCCAGCCGGGCGACCGTCTGCTCGGCGAAAATGTCGCGGGGGCGACACACCAGGCCCGCCGCACGCGCGCGTGCCACCACTTGCATCGCCAGAATGCTGTCGCCGCCCAGCTCGAAGAACGACTCGTCGACCCCGACCCGCTCCAGCCCCAGGACCTGCGCGTAAATGCCGACCAGGATCTCTTCCACCGCATCCGTCGGGGCGCGGTACTGATCGGCGTCCTGGTATTCGGGGGAGGGCAGCGCGCGGGTGTCGAGTTTGCCGTTGACCGTCAGCGGCAGCGCATCGATCGCCACCACCGCGGTCGGAACCATGTAGGCCGGGAGCCGCTCGGCCAGCACGTCCCGCGCGGTGGCCGGATCCGCGGTCCCGGTGACGTACCCCACCAGCCGCTTGTCGCCTGGTCGGTCTTCGCGGGCGATCACCACCGCCTGTTCGACGCCGTCCAGCGCGCTCAGCGCCGCCTGCACTTCGCCGAGTTCGATGCGGTGACCGCGGATCTTGACCTGCTGGTCGGCGCGCCCGACATAGCGCAGCTGCCCATCGGTGCCCCACCACGCCAGGTCGCCGGTCCGGTACATCCGGGCACCGGGTTCGCCGAAGGGGCACGCCACGAACCGCGATGCGGACAATCCGCCCCGGCCCACATATCCGTACGCTGCCCCGGCGCCGGCCACGTACAACTCACCGACCACGCCGGCGGGCACGGGCTGCAACCATGCATCGAGCACGAAGAAGCCGAGGTGGGCCAGCGGCACCCCGATCGGGCTGGTGATGCTGTCGACATCGCTCTCGAAAATCTCGCGGAACGAGGCGTGCA
>NZ_LZLV01000053.1 GCF_001673405.1 Mycobacterium sp. 1245111.1 | reverse complement strand
ACTGGAAGGACGGCTCCAAGTACGACCTGATGATCGCCGGAATCGGTTCGCTCTGCCTGATTTTCATCATCATGCTGGTGATCACCCGAAGCGTGGTGGCGGCCGTCGTGATTGTCGGCACGGTGCTGCTCTCGCTGGGCGCGTCGTTCGGGCTCTCGGTACTGCTCTGGCAGTACATCCTCGGCATGAACCTGCACTGGATGGTCTTGGCAATGGCGATCATCCTGCTGCTGGCGGTCGGCTCGGACTACAACCTGCTCTTGATATCCCGGTTCAAAGAAGAGATCCACGCCGGGCTCAAGACGGGCACGATCCGCGCGATGGCCGGTTCCGGGTCGGTGGTGACCTCGGCCGGGCTGGTGTTCGCCGCCACCATGGCCACGTTCGCCTTCAGCCCGTTGAAGGTGATGGGTCAGGTCGGTACGACGATCGCGCTGGGTCTGCTGTTCGACACCCTGATCGTCCGGTCTTTCATGACGCCGTCGCTGGCCACACTGCTCGGACGTTGGTTCTGGTGGCCGCAACATGTCCGCCCACGACCGGCCAG
>NZ_LZLV01000052.1 GCF_001673405.1 Mycobacterium sp. 1245111.1 | reverse complement strand
CTGGCCGGTCGTGGGCGGACATGTTGCGGCCACCAGAACCAACGTCCGAGCAGTGTGGCCAGCGACGGCGTCATGAAAGACCGGACGATCAGGGTGTCGAACAGCAGACCCAGCGCGATCGTCGTACCGACCTGACCCATCACCTTCAACGGGCTGAAGGCGAACGTGGCCATGGTGGCGGCGAACACCAGCCCGGCCGAGGTCACCACCGACCCGGAACCGGCCATCGCGCGGATCGTGCCCGTCTTGAGCCCGGCGTGGATCTCTTCTTTGAACCGGGATATCAAGAGCAGGTTGTAGTCCGAGCCGACCGCCAGCAGCAGGATGATCGCCATTGCCAAGACCATCCAGTGCAGGTTCATGCCGAGGATGTACTGCCAGAGCAGTACCGAGAGCCCGAACGACGCGCCCAGCGAGAGCAGCACCGTGCCGACAATCACGACGGCCGCCACCACGCTTCGGGTGATCACCAGCATGATGACGAAAATCAAGGTGGCCGCCGCAATCCCGGCGATCATCAGGTCGTACTTGGAGCCGTCCTTCCAGTCTTTGAAGGTGGCTGCGGTGCCGGCGAGGTAGATCTTGGCATCCTCCAGCGGGGTGCC
>NZ_LZLV01000051.1 GCF_001673405.1 Mycobacterium sp. 1245111.1 | reverse complement strand
TCGCTAAAACGCACACCGGCTTCCGGGGGGTACGCCCGTCAATGAGCCGCGTGACAAGGATAACGGGATTGCGCAGCAATGGAATTCGGTTTATGTCAGCCGGATCCCGACTTCGGCCGAATGTATTCCGGTCCGGCGTCGTCGCCGATGGTTGCCGCTGCGCAAGCCGGGGCGGCACTTGCTGACGAGCTGTACAGCGCGGCAGACGGCTACCAATCCGTGGTCTCGGAGCTGGCATCCGGTGACTGATTCGGCCCCAGCAGAACACCGACTCTGGCTCGTCGGTCGGCCAGCCCGCCGCCGCTGACCCACTCTTCACCTGGCCAGCTCATCGCGATCTTCCTCATGCGGCAACACAGTGCCGCGGTTCCCGTGATGTGCCATACGTCATGATGGGTTCGATGACCTTCCAGCACCGTAAATCGGTAAGTGATTAGCTGCGTGTCGGTATCGCCGGGCTGGACGACCGCTGCGGCGGAGCAGGTGACGCCATCGGCCTTCACCACTCGGTTCACCGCGGCCGCCCCGTCCACATAGGCGAGCGCGGCCAACACGTCAGGCGGCAGGAGGGGCGAAACATCGGTGAGGCTGCCGCCGGACTGTGCCCTCGGCCGCCAAGCCGGTCGATCACGACGCCGCCCCTTGCGCACCACGGACCGTGATGACCGGTGCCGCGGCCACGGCCAGCGGCTCTTAATGCGCTCGCATCTTCGCCGCGCCGCGCGCCGACGGCCGGATCAGCGAACAGGGATACGCTAGTTGCTGCAGCCCTGATTCACTCAGTAGCTCATGTGGCGATGCGTCGCGTCGTTGCGGGTAGCCGCCGCCGGAGTTTTCTGAAGCTTTTTGCTCAAGCTCCTGGCGTGCGAGAACTGCACCGCCACAACGCTTATCGCAGGGAAGCGTATTTGTGAACCTGCCTTAAGCACGCCGGCCGACGATCAGGGGCCGCAGTTACCAGCTCCGATCGCCGGCCGACGGTGGCGGGCCAGAATCAGATGCCCCCTACAGAGATGCCTCGACGGTTTGCATGGTGGCGATCTCCTGCTGCTGACTGTTGACGATGGAGCGCGCCAATGTCACGGCCGGCGCGTCGTGACCGGAGCTGATTTCCACCTGGGCGGCGTCGATGGCGCCCCGGTGGTGCTCGATCATCTGGGTCAGGAACAGCTTGCCGGCGGCGGGGCCGTCGGCGTTGCGTAAAGCGCCCATGTCGGCGTCGGACATCATGCCGTTCATGCCGCTGTGGTTCGGCATTCCCGGCATCGCGTCTCCCGGTGTCCCGTGTGCCGGCTCGAGCGGTTGCCCCCATCGGCGCAGCCAGGTCTGCATCGTCTGGATTTCGGGTCCTTGCGCGGCTTTGATCTGGTTGGCCAACTGCGTGACACGCGGGTCGATGCCGGTTTTGCCGAGGATGATGTCGCTCATCTGGATGGCTTGTTGATGGTGGGGAATCATCTGCTGGGCGAAGGTGACGTCCGCGGCGTTGTGGGTCTGCCCGCTCGCCGGCGAACTCGATGCCCCCGCGGGGGCTGTGGCGGAGCCGCTCGGGCTGGGCTGATGGGGCGCGCTGCCACATGCCGTCAAGGCCAGCAGAGTTGCGAACGCGGCCAGCACGAACAGTGGGGATCGATGGGTCATGAGCGTGGTGTCTCCTCGGTTGGTTGGTGATTGTGCAGTTGTGCGAAGTGGGCGGTCCAAGACATCGTGACCCTTGTGCTCACGGTGCGCGGCAGTCCAGCGATGTCCGGGGCATTCGCCCGGCACACACCGGCGAGGGGCGTCCGGTGCGTGGACCGTGCGGACGGCGCGCCGCGGTGGGTTGACGCCTCACCTCCGCGTCCACAACGTCGGTCTGCGGCACCGACGCCGCTCGCGCGGGCCTGCGGCGCCAGGGCTGTGCGCAACCGGGCCGCAGGCCTCGATGCGATCCAGAAGCGCGAGCCACGCGGGGATGACGCGAAGGTCGTCGACGACATCGCGGCAGCAGCGACACCTTCCGAGGTGTGCCTCGTAGTCACGCTCATCGTCTGCTGAGAGTGAGCCGAGCACGTACGCGGCGTCCCACGTCGCGTAGGGGTCGCGGTCGCAGCGGCGGGTCATGACGTGCCTGGGGCGATCGCGCCGCGCCAACGGCGTCACCATATGTTCCCGCGAGGCTGCTGCGCGCTCCCCGGTGGGTGGTCGGCGGCGCCGGTTGGTGGTGTGCTGGGGTCGCGCCGCGGCCGGGTCGGGTGATCTCCAGATCCTCATCGGGTCTTCTCTCCTGGGGGTGATGCTGCGGTAAACCGTTGCGCGGCACAGTTTTGTGGTGGTGTTATCCGGCGGCCGGTGACCGCGGAATGACGCTGGGACGGGTATCGAATCGGGGTGTTGCGCTGGCCGGGCTGGGGTCGGTGCGCCCGGCGCCCGCTGCCAGCGGCACCGGGCCGAGCATGCTTGCCGGCGCGGCGGGCCCCACCGGCGAGGAGACGCTCGGGGTGGGCGCCGTCAGCGACCCGGCGGGACTGATCGGCGCCGCACCGGTGGCCCAGGTTTGTGGCACCGACAGCGGGCCGATCGTGCCGGCCCGACCCACCGCGGCCGACGCCGCGGCCTGGGTTCCGCCAGAGCCCAGCCCGGCAAGACTTGTCGAGCCCGCCGCGCCGGTTGCCGGCGCGAGCCCATCGGTGGCGGCGGGCAACGCGGCGGCGGCTGCCGTGCTGGCTGCTGGGAACAAATTCTTGAGCTGGTTGGCGTTGGACAGGCCCGCACTGGTGATCCAGCCCAGCGAACTGGTCGCCGACATCACCGGCTGCAGCGTGGTGAGCGAGTCGAGTCCCGACGTCGTTGCTGTCGAGGTGGGCGCCGCCAGGGTTTGCAGGGTCTGCGGTGTCGCGGCGGTCAGCTCGGCCAGCGCCGTCTGCGCGCTCGTCGCGGCCGGTGCGCCGGCGGCGTGGCCGACGGCGGCGGCCTGATGGGCCAAACCGGCCGGGTTCGTGGTGTGTTGCGGCACAGCGAATGTCGGCAATGTCGCCGCGCTCGCCGAGTTGGCGGCGTAGCTGTACATCGCCGTGGCGTCCTGGGCCCACATGGCGTCGTAGAGGGCTTCAATAGCCGCGATCGCCGGGGTGTTTTGCCCCAACACATTGGTCGCGATCAGCGCCATCAGGGTGCTGCGGTTGGCCGCGATCACCGGTGGAGGCACGGTCATCGCGAATGCGGTCTCATAGGCGGTCACCGCCATCCGCGCGTGGACGGCGGTCTGTTCGGCTTGGCCCGCGACGGTCGTCATCCACAGCACGTTCGGTGTCGCCGCGGCCGCCATCGCCGCCGACGCCGCACCCAGCCACGGGCCGCCGGTCAGCCCGGAAATCACCGATTGGTAGGACGCTGCGGTGGAATACAGGTCCTCGGCCAGACCGTCCCAGGTCGTGGCGGCGGCCAGCATCGGTCCAGCGCCGGGGCCGGCGTACATGCTGGCTGAATTGATCTCCGGCGGTAAAGCAGCGAAATCCATTGTGTCACCTTGGCTTAACTGACAGTGAAAGGGTGGGGGTCGCCGACGCCGGTACGCGCGCAGCGTGGTCTCGCGGGGTCAGCACGTTCGTCACGGCGGTCACTGCGTCCTTGCTGACCCGGGCGCCGATGCGGGTGCGGCGCACCGCGCAGGGTCGGGTCTGCTGCAGCGGCGGCGCCGCCGTGCGGGCCGCCGGTGCGCGCAATATGTGCCCGTGCTGCGGCCGGTGACTGCGGCTCGACGGTGGTGGCGGTGGTGCCGCGACGACGGTGAGACGAAAGCCCGGCGGTCAGCCGGTCAGCGGCGCGAGATACCGAGCCGAGTCAGCAGGTCTCGGCCGGCGAGGACAGTGCGTGGCGCTGTGGGCGGCCCACGGCCAGCGGGCACTACGCGAGGGGCCCACACACCTGCGGCGACGCCCAGCACTACCACGAGGTCGAGGCCGGCCGGGTTGACGGCCTGTCCCGTTGCTGCGGTGGTGGCCAGCAACTTCGAGCATCGGGGTGCCAATCCTTGATCCGCGGATGCGTCGTGGGCGTGGATGCCGCCGTGGGTGGGCTGCGCCGGTGCCGCCGAGGCGTGCGGCGTCCCGAACGGCAGACTCGCCAAATGCATCCACCCGCAGCCCAGAGCGACCAACACCAGACACGCCGCCAGTGCTGTCGCGCACGCGGTCCGCAAGGTCGCCGATCTGCCGGCGTGGCCAGGCCTTCTGATGCCTGGATAATACCCAGATGCGGGGGGTATGCGGAAGGCGGTGTCGTCGTCATCGCGCTGCGCCGCGCCGAACCGTCGGAGCCTTTCACGGTGATCAGCGCAGCTGAGGCGGCTATCAGTACTTACGCCGAGTGGATACGTTGGCGCGTCGGTGCGCGGGCGCTTAATACCCGTACCGTCTACCGGTATACCGGTCTGTGGGTCGGTCATGTCGTCACAGCACCGCGGTGTGCCGGGCGGGTCGTTCGCGGGAGCCGTTGCCGGGTCCCGCGGCGAGGGAACGTTCGCATTCGCGTCGGCGGACCGGACCCCGCGGGAGCCGCGCAACGGCGCGCCCGGGGTGCGGCCGCGTTGCCAGCAGACTCGCGACCGGTGCGCAGGCCGCTGCGGGGACCCGCCCCGCCGGCCGCCTGATCCCGGCGGGCGGCGACGACAGCACCGGTCCGCCGGCGGCGGGCTCGATGTGCGCGCCGCGGGGCTGGTGGGCGCGATTGAGGCGCCACAGCGCGAATGTGGCGCCGGCGCCGATCAGCGTCAGCCCGCCCCATACCAGCGCGCCGGCACCGACTCGTTGTGCCGCACCGAAGGCGGTTCCGGTGGCGAGATTGCCGATCAGGATTCCCGCACCGACGATGGTGTTATAGAACCCGTAGTGAGTGCCCACCCGCCGGTTGTCGGCCAGGGCGATGACGGTGTCCATCTCGAAGGGGAATACCGCCGCCGAGCCGATCGCGAGCAGAGCGGCCGAGATCAGCAGGGCGGCCACCGCGACCGGGGTCCCGACGCGCTGGCCGTCGGGGACGGCGGCCAGCGGCAGAAACGAGGCCGCCACCATGGCCACCCCGGCGGTCAGACTGCGCCGGGGTCCCCAGCGGTTGGCGAACCAGCCGGTGATGCGTAACTGTCCGGCGACCGCGATCAGACCTGAGACGGCGAACATGGTTGCCACCAAACGGGTTTGAGCGCCCGGGGCCAGCACCGAGGCTTGTAGCGGCAACGCCAGATACACCTGGAAGGTCAACACATACGTGCCGATCATCGCGGCTGCGAACAACACGAACGACCGGTTACCCAGGACGATCCGCCAGTCCTGGACAACCGAGGTTGTGTCTGGTTCCGGCTCGCGTTCGCGCTGGGGCAGCGCCGCGAGCTGCGCGGCGGTCAGGACGGCGAACACTGCCGCCGCGGCGGCGGCGGTGACCCGAAAGTCGATGGCCATCAGCATCATTCCGATCAGTGGGCCCAGCAGGATCCCGGCTTGGTAGAAGATGTTGAACATGGCGAACGCCTCGACACGACGCTCACCGGCCTCGGCGGCCAGATAGGCCCGCACCGCCGGGTTGAACAATGCGCCGGCGAACCCGGTGGCCGCGGCGGCGATCACAATGGCCGGCAGGGAGTGGGCCACGACGAGCATCGCGAACGCGCCGGTGCGCAGCACGCAGCCGGCCACGATCAGCGGCTTGTAGCCGATCCGGTCGGCCAGGGTTCCGCCGACAATGAACATGCCCTGCTGGGAGAAGTTACGTACTCCCAGGACCAGACCGATCGCCCAGGCGGCCAGCCCGAGCGGACCCGCGAGGTACCCGGCTAGATACGGCATCAGCAGGTAGAAACCCAGGTTGATACCGAACTGGTTGAGCATCAATACGTGTGCGGCGCGATCGAAGCTTCGCCACCGTGTCAGGAAGTCCCTCATGCGGCCACGTCCAAGGCGGGGTTGGTGACGGAGGTCGTTCTGGTCCAGGAGGTCACTACCTGCTGGCTGGGGTCGGTGATGACCGCCGGTTCGTCGACGGGCTGCCAATCCAGCAGCTCGTGCTCGCGGCAGTAGTCGTCGTTGTAGATGGTGTCGAAATAGCGTTGCGGCCCGTCAGGAAACACCGCCGCGATCCGGGCGGCACCGGGGTAGGTGCGCGCCGCCCAGCCCGCGACCAACGCGACCGCGCCCACGCTCCAGCCGCCGCTGGTGAACTGGTTGGCCGCCAGGGCGCGCGCCGCCCACACCGCCTCGCGGGGTGCCACCCAGTGCACTTCGTCGAAGGCCTCGTAGTCGATGTTGCGGGGATAAATGCTCGAGCCCAGTCCGCGCATCAACCGCGACGCCACCGGCTGTCCGAAGATGGTGGAGCCGACGGTGTCGACCCCGATCAGCGTCATCTGCGGGTTGAATTGGCGCAACACCCGCGCCACCCCGGCCGAATGCCCGCCCGTGCCCACCGAGCACACCAGCACGTCGACCCGGCCGATCTGGTCCACAAGTTCCAGCGCCAACGACCGGTAGCCGTCGATGTTGTCGGGGTTGCTGTATTGATCGGGGCACCACGCCCCGGGGTGCGCGGCCAGCAATTGTGCGACGCGGTCTTTGCGGGCCTGTTGCCAGCCGCCCACCGGGTGCGGCGCGTCGACCAGCTCCACCTGCGCGCCGTAGGCGGCCAACATGTTTCGCACGATCGGCTCCATGCCGGGGTCGGTCACCACCGTGACCGGATGACCGTAGGCCTGCCCGGCCAGTGCCAGCCCCAGACCCAGACTGCCGCTGGTGGACTCCACGATGCGGGCCCCGGGCGCCAGTTCGCCGCGCGCGCGGGCCGCCTCGATCATGTGCATCGCGGGGCGGTCTTTCATGCTGCCGCCCGGATTGAAGCCTTCCAGCTTGGCCCAAAAACCCCGCCCGGCCGGCGCCAGCGGCGCCCCGATCCGCAATACGGGGGTTTGGCCCACCATTGCGCCCGGGCGCACATAGGTCTCCGGGGCGGGCCGGCCGCAGTCGCGTGGTTGCACCACCTTCAACGCAGACAGTGGCTTCACGCAGGTGTTGTCGAACGATAAGAGGTCAGTCATCAGGGATCGTCGCTTTCTCGCGAAACCGCGCACCACAGCGCGGCATGTGACAAGGGTCAGCGGCCACCAGCCGCGGGCGTACGCCTCACGACTTGACGCTGACCAGTCAGCGACGAGACAAGCAGAACCGAATCAGACGATCTTGACCGGCAAGAACAGCCAGACGCCCCGCCGGCGGACCCCGCCCGGCCGGGACTCCGCGCAGGATCAACCACCCCGCCACCGCGGCGCCGGCGATGACACTCACCAGTGTCAACGCGTCCGATGCTGTGGCCGAGCGCGGCACGACCGCGGTCATCAACTGCTCCGGATGCGGTATCGGCGACCCACTACCCAGATGCGGGTGACCCGCAGTGACCGTGAACCCGCTGTGCGCTGAATCCAGCACCGCGTGCGCCTGACGAGCGGCCACCGACTCCGCGTGTGCGCCGACATCATGAGCGCCCACGAGAAGCGTCCAGCCCGCCAGCCACACCACCGCAAGCGCGGCCAGCACACGCCGAGATCGAGGTGTCATGCGCGCTACATCAAACATGTGCGACACCGACCCCCCACAGGCCCACACGAGGCGATGATTACCCCGGTGAGCTGACCGACACGCCCTTGGGCGCCGCCCACGCGCGTCCACGCCCCGGTCGTCTGACCGGGGAGAACCGCACCTGAGCGTCGAGCAGCCATACAGGCATCGTATACCCCCCACCCGTATATGCCAAGTGGTGGAAGCCATCGATCAATCCCCGGATCATGTTGATCCGGTGATGGAACACCGCGCACCTCTCTGCGGCCGCGCGCTGACCTGATTGCGTCGCCATCCCGCTCGAGGGACCCGGACCTTGAACTACTATGTACGTACGCATGTAGTAATTCGTGTCAGGTCCCCGCATCCCGGTTCGGCGACGCTGGCTCGCAGGTTGGAGGTCCAGTGCGGATTCGAGGATTCGGTGAGCTGGAGGCGGTTGTCATGGACCGCATTTGGAGCCGCGAGCCATCCTCGGCGACGACAGTGCGCGAGGTGTTCGACGGCTTGGCCGCCGAGCGCACCATCGCCTACACCACCGTCATGTCCACGATGGACAACCTGCACACGAAGGGCTGGCTGGCCCGCGAACGCGCCGGCAAGGCCTACCGATACTGGCCGACGTTGTCGCGCGAGGAACACAGCGCGCGTCTGATGCGGGAGGCGCTCGACGGTGGTGGCCGTCCTGAATTGGTGCTGCACCACTTCGTGGAGCAGATGGGTCCGGCGGAATCCCGGCGTTTGCGTGACGTGCTGCGGGGACTGGCGAGACGATCGGAAAAGTCGTGAGCGAGGCCGCGTGTTTGTTTCTCTACAGCATGGCGGTGCTCGTCGCAGCACCCCCGCTCCTGCAGGTGCTGACTCGCCCCGGTCATGCTCCCCGTTTCGGTGTCGCGGCCTGGCTGACCGCGATCGGGACGGTCATTGCGATCTGGTTGGTCGTCACAGCAGCCGTTGTCCTGGAGGTGGCCGGTCGGTGGAACTACCCTCGCGCCCTGGCGATGTCGTGCCTAGCCCAACTGCGCGGGGCGATCGTTGCACTTGGTGACAGCGTGGGGCTCTCATCGCACGTCACGCTGGGCGCGGTGGTGGTGGCAGCAGCGATCGGGTCGGTGCTCGCCATCGCACGATCGGCCCGCACCGTCGCACGCCTGCGGGCCCGCGCCCACGAGCACGCTGAGGCTGTGCGTCTGGTCGGGCAGCGCACCAATGACCCAGACGTGGTGATCGTTGAAGCCAGCCAACGCGCCGCGTACTGCGTGTCAGGCCCGCCCTCGACAATCGTGGTGACCAGCGCCGCAGCGGCTGCACTCGACGACGACGAACTCGCGGCCGTCCTCGCCCACGAACGAGCCCACCTGGCCGGGCACCACGCGCTGATTGTTACGGCGTTGCGGGGCCTCGCCGCGGTCTTTCCCATGCTCACCCTGATACGCGAGGGCCTCACCCAGGTGTCGCGGCTACTGGAGATGTGCGCCGACGATGACTCCGCGCGTCGATATGGCGCGGCGACGCTGCTGTCTGGTTTGACGGCGTTGTGCGGCCCATCCCCGATCGGGGCACTCGCGGTCGCCGACCTGGCTGTACGGGAGCGGGCCGAACGACTCGCCATGCCGCCCACCGGCTCGGTGATCGCCCGCGCCCGCCTGGCACTCGCGGGTGCGGTCGTGGTCCTGGCCGCGGGACCGTTCCTCACTCTGACCCTGGCCGCATCGGGCGCGCTGCTATGCAGGACCTAACACCGCCGAGATCCGGGTTGCGGCAGCGACGTATCACCGCGCAGTGCCGCCGTGCCACGCCGCGACAACAGCGCTGCGGAACGTTCCTGACAGGTCTTGCAGTTGCGTTAACGCCGATCTACTGATCTACTTAGTAGAACAGTAGATCGGAAGGGCCGGTCCGCACAGGGAGGAATCCAATGACTGATCCGACACCCGCCAGCAGCACGCACCCCGCACCGTCAAGCTGGCTGTACCGAGCGCTCGCCGTGACCGGCATTGCCGTCGGATTGTTCGTCATCGCCGCCGGCGCCTATCTCCTGTTCAGCCGTCCAGACTTGGCTCATTCCCCGCATCAGGACTGTTGCAAGTCCATGGAGGCTGACATGAAAAAGATGATGGACGACCCGAAGATGCCGATGAACAAAGCGCCGATGCCCACGATGGCGCCGATGCCCTCCATGTCGCCGATGCCGGGGCCGACTTCGATGCCAGGTATGCCCGCGCCCCGGCCCTGACCGGCGACAGCCCAGAACACGCAAGGGATTTGCAGAGGAGTCGCAATGATGATGGGGCACGTGTGCGGTGGCGCCGGCTGGGCTCACTGGGTCTGGGTAGCTGAAACCTTTCTGTTGTGGGCGGTGGTGATCGCCGCCGTGGTAATCGGCGTGCGGCATCTGGCGTCGGTGATGGGTCCAAGCACCCCTGCGGTACGCGCACCCCACGACGAGGGGCTACTCGCGGAGCGATACGCACGAGGCGAGATCGACGACGAAGAATTCGAGCGACGAACAGCCGTGCTCAAACAACACCGGTGAGGGCGCCGGACAAAGCTTCGCCGGTGAGCCGTTGCCGGCTGCGGGCCTGCGGCAGCGGGCGCGGCCGGCGCCGCCCCCATCACTTGATCCCTGGCGCGCGTCACGTCATCATCCCGCCAGCCCAAAGGAGATACCTACGTGAGCCTGGGTCAGACCGATGACCGCGTTACCGTAAATCACGTGCTGTTCGCGCGCGAGCAGCTCGACGATGTGGCACAGACGCTGACCCTCGGCGCGTATCGGGTCGATGTCGTCGAGCGAATCCGCGCTGTCCAGCGTTCGCTGGAACGGGCGAGCAGCGACACGCCGCACCGCCTCCTCGGCACGTGCCCATTGGCTGCCGCCGTGCACGGTCACAGGTGGCTGACCGCCGGCGAGCTGGCTGACGCCACCAGATTCGGTCCTGCGCTCGATGCGGCGCGCAACACGCGGTCGCGCACTGCGGCAACGACGTTGGTCCTGCCTGGGATGGCGTCCCGGACGTGTGCGGCTGCCATCGTGCGTGTGATCGCCCCCATCGAGGGTGTTGGCCTCGCCGACGTCGACGTAGGCACGCAGTCGGTCAGGATCTTTCACGACGACCGCGCGACCGCTCGGCGGCTGATCGAGGCGATTGAAGAGCAGGGATATCACGTGTCCCACGCATCGGTGGCAGCTGGAGGCGCAACGATCGGCGATCGCGATGAGCACCGGGCGCCCGGCGGATCAGGTCACGACCGCAGCATGCCCGCGGCAACCACGAACGCGTGCTGCCGAGACGTGGTCACCCTCAGCGCGGCCCGGGCTAATCAGGTATTCGTCGATGGTGATGGCATCTGACGCAGCGAGGCGCCCACGACCGGGGACCATAGTCTGCGAGTGCGCGCCACCGCAGGGCCGCGCTAGCTGTGGTGATAGGTGAGCCGGGCGGCGAGATCGTGGACGCGAGTGGCGATGTCGTCGCGGATAAGGCGCATGCGTTCGATGCCGCCGATGCCGCGCCGGGATGGTTCGTCGGTGTCCCAGATCTCGTTCGGCGTGCTGGTCGCCGGGAGTTGGGCTTGGGTTCCAACGACAACGATCAGATCGGCGGCATCAATCACGGCGTCGTCGAGCTGGGTGGGTCGATGGTCGCTGATGTCGATGCCGACTTCCTGCGCAGAAATGGTGTTGACCGCGGTCGCGGCGTGGGTTCCAGCCGACAGTGCGTGAATGCGCCCCTGGGCGGCGTGGCGCATGATGCCCTGTGCCATCACCGATTTGCCGGCATTGCTGACGCAGACGAACAGCACCGTGGGTGCTACGTGAACAGTCATCGCTAATCCTGTCGTGCGGGCTCACCCCTGACGGAGACGTCGAATTGTGTCAGAACGTCGCGGAGGCGTCCTGCGATGGTGTCGCCGATGGGCCGCACCATATCGATGCCGCGGCCAGCGTGGTCGGGCAGATCCCAGCTTCCGTCGCGTTTTTCCAGAATGATGGGCGGGCGTCGCCGCAGCCCAAGGTGTCTATGACGTCCGCGGCGTGGACGATTTCGTCGATCCAGGGCTTGCTTTGCGCCGGCAAAGTCGATCACGACGACGGTCATGCGGCGATGGCGGATGGGTTGATCTCGTCGCTGGGTTCCGAGCCCCCACCCAAGCCATGGCCTGATCGCCGGCGAGGTGGGTGAAGGTAGCCCAAAGCATCGGCGAGCGGCGGCGTTGTGAGTGCACAAATCAGCATGAAGGGTTTGCCGTCGCTGGTCGCGCCGTCCACCTCAGCCAGGGCTTGAAAATGTTGTCGGACGAACCGTTCGGCCGCAGTAGTGCGAGGATGAAGAAACCGTTGCTTGCCTCCTAAATTGGTCGTAGGACGGGCGCCGAAAACGCTCGATGATGTTCGGTGCACCGATATGACGTCGTCAAACTGAGGCCGCGTCACCTAGGGGTGGGGGGTCAGCATGAATCCGACGCCGCGGACGGTGTGGATGACGGGCTGCTCTTTGATCTTCTTTCTGAGGTAGGAGATGTAGATGTCGACGTTGCTGCCGCGGACGGTAGCGTTGTAGTTCCAGACTCGGTCCAGAATTTCATCGCGGGTAATTGCTCGGGCCGGGTTGCGCGCGAGGAAGCGCAGCAGTTCGAATTCGGTGCTCGACAGCGGCAACGTGGTTCCGCAGCAGGTGACTTCGCGGCTCACGCCGTCGATAACGAGGTCGCCGATGGTAATGATCTCGTTGTCGGGGGGCAGCTGCCATGAGCGGCGCAGCAACGCGCGCAGTCGCGCGGCAAGCTGTTCGAGGCTAAAGGGTTTGCCGAGGTAGTCGTCGGCGCCCATCGTCGTAGCCACTCGCCGCTTTTCGACCAATACCTGTGCGATGAGAAACAACGACGGGGTGTAGACGTCAGTCGTACGGACTCGCCGCAGGACGTGGGAGACGTCGAAGTCGGAGACCGGCATATCGACGACAAGCACGTCGGCGGCAAGGTGGTCAAGGGTCGCGACGGCGTCGTCGCAAGTGCGCACCAAATCGACAATCCAGCCCTCGTAGTGCAGCGACATTTTGACCAAACTGGCCAACCCAGGTTCTTCACCGAACAACACCACCCGGATTGGCGATCCGTCGGCTCGCCGGAGGGGTGGTGGTTGCTTGACAGCAATTCGGCGAGGCGACCGCGTGCCGTCAACAGTTGCAAATGCTCGCCTGCGTGTCATCGTCTAGTCGCACCACAGGCGGTTGCCCGTTCGCGTTCCGTCCTGGGCAAGAGCAATGATTGCTCCGGCTGTGCCTGCTGTGATCGGTGGGACGTGGCACGGGGCCGCGATTGTCGCTGGTCGAGACGGCGGCGGCTGCGTCGACGGCCGAGGACGAGTGCAGCAGCTGTAATCGCAACGGCGGTCGCACCGACCGCGATGACCGGGGGCGAATGCAGAGCATGTGCTGCGGCGCGCCAGTTTCCACCGATGCCGTAACCGATGCCCGCCAGCGCCGCAGTCCAGGGCAGACATCCCAGAAAGGTGTAGACACCGAAACGCAGCGGCGGCATATTAGCGAGCCCGGCCGGCAACGAGATGAAGGTGCGCACGACCGGTACCAGCCGTCCAAAGAACACCGACGATGCTCCATGACGGTCAAACCAGCGAATCGCTCGATCAAGGTGGGTATCGGTGCGCCGCCCGCCGCCCCAGCGGCGCAACGCAGCCTGCCCGCCGTAGTGGCCCGCTGCCCAGGCCAGATAACTGCCGACGACGTTGCCGGCGGTGCCGACCAGGATCACGAGCGCGAGGTCCATGTGCACGCCGGCCATGGCGCCGCCAGCGAGTGCGCCACCGAGCAGCATGGTGGCCTCCGAAGCGATCGGGATGCCGGCCGCTTCGACCACCATCAGCACAAAGATGGCCAAAAGGCCGAAGCTAACAATGAACTGCTGCATGCGTTTGTGTCCTCTAGGGATCCCCGCGGGGTGGACCGGAAGCGCTCAATGTCCGGCCACACCCCGAGGAGCGGCTGGTCGTAACGCTCTCCTATAGCCATATTGCAATACTTCTATGTGTCGCGCAACTGTGTCTGCGACGAGCGCGATCTGCTTCCTAGCGCTCGACCAGAAATCCGCGGTCCGCGACACAAAGCCGCGAAGTGAGGTCAGATACGTACGGCGGCACGCCGCTCATAGCGCCGCGGTCAGCAGCAGTCTTCGCCGCGCCAAGCCTGGATGCCTTCCCATATCGACCATGCCGCAATAATGAGACCGATCATTGCATCGACCCACCACCCGCCGGACCAGACGGCCGTGACGGTTAGGCTCGTTAGCACCGCACCCGCTTGCGCTGCGCAGAGATAGTTTTGGATGCCTTCGCCGGCGGTCGCGCCGGAGCCCAGATGTGCCCCCAGGTGCTGCTTGACGTAACCGAGCACGGGCATCACCAGCAAACTCAGTGCCGCCACCGCCATGCCCAGCGGTGTGGTGTCAGGGCGGTGTTGGGACAGAAGAAGACGAAACGACTCCACCGCAACGTAGGGCGCGAGTAGCCAGAAGCTGACCGCCACCGCCTGTTGAGCGCGACGTTCCGCGGTGTCTGACAAGGTTCTGGCTCCGGAAAAGCGCCACACCACGATGACGCTGGCAAGGCCTTCAACCGCGCTGCCTAGCGCCCAGCCGATCAGGGCGATCGACCCGACGGCCAAACCCTGCCACAGTCCGACCACCCCTTCGGCGACCATCCACAACAGCGACACCCACGCCAGCAACCGGGCTTGCCTGGCCGCTGTGCGCCATCCCGCATCGCGCTCCGGTGGTGGCGGGGCTTCAGAGCGACAGCAGTCACATTCATGCTCTGTGTCGATGCTTGCAGGCAGCGACGTCGACGGCTCTTTCACGTTTCCTCCTGGGGTGCGCCGTAGGTGGGACACAACGCAACTGCGTTGCCGGTGCTGGCGAGGACTGCTTCAGCAGCTTCGAGCAGATCGCGCAACTCGGGCTGGGCCAGCGAGTAGATCGAGGACCGGCCGACTGCCTGGGCGACCACCAGGCCGCAATCTCGCAGGCAGCCCAAGTGCTGCGAGACCGTGGACTGGGCGAGACCAAGGAGCACTCGAAGGTCCACTACCCGCGCTGGCCGTACCGCGAGCTCCTGCAGAATCGCCAGCCGCGTCGGATCAGCCAGCGACCCGAATAACGCCACGGCTGGAGCTAGCACTATCCGATCGGCTGCTGCCGATGACATCGCCACCTGACGATCATACGATGAGATTTGCGCGCTCGAATTAGACGAGCTTCGCCGATCTGCACCAATGGCTACGCCCGACTGGCACTATGCCCGGCGCGACGTTGCCGGCACGGTCCACCGATGCGGTCTGTCGCGGTGCTAGCCTCGGCATACTGTGCTTGGAAGCGTTTTTGCCCCGCGGCTACAGCGATCGGTGTTGGCGATCGCGGTAGGGCTCTGCCTGCTCGCCGGCGGCGTCGCCGAGCGCGATGTCGCGTGGCGTTCCGCCGGCGGTGACATCGGCGCGCTGTCGATCAGCGGGGATGCGGCCCCGACGCTCCGCGCCGCGGCTGCCTACCATCCCCGTCCTGCGGGCGGCTCACATTGCCCGAGATTGCTTTCCGCGGCCGTGTCGCCCCAGTCCGTGGTTGGCCTGTTCGCAGTCGCGTTCACGATGGCGGCGACGGTGTGCACCATCGGAGTATTCGGCGCAGGTGTCAGTGCCGGGCGGGCCCCGCCCCGCGCGCATGCTCTGCTGATTTGGGGTCGAGCTTTACTGACTCGGCTGTGCCTCTTACGCCGCTGAGCGCGGTCGCGCGCCAGTCGGTGTCACCCATCGAATCGGCAACCGGGATGCGACGGACAGTCGCTGCTGCGCGGTAATCCTGCCCGCCTCCCTGGGCATGGCCTAAGACGCAACGATGCGACCGCAGCGCTTGTCCCGCGTGGTCGCTAGCGGGTCTCCGCCAGCTCAAGCGCGCCGTCTGGACTGTCACCGTCAGCGCGTCGAGGAGCATTCAATGCCGGGTTTTGCTGCAACCACTTTTCACGGCTGTGCCGCTGCGGCACTACCTCCGTTACCTGACCGAGACCGACCCACTCACCCAGGGGCGGCCGCTGGTTCACGCGGCCGGGCGTCGGACTTTGCCGAATGCGACGCGTCGCATCGGATGGCGGACGGGGCGTGGTCCGGCACCGCTGCCGGGGCACAAGGTGTCGCATGACCGCCAATTCCGCCAGCGAGCCGCACGCCGACACCTCCACCCGATTACGGCCAAACTGCAACTCTCGCCGCAGAGCGCGCGGCGCGCCTGCAGGGCCCCGCCTGGCACTGGGGTGCGCGGTGGGCGCGCCGATTGGCCTGGATCAGCTTTGCCCTGGTTGTCGCCGAGGGTGCGGTGGGTCTGTGGCAAGGTGCGGCCGTCGGGTCGATCGCATTGGTGGCCTGGGCGCTGGGCGGGGCACCCGAGGCGGTGGGCAGCCTGGTCGTCGTGTGGCGCTTTGGCGGATCGCGCTCCGTGTCTGACACCGCCGAGCGGCGGGCGCAACGCGGGATCGCGGTCTCGTTTTGGCTGACCGCACCCTACCTGGGCGCCGAGTCCATCCACCACCTCGTAACGCAGCACGAGCCCAACCCCACGCCGAGCGCTCTGGCGATCACCGCGTTCGCCCTGCTGCAGATGCCGGTCCTGGGATGGGCGCAGCGAGAACTCGGAGATCGACTGCGCTCGGCCGCGACCGCGAGCAAAGGCACCCAAAGCTATTTGTGCGCAGGCCAGGCCCTGACCGTGTTCATCGGACTGCTCGCAACAGCGCAATGGCCCGGCGGATGGTGGCTTGACCCGGCCATCGGACTCGGTATAGCTGGGATCGAAATTTGGCAAGGCGTCCGCGCCTGGCGCGGCCAGGGCTGCGGTTGCTGAACCCACCGAGAAACTGACGCCATCCTGACCTGCGGGTGGCGGGCTGCCGCCGCACCCCACTCGGCTGACCTTCGCCTGTTCGCACTGCGTTTCACGTCAGCCAATTGCACATATCGCAATATGCGCATATATTACGCGATGGGAAGCAAACGTCGAGGACACGGAAAGCGAGACGCGATGAGCGGCGGTCACAACCATGCGCACAGTCCTAGTTCTCCGGATGCAGATCGCCGATGGCTGGGAGCCGCGTTCGCGGTGATTACCGCGTTCATGTGCGGCGAAGTAGTGGTCGGGGTGCTGGCCGGCTCGCTGGCGCTGCTGTCCGACGCGGCGCACATGCTTACCGATGCGGCGTCGATTGCGCTGGCGCTGTGGGCGATTCGGCTTGCCGCGCGACCTGCGGCGGGACGGATGACCTACGGCTGGAAGCGGGTCGAAGTGTTGTCGGCCCAGGCCAACGGGGTGACGTTGCTGGTGCTGGCGGGCTGGTTGGGATATGAGGCGGTTCGGCGGTTGGGTGACCCACCGCCGGTGGCCGGAAAGCTGGTTCTGGCAACGGCATTGGTGGGTGTGGTCATTAATGTGGTGGCGACGTCGATGATCAGCCGCGCGAATCGCACCAGCTTGAATGTCGAGGGCGCGTTTCAGCACATCTTGACCGACCTGTTCGCATTCATCGCCACCGCGGTGGCGGGATTCGTGGTGGTCTTCACCGGCTATGTGCGAGCTGATGCGATCGCGACGCTGGTGGTGGTCGCGTTGATGTTGCGCGCCGGCGTGGGCCTGGTGCGTGCAGCGAGTTTAGTCTTCCTCGAGGCCGCGCCCCAGCACCTGGACCCCGCTGTGATCGGTCAGGCCATGGCGGATCATCCCGCCGTGCAGGCGGTGCACGACCTGCACATCTGGGAGATCACCTCCGGTGCGCCGGCGATGTCGGCGCACGTCATCCTGGCCACCGGCGCGGACTTCCACGCCACCAAACGCGAGCTGGCGGAGGTGTTAGCGCACCAACACGGCGTAACGCACAGCACGCTGCAGCTCGACGTGTCCGAGTCGACCGGTGCTGATGACGCGGACGGCTGCGCCCACTGTGATGCAGCGCGCGAATACCCGGCGAGCAAACCGCGACAGTCGCCGGATAGACCGAAATAACCATCAACGATTTTCATGCCTGCACGGTAAGACCCTCGATGGGTCGCGCAAGGACATGGCCGACACGGTCGCGGTGCTGACGCCGCACATTCGACAGGAGGGTGTCTGTTTCATGCACGATGACGCACTGAGCACATTGGCGCCGCCGGGGGCAGCACCCTGCTCCGCCGGTGAAGTGTCGCGGCCGACCAGGCTCGACACCGACGACGGCTCCCCACCATCACGACACCACACCGACACAGCGCCGCACACCCCCACGATGCGTGAGATGTGCTGTCGCACTGCGCGTTTGTCGTGGATCTTGGCGGCGGTGGCCGGTTTGGTGGGCGCTGCGGCGTTCACCCACTCCGCGGGATATTTCGTGACGTTCATGACCGGCAACAGCGAGCGCGCCGTTCTCGGATACTTTCGCGGTGACACGTGGCTATCAGTGACGGCCGGACTCATCATTCTGGCGTTTGTCGGCGGGGTAGTCATCGCGTCGTTGTGCCGGCGTCATCTGTGGGAGGTCGACACGCCGCACGGGCCCACCGTGCTCACCGCCCTCTTTTTGGTCGTCGCTGCCGCGGTCGACATCACCGTCGACGGGTGGAATACCCCCGATGTGTCTTTCGTTCCGGTCATCTTCGTCGCGCTGGGCGTAGGCGCCCTGAACACCTCCTTCGTCAAAGGTGGTGAGGTGTCCATTCCGTTGAGCTATGTGACCGGCACCTTGGTCAAACTCGGTCAGGGAATCGAACGCCATATCAGCGGGGGGCAACTCCAGGACTGGTTCGGCTATTTCATGCTGTGGCTGAGCTTCGTGTCGGGCGCGGTCATTGGTGGATGCATCAGTTTGATCGTCAGCGGTTCGCAAATGATCGCGACCGCGGCGCTGGCATGCGTGGTGTTGAGCGCCATCACCCAGATACACACGCGGCGCGATCGGGTTCGCTACCGCGCCGAGTTGAGGGGGTAGGGCCGATGTATTTCGGGAGCCTTCCGCCGGAGATCAATTCGGCCAATATGTATTCCGGAGCCGGGTCGGCGCCGTTGCTGGCCGCGGCCGCGGCGTGGGATGGCCTTGCCGGCGAGCTGACTGCGGTGGCGAACTCCTATCAGGCGGCGGTCACGGAATTGACTTCCGGTCCCTGGCTGGGGCCGGCGTCGGTGTCGATGAGCGCGGCGGCGGCGCCGTATGTAGCGTGGTTGCAGGCCACGGCAGCTCAGGCGGAAGAGACGTCCGCTCGGGCCAAGTCCGCGGCAGCTGCCTACCAGACCGCGTTTTCGGCGACGGTTCCACCGGCGATGGTGGCGGCCAACCGCGCCCAGCTGACGACCCTGTTGGCGACCAATGTGTTTGGACGAAACGCCGCGGCGATCGCGGCAACGGAAGCCCAATACGGGCAGATGTGGGCCCAGGACCTGGCTGCGATGTACGGCTACGCGGCTTCGTCAGCCGCGGCGACGGCGCTGACACCGTTCAGCCCGGCCCCGCAGACCACCAACCCCGGCGGGGCGATCAGCACAGCCACCGGTCCAGCGACCGGCATGGCGCAAGGCACAGTTCAGCGCGCCTTGTCCGCGGTCCCCGGCGCGCTGGCGAGTGCGGCCGCGGCGGCTCCGGCCGCAACCGACCCCGCAGATGCGCTGAACACCCTGGCCGACTTTCTGACCATATTTTTGAACGTTCCCTCCAGCGCCGCGACCTTCCTGATAGGTGTACCGGCCAATGTGCTGGGGGTGACGGGCTTTCCGGTGAGCATCGTCGGCGCCGGCACCGGCATTCACACCGACGACATCATCAGCGGCTGGGAAGGCGAGGAACCTTATCCAAGCACCGCTCCGGCGCCGATCAAGCCGTTTCCGGCGCCGCTGCTGAACTTGCCGGAGGGCACGCTGTTTGAGCCCAGCGTCGAGGCCGGTGTCGGCGAGGCCAACACCGTCGGCGCCTTATCTGTACCGCCGACCTGGGCCGTGGCCACACCGGCGGTGCGCCCGATCGCGTTCACACTGCCCGGTACCGCCAGTGCCGCCGAAGTCCCCGCAGCAGCCGACGCCGATTCGAGCAGCACGCTCAGCGAGATGGCGCTGGCGGGAATGGCCGGGCGGGTGATGTCCGGCGCCGTGGCTGCCGGCGCCGGACAAGCGGCGCGCGGGGCACGCGCGGCGACTCGCACCGCACTGCAGGCGATTGGCGCCGATCGCGCGCCCGCCCACGAGATGGAGGCGATGCCGCCAGAAACGCTGCGCGCGGTCGTGACCGGGGTGGCAACTGAGCTGCGCGAGTTCGCCAAGCTGCGCGACGAGGGCCTCATCACCGATGACGAATACGCCGAGCAGAAGAACCGTCTGCTGGGTCGCTGACACGCTGACCGCCCGTCGAGTCACTACGCCGGTCATCTGGAAGAGGAACGCGTGCCACTAGATTTCGGGAGCTATCCCCCGGAGATCAACTCCGCCCGGATGTATACCGGGCCGGGAGCGGGGCCGATGCTGGCCGCGATGCAGGCATGGGACACCATGGCCGACGAGCTGTACACCGCGGCCTCCGGCTATCAATCTGTGGTGTCAGACCTCGGTCAGGCCTGGGCGGGGCCGTCGGCCGCGGCCATGTCCGCTGCCGCCGAGAGCTACATTCAATGGCTGGGCGCCACAGCCACCCATGCCGCACACACCGCCGCCCAAGCCGGCATGGCGGTGAACGCTTTCGAGGCGGCGTTCGCGTCGACGGTGCCCCCGCCGGAGATCGCCGCCAACCGCAGCCTACTGGCGGTGTTGGTGGCGACCAACCTGCTGGGACAGAACACGCCCGCGATCGCAGCCACCGAAGCGCTCTACGCCCAGATGTGGGCCCAAGACGCCCTGGCCATGTACACCTACGCCGCCTCATCGGCGGCCGCGGCCGTGCTGACACCATTTGGTTCTCCGCAGCCCACCACCGACCCCGACGCCGCGGCCCACCAAGCCGCTGCGACCAGCAGCAGCGCCGCCGGCAATACTCAAGGCGCGATATCGGTTGCGCCGCAAGCGTTGTCCGCGCTGGCGGCACCGGCCCAGATCACTCCACTGACTTCCCTGGCCAACCTCGCTGACCTGTTCATCAACGCACCCGTCGATTTCACGGCGATCGCCCTGCTCACCCCGACAGACTTGGTGTCGTTCGCCGACTTTCCGCCATCACTGTTCAACACCCTGTCCGGTCTGGTCGACGATGACACCTTCAGTGGCTGGGACGGCCAAAAATCCTGGCCCGAGTCCGGGCCGGCGCCCGTACAGCCCTTCAAGGCCACCCTCCCCCACCGCCCGACGCGAATTCGACCGCACCCAAGGCACATGAACTCGCATGCGCCCCGCCGCATCGGATAGGACCGCC
>NZ_LZLV01000050.1 GCF_001673405.1 Mycobacterium sp. 1245111.1 | reverse complement strand
CCTCGGTGATCGCGCCGTCCTCGGAGTCGCGTACCCGAACGCCGGTGACCCGGTCGCCTTCCCGCAGCAACGACACCACCTGTGTCGACGACCGCACCACGGCGCCGTAGTGCGCGGCGGTCCGCACGACCGTCAAGGTGTGGCGGGCGTCGTCGACGACGGTGTCGTTGCTGCGGGAAGGCGACCGGGTCACCGGCGTTCGGGTACGCGACTCCGAGGACGGCGCGATCACCGAGGTGCGCGCCCATGTCGTCGTCAACGCGACCGGCGTGTGGACCGACGAGATCCAGGCATTGTCCAAGCAGCGCGGGCGTTTTCGGGTGCGCGCATCCAAGGGCGTGCACATCGTCGTGCCCCGCGACCGCATCGTCAGCGACGTGGCGATCATCCTGCGCACCGAGAAGTCGGTGATGTTCGTGATCCCGTGGGGAAACCACTGGATCATCGGAACCACCGACACCGATTGGAATCTCGACCTAGCACACCCCGCCGCCACCAAGGCCGACATCGACTACATCCTCGGCACCGTCAACACCGTGCTTGCTACTCCGTTGAGCCACAACGACATCGACGGTGTGTACGCGGGGTTGCGCCCGCTACTCGCGGGGGAGAGCGAGGAGACATCCAAGCTGTCGAGAGAGCATGCGGTCGCGGTGCCCGCGCCGGGCCTCGTGGCGATCGCCGGCGGCAAGTACACCACCTACCGGGTGATGGGCGCCGACGCGATTGACGCTGCGGCGCAATATATTCCGGCCAGGGTTGCACCGTCGATCACCGAGAAGGTGCCCCTATTGGGCGCCGACGGCTACTTCGCGCTGATCAATCAGACCGAGCACGTCGGCGCGCTGGAGGGGCTGCACCCATACCGGGTGCGTCATCTGCTGGACCGTTACGGGTCGCTGCTGAACGAAGTGCTGGCGCTGGCCGCCGACCGCCGCGATCTACTCGCCCCGATCGCCGCCGCCCCGGGTTATCTGCGGGTGGAGGTGGCCTACGCCGTGGTCGCCGAGGGTGCCCTGCATCTGGAAGACATCCTGGCCCGTCGCACCCGCATCGCGATCGAGTACTCCCACCGCGGCGTCGACTGCGCCCGCGAGGTGGCCGACGTCGTCGCGCCCGTCCTGGGCTGGACGGCGGCCGACGTCGACCGTGAGGTGCAGACGTACACGGCGCGGGTCGAGGCCGAGGTGCTGTCTCAGACCCAGCCCGACGACGCGTCCGCCGATGCGCTGCGGGCCAGTGCTCCAGAGGCGCGCGCGGAAATCCTCGAGCCGGTGCCCCTGAATTGAGGGCCGCGCCGCTGCCTCCCCGCGACGGGTTAGGACCGGCTCGGCTGCGGGTGCGGGGCGGTCCACTGGGTGAGGAGCTGACCAGCAGGTTCGGCCCCGAGGTGGCCGCGAAAGCGGTCGCCGGGGAAGTGGTCGACCACGACGGTGCACCGCTCGATCCCGCCACCGTGTTGCCGGCCGGTGCCGTCGTCTACCTCTATCGCGAACTGCGCGACGAGGTCGTGGTGCCCTTCGACATTCCGGTGCTGTACCGCGACGACGACATCGTGGTCGCCGACAAGCCGCATTTCCTGGCGACTATGCCGCGCGGGCGCCATGTCGCGCAGACGGCGCTGGTGCGGCTTCGGCGACAACTCGGGCTCGACGAGCTGAGCCCGGCCCACCGGCTGGACCGGTTGACGGCGGGGGTGTTGCTGTTCACTACGCGCCGTGAGATCCGCGGGGCCTATCAGACGATGTTCGCGCGCGGCGCGGTGCGGAAAACCTATCTGGCGAGGGCCGCGGTGAACCCCCGCCTTGCGTTACCGCGGGAGGTCCGCAGTCGAATCATCAAGCATCGCAGCAATTTTCAAGCTGTCGAGGAAGCCGGTGAACCCAACGCGGTGACGCTGGTGGAGTTATTATCGGCCGACGGCCAATACCGGTTGACACCCCGGACGGGTCGGACTCACCAGCTGCGGGTGCACATGGCCGCGCTGGGCATCCCGATCTGCGGAGACCCGCTGTATCCGGAGGTGATCGATGTCGCGGCCGACGACTTCTCCACGCCATTGCAGCTGCTGGCCCAGCGGATTGAATTCGAGGATCCGCGCAGCGGCGAGCGGCGCGAGTTCGTCAGCGAACGGCGGCTATCAGCAGCGCTCGACGCCGGGCCTGATCAGGGGCAGGTCGCGGTCGATCCGGACGCGACGGGGCCGCGCTGACGTGCCAGGAGCGGGGGTGGGGGCCGGCCGCACCGACGAGGCCGCCGAGGTGACCGCGTTGAGCGCTTGACGTGCCCAGTCGGTGAGGCCGCTACCTGTGGTCAGGTCAGCAAAGCGTGAGCTGACGAAGTCTTGTAGTGCTTCCACGTCGTCCGTCCTTCGGTCAGGTACCGGGCAGTACCTCAACGAGTGAGGAGCCGTCTTTGGCTCGATATTTCGGCTTTTGTGATCAAGCCGGTGTCATTCGTGGCATGCGACACACGTCACCTGTGCTGTAACACGGCGCCCGCCGTTGGTATTCCACGATATGCGGCCCCGGTCGGCGACGTCGGTGGCGCGCGTCAACAATGTGTGAATATTGTCGGCGCGCCTTTTTCGCGTCCGCGACCGGACAACGCGTCGGAACCGTGAACGGCTGGGAAACTGGGGCTGAAATCGCGAGTCACACGCGAATAGCCCTGGCGCTGGGCATAATGACCGAAGTGCGAATCTTGTTACCATGCCTCATGGATGCGAGCGACACAGCAGTGCGCGCGACACGCCGGCGCGATTGACTCCGCTAACCGTCTGAAGGAATTCGATTGAAGCTCAACCGATTTAGCGCCGCACTGAGCATTCTGGTGACGGGCATGCTTATTCTCTCGGCATGCGGTAGCCACAACAACGCCGCGGGCGGAAGCTCCGCCACGAGTGCCTCGCCGGTGAAGGTGACCTGCGGCGGCAAGCCTGACCTCAAAGCCAGCGGTTCGACGGCCCAGAAAAACGCGATGGCCGAGTTCGTTAAAGCCTTCGCGCAGTCGTGCCCGGGACAGTCCCTGGAATACACCGCCGACGATTCGAGCACCGGGATCAACGAGTTCCTGGAAAACAAAAATGATTTCGCCGGGTCCGACTCCACGCTGACCAAGGACGAGTACGACAGGGCGCAAAAGCGGTGCGGGTCGCCCACCTGGAGCCTGCCGATGGTGGTCAGCCCGATCGCGATCGCGTTCAACGTCAACGGTGTGAAGACGTTGAACCTCGACGGTTTGACCGCGGCGCAGATCTTCAACGGCCAAATCAACATGTGGAATGACGGCGCGATTGCGTTGCAGAATCTCGGTGTTCAGCTGCCCAACGAGCCGATCCACGTCGTGTTCCGCAGCGACGAGTCCGGGACCACGGACAACTTCCAGCGGTATCTCGATACGGCGTCGAAGGGAACCTGGGGGTTCCCCGCCGGACGAAAGTTCAACGGCGGGGTCGGTGAGGGTGCCGTCGGTAACGACGGAGCCGCCGAAAAGGTCAAGAACACCGAGGGTTCGATTACCTACCTGGCGTGGTCGTTTGCGCAGTCCGAACACCTGAATGCCGCTAGCATCATCACCTCGGCCGGTCCAGACCCGGTCGCTATCAGCCCCGAGTCGGTTGGCAAGACGATCTCGACGGCGTGGTTCATCAAGAAGGGCGACGACCTTGCTCTGGACACCATCTCGTTCTACCGACCGAACCAGCCCGGTGCCTACCCGATCGTGCTGGCCACCTATGAGATCGTCTGCTCGAAGTATCAAGATCCCAAGGTGGGGCAAGCCGTGCGGGCCTTCCTGCAGAGCTCAATCGGACCAGGTCAGAAGGGTTTGGTGGGTGCGGGCTACATTCCAATCCCAGACGAGTTCAAGCCGCGGCTGCTGAACTCGATCAACGCGCTGTCTTAAGGGGGCGATGTTCAATGTTCGAGGGTATTTTTCGCCCTGGTCGACCCGGTGTTCCGAGCGTTTCCGCACGGTTGTAAGTCTGTTGCATCATGGAATTCACCACCCTGCCGCCCGAGGTCATCTCGGCGCTGATCCATACGGGGCCAGGTTCCGCGTCGCTGGCTGACGCGGCCGCGGCGTGGCGCCAGCTGGGTGCCGCTCTGGAGGATGCGGCGGACAACTACGCCGCGACGGTGTCGTCGATGGCCGACTCCTGGCATGGCCCGTCGTCGACGGCGATGTTCCAATCCGTCGCCCCGTACCTGGCCTGGCTTCGCACCACCTCGCAGCAGGCTCAGCAGGTCGCCGCATCGGCACAGGCTGCCGCGAATGCGTTCAACACCGCCAGGGCGTCGGTGGTTCCCACGGCGCAGGTGCTCGCGAACCGAACACTGTTGGCGAAGTTGCTGGCCACCAACATGTTCGGGCGGAACATGCCGGCCATCGCGGCCACCGAAGCCGACTACCAGGATATGTGGGCCAACAACGCGGCGGCGATGACCCGCTATCAGGCCGCTTCGACGCAGGCCACGACGCTGCCACAGTTCACGTCGCCCACGTCGACCGCGAATCCGTCGGAACAGACTGCGCAACAGGCCAAGCAGGCCGCGGCGCAGTCGTCCGCTGCGGCGAACTCGGGCGCCACGACGGGATCCACGCTCGCGAGCTCGGCTGCGGCCAGCCCCGCCGACGCACTCCCGACGGCCTTCGACCCCAACGTCGGATTTGTCGGACTGGCGAATACCTATGCCAACCAGTTCGTTTCGTCCGGTTTCCCGATCAACCTGCTCAGCTACCTAGCGCAGAGTCAGTCGGCCCAAGCGCTGCAAGGGGTCAGCGCCCAGGTCGGCCAGGGTGTTTCCGAGGGTGAGGAGGCCTTGGGCGGGGCCGCCAACAGCCTGGGCGGCGGTGCCGCAGGCGCTCTGGGAGCACTGGGTGCCGGAGGGGGGCTAGGCGCGCTGGGCGCTGCAGGGCTCTCAGCGCCCGCGGCAGCCGCGGCCACCGGCGTTGCGGTGCCGATGGGTGGTCTGATGGCTCCTCCGGGGGCCGGGACCCTGCTGGCGACCTCGCAAGCGCCGGTGCAACTCGCTTCGGCGGCAACGCCACTAGGCGCGGGCGAAGCCGGTGGTATGTCGATGATCCCGCCGCTGATGCCGCCGCCGATCTCGCCGGGCAGCGGCTGGCGCAAGCGCAAGGCGCAGAAGTACGAAGACATTTCGATCGGCAAGGAGCTCAAGGGCAACGTGATGAAACCGCCGCCGTCGGCGGGTTGAGCACTAGTGTCACGAAATCGTCTGCGAGAGCTGAGGAATCGGGGGCGTCAGGCTCCGGTATGCCGCGGGCAGAACGCGGCGATGCTGACGCCGACGAAGAACCCGGCGTGGTAGCCGTCTAGACCGCTCTGTTGCATCACGTCGTTAGCGACATCACTCGAGGCCCTGCCGCCGTCGAGCGCATCGCACACCTGATGGCCGGCGACGATCGCCGCCTGCCCGGAAGCGAAGCTGATCTGCTTGGAATGCAACGCATTCAAGAAACTGGCGTCAACGGAGTCGGCGTCCGCGCACGGCGCGGTAGTCGCCGCAATGCTGAGCAAGGCCGCGAGAACCAGGCCGGTCACTACTGATCGCACAGGATTGAGCAAGCGCACTCGGGTGGTCGTCCTTTCTCATCCGGTCCGCTGAGCAGAACGCGCGAGTATTGCGACAGCACGCAACACTGCCGACAGTGCGATCATTGCATGCCGCGCCCGCACTTTTGAAGCGCGCGGTGCGGCCGACGCGGGCAAGCCTGATCGTTAACCAAATAGACATGCCCTGGGCATTCAGTGTTGGCAGGCCGGGCACCAGTACGCCACCCGCTCGCCGCCGCTGTCATAGGCGATCGGTGTGCCGCAACGGCGGCAACTTTCACCGCGGCGCCCATACACCCACACCTGCCGGCCGGGCCGGGTGTCGCCGGTGGTGCAGCGATTCTGGCGGAAGCGATTGGCCCACAACATGTCGCGCGCGCGGACCGCCAGACGGTGCGGGTCGGTGACCGCGCTGACCGGTGAAGTCGGTAGGTGTCCACTGACGAAACACAATTCGTTGCAGAAAACATTGCCGATGCCGGCCATCACCCGCTGGTCCAGTAGCGCCTCGGCGATCGGTCGATCCGGGTTCGCGATCAGATTCGCAACGGCGACATCGGCATCCCAGTCCGCGCCGAGCAGGTCGGGTCCCAGGTGAGCGACCACGTCGTCGTCGTGGTCGCGTTCCAGGATCTCCAACACGCCCAGGTCGATGCCGATCGCGCGGATCTCGTTGTTTTCCAGGATGATTCGAACCCGGTGGTCGAGTCGCCGCCCCTTCGAGGTGATTCGCCATGCGCCGTCCATCTTCAGATGTGAGTGGATGCTGGCCGGCCCGACGCGGATGAACAGATGCTTGCCGCGACTACGCACCTCGTCGACGACCTGACCGGTCAGGTCGACGGTGGCGTACCGCGGGACTCGAATATCGCAGCGGGTCAATGCATGACCGACGAGCGCCGTCCGCAGTTTCTCTGCGGTGCGGAAAACGGTGTCGCCCTCCGGCATCGGTTATCGCAGCCGTAGTCCGCGCGGTGTGCGGGCGAATCCGGCGTCGGTCAAGGCGGTAACCACCGTCGCCGCCACCTCCGGCGCCAGCACCGAGGCGCTGTTGATCCGCTCGATCAAGATCGAGCTGACCTGTCTGGCCGCGACCAGATCGGCGAGCGCGACCGCCGCGGCGTGGTTGGCCTCGGCGCTGTCGTCGACGAAGCTGAGCATCGACCGCCCGCCGCGCTCGAGGAACCACACCAGCTCGCCGTCGACCAGCACGACGAGCGCGCCGGCTTTGCGTCCCGGCCGGGCGGCGCCTTCTTCGGTCGAACGCGACGGCCAGGGCAGCGCCGCGCCATAGGGATTTGCCGGGTCGGCGGCGGCCAGCACCACCGCCCGGTAGTCGCGCCGCTCGGGGTCGACGCCGTCGAGGTAGCTACGCAGCCGGTCGACGGTGGACGCGACCGCGAACTGGGCGCCGCCGAGCGACTCCACGAAGTAGCCGCGCTGGCACCGACCGGCATCCTCGAATGCCGTGAGGACTTTGTAGAGCATGGCGAATCCGCCGGGCACGCCTTCGGCGGCGACCGCGCCCTTGGTCAGCACCCCGTGCCGGGTCAACAGCAGCTCCGCTTGGTGGTGCGCGCGGGTGGTCGAGTCGGGCTCGGGGGTCGGCAGCGCCGACCAGCGGCCGGCGACGGTCGGATCGGCCGCCCGCGCCTGCGGGTTCGCCACGCTGTACCGGCTGAGCCGCGGCGGCCTCCTGCCGCGCCCAGGTCGATGCGCCGGCGCGGACCGTTTGCGGCCCGACGCCCCGGACAGCGTTGCGCGTACCGGCGCGAATGTGTCGCCGGTGACCCAGCCGGCCCAGATCAGCTCCCACAAAGCCGCCTTGAGCTCCGCTTCGCCGATGCCCTGTTGGCCCAGCTGACGGAAGAAGAAGGCGCCGCCACCGGCCAGCATGTCCAGGATCGCGCGATGGGCCGCGGTGAATTCGATCTCCGAGCCGGCCGCCAGGGTCAGCGGCGCGGTGTCGGCGGCGTGGAACGCGACCCAGCCGTCGCTGCCCGAGATCGAGCCCGCGCCGGACCACAGCACCTCCCCGGAGGCCAGCAGTTCGTCGAGCAGCGCCGGGGAGTAGTCGCGCACCCGCGGTGCCAGGACCAGTGACTCGATCGCCGACGCCGGCAGCGGTACGCCGGCGAGTTGATCGATGACGGCGAGCAGTCCATCCAGGCCGGAGTTGGGTGCCGAGCCGGCGCCGACGCCATGCCAAGCCGGCAGGAACCGCGCGTATGCGCTGGTGCTGACCGGTTCGACCTGGGCCCGCAGCGCCGCCAGCGACCGACGCCGCAGGATTCGCAGCACCTCGGCGTCACACCATTCATCACCGGCCGCATCGGTGGAGAACTCGCCGCGGACCAGCTTCCCGTCGGCGGCCAGCCGGCCCAGCACGTCGGCCGCGACGGGTAGGCCGAGCCCGAATCGGGCCGCCACATCCGCGGTGGTGAACGGCGCATGGGTGCGCGCATAGCGGCTCAGCAGCTCGCCCAGCGGGTCGGCGACCGCTGCGGTGAAGCTGGCCGGTACGCCGACCGGCACCGCGACCCCGACGCCGTCGCGCAGCCGGCCGATGTCCTCGATCGCCGTCCACCAACTACCCCCGGCGAACGACACCGGTAGCGCGCGCTTGGCGGCGTAGAGCGCTTCCAGCCAGCCGCCGACGTCGGCCCCGCCGGAGCGGGCTGCGACCTCCTCGGTGGTCAACGGGCCGAGCAGCCGCAACAGGTCGGCGACCGCCTCGGCGTCGCGGGCCGCGCGGTCCGACGTCAGATGCTGCAGTTGCCGGCCGGTGCCGGCGACGACCTCCGGATCGAGCAGCTCGCGCAGCTCGACCCGGCCCAGCAGCTCGGCCAGCAGCGTGGGGTCCAGCGCGAGCGCCGCTGCGCGGCGCTCGGCCAGCGGGCTGTCGCCCTCGTACATGAACGCGCCGACGTAGCCGAACAGCAGCGAGGCCGCGAACGGCGACGGTGTCGCGGTTTCGGTCTCGACGACACGGATCTTGCGGGTGGCGATGTCGCCCATCAGCCCCGCCAACGTGGGCACGTCGTACACGTCCTGCAGACATTCGCGGACCGTCTCCAACACGATCGGGAAGTCCGGGTACTTGCGGGCCACGTCGAGCAGCTGCGCGGCGCGCTGCCGCTGATGCCACAGCGGAGACCGTTTACCGGGGTGCCGCCGCGGTAGCAGCAAGGCCCGCGCCGCACATTCTCGGAACCGCGAGGCGAACAGCGCCGACCCGCCCACCTCGGCGGTGACGATCGGGTCGATCTCGTCGGCGTCGAAAACGAAAAGCTCGGCGCCCGGGGCGGATTCGGCACCCGATTCGGAGACGGTGTCGGGCAGGCGTACCACGATGCCGTCGTCGGAGGCGGTCGGTTTCTCGTCGATGCCGTAGCGGTCGCGCAACCGTCGGCTCACCGCCAGCGCGAGTGGACCGTGCACCCGTAATCCGTAGGGGGAGTGCAGGATCACCCGCCAGTCGCCCAACTCGTCGCGGAACCGCTCGACCAGCAGCGTGGCGTCGGTGGGTACCACGTTCGTGGCCGCGCGCTGGTCGTCCAGCAGCCGCCGCAGGTTCTCGGTGGCAAACCGATTGAATCCTAGCTCGGCGCAACGTCGTTCGAATGGCCCACTATCCAGAGCGGCCAGTTCGCCGGTGAACGCTCCTACCGCGCGGCCGAGTTCGGCGGGGCGCCCGGCATCGTCGCCGCGCCAGAACGGCAGCCGGGCCGGCTGGCCCGGCGCCGGGATCACCAGCACGCGGTCGTGGGTGATCTCGGTGATCCGCCAGCTGGTGGCGCCCAGCGCGATGACGTCGCCAGGCCGGGATTCGTAAACCATCTCCTCGTCGAGCTCGCCTACCCGAGAAGGGTTTTCGGAGTCGGTGGCCAGGTAGACGGTGAACAGGCCGCGATCGGGGATGGCGCCGCCGGAGGTCACCGCGAGCCGCTGCGCGCCCGGGCGCGCCGTGACGGTGCCGTTGTCGCGGTCGTACACCAGACGTGGCCGCAATTCCGCGAACTCGGTCGACGGGTACTTGCCGGACAGCAGGTCCAGTGTCGCCTCGAATGCGCTGTGCGGCAACGTCGCAAACGGCGCGCTGCGCCGCACGGTGTCGAACCAGCTGTCGACGTCCAGTGGCTCCAACGCAGACGCGGCCACGGTGTGCTGAGCCAGGATGTCCAGCGGGTTGGCCGGCACCTTCATCGTCTCGATCTGACCGGCGAGCATCCGCTGCACCGTCACCGCGCAGCCGATCAAATCCGTGCGGTGCTTGGGGAACAGCACCCCCTGTGAGATTTCCCCGACCTGGTGTCCGGCGCGCCCGATGCGTTGCAGGCCGCTGGCCACCGACGGCGGCGACTCCACCTGAATGACGAGGTCGACGGCGCCCATATCGATGCCGAGCTCCAGGCTGGAGGTCGCCACCACCGCCTTCAGCCGACCGGATTTCAGATCTTCCTCGACAATCGCCCGCTGTTCCTTGCTCACCGACCCATGGTGGGCCCGGGCCAACAGCGTTGGCGCGCCGTAAGTTTGGCCGCTGCCCAACAAGTGGGCGGGGGAGCCGCCGGCGACCTTCGGGTTGGCTTCGGCTGGGACGGCTGTCCCGGTGCGCTCGGCGTGAATCTCGTTGAGCCGGGCCGTCAGTCGCTCGGCCAGCCGCCGCGAGTTCGCGAACACGATCGTCGAATTGTGCGTCTCGACGAGGTCGACCAGTTGCGCCTCGACGTCCGGCCAGATGCTGCCGTGTTCCAGGTCGGTCATGTCGGGGATCGGGACCTGCACCGACAACTCGAACGTCTTGGCCGCGGGTGGGGAGACGATGGTCGTCGGGGCGGTCCCCGACAAGAAGCGGGCCACCTCTTCGGGCGGGCGCACGGTCGCCGACAGTCCGATCCGTTGCGCCGGCTTGGGCAGCATCGCGTCGAGTCGCTCCAGCGACAAGGCCAGGTGCGCACCGCGTTTGGTGCCCGCGATGGCGTGCACCTCGTCGACGATCACGGTCTGCACACCGGCCAGGGTCGCCCGCGCAGCCGAGGTCAGCATCAGAAACAGCGACTCGGGCGTGGTGATCAACACGTCGGGCGGCTTGCTGATCAACTGCCGGCGCTGAGCCGGTGGCGTGTCGCCGGATCGCAGGCCAACGGTGATCTCCGGTGCGGGCAGACCCTTTTGCGCCGCGACCCGGGCCATCCCGGCCAGCGGGGTGCGTAGGTTGCGCTCGACGTCGACGGCCAGCGCCTTGAGCGGCGAGATGTAGAGCACCCGCGTGCCGGGCTCGCGTTCGCTGCGCGGCGCGCCGGCCAGCGCGTCGATCGCCCACAGGAATGCGGCCAGCGTCTTACCGGACCCAGTCGGGGCGATGACCAGCGTGTTGTGGCCGTCGGCGATCGCCGCCCAGGCATCCGTCTGCGCCGGCGTGGGCGCCGCGAACGTACCGGCGAACCAATCGCGGGTGACGACGCTGAACCGCGCGAGCGGGTCGGGCACAGGGGTCACCCAGCCATCATGACAAGGGGGTCTGACAGGAGGGCGTCAGCGCTGGTCGGGCGCGACCGCCTTGGCCAACTGCTCGGGGATGTTCTTCACCCGGGTGATTGCGTCGAGCAGCGAGTGGGCGCAGGAATCGCTGAGCTGGCCCGCATCGGTCTCCGGATGGATGATGCGCTGCCGACAGAGCTCGAAGGTGAGCGCCAACCAGCCGTGGATGACGATCCGCAGGTCGCGTTCGACGTCCGGCTCGAGCTGTCCGCCGGATCCGTCGACCTCGACGATGCGGCTCATGATGTGTTCCATCTGCCGGTCTTTGGCTTCGTCGTCGATGCCGAGCAGGACTGGGTCGGAGCGGCCGAGTCCGACATACGCTGCCCAGGCCGCGTGTGGGTGCTCCTGGTGATACTGCATGTAGGCCAGTACGCCGCTCCGCACCTCTTCGAAAAGATTCTGACCAGGGGTCGGAGGGGTATTGGTGGTCTCGAAAAGCTGGTCGGCCTGTCCCTTGACGACTGCCGCGAAGAACGCCCGCTTATCCGGGAAGTAGTGGTACATCAACGCCCGCGACACGCCGGCACGCTCCGCGATCTCGTCGATGCGGACCTCGTCATAGGGCCGTTGACCGAACACTTCCGCGCCCAAAGCGAGCAGCTCAGCGCGGCGATCGTCCGGTGATAACCGGCGCCTTGGCGTTCGCATACAGCAGACTGTACTTGCCGATTCGTTCTGCAGGCCCTCAACGCTCTCGAAGGCCTGCAAACTTTGTGTCGGCTGTGCGCGTGCCGTTGCTTGCGGCGAACCCGGTGCTAGCCGCTGCGTTGGAGGTCGGGTTTCGGCCGCTGCGTTCGAGTCCTCAGCGAAGTTTCGAACGTGCTGCACGGTGCCGCGCGGGAGTTCGCAGGGCCAGCGGTGCCCGCTCCACTTCGGGGTGACGTCAAACACGCTTGAGCTGGTTTATCGCCGCCGGTGAGGGGTATGTCCTGTGGCGCATGTGACAGCGACAGAGGATCTCCGATGGACACTCAACAACACCGCTCGATGGGCGATCGCCTAGGCCACGTCGACCACGAAGTCCACCACGCCGTCCGGTATGCCGTGCTGGCCGCCGCCGCCGGCGTCGGGTACCTCATCGTGGGCGCGTTGTGGGACAGCACCTGCAAGGGTGCGATGTCCGTCGACACCGCCGCATGCGGGGCTTTTCAGTTGAGCATTCTCGCGTTCGGCGGACCGCTGATCCTGTTCGCGGCCGGGGTGTGGGCGTTCGTCCGCACCTATCGCGTGTGGCGCACCGAGGGAACATGGTGGGCCTGGCAGGGCGCGGGATGGTTGCTGATGGTGCTGACGTTCGTCTCGTTGGTGATGGGCGCCCCGATCGCCCTCCCGGTGCTGGCCGGATAGGTCGGGCTCGGCTGGTTTGATTCGTCGATGCATGTGGGTATCTGGTGTGAACCGATCACCCGTTCATCGGGAGCGAATCACGAAACGCGATGACCTACTTGCCCACTGCGATCAACACGAGGATCACCAGGCGCGATCATGACTAACCAGCTAGAGCGCGAGGGTACTGTCGGTCAAACAATGCTGGGAGGCCCGATGACCGTTGCCGCTAAGTCCGCGCGGGATCAGCAACGCGGCGATCGCGCGATCGAACTGCGGGTGGCTGCGACGCTGGAGAACCTGGCCGTCTTGCGAACGCTGGTCGGAGCGGTCGGCGCCTTCGAGGATCTGGATTTCGATGCGGTCGCCGACCTGCGACTCGCGGTCGACGAGGTGTGCACCCGGTTGATCCGCTCGGCCGTGCCCGGCGCCACGCTGGAAATCGTGATCGACCCCCATGACGACGCATTGCGGGTAGAGGCCTCGACGACGTGTGTCAACAACGACGTGGTGACACCGGGCAGCTTCAGCTGGCATGTCCTGACCTCGCTGGCCGATGACGTTCAGACCTACGAGAACGGAAATGGCGTCTTCGGTGTCGCATTGACTACCCGGCGGGCGGGCCCTCACACGTGACAGCGCGAGCCGTCGGCGGTTCGCGGTCTTCTCGTCCCAATGAATACGCCGATGTTCCCGACATGTTCCGTGAGCTGGCGACCCTCGGCGCCGACTCATCGGACTTCCAGCGTCATCGCGACAAGATCGTCGAGCGCTGCCTGCCACTGGCCGATCACATCGCCCGCCGGTTCGAAGGCCGCGGCGAACCGCGCGACGACCTGGTTCAGGTCGCTCGGGTGGGGCTGGTCAACGCGGTGGCCCGCTTCGACGTCGAAACCGGCTCGGATTTCGTCTCTTTCGCGGTGCCGACGATCATGGGCGAGGTTCGCCGGCACTTCCGCGACAACAGCTGGTCGGTCAAGGTCCCGCGACGCCTGAAGGAGCTGCACCTGCGACTCGGCACCGCGACCGCCGACCTGTCGCAGCGGTTGGGGCGCGCGCCGACCGCCTCCGAACTCGCCCAGGAACTCGACATGGACCGCACCGAAGTGATCGAGGGCTTGGTCGCGGGCAGCTCCTACAACACGCTGTCCATCGACAGCGGGGGCAGTAGCGGAGGCGACGAAGAAGCCCGCGCGATCGCCGACACGCTCGGCGACGTCGACACCGGCTTGGAGCGCATCGAGAATCGCGAGGCGCTGCGACCACTGCTGGAAGGCCTACCCGAACGCGAGCGAACGGTGTTGGTGCTCAGGTTCTTCGAGTCGATGACGCAGACGCAGATCGCCGAACGCGTCGGCATCTCGCAAATGCACGTCTCGCGGTTGCTCGCGAAGTCGCTGGCCCGACTACGGGACGAGCTGGAATAGCCGGTCACCCGGGCCGTCGGCGTCCGGAAATGCCTGGACCGAGGCGACCACCGGCAGGGCGTGGTCGGGGTCGCAGATCCGAAGCAGCCGGGACACCGCTTTACTCGGTACCAGGGCCCAGCGAAGCTTTTCCGCCGCGCACCTGACATTGATCAGGTGCAGCGCCGAAAAGCCAGCTGTGCCAAAGAATTCCAGACCACTCAGGTCCACCACAAGCGGAGCTGAATCGGCGATGCAGAGATCGAAGTAGTCGGCGAACTGGATGGCATTGGATGCGTCCAATTCACCGTCGGCGGTGATGACCACTCGACCGGCCTCCCACGTGGTGCTGAAGCGGGCGGAGTGGTTTTCCCATGCAGGTGGCGGAAGCGCCGCGTTGGCTCCACGAGCCGGTACGGCGGAGTGTGGAAATACAGCAGACATCGTGTGACTCCATCAGTCGACTAAGCGTTCTGTGGATCACGTCAAGCGGATTAGGTGCCGCGCGCGAGGAAAACCCGGGGAGAACCAAGCTGCCCTTACGTCAATTAACGCTGTTCCGTGCGGCTGGTAACTCAACCTCGTGACGACACTACTCCGGCTACCGTGGGCCGACAACACCTGGGATTGGTGCAGTGGCCCTGCTCAGTGCGAATTATGTTCTGGCGCAACGATTGAGGCAGCGAATCGCCGAACGGATTCGGCCGCCGCGCCGGCCGCGTCGTCGTGCCCGGTGCGCGCTCGGCTGGCAACGTCTCCGGTCGCCGGATCCAACGTCACCTCGGCCAACAGCTCACCGGTCGTGGGGTCGCACACCGCCCATGAATAGCGGGTGTCCGCGGACCAGTCCGCGGTGCGGCGTGCGACGTGGTCGGGATCGGTCGCGCCGAGCTCGGCCAGGGCGGGACGGTCATCGATGCGTTCGTCGGCGCGTAGGCCACGCAGGTACCACTGCCCGGCGTTGATCTCGATTGGATCCACCGGGTAAGCGTTACTTGATCTCGGCGAGCACCGTGCCTTGCGTGATGGCGGCGCCGGGCTCGACGGCCAGCCCGGTGATCACGCCGTCCTTGTGCGCGGTGACCGGGTTTTCCATCTTCATGGCCTCCAGGACGACCACCAGGTCGCCGGCCGAAACCTCTTGTCCCTCTTCGACGGCCACCTTCACCACGGTGCCCTGCATCGGAGCGGTCACCGCGTCGCCGGACGCCGCGGCACCGCCGGCGGCACCGCGCTTGCGAGCCTTGGGCTTCTTGCGGATGACACCTGTATCGGCGGTGCCGCCACCGCCCAGCGCCAGGTCACCGGGCAGCGACACCTCGAGGCGTCGGCCCCCGACCTCGACAACGACCTTCTGTCGTGGAAGGGCCTCGTCTTCGTCGACCGGCTCACCGCCGGTGAACGGTTCGACGGTGTTGTTCCACTCGGTTTCGATCCAGCGGGTGTGCACCGAGAAGCTCTCGCCGTCACCGATGAACGCCGGGTCTGACACGACGGCGCGGTGGAATGGAATGACGGTGGCCAGACCTTCGACATGGAACTCATCAAGAGCACGGCGCGCCCGTCGTAACGCCTCATCTCGGTCGGCGCCGTACACGATGAGCTTGGACAGCATCGAGTCGAACTGGCCGCCGATCACCGAGCCGGCCTCGACGCCGGAGTCCAGCCGAACGCCGGGCCCGGTGGGGATGTCGTAGCGGGTGACCGGGCCGGGGGCGGGCAGGAAGCCGCGTCCGGCGTCTTCGCCGTTGATCCGGAACTCGATGGCGTGCCCGCGGGGCGTCGGGTCCTCGGTCAGTTCCAGCTTCTCGCCGTTGGCGATCTTGAACTGCTGCAGCACCAGATCGATGCCCGCCGTCTCCTCGGTCACCGGGTGTTCGACCTGCAGCCGGGTGTTGACCTCGAGGAAGGAGATCAGACCGTCCTGGCCGACCAGGTACTCGACGGTGCCGGCACCGTAGTAGCCGGCCTCCTTGCAGATCCGCTTGGCGGACTCGTGAATTTCCTTGCGCTGCGCGTCGGTGAGGAAAGGTGCCGGTGCTTCTTCCACCAGCTTCTGGAAGCGGCGCTGCAGTGAGCAGTCGCGGGTGCCGGCGACCACGACGTTGCCGTGCTGGTCGGCGATCACCTGCGCCTCGACGTGGCGCGGCTTGTCGAGGTAGCGCTCGACGAAGCACTCACCGCGACCGAACGCCGCGACGGCCTCGCGGGTCGCCGACTCGAACAGCTCGGGGATCTCCTCGATGGTGCGCGCCACCTTCATGCCACGGCCACCACCGCCGAACGCCGCCTTGATCGCGACCGGGACGCCGTATTCCTTGGCGAAGGCGACCACCTCGTCGGCGTCCTTCACCGGGTCGGGGGTGCCGGGCACCAGCGGTGCCTGCGCCTTGGCCGCGATGTGGCGGGCGGTGACCTTGTCACCGAGGTCGCGGATCGACTGGGGGCTCGGCCCGATCCAGATCAGGCCGGCGTCGAGGACGGCCTGGGCGAAGTCGGCGTTCTCCGAGAGGAAGCCGTAACCGGGGTGGATTGCGTTGGCGCCGGACTTCTCGGCGGCTTCCAGCAGCTTGGCGAAGTCCAGGTAGGACTCAGCCGAGGTCTGGCCACCCAGCGCGAACGCCTCGTCGGCCAGTTTCACGTGAGGCGCGTCGGCGTCGGGCTCGGCGTAGACCGCCACGCTGGGCAGTCCCGCGTCCTTGGCCGCGCGGATGACCCGCACCGCGATCTCACCGCGGTTGGCGACAAGAACTTTCGAGATCGTCGAGCTGGCGTGACTGGCCACTTCGCCTCCTGATGTGCACGTCTTCGTGTTGTCTAAGAGAAATTCTTACAAGTCGTTTCGGGGGTAGCTTATGCGGCGCGCCATGAGCGACAAGACCCGGTGTCTACTTCGCCGCCGACTCGCGCACCCGGCGCTTGATTCGCGCCAGCATCCCCGACATTCCGCGCAGCCGTAGCGGGCTGATCAACTCGGCCAGGCCGAGATCGGTGTAGAAGTCATCCGGCACCGCGAGGATGTCGGCGGCGGGCTGCTCGTCGAGACCGGTGGCCAGGATCGATGCGAAGCCACGCGTGGTGGGGGCTTCCGCGGGCGCGCTGAAGAACAGCCGCACCCGGTTGGGATCGTCGGCATCGACATGCAAAAACAGCGGCGACTGGCATTCCGGAACCGCCTCCATCGCGGCCTCTTCTAAGAAGGACGGCAGGGCTGGGAGTTCACCGGCATATTCCAGCAGCAACTTCAGCTTGTCCTGGCCTTGGACTTCGCCGAAATCGGAGACCACCTCGGCCAGCGGTGCGGGCATGCTCATGAGGCGGGGACGGCTCCCGGGGCTTCGCCGGCGACGATCGGTACGCGCACGGCGTTGCCCCATTCGGTCCACGAGCCGTCGTAGTTGCGCACGCCGGGGATGCCCAGCAAGTGCGTCAGCACGAACCAGGTGTGGCTTGATCGTTCGCCGATGCGGCAGTAGACGATCGTCTTGTCGTCGGGCTCGATGAACCCGTACAGCTTCTCGAGTTCGTCGCGGGCGCGGAAGCGTCCGCTGTCGTCGGCGGCCTTCGCCCACGGGATCGATCGCGCCGACGGAATGTGGCCGGCCCGCAACGCGCCCTCTTCGGGGTAGTCCGGCATGTGCGTGCGCTTGCCGGTGTATTCGTCGGGCGAGCGGACGTCGATCAGCGGCCCTTTGCCCAGGGCGGCGAGCACGTCGTCCTTGTAGGCGCGGATCGGTTCGTCGTTGCGCTGCACGACGGGGTAGCCCGATGACGATTTGGTCGGAACATCCAGCGTGGTGTCGCGGCCCTCGTTGATCCACAGGTCGCGGCCGCCGTTGAGCAACCGCACGTCCGGGTGGCCGAACAAGGTGAAGACCCACAGCGCGTACGCGGCCCACCAGTTGCTCTTGTCGCCGTAGATCACCACGGTGTCGTCGCGCGAAATGCCTTTGCGATCCATCAATTCCGCGAACTGCTTACCGTCGATGTAGTCGCGCACCCGCGGGTCGTTGAGATCTGTGTGCCAGTCGACCTTCACTGCGCCGGGGATGTGGCCGACGTCGTAAAGCAGCACGTCTTCATCGGACTCGACGATCGCGAGTCCGGGCCGGCCGAGATTGCCGGCCAGCCAGTCAGCGGTGACCAGCCGTTCCGGGTGGGCGTAGGCGCTCAGCGTCGGGCTGGAGTCTGGGGGTAGCGGCACACCGCGAGCCTACCTGCCGGTTCGCCGGGGGCGCTTCGGCGTTGACTCGCCGAGTTCAGCGCCCGACCGGGTTGGCGGCCCACAGTTCGGCGATCGACACACCGACCCGCTGTAGCAACGCCCTGGTGTGCGGCAGGCTCAGGCCGATGACATTGGAAGGATCACCCTCAATGCCGTCGACGAACCAGCCGCCCAGCCCGTCGAGCGTGAAAGCCCCTGCCACGCCCAGCGATTCGCCGCTTTCCAGATAGGCGTCCAGGTCCGCAGATGCCGGTGACGCGAAATGCACTGTGGTGACAAATGATTCGGATGCTCGGGTGACGATGCCGTCGACCAGCCGGACCAGGCAGTGCCCGGTGTGGAGCTGACCCGACCGGCCGCCCATCGATCGCCACTCACGCCGCGCCGCGTCGACGGATGCGGGCTTGCCGACCAGCCGACCGTCGATGTTGAGCATCGAATCACAGCCGATGACAACGCAATTCGCGGCTACGTCGGCGTCGAGCAGGGTGGCGACGTGCTCGGCCTTGGCTTCGGCCAGGCTACGAACGACGTCGCCCGGAGCGGCATCTGGGCCGAAAGCGGCGATGATCGCGTCTTCGTCCACGCCCGACACCACGACCAACGGGTCGACACCGGCCTGCCGCAGGACGCGCCGCCTGCCCTCGGACGCCGACCCAAGGATCAGCCGGGTCATCGCCCCCGCATGTGGGTTCGCTGCACCAGCGTCAGTCGCTGCCAGCTGTGCACGGCGTAGCGGAGTTTGTCGACGGGCAGGCCCCACCGGGAGAACTCCGGCTCGCCTTGTGGGGCGTCGCCGCCCGAGGCGCCGGCGAGCACGGTGATCAGCGCCGCCACCTCGTCGTCGGTCGGGTTGCCCCTGAGCACCTGGATGTGGGGAGCGTGTGGCTGCTCTGCCTCCGGGGTGACGTTCTCGTCGCCGCTCACAGGGGAATGTTCCCGTGCTTCTTCGGCGGCACCTGGGCGATCTTGCGCTCCAGCAACCGCAGTGCGGTACCGATGTAGCCGCGGGTGTGCGACGGCGGGATCACCGCGTCGACGTAGCCCCGCTCCGCGGCGATGTATGGATTGACCAGCGTGTCCTCGTACTCCTGCTGCAACTGCAGCCGCAGCGCGTCGACGTCTTCGCCGTTGGCTGCGGCTTCTTTGAGCTTCTGGCGGTAGACGAAGCCGACCGCGCCGGACGCGCCCATCACCGCGATCTGCGCCGTCGGCCATGCGACGTTGACGTCGCAGCCCATGTCCTTGGACCCCATCACGCAGTACGCCCCGCCGTAGGCCTTGCGCGTGATGACGGTGATCTTCGGGACGGTGGCCTCACCGTAGGCGTACAGCAGCTTGGCGCCGCGGCGGATGATGCCGTTGTACTCCTGACCGGTGCCCGGCAGGAAGCCCGGCACGTCGACCAGCATCACCACCGGGATGTTGAAGCAGTCGCAGGTCCGCACGAAGCGGGCGGCCTTCTCCGAGGCGTTGATGTCCAGGCAGCCGGCGAACTGCGTCGGCTGGTTGGCGACGATTCCCACCGTCCGGCCCTCGACGCGGCCGAATCCGACGACGATGTTCTGGGCGTAGCCCTCCTGGATCTCGAGAAACTCGTCGTCGTCGAGAATCCGCCTGATCACCTCATGCATGTCGTAGGGCTGGTTGGCCGAGTCGGGGATCAGCGTGTCGAGCTCGAGGTCTTCCTCGGTCAGGTTGTCCTCGATCGCACCCTCGGGCACCGGCACCGGCAAGTGTGGCGGGTCGGTGAAGTTGTTCGGCGGCAGGTAGCTGAGCAGATCGCGGACGTAATCCAGCGCGTCCTGCTCGCCCGAGGCGACGTAGTGCACCGTGCCGGACTTGGCCATGTGGGTGTGCGCGCCACCCAGTTCTTCCATCGTGACGTCTTCACCGGTAACGGTTTTGATGACGTCGGGCCCGGTGATGAACATCTGGCTGGTCTGGTCGACCATGATGACGAAGTCGGTCAGCGCGGGAGAGTAGACGTGCCCACCGGCGGCCGCGCCCAGGATCAGCGAGATCTGCGGGATGACGCCGGAGGCGAGGATGTTGTTGCGGAAGATGCGGCTGTAGAGCCCGAGCGAGACCACGCCCTCCTGGATTCGGGCCCCGGCGCCGTCATTGATGCCGATCAGCGGGCGGCCGGTCTTGATGGCCAGTTCCTGGACCTTGACGATCTTCTCGCCGTAGACCTCGCCCAGGCTGCCGCCGAACACCGTGGCGTCCTGGCTGAAGACGCAGACGTCGCGCCCGTCGATGGTGCCGTACCCGGTGACGACACCGTCGCCGAGCGGGCGGTTAGCCTCCAGCCCGAAGTTAGTGCTGCGGTGGCGGGCCAGCGCGTCGAGCTCCACGAACGATCCCTCGTCGAGCAGGGCGTAAATGCGCTCGCGCGCAGTCAGTTTGCCCTTTTCGTGCACCCGCTCGACGGCGGCTTCGCCCACCGGGTGCAGCGTCTCTTCGGTCCGCTTCCGCAGTTCGGCGAGCTTGCCCGCGGTGGTGTGGATGTCGATGTGGTGTTCGGCGCGGGCCTCAACTTGGACTTCGGACTCGGAGGTGCTCGTCATGGCTCCCGATCTTAGCGGTCCCTTAAATTGCGCCCCCCAACCACACTGCAAGCACTGGCCTAGGCTGGTCGGCGATGGACAGCGACTCACCGGCGCCCCTGGATGCGGGGGCCCTGCGTGACGGGCTGGTCGGGCCCGGCATGCCGTGGCGCCAACTCGACGTCGTCGCCGAAACCGGTTCCACCAACGCCGATCTGCTTGCGCGGGCGGAGGAGGGTGCCGATATCGACGGCTCGGTCCTGCTTGCCGAATATCAGAACGCCGGTCGGGGCCGGCACGGTCGGCAATGGACGGCGCCGCCGCGGACGCAGGTAGCCCTGTCGGTCGGAGTGTCGGCCGCGTCGGTGCCGCATTCGGGCTGGGGATGGCTGACGTTGGCCACCGGGGTCGCGGTCGCCGACGCGCTCGCGACTGGCGGCGTCGAGGTGGGTCTGAAGTGGCCGAACGATGTAGTGGTGTCCGGTGGCAAGCTGGCTGGGATCCTGGCCGAGGTGGCGGCGCCGTCACAGGTGATCGTCGTCGGCCTGGGGCTGAACGTCTCACTGACCGCCGAGCAGGCGCCCGACCCGGCAGCTACCTCGCTGCTGATGCTGGGATCGTCGGTAACCGACCGAAATGTGTTGGCGCGCACGATACTTCGTAGATTGGCCCGGCGCATCGATGCCTGGCGCACCGCGGGGGGAGCCGACTCGGCGCTGATCGCCGATTACCAGCGCTACAGCCTGACCCTGAATTCGCGGGTGCGTGCCAGCATGCCCGGCGACCGTGAGGTGGTCGGGGTGGCCCGATCCGTCGACGAGACCGGCCGCCTGTGCATCGACACCGGTGCACAGACCGTGGCGATATCCGCCGGAGACATCACGCACCTGCGCCCCAGCGTCTAAAGTGCCGCACGTGGGCTACCCCGACAACGTGTTGGCGGGTGACGAGCAGGTCGTCGTACACCGCCACCCGCACTGGAAGCGGCTGTTCTGGCCGGCCGTCGTCCTGATTCTGGCCAGCGCGGCGGCGTCGTTCGGGTGCGCGGTGGTCGCCGGCACGACCTGGGACGCGAACGCCAAGCAGATTGTCTACTGGGTGATCGGCGCCATCTGGCTGGTGCTGATCGGCTGGCTGACGTTGTGGCCATTCCTGAACTGGATCACGTCGCATTTCGTCATCACCGACCGTCGGGTGATGTACCGGCACGGAGTGCTGAGCCGCAGCGGCATCGACATCCCGCTGGCCCGGATCAACAGCGTCGAATTCCGCCACCGGCTGATCGACCGGTTACTGCGCACCGGGACGCTGATCATCGAGTCGGCGTCACAGGATCCGTTGGAATTCCACGACATTCCGCGCGTGGAACAGGTCCACGCGCTGCTGTATCACGAAGTTTTCGACACCCTGGGCTCCGAGGAATCGCCGAGCTGATTCGCCCGGCTGGCGCGTGCCCGCCAGGCCCGCATCAGCGTGACGTTGCCGGTCTCTTCGACGTCCTCCAACACCTCGGCGATACCGCCGGCGGTGAGCGACTCCAGCGCCTTGTCCCCACTGCGAGCGGACTCGTCCGGGAACACCCAGCGGCGGAATGCCCAGAAGCGGAAGGCCATTTGCAGCAGGTTGCCGATGATGTAGGCCGAGATGAAGTCGGCGATGTTCTCCACCGTCAGCGTGACCGACGGCACTCGCAGGCCCAGCACGTAGCTCGAGACCCACAGCGGCGCCATGCTCAGCAGCACGCCGACGCCGCTGAACGCGAAGAACAGCAGCGCCTCGTGGTGGCGCTCGCGGCCGCCGCGGTCGCGGAAGCTCCATTCCCGGTTCAGGATGTACGACGCGATGACCGCGACGATGCCCGCGATGACCTTGGCGGTCACCGGCTTGGGCTCCAGGATCGTCAGCTTCAGCGTGTAGAAAATCGCCGAGTCGATGACGAACGTGGTCGCGCCGACGATCGCGAACTTGATCAGCTCGTGATGGCGCTCGGCGTACGGGCGGATCGGTCCCGGGAGTCGGGCGATCGTGGCATCGGCGAAGGACACAATGTCGCAGTGTACGTATTAGTGGTTAAGGGTGCTCTGTGAGCGTGTTTCAGAGCACGTCCAGCCGCCATGACACCATGACTGCCGTGCGGAAAACCCACTCCATCCACGCAGCCACGCCCCGTGTGGCCATGGTCGGCGGCGGCCAGCTCGCCCGGATGACCCATCAGGCGGCGATCCCGCTGGGTCAGACGCTGCGGGTGCTGGCCGAATCGCCGCAGGATCCGGCCGCCCAGGTGAGTCCGGACGTGGTGATCGGCTCACACACCGACCTCGAGGCGCTGCGCCGCGTCGCCGACGGCGCGACGGTGCTCACCTTCGACCACGAGCATGTGCCCTCTGAGCTGCTGGAAAAGCTGGTCGCCGAGGGCGTCAACGTGGCGCCGCCGCCGCAGGCACTGATTCACGCGCAGGACAAGCTCGTCATGCGGCGACGGCTGGAGGCCCTCGGCGTTCCGGTGCCCCGCTACGCCGAGATCCGCAGTGTCGACGAACTCGACGACTTCGCTCGGCGTATCGCCGGGCCCGTGGTGGTCAAAGCGGTCCGCGGCGGTTACGACGGGCGCGGGGTGCGGATGGCGCGCGACCCGTCGCACGCCCGCGAGATCGCGACCGACTTCCTAGCCTCTCGCGTCCCGGTGATGGCCGAGGAGCAGGTGAACCTGCGTCGCGAGCTCTCCGCCCTGGTGGCCCGATCGCCGTTCGGCCAGGGCGCGGCGTGGCCGGTGGTCGAGACCGTGCAACGAGACGGGATCTGCGTGCAGGTGATCGCCCCCGCCCCGGAGCTGTCCGACGACGTCGGCGCCGCGGCTCAGCGACTGGCCCTCGAGCTGGCCGGCGAACTCGGCGTCGTCGGCGTGCTGGCCGTCGAGCTGTTCGAAACCGTCGACGGGAAACTGCTGGTCAACGAGCTGGCGATGCGCCCGCACAACTCCGGGCACTGGACCATGGACGGCTCGCGCACCGGCCAGTTCGAGCAGCATCTGCGCGCGGTGCTGGACTATCCGCTCGGCGATACCGGCACCGTCGCACCGCTGACCGTGATGGCCAATGTGCTCGGCGCCGCGCAAACCCCGGCGATGCCGGTCGACGAGCGGCTGCACCACCTGTTCGCGCGGATGCCCGACGCCCGGGTTCACCTCTACGGCAAGGAAGAACGCCCGGGCCGCAAGGTCGGCCACATCAACTTCCTCGGCACCGATGTGACTGAGTTGGCAAACCTGCGTGAACGCGCCGAGCGCGCGGCACACTGGTTGTCAGCAGGCGAATGGACGGACGGATGGGATCCGCATGACTAGCCGGCGACGATGCAGAGCGCGCAGCGCGATGAGGAGGAGCGGCGTCATATGACTAGCCGGCGACGAAGCAGAGAGCGCAGCGCTATCAGGAGGAGCGCCGTCATATGACTGAGCAGCCCCGCGTTGGCGTGATCATGGGCAGCGACAGCGACTGGTCGGTGATGTCCGACGCCGCTGACGCGCTGGCCGAGTTCGACGTCGCCCACGAGGTCGGGGTGTACTCGGCACACCGCACCCCGCAGCGGATGCTCGATTACGCGCAGCAGGCCGCCGGCCGGGGCATCGAGGTGATCATCGCCGGTGCCGGCGGCGCGGCGCACCTGCCCGGCATGGTGGCCGCGGCGACGCCGCTGCCGGTGATCGGCGTTCCGGTACCGCTGGCCAAGCTGGACGGACTGGACTCGCTGCTGTCGATCGTGCAAATGCCTGCCGGTGTGCCGGTGGCGACGGTGTCGATAGGGGGCGCCCGCAACGCGGGCCTGCTCGCGGTGCGCATTTTGGGGGCGTCGGACGCCGCCCTGCAGAGGCGGATCGTGGCTTTTCAGAAGGAGTTGGCGGAGTCGGTGCTGGCCAAGGATTCGGCTCTCAAGCAGCGTCACGGTAAAGTTACCGGCCAGTAGCAGTCGCGGTCGGGCAGAAAAGAGGGAGGCCAGCATGGCTCAGTGGGCCGGAGATTCGTCGTTCGACCTGTTCCAATTGCCGGACGAGCACAACGAGTTGCGCGCAGCGATCCGTGCGTTGGCGGAGAAGGAGATCGCGCCCTACGCCGCCGAGGTTGACGAGCAGTCACGCTTCCCCGAGGAGGCGCTCAAGGCGCTCAACGCGTCCGGCTTCAACGCCGTGCACGTCCCCGAGGCCTACGACGGCCAGGGGGCGGACTCGGTGGCCGCGTGCATCGTGATCGAGGAAGTGGCGCGCGTCGACGCGTCGGCATCGCTGATTCCCGCGGTGAACAAGCTCGGCACGATGGGCCTGATCCTGCGCGGCTCCGAGGAGTTGAAGAAGCAGGTGTTGCCGACGCTGGCCAACGATGGGTTGATGGCGTCCTACGCGCTGAGTGAGCGCGAGGCCGGCAGCGATGCGGCGTCGATGAAAACCCGCGCGAAGGCCGACGGCGACGACTGGATTCTCAATGGCGCCAAAGCCTGGATCACCAATGGCGGCAAGTCATCCTGGTACACCGTGATGGCGGTGACCGACCCGGACAAGGGTGCCAACGGGATCTCGTCGTTCATCGTGCACATCGACGACGAAGGGTTCACCGTCGGCCCGAAGGAGAAGAAGCTCGGCATCAAGGGCTCGCCGACGACCGAACTGTATTTCGAGAACTGCCGGATTCCCGGCGACCGGATGATCGGCGAACCCGGCACCGGTTTCAAGACCGCGCTGGCGACCCTGGACCACACCCGGCCCACGATTGGCGCGCAGGCGGTGGGTATCGCGCAGGGCGCGGTCGACGCCGCGATCGCATATACCAAGGACCGTAAGCAGTTCAAGCAATCGATCAGCGATTTCCAGGGTGTGCAGTTCATGCTGGCGGACATGGCGATGAAGGTCGAGGCCGCGCGGCTGATGGTCTACAGCGCCGCTGCCCGCGCCGAGCGCGGCGAACCCAACCTCGGCTTCATCTCGGCGGCGTCGAAATGCTTCGCCTCTGATGTGGCAATGGAAGTCACCACCGACGCCGTGCAGCTCTTCGGTGGCGCCGGCTACACCACCGACTTCCCGGTGGAACGGTTCATGCGCGACGCCAAGATCACTCAGATCTACGAGGGCACCAACCAGATTCAGCGTGTGGTGATGTCGCGCGCATTGCTGCGCTGAACGTCACTGGGCCTGACAGCACATTCTCAGCAGATGCGCAGTTGACGCGCATCTTGGAGCCGGTGGCGTTACAGTCACACTGCATCATGTCCCCCTCGGTGAATGCCTTGCTGGAACGCGAGGCGCCACTGGCGCAGCTGAATGCGCTGGCGCGCCGCGTGGTTCGCGGTGGTCCCGGTGAAGTCGTGTTGCTCCGCGGGGAGGCCGGCGTCGGTAAGACGGCACTGCTGGGCCGATTCGCCGACCAGCTCGAGCCTCGGCTGCGGGTCCTACGCGGCTGGTGCGACCCGCTGGGCGCGCCGCGACCGCTGG
>NZ_LZLV01000049.1 GCF_001673405.1 Mycobacterium sp. 1245111.1 | reverse complement strand
TCGACGACGAAAGAGACTGGCGATCCGCGGTTTTCCAGCGAGGTCGGCCCGATGATCCGCACTTGCTCGATGCCGGCCAGGCCGTCGATCGCGGCCGCCACCAGTTCGCGCTCGTGAGCTTCGACGGCGTCCATGCCGACGGCATTGAGGTAACGGGTCGCCGCGCCCAGCCCGACGACCTGTGAGGTCATCGGTGTGCCTGCCTCGAAGCGCTGCGGCGGCGCGGCGTAGGTGACGGTCTCCATGCTGACGGTTTCGATCATCGAGCCGCCGGTGAGGAATGGCGGTAAGGCGCTCAGCAGCTCGGCGCGGCCATAGAGTACGCCGATCCCGTTGGGGCCCAGCATTTTATGGCCGGAGAATGCGGCGAAGTCGACGTCGAGTGCTCGGAAGTCGACCGGCTGGTGGGGCACCGACTGGCATGCGTCCAGGACGGTCAGCGCGCCGACGGACTTGGCCCGCGTGACGAGTTCGGCAACCGGGGCTATCGCGCCGGTCACGTTCGAATGATGGCTGAAGGCAACGACTTTGACGCTGCTGTCGAGCTGAAGTGAGTCGAGGTCGA
>NZ_LZLV01000048.1 GCF_001673405.1 Mycobacterium sp. 1245111.1 | reverse complement strand
GAAAACCGCGGATCGCCAGTCTCTTTCGTCGTCGACGGTGTGCACGCGCATGACGTGGGCCAGGTGCTCGACGACGACGGTGTCGCGATCCGGGTCGGACACCACTGCGCCATGCCACTGCACCGGCGATTCGACGTCGCGGCCACCGCGCGCGCGTCGTTCGCGGTGTACAACACCATGGACGAGGTCGACCGGCTCGTCGCCGGAGTCCGCCGCGCCATCGACTTCTTCGGTAGGGCGTGAGCCGACATGCGCCTCGAGCAGATGTACCAGGAAGTGATCCTCGATCACTACAAGCACCCGCAGCATCGCGGCCTTCGGGAGCCGTTCGGCGCGGAGGTCTATCACAAAAACCCGACGTGCGGCGACGAGATCACGCTGCGGGTGGCACTGTCGGACGACGGCGAGACCGTCACCGATGTCTCCTACGACGGACAGGGCTGCTCGATCAGCCAGGCCGCCACCTCGGTGCTCACCGAGCAGGTAATCGGCCAAAGCGTCGGGCAGGCGTTGAAGACCGTCACCGCGTTCAACGAGATGGTGTCGTCACGCGGGAACGTCGAAGGCGACGAGGATGTGCTGGGTGACGGCGTGGCATTCGCCGGCGTCGCGAAGTATCCGGCTCGGGTGAAATGCGCGCTACTGGGCTGGCTGGCGTTCAAAGATGCGCTGGTCCAGGCGAGCCATGACGTACAGGAGGTCAACCGATGAGTGACATTGCGGCCCCGGACAACGAACTGCTCGGCGACATCGAGGAGGCGATGCGCGATGTCGTAGACCCCGAGCTGGGCATCAACGTCGTCGACCTCGGTCTGGTCTACGGGGTGAACCTCGAAGAGGCCGAGGAGGGCACGGTCGCGTTGATCGACATGACGTTGACGTCACCGGCCTGCCCACTGACCGACGTGATCGAGGACCAATCGCGTAACGCCCTGATCGGCGCGGGCCTGGTCGACGAGCTGCGGATCAACTGGGTCTGGAACCCGCCGTGGGGCCCCGACAAGATCACCGACGACGGCCGCGATCAGCTGCGCGCCCTCGGCTTCACGGTCTGACCTGCTGTAAACGTCCTGTTAAGTCCCCGGTAGCCAGGCGCTCTTACGTCGCGCGCGGGCCGATTAACCCCCAAAATTGGGGGACTGGACTCGAAAGGACCGTTTGATGTTGAAGAAGCTGATGATGGTGGCGGCTTGTGCGGCCGCCGTGGGCATGGGCAGTGGCGTCGCCTACGCAGACGACAATGACCCCCCGCCGACACCGGCCGACTCACCGCCGTCGGGCGGACCGCTGTGCAACGTGATGGGCGGCGACGACGGCACCAAGTGGGAGCTCGCGCCGTGCGGTTGGGCGTACGGGGACGAGAAGGGCTGGTACCGGGTTCCCTAGCCGCCACCACCGAAAACCGCGCTCAGTGTTCACCTGCGCAGGGTGTGAATCCACTCGGCCTTGGCTACCATCGTCAAGGTGACGGACGCCAAAAGAGCTCACGACATCACGCCGCCCGGAAGCAAGGTACCGCCGCACGTCGTCGTGATGTTCGGCGCCACAGGCGATTTGGCGCAACGCAAGCTACTGCCCGGTTTGCTTCATTTGTCGTGCTCGAACCTCGCCCCCGAGATGCGCGTCATCGGAACCTCGCTCGACGAGATCGACAGCGAGCACTTCCGCAAGCTGGCGCACAAGGCCTGCAAGGAGTTCGCTCACCACGCCGTCGCCGACGAGCTTTTTGACCAATTCATCGCCAACTTGACGTTTGTTCCACAGCAGGCGGGCCCGGAAGCCCTTGCCGGCGCGGTCGCCGAGCAGGCGGAGGCCCTCGGTGGTGACGCCCGTCTGCTGCACTACCTGAGCGTGCCGCCCAAAGCGGTGATGCCGGTGATGGACACCCTGCACAAGGCGGACCTGGCCAAGGGCTCGCGGGTCGTCATGGAGAAACCGTTCGGTGTCGACCTGGAGAGCGCGCGCGAACTCAACAAGGCCATCCACGAGCGTTTCGACGAAGAGCAGATCTTCCGCATAGACCACTTCCTCGGCAAAGAAGCCGCCCAGAACATCCTGGCCTTCCGATTCGCCAACGGCCTGTTCGAGCCGATCTGGAACCGCCAATTCATCGACCACATTCAGATCGACGTCCCGGAGCGGCTCACCGTCGAAAACCGCGCCCAGTTCTACGAAGCGGTCGGCGCATTCAAGGACATGGTGGTCACCCACCTGTTCCAGATCCTGGCGTTCGTCGCGATGGAGCCGCCCACCGAGTTGGCGTCCGAAGCGATCAGCAGCGAAAAGAACAAGGTGTTCCGCTCGATGCGTCCGCTCGATCCCAGTCACGTGGTGCGCGGCCAATACCGCGGCTACCGCGACATGCCCGGCGTAGCGCCGGAGTCGGACACCGAGACGTTCATCGCGCTCAAGTGCGAGATCGACAACTGGCGCTGGGCGGGTGTCCCGTTCTTTCTGCGCACCGGCAAGGGGTTGGCAGAGGGACAGCGCATCATCTCGATCGCGTTCCACGAGCCGCCGCGCAGCATGTTCCCACCGGGATCCGGTGTGGGACAAAAGGGCCCGGACCACCTGACCTTCGACCTGGCCGACGTGTCGAAGATGTCGCTGTCGTTCTACGGGAAGCGGCCGGGGCCGGGCATGAAGCTGGACAAGCTGAGCCTGCAGTTCACCATGGAGGAGACCGGCCACGCCGGCGATGTCCTCGAGGCCTACGAGCGTCTGATTCTGGATGCGATGCGCGGCGACCGGACGCTGTACAACAGCGCGGAGGGTATCGAGCGGTTGTGGGAAGTTTCGGCGCCCCTGCTTGAGGACCCGCCACCTGTCCGGAGCTACGACATCGATTCCTGGGGTCCCAACGCCGTACACCCGCTGATCGCGCCGCGATCCTGGCGTCTGCCGTTCGAACGTGGTTGGCGCGGCAAGAAATAACGGCTCGCTTCAGCGCCAGGGTAAGTGGCTGTTTTCGCCCCGCCATCGGGACGGCGGGATCATCGGCGCTTCGCGCAGACCCGACGCCTCGACGTGCCGGAGGGCCGCCGCGAGGTGTTGCTCCATGCGGCGCTGTGCCTTCTGCGGATCTCTTGCCGCGATCGCCGCGGCGATCGCCCGGTGTGATTTGGCGGCTTCGGCGCGGTCGTACTGAGTGATGTCCTGCTCGGCCGCGGCCCAGCGCACCGCCTGCTCCACTGCGGCCAAAACCGTTGTGAGAAGAGGATTTCCGCTGGCTTCGACCACCAGCTCGTGGAATTCGTGATAGCCGGTGCCGTCGGGTGCGATGCCGCCCTCGGCGACGGCGGTGATGCGCTCGCGTTGTGTTGTCGTCGCATGCTCGGCGACGTGAGCGGCGGCGGCGGGTTCGAGCATGATGCGGAACGACAGCAGGTCACCCCAGGTCGCCCCGGTGAGGGTGAACAGCTGCACGAGTGAGCGCGCGACGCGCTCGGGTTCGGGATGGCGGATCCGCACGCCGCTGCGGCCCTGGCTGGTGGTGGTGAGGCCCTCGGCATCCAGCAGCCGCAGTGCCATCCGGACCGTCTCGCGGCTCACTCCCAGCTGACTGATCAATTCGCCCTCGGTGGGCAGGCTGTCACCCGGCGCGAGTTCCCCGGACAGGATCTGCCGGCGCAGGGTGGCGGCGACAACGTCGGGTGCTCGAGAAGGTCTTGCCAGCGTCATACGACTTAGTATACTAAGTAACCATGGTAAATGTCCCCAATACCTCGGTGCTCACCGGCGCATTCCGGCCCATGCGATTCGAGGCCACCGTCGAGGATTGCGTGACGACCTTCGGTGAAATACCCAAAGACCTGGCGGGTGGCTTCTATCGGGTCGGCCCGACCTTCAAACGGCCGACCCGCCAGGGCGCCAACGGACTACTGGCGATGGACGGCATGGTGCAGGGGCTCGTCGTCGACAACGGCCGCGCCGACTTTCGTAACCGATGGGTCCGCACACCCAAGTACTGTCTCGAGGACCAGCATCAGCGGGGGATGTTCTGCTGGTCCGACGGGGAGTGGACCGATTGGCGCAACATCGGTTTCGGCGCCGCCGTGCCCGACGAGTACACCCGCGGAATCCCACAGGGCACCAACAACATCAACTGTTTCCCGTTTGCCGGGGAGATCCTCGCATCCGGCGAACAGGGCAGCCCGCCGGTCGCGCTGGACCCCATCACCCTGCAGACCCGCGGCGTGGTCGGGTGGTCGCCGCAGTTGTCTCGCGGCATCTTCGAGAAGGCCGGCTACGGCGACGGGGCATTCACCGCGCACCCGAAATGGGACAGCGCCAGCGGCACGTTGTACGGCTGGGCGTACAGCAACCACAAGCCATACGTCACCGTCCATGTCGTACAGCCGGATGGCGCGGTCACATCCCGCGAGCTCTGGGATGCTCCCTACTCCTCGGAAGTCCACGACATGTGGTTGACCCGTGACTGGATGGTGTTGCCGTTTCAGGGCTTCGTGTTCGACCCTGACCGTATCCAGCGCGGGCAGTCGGTACAGGGCTGGCATCCCGAGCTGCCCACGATGCTGGCGTTGATACCGCGTGACGACGTCGCGAATGGCGAAATCCGTTGGATCACAGCAGAAATCGAACCGCAGTACGTCATGCATACATTGGCCGCCGACGTCGAGGGCGACACGCTGACTCTGGACGCCCCGATCTTCGAACGCCCGCCGTTCCCGTTGGACATCGACGGATTCCAGGGCGAAGACGTTCAGCTGTTCTTCAACCTGGCCCGCAGCATGCTCGGACGCTGGACGGTCGACGTCACCTCCGGAAGCGTGAAATCCGAACTGCTCGACGACCAGCCCTGCGAACTACCCAAGGTGGACGAACGCTTCTACGGGCACGGCCAGCGGTGGGCCTATCTGATCGGTGGTGACGCCAAGGGCAAGGGCATGCGCATGCACAGCCTGGTGGTCCGTGACCGCCAGTCCGGCAACGAGCAACGGTATCGGCTCCGGCACGAACGACCCTCGCTGGTGATGGAGCCGACCTTCGTACCGCGCACCCCCGATGCCGCCGAAGGCGACGGCTACCTGATGGTGCCGATCTCGCGGTGGACCGAAAACCTCGGCGAGTACGCCATTTTCGACACCGACGACATCACCGTGGGTCCGATCTGCCGGATCGAGATCCCGTTTCTGCTCGGCTTCACCCCACACGGACACTGGATGGACTTCCGATGATTCTCACCGAGACCGAAGAAGCCGAGCTGCGGGCCTCGGTCCATGGCATCGTCGCCGAATTCGGCAACGACTACTTCACCCGCTGCAGCGAAACACTGCAGCATCCCACCGAACTCTGGGACGCCCTGGCCGCGGGCGGATTCGTCGGCGTCAACCTGCCCGAGCAATACGGCGGCGGCGGAATGGGATTGAGCGCACTGAGCGTCGTCGCCGAAGAAGCCGCTGCTGCCGGGTGCCCGCAGATCATGCTGATGATCTCGCCGGGAATCGTCGGTAGCCTGCTGGCCCGGCATGCGACCGACGAGCAGAAGCGGCACTGGCTGGCGCCGATGGCGGCGGGCACGATGAAGATCGCGTTCGCGATCACCGAGCCCGATGCCGGGTCGAACAGCCACCAGCTGGCCACCACCGCGCACCGCGACGGCGACAAGTACCTGATCAGCGGGCAGAAGACCTTCATCACCGCCGCCGACCAGGCCGACGCTTTACTCGTCGTCACCCGCACCGGCACCGATGCCCAAGGCCGCGCGCAACTTTCGTTGTTTCTGGTCGACCGCGACACCCCGGGCATCGACATGCACCGCATTCCGATGACCTTCGAGATCACCGACAAATCCTTCACGGTGTTCTTCGACGACGTCGCGGTTCCCGCGGACCGACTGGTCGGCGGCGAGGGCAACGGACTGCGCGTCGCCTTCGACGGGATGAACCCCGAGCGGGTCATCATTGCTGCGATCTGCAATGGTGTCAGCCGCTACGCGCTCGATAAGGCCGTCGCGTACGCCCGTGAACGCCGGGTCTGGCAGGTCCCGATCGGCGCGCACCAGGGCCTCGCACACCCGTTGGCGGAGGCCAAGATTGGGCTTGAAGCGGCGCGGCTGATGACACGGCACGCGGCCGCGGGCTATGACGCGGGGACCGACGCCGGCGAGTACAGCAACATGGCCAAGTTTCTGTCCGCCGATGCCGCCATCCGCTGCCTCGACCAGGCGATCGAGGTGCACGGCGGCGCCGGCTTCACCCGCGAGGTGGCGCTGGCCAACATGTACGAGTTCGTCCGGCTGTTCAAGACCGTACCGATCAGCCGCGAGATGATCCTCAACCACGTCGCCCAGCACAGCCTCGGGCTGCCGCGATCGTACTAGCGGTCGTGGTGCTTGCCGCCGTGCTCGGGGCAGCTGCCGTTCACGGCGTCCTGCACGTCAATTCTGTTGGCCTGCAAGGCGTTGCTGTTGTCCCGGGTGCCGTGCGCCACCAGGCACTTGCCCTGCGCGATCACGTGCGCGTCGGCCGCTGTCTTCTTGGTGTACTTGGTGGTGTCCGTGACGTTAACGGTCGTCGACGACGGATTACCCTGCGCGTCAGTACCATTCAGCGTGATCGTATTGCCGGCGACGGAGGCGACTTGGCCGTGCGGTGGCACCTGGTGATGTGGTTTGTCGCCGGCCGGGTGCGCGGGTCCGGGGCACTTGCCGTCGACCGCGGCGCTGATTTGCACCCTCCGAGCGTTGACCGGGCTGCCCGCCGGAGCGTCGGCGTGGTCGGGATGAGCCCACACGCAACTGCCGACGGTGACGTCGGTCAGCTGGGCCGGAGTGATCTCCGAAATCGCGGTCGCCGGCGTGAAGTCGACGGTGGTCGGCCCGGATTTGGCGGTGATCTGAATCGTGCCGCCTGACACCGAGTCGATCAGCCCTTTCACCCAGTCGCGGCCCTTGCCGGACGCCGACGGCGTCGACGACGTGGGGGCGCTGCCGCTCGACGTTGCCGGGGCCGGCTTGGTCTCGGTGGAGCTACCGCAGGCGGCGAGCGACACTGCGGTGGCTCCGGTGAGCGCGAGTAACGCGACGCGGGACTGCCGCGAGGTCGAGAGGGTGACAGGCATCGGGGTCCTTTCGGTCGTCGGCCACGGCGGGCGGACGGACTCTGTTAACGGGTTTCACCATCAATCGCGCTGCTGTGTGCAGGCTTTCGCCGGATTAAGAGCGCGCTGTGTATCCGGCCGAAAGGAGTTGGGCGATATCCGGTTTGGCTCAATGGTGACGGTGCAGCCACCACGGCAGGTGGAAGTGGTGGTGCGGACGACCCATCGGTGGGCATGGTTCGATGTCGATCGTCATCGCTTGCAACACACCGCCGTCCAAGCTTCCTTGAGCCGCCATGCACTTGCCGTTCTGAACCGCCTGCGCGTCGACGACGCCATGTTTGGTGTACGTCGTCGTGTTGCTCACGGTGACGGTGGTGTGCGTCGTTTTACCGGCGGGGTCAACGCTGTTGACCTTGATGGCGTTGTCCGCAACCGAGTCCACGATGCCGAAGACGGCTCCGGCCGGATTCGGTGGTGGTGGGCAGTTGTGCGCCACGGCGGGGCTGATCTCCACGGATTGGGCAACGACTGTGCCCTCGGGGCTTTGTGGCACCGGCCTGACATTGACACAACCGCCGGGTTTGACGTCGGTCAGCGCGGCGGAGCTGAGCTCGGTGATCATCGTCTTCGGCGTGAAGTCCACCGTGGCCGCGGTCCGGTTTCGCTGGGTGAGTTCGATTGCGTTGCCGGATACCGATCTGACCAGACCTTCGATGTGGTCTTTGCCGACCGGCGGGGGCGGCGGTGACGGCGGCTTGGGCGCGGGAGGCGGTTGGCTAGCGGCCGGAGGGGGTGCGCTGGCGCCGTGATCGCCCGATGAGTCGCACCCTCCGAGCGCTACCGCGGTAGCTCCGACCAGCATTGAAATCAGGAGCCGATTCCGCAGCGGGCTCGGCGGGCGGGCGGTCATCAAGGGTTCTCCGATCAGGATCGACGAAACGGGGTACCCATTCTCGCCCATCTCTAACGGGGAGGTTGTGTCATGTTTTGGCTGTGCAGGACGTGCGGGGTCGAGCACAGCGCCGCATCCGGCGTGTGCGCGATCTGCGACGACGAACGACAGTGGGTCCCGAGCGAAGGGCAACTGTGGGCGACGCTGGACGACCTGACCGCCGAAGGCATGCGATCCCAGGTCTGGGTCGTCGAAGACGGATTGGTGGCAATTGGCAGTTCACCCGCGTTCGGCATCGGACAGCGAGGCATGCTGGTGTGCTCCGACGACGGCAACGTGTTGTGGGATCCGTCGGGATTCCTCGACGACGACGCGGTGGCGGCCATCGCCGACCGCGGTCCGGTGATCGCGATCGTGGCCAGCCATCCGCACATGTACGGCGCCCAGGTCGAGTGGAGCCACCGGCTGGGTGGCGTTCCGGTGTACGTCAACGCGGCGGACGCCGAGTGGGTCATGCGCGCCGATCCGGTCATCCAGCAGTGGACCGACGTCCTGGAGCTGACGCCGTCGCTGTCGGTGGTCCGGGTGGGCGGGCACTTCCCGGGTAGCGCGGTCGCCTGTTGGACCGCGGGCGCCAACGGCCGCGGAGTGCTGCTGGCCGGCGACACCATCTTTCCCAACCCGGACCGGCGCACGGTCGGGTTCTTGCGCAGCTATCCCAACCGGCTGCCGCTGTCGGCCGCCGTCGTGGAGCGGATGGCCGCCACGCTGGCGCCGCTGCACTTCGATCGCGTCTACGGCCTGTTCACGAACGCCATCGACACCGATGCGCACGCCGCCGTGCAACGCTCGGCCGCGCGGCACGCGGCGTGGGTTCGGGGCGACTACGACCACTTGACCTGACGCGGGGAACACCACCGAACGGCGAAACGTTGAACCACCTGTGACTACCCAAGAACTCACCGCCGCGCAGTTCAACGAAACGATCAACGGCAACGACATCGTGCTCGTCGACTTCTGGGCGTCCTGGTGTGGCCCGTGCCGGCAATTCGCGCCGACCTTTGCCGCGTCCGCCGACAAGCACCCCGACGTCGTGCACGCCAAGGTGGATACCGAAGCCGAGCAGGAACTTGCCGCGGCCGCGCAGATCCGGTCGATTCCCACGCTGATGGCGTTCAAGAAGGGAAAGTTGATCTTCAACCAGGCCGGAGCATTGCCGCCGGCCGCCCTCGAAGACCTCGTCCAGCAGGTGAAGGACTTCGACGTCGACGCCGCCATCGCGACGCAACAGGGCGACCAGTCCTGAGCTAACCGACCAGGCCCGGGTTAACGTTCAACGGTGAACCTGGTCCTCCTCGAACACCCCCGCCCAAACATTGCGCTGATCACCCTGAATCGGCCGGAGCGGATGAACTCCATGGCGTTCGACGTCATGATCCCGCTCAAAGAGGTGCTGGAGAAGGTCACCTACGACAACTCGGTTCGGGTTGTGGTGCTGACCGGCGCCGGCAGGGGCTTCTCCTCGGGTGCCGATCACAAGTCGGCCGGATCGGTGCCGCACGTCCAAGACCTGACCCGACCCACCTACGCGCTGCGCTCGATGGAGGTCCTCGACGACGTCATCTTGGCCTTGCGCAAGCTGCACCAGCCGGTGATCGCCGCGGTCAACGGCGCCGCCATCGGCGGCGGGCTGTGTCTGGCGCTGGCCGCCGACATCCGTATCGCGGCGCACGGGGCGTATTTCCGCGCCGCCGGCATCAACAACGGGTTGACCGCCAGCGAGCTGGGGTTGAGCTATCTACTACCGCGCGCCATCGGCTCGTCGCGCGCGTTCGAGATCATGCTGACCGGTCGCGACATCGACGCCGAGGAAGCCGAGCGGATCGGGTTGGTGTCCCGTCAGGTCCCCGACGACCGGCTGCTGGAGACCTGTTACGACATCGCCGACCGAATCGCCGCGTTCTCCCGGCCGGGCGTCGAGTTGACCAAGCGCACGCTATGGAGTGGACTGGACGCCGCTAGCCTGGGAGGGCACATGCAGGCCGAAGGCTTGGGACAGCTCTTCGTCCGCCTGCTCACCGGCAACTTCGAAGAAGCGGTTGCCGCGCGCGCCGAGAAGCGCCCGCCGGTTTTCACCGACGACAAGTAATCCATCCGTGCAAGGAGAGTGACCGTGATCACGGCTACGGACCTCGAGGTCCGCGCAGGTGCGCGCACTCTCCTCTATGCCGACGGCCCCGCCCTGCGGATCCAGCCCGGCGATCGGATCGGGTTGGTCGGGCGCAACGGTGCGGGCAAGACAACGACGCTGCGCATCCTCGCGGGCGAGGGGGAGCCCTACGCGGGTGCCGTGACACGGACCGGCGAGATCGGTTATCTGCCGCAGGATCCCAAGGAGGGCGACCTCGACGTGCTGGCCCGCGACCGGGTGCTGTCGGCCCGCGGCCTCGACACCCTGCTCACCGAGCTGGAGAAGCAGCAGGCGCTGATGGCCGAAGTCGCCGACGACGACGCCCGCGACCGGGCCATCCGTAAATACGGCCAACTCGAGGAACGCTTCGCCGCGCTCGGCGGCTACGGCGCCGAGAGCGAAGCGGGTCGCATCTGCGCAAGCCTCGGTTTACCCGACCGCATCCTCACCCAGCAGCTGCGCACCCTGTCCGGCGGCCAGCGCCGCCGGGTCGAGTTGGCCCGCATCCTGTTCGCGGCATCCGACACCGGCGCAGGTTCGGCGACCACACTGCTACTCGACGAGCCGACCAACCACCTCGACGCCGACTCGATCGGCTGGCTGCGGGACTTCCTGCGCAACCACACCGGCGGGCTCGTGGTGATCAGCCACAACGTCGACCTGCTCGCCGACGTGGTCAACCGGGTCTGGTTCCTCGACGCGGTCCGCGGCGAAGCCGACGTCTATAACATGGGTTGGCAGAAATACCTCGACGCCCGCGCCACCGACGAACAACGTCGCCGACGGGAACGCGCCAACGCCGAGCGCAAGGCCACCGCCTTGCGGGCCCAGGCCGCGAAGATGGGCGCAAAGGCCACCAAAGCCGTTGCGGCACAGAACATGCTGCGTCGTGCCGACCGGATGATGGCCGCGCTCGACGCCGAGCGGGTGGCCGACAAGGTGGCCCGGATCAAATTCCCGAGCCCGTCGGCGTGCGGACGCACCCCGCTGACGGCGTCGGGACTGACGAAGACCTACGGGTCGCTCGAGATCTTCACCGGGGTCGATTTAGCGATCGATCGCGGTTCCCGGGTGGTGGTGCTCGGACTCAACGGTGCCGGCAAGACGACGCTGTTGCGTTTGCTTGCAGGTGTCGAACAAGCCGATGCCGGGACGATCGAGCCCGGACATGGTTTGAAAATCGGCTATTTCGCGCAGGAGCACGACACCCTCGACGATGCCGCGAGCGTGTGGGAGAACATTCGCCACGCCGCACCGGACTCTGGTGAGCAGGATCTGCGCGGCCTGCTCGGCGCGTTCATGTTCACCGGGCCCCAACTCGACCAGCCGGCCGGCACGCTCTCCGGCGGTGAGAAGACCCGGCTGGCGCTCGCCGGTCTGGTGGCGTCCACCGCCAACGTGTTGCTGCTCGACGAGCCGACCAACAACCTCGACCCTGCCTCGCGCGAACAGGTTTTGGATGCGTTGCGTAGTTACGCCGGGGCGGTCGTGCTTGTCACCCACGACCCCGGCGCCGCCGAAGCGCTCGACCCGCAGCGCGTCGTGCTGCTGCCGGACGGCACCGAAGATCATTGGTCCGACGAGTACCGGGATCTCATCGAGCTCGCCTGACCGCGGCGCCCAATCTTTGCGCCGTAGCACAGGATTTGGTCAATCCGCCCCGCGCGTTCACCCAGGTTCTTACTCTGTGTTCCTGGGGCTCCAAGTTGAACCGGGGAGGGTTTATGAGGAAGACGAAAAAGCCACGCGATCAGGTGCTGCGTGAATTGCGCAGTGCCTACGAGGGTGGAGCCAGCATTCGGACGCTGGTCGGATCGACCGGTCGATCGTACGGATCGATACACAGCATGCTGCGCGAGTCCGGCACCACGATGCGCAGTCGCGGCGGTCCCAACCACCGCACCCGAACGCGTTAAGCGCGCGTCGAATTAGCCTGCCGGACGGAACCCTCCACCAGATCGAGGACGGCGGTAAGCAACTCAGTGTCTTCACCGGAGGCAACCTTTGCCACCAGCCCGTCCAGCACCAGGTCCAGATAGCACTGCAGCACATCGCTGGGGATGTCGTCACGCACCCGGCCGGCCAGCTTCTGACGACGCAACCGCTCGATCGTCGCCGCCGCCAGCTCCGCCGACCGGTCTGTCCACTCCTTGTTGAACTCCGGTTCGTGGCGCAGCTTTCGCGCGATCTCCAATCGCGTGGCGAGCCAGTCGAACTGTTCAGGGGCCGCCAGCATGTCGCGCATCACCTGGACCAGGCCCTCGCGCGACGCGACGTCAGCCATCCGCCCGGCATCCTCGTGGGCCAGCTCGAAGAACAGCGTGTCCTTGTCGCGGAAGTGATGGAAGATCGCCCCCCGCGACAAGCCGATCGCCTGCTCGAGGCGGCGCACCGTCGCACCGTCGTATCCGAACTCGGCGAAGCAGCGGCGGGCGCCGTCAAGAATCTGACGGCGCCGGGCCGCCAGATGATCCTGGCTGACCTTGGGCAAGGCTGCAGCCTCCGCGTCGGCTAGCTCGTCCGGTGGCGACCCGCGGCGCCCGGCTGCGCCGGGCTTGCGATCGCCACTAGTTGGCCTTGAGCATGTTGCGCAACACGTACTGCAAGATGCCGCCGTTGCGGTAGTAATCGGCTTCACCAGGAGTATCGATGCGCACCACGGCGTCGAATTCGACTGTCTCACCGCCATCTTTGACGGCTTTCACGTGCACCGTCTTGGGTGTCTTGCCCTTGTTGAGCTCTTCGATGCCGGTGATGTCGAACACCTCGGTGCCGTCCAGGCCCAGGTCTTTGGCTGACTGGCCTTCCGGGAACTGCAGCGGGATGACACCCATGCCGATCAGGTTGGACCGGTGGATGCGTTCGAACGACTCGGTGATCACCGCGCGCACGCCGAGCAGCCGGGTGCCCTTGGCCGCCCAGTCTCGTGACGAGCCGGAGCCGTACTCCTTGCCACCCAGGACCACCAGCGGAATGTCTTGTGCCGCATAGTTTTGCGCCGCGTCGAAGATGAAGGCCTGCGGGCCGCCGTCCTGAGTGAAGTCGCGGGTGTAGCCGCCCGAGACATCGTCAAGGAGCTGGTTGCGCAGCCGGATGTTGGCGAACGTGCCGCGGATCATCACCTCGTGATTGCCCCGCCGTGAACCCAGCGAGTTGTAGTCCTTGCGGGCCACGCCGTGCTCGTCGAGGTACAGCGCCGCCGGAGTGCCCGGCTTGATGCTTCCCGCCGGCGAGATGTGGTCGGTGGTCACCGAATCGCCCAGCAGTGCAAGGACTCTGGCGCCTTTGATGTCCGACACCGGCTCCGGCTCGGCCGGCATGCCGTCGAAGTACGGAGCCTTGCGCACGTAGGTGGAACTGTCGCTCCACTCGAAGGTGTTGCCCTCCGGCGTCGGCAGCGAGCGCCACCGCTCGTCACCCTTGAACACGTCGGCGTACGAGCTGACGAACATCTCGCGGTTGATCGACGACGCGATGGTCTCCTGGATCTCCTCGGTCGTCGGCCAGATGTCCTTCAGGAACACATCGTTGCCGTCGTTGTCTTGACCCAGCGGGTCGGTCTCGAAGTCGAAGTCCATGGTGCCCGCGATGGCGTAGGCGATCACGAGCGGCGGCGAGGCCAGGTAGTTCATCTTGACGTCGGGGGAGATGCGGCCTTCGAAGTTCCGGTTGCCCGACAGCACCGCGGTGACCGACAGGTCGTTGTCGTTGACCGCCTTGGAGATTTCGTCGGGCAGCGGACCGGTGTTGCCGATGCAAGTGGTGCAGCCGTAGCCACCGAGGTAGAAGCCCAGCTTCTCCAGGTAGGGCCACAGGCCGGCCTTGTTGTAGTAGTCGGTGACCACCTGCGAACCGGGGGCCATGTTGGTCTTCACCCACGGCTTGGAAGTCAAGCCCTTCTCGACGGCGTTGCGGGCCAACAACGCCGCGCCGAGCATTACCTCGGGGTTGGAGGTGTTGGTGCACGACGTGATCCCAGCGACGACGACCGCGCCGTGGTCGAGAACGAAGTTGCCACGTTCTGCCGAGCTCACCTTCACCGGCTTGGTGGGGCGCCCGTCGCAGCCGTTGGCGGCGCTGGGCGTCACGTCGACGGCTCCGTCGTCGGCGAACGACAGCGCCACCGAGTCGCTGGCCGGGAACGACTCCGCGACCGCCTCGTCGAGGGCCGTTTCGGGAGCGGCGTGGTTCTCTTCCACGTAGTTGTGGATGTCCTTGCGGAAAGCAACCTTGGCTTCCGACAACAGGATTCGGTCCTGGGGGCGCTTCGGTCCGGCGATCGACGGCACCACCGTGGACAGGTCGAGCTCGATGTACTCCGAGTACTTCGGCTCACGGTCCGCGTCGTGCCACATGCCCTGCTGCTTGGCGTACGCCTCGACCAAAGCCAACTGCTCCTCGGTGCGGCCGGTCAACGTCAGGTACTTGATGGTTTCTTCGTCGATCGGGAAAATGGCTGCGGTGGAGCCGAATTCGGGGCTCATGTTGCCCAGTGTGGCTCGGTTGGCCAGCGGCACTTCGGCCACGCCGGCGCCGTAGAACTCGACGAACTTGCCGACCACGCCGTGCTTGCGCAGCATCTCGGTGACGGTCAGCACCACGTCCGTCGCGGTGACTCCTGGCTTGATCTCGCCGGTCAGCTTGAACCCGACGACCCGGGGGATCAACATCGAGACGGGCTGACCGAGCATCGCGGCCTCGGCCTCGATACCTCCCACACCCCAACCGAGTACGCCCAGGCCGTTGACCATGGTGGTGTGGCTGTCGGTGCCTACGCAGGTGTCGGGGTAGGCGACACCGTCACGCACCATCACCGTGCGGGCGAGGTATTCGATGTTGACCTGGTGCACGATGCCGGTTCCCGGCGGCACCACCTTGAAGTCGTCGAATGCGCGCTGGCCCCAACGCAGGAACTGATAACGCTCACCGTTGCGCTCGTACTCGAGTTCGACGTTGCGCTCGAACGCGTCGGCGGTGCCGAATACGTCAAGGATCACCGAGTGGTCGATCACCAGCTCGGCGGGGGCGAGGGGATTGACCTTCTCCGGGTCGCCGCCCAGACCGGCGACGGCTTCGCGCATGGTGGCCAGGTCGACCACGCACGGGACGCCGGTGAAGTCCTGCATGACCACTCGCGCGGGGGTGAACTGAATTTCGATGCTGGGTTCGGCGTTGGGATCCCAGTTCGCGATCGCCTCGATGTGCTGCTTGGTGATGTTGGCGCCGTCTTCGTTGCGGAGCAGGTTCTCGGCAAGCACTTTGAGGCTGTAAGGAAGCTTCTCGGTGCCCGGAACCGCGTCCAACCGATAGATCTCGTAACTGTCGCCGCCGACGAGACGAATGTCGGGAGTTGATGTGAGCAACAAAGATTCGGTGAATTCATTCGGAGCCCGCGACACCTTGAAAGTCGGCGGCGACTTTTACGAGATTTTTCGGTTTGCGGGGGTTCGGGTCACCGAGAAGCTTCATTACAGCCTAAATGT
>NZ_LZLV01000047.1 GCF_001673405.1 Mycobacterium sp. 1245111.1 | reverse complement strand
CCTTTGAGGCTGTAAGGAAGCTTCTCGGTGCCCGGAACCGCGTCCAACCGATAGATCTCGTAACTGTCGCCGCCGACTTTCAAGGTGTCGCGGGCTCCGAATGAATTCACCGAATCTTTGTTGCTCACATCAACTCCCGACATTCGTCTCGTCGGCGGCGACCCGCAGCGCCCCGTTGTACCGCGCTTGCGATCGCCACTCGTCCTGCTCGCCGACGGGCCGTGTCGACGCGCACTGCCACCTTAACAGTACGCTTGTCCTGCATTCCGTCCGGGCCGGAAACTTCGCCGATTGTTAAGGCGGCCGTCTGCTGTAGCGCCGGCGTCGCCAGGCGGTACGGTTCAGTCCGTGACCACCCCGCATGTGCCCCTCTACATTCCGGGCGAGATCTGCGGCACCCTCGGTGTCGATCCGGCGACCAAGCCTGACGACTGTCTGGCGGTCGTTCAGCATCAGGTCACCGCGGGGAATGTCAGTGCGCCGCCCTCGGTCGCGCCGGCGCTGCTCGAACTCGTCGACCAGGCTCACGACCATGGCATCGATCTGAAGATCGTGGTGCTGGACCACAATCCGCCGAACGACACCCCGCTGCGCGACATCGCGACAGTGGTTGGCGCTCAACATCCCGACGCGACCGTGTTGGTGCTGAGCCCGAACTACGTCGGCACCTACAGCACCCACTTTCCGCGCTCGACGCTGGAGATCGGCGAGGACCACGCCAAAACCGGCAATACGCTGCTCTCGGCGCAGAATTTCTTGCACCAGCTCGAGACGCCGCAATTTCCCTGGACGCCGTTCACCATCGTGGTGCTGATCGGGGTATTGGCAGCCGTGGTCGGGACCCGTTTCATGCAGCTGCGGGCAAAGCGCTCAGCAACGTCGAGCCATGACGCCGATTCGGCCACCGAAGGCGTCCAGCGCAGCGTCTAGCGCTCCTTATTCACCGCATGTCGGATAGCGCCGGGGCCTATGCCGCGGCGGCTGGCAAATTCCTGAGGTCACCGTAGGGTCACAGTTCTCAGAAGAACAGACTTGTAATTTGTGACTTAAGTTTCAACTGCGTCAGATGTGACTTACGGTGCAGAGGATGCATTGGTTAATTCGTGCTTCCAGTGATAACTGGGGGCTCGGCGTGCTAGCGCCATCCGCCCAGCGTTGAGCCAAGGAGACCCGAGTCGAATGAGACGCAACCGCCGCGGCTCGTCTGCCCGATTGGCGAGCACGCTTGCCCGTCGAGTGGGTCCGGCGGTCATCAGCGTCGCGCTACTTGTGGGCACGCCCGGTCTGGCCAAGGCGGACCCGGACTCGATGGCCAAACTGATCGCCGATGTCGCGCAGGCCAACCAGCGGCTGCAGGATCTCAACGCGCAGATCCAGACGGAGGAAGAAAGCGTCAACAAGGCGATCGTCGACGTCGAAACGGCGCGTGACAACGCCGCAGCCGCACAACACGAGGTCGACTCCAGTCGGCAATCGGTCAAAGATGCCGACGCTGCAATTGCCGCCGCGCAGAAGCGATTCGACCGTTTCGCGGTCGCCAGTTACGTGAATGGGCCCGCGGACGGCTACCTCACCGCGAAGAACCCCGACGACATGATCGCGGCGGCTGCCGCCGGCCAGACCCTGGCCACCAGCTCGCTGCAGGTGATGGACAACCTGCAGCGCGCCCGCACCGAGCAGCTGAACAAGGAATCAACGGCGCGGTTGGCAAAGCAGAAGGCCGACAAGGCCGTTGGCGACGCGCAAGCCAGCCAGAACGCGGCGGTCGCCGCCTTGGTCGATGCTCACCGCAAGTTCGGCGAGCAGCAGCAAGAAGTCACCCGACTGGCCGATGAACGCCATGCGGCCCAATCAAGACTCGACGCCGCCCGCAATTGGTCGGCATCCGCGGGCGGACCGGATGCCGGACAGCGGGCGGCGTCGCCCCCCGGAGACCGATGGGACCCGGCGGCGCCGGGCTCACCCAACCGGCCGCAGGGCAATGCCGGCAACTGGGACGGCGCGTGGGATCCCACGCTGCCGATGGTGCCCAGCGCCAACGTCCCGGGTGATCCGATCGCGATCCTCAACAAGGTTCTCGGCATCTCGGCGACCTCCTCGGAGGTCACCTCCAACATGGGCCGCAGCTTCCTGCAGCAGCTCGGATTGGCGCCTACGCCAACAGGTTTCACCAACGGCAAGATCCCACGGGTTTATGGCCGACAGGCCTCTGAGTATGTGATCCGGCGCGGTCTGTCGCAGCTGGGTGTGCCGTACTCGTGGGGTGGTGGGACCGCGGCCGGTCCGGGTAAGGGCATCGGGTCGGGTTCGGGAACCGTCGGCTTCGACTGTTCTGGTCTGGTGCTGTACGCCTTCGCCGGTGTGGGCATCAAGCTGCCGCACTACTCGGGCGCGCAGTACGACCTGGGTCGCAAGATTCCGGCTTCCCAGATGCGTCGGGGCGACGTCATCTTCTACGGGCCCGGCGGCAGCCAGCACGTGACGATCTATCTCGGCCAGGGGCAGATGCTCGAGGCTCCCGACGTCGGCCTCAAGGTCCGGGTTGCGCCGGTGCGCACCAGCGGTATGACCCCTTATGTGGTCCGTTACATCGAATACTGACGCGTTGAAAGGATCTATGCGCCACCGGGTTACGGACTCTAGAGGTCTGCGCCGGGCCAAGGCGGTCTGGTCGGTGCTGGCCGCCGTCAGCCTGCTGATCGGATTGGCGGCTCCCGCCCAGGCCGAGGATGGAGCATGGGACCCGACCCTGCCGCCGACGATCAGTGCGGGAGCCCCGGGGGACCCGGTGGCGATGGCGAACCAGTCGCTGCAGGCCACCGCCCAGGCCACCCAGACGACGCTGGGGCTGGGCCAGCAGTTCCTCAGTGGGCTTGGAATCAACCTGGGCGGTAAACCGGCCGGCACGAGCGCGAGCGGGATCCCGCGCGTATACGGCCGCCAAGCCGTCGAGTACGTGATCCGCCGCGGTTCCTCGCAGATGGGTGTGCCCTATTCCTGGGGTGGTGGCACGCCCAACTCGCCGAGCAAGGGCGTCGACTCCGGGGCCAACGTCGTCGGCTTCGACTGTTCCGGGCTCGTCCGGTACAGCTTTGCCGGGGTGGGGATACTGCTGCCCCGGTTCTCCGGTGACCAGTACAACGCCGGCCGTCACATCCCGCCGTCGCAGGCCAAGCGCGGCGACCTGATCTTCTACGGTCCCGGTGGAGGCCAGCACGTGACGATCTATCTGGGCAACGGCCAGATGCTCGAAGCGTCGGGGAGCGCCGGCAAGGTCACCATCAGCCCGGTCCGCAAGGGCGGTATGACGCCATTCCTGACCCGGATCATCGAGTACTGAGCAGGGCCTCGTGGTTGGCCCACGTCGACGGATCCCGGGTGGCCTGGAATAGTTGAACAAGGGCACGCCGCTGCCCCGCGATGGTCGTGGAGCGAGCGTCGCGTCTGATTGAGCCTTGGAAGGTTGAGCCGTGGAGGGTAATCGATGACATCAGCAGGCGGGCCGCCGCCGGGCACCAGCGGTTACTCGGGTCCGGGCAGCGCTTCAACGGCACCTGCGCACGCGGCCCCCGGCGGTGGCGGCAACGGCTTGGCGGCCGAGGTGCACACCTTGGAGCGGGCCATCTTCGAGGTCAAGCGGATCATCGTCGGCCAGGACCAGCTCGTCGAGCGGATGCTGGTCGGCCTGCTGTCCAGGGGCCACGTGCTGCTCGAGGGCGTGCCCGGTGTCGCGAAGACGCTCGCGGTGGAGACCTTCGCCAAGGTGGTCGGCGGATCGTTCGCCCGCATCCAGTTCACCCCTGACCTGGTGCCCACCGACATCATCGGTACCCGCATTTACCGGCAGGGCAAAGAGGAATTCGATACCGAGCTCGGACCGGTTGTCGCCAACTTCCTGCTCGCCGACGAGATCAACCGTGCACCGGCCAAGGTGCAGTCGGCGCTGCTGGAGGTCATGCAGGAGCGCAAGGTCTCCATCGGCGGCAAGAGCTACCCGTTGCCCAACCCGTTCCTGGTGATGGCGACCCAGAACCCGATCGAGCACGAGGGTGTCTACCCGCTGCCCGAAGCGCAGCGCGACCGCTTCCTGTTCAAGATCAATGTCGGCTACCCCTCGCCCGAGGAAGAGCGCGAGATCATCTACCGGATGGGCGTCAAGCCGCCGGAGCCCAAGCAGATCCTCGACACCAGCGACCTGCTGCGGCTGCAGGAGATCGCCGCGAACAACTTCGTTCACCACGCGCTGGTCGACTACGTCGTGCGGGTCGTCACTGCCACCCGTCACCCCGAGCAACTCGGCATGAACGACGTCAAGAGCTGGATCTCGTTCGGCGCATCGCCGCGCGCCTCGCTGGGCATCATCGCCGCGTCGCGCTCGCTGGCGCTGGTGCGGGGCCGCGACTACGTGATCCCACAGGACATCGTCGAGGTGATTCCCGATGTGCTGCGCCACCGCCTGGTGCTCACCTACGACGCGCTGGCCGACGAGATCTCCTCGGAGATCGTCATCAATCGGGTGCTGCAGACCGTTGGTATGCCGCAGGTGAATGCTGTTCCGCAGCAAGGCCATTCGGTACCTCCGGCGATGCAGGCCGCGGGTGCGGCTAGCGGTCGGTGACCGATAGCAACTCCGCCGCGGAGAAATCCGTGGCTACCCATCCACCGTCGATGCAGCGCGGGAATATCGACGATCCCAAGCTGTCGGCGGCGTTGCGGACCCTCGAGCTCACGGTCAAACGCAAGCTCGACGGTGTCCTGCACGGTGACCACCTCGGCCTGATCCCAGGCCCGGGGTCGGAGCCGGGGGAGTCGCGCGAGTACCAGCCCGGCGACGACGTGCGCCGGATGGACTGGGCGGTCACCGCGCGTACCACGCATCCACACGTTCGGCAGATGATCGCCGACCGCGAGCTGGAGACCTGGTTGGTGGTCGACATGTCGGCCAGCCTGGATTTCGGCACGGCGGTCTGCGAGAAGCGTGACCTGGCGGTGGCCGCCGCGGCCGCGATCACATTCCTCAACAGCGGCGGCGGAAACCGTCTTGGCGCGCTGATTGCCAACGGCGACAAGATAACTCGCGTTCCCGCTCGCTCCGGACGTCAGCACGAGCAGACGCTGCTGCGCACCATCGCCACCATGCCCAAGGCTCCGGTCGGTGTGCGCGGCGACCTCTCGGTGGCCATCGACGCGTTGCGCCGCCCGGAGCGCCGCCGCGGGATGGCGGTGATCATCAGCGACTTCCTCGGCCCGATCAACTGGATGCGACCGTTGCGCGCGATTGCGGCCCGCCATGAGGTGCTGGGCGTCGAGATCCTGGATCCCCGCGACGTCGAGTTGCCCGACGTCGGCGACGTGATCCTGCAGGACGCCGAGACCGGGCGTTCCCGCGAGTTCACCATCGACGAGCAGTTGCGCGACGACTTCGCCAAGGCTGCCGCCGCGCACCGCGCCGAGGTGGCCCGCACGCTGCGCAGCTGCGGGGCGCCGCTGCTGTCACTGCGCACCGACCGCGACTGGATCGCCGACATCGTCCGTTTCGTCGAATCTCGCCGACGGGGTGCACTGGCGGGGCGCCAGTGACTCGCGCTGTTCACGAGTCGGGCCTAACCATCAAGACGGGTTTGCTATGACATTGCCGCTGCTCGGACCGATGACGCTCTCCGGGTTCGCTCACGCGTGGTTCTTCCTGTTCCTGGTGGTGATCGGCGCCATCGTCGCGCTGTACATCTTCGCCCAGATCGCCCGGCAGCGCCGGATGCTGCGGTTCGCCAACATGGAGCTGCTGGAAAGCGTTGCGCCCAAACAACCCACGCGTTGGCGGCACCTCTCGGCAATCCTGTTGGTCGCCTCGCTGCTGCTGTTCACGATCGCGATGGCCGGGCCGACGCACGACGTCCGCATTCCACGCAACCGCGCGGTCGTGATGCTCGTCATCGACGTCTCGCAGTCCATGCGGGCCACCGACGTCGAACCCAACCGGATGGCGGCCGCCGAAGTGGCGGCCAAGGAGTTCGCCGGCGAGCTGACCCCCGGCATCAACCTCGGCCTGATCGCCTACGCGGGAACGTCGACCGTGCTGGTCCAGCCGACCACCAACCGCGACGCGACCAAAGCCGCGCTAGACAAGTTGCAGTTCGCCGACCGCACGGCCACCGGCGAGGGGATCTTCACCGCGCTGCAGGCCATCGCCACCGTCGGCGCGGTCATCGGCGGGGGCGACACGCCGCCGCCGGCGCGCATCGTGTTGTTCTCCGACGGCAAGGAGACCATGCCGACCAACCCGGACAACCCCAAGGGAGCGTTCACCGCGGCGCGCACCGCCAAGGACCAGGGTGTGCCGATCTCGACCATTTCGTTCGGCACCCCGTACGGCTTCGTGGAGATCAATGGTCAACGCCAGCCCGTGCCGGTCGACGACAGCACGATGAAAAAGGTCGCCGAACTTTCCGGCGGCACCCACTACGACGCCTCGAACCTGCAGGAGCTCAAGCAGGTCTACGCCTCGCTGCAGCAGCAGATCGGCTACGAGACGATCAGGGGCGACGCCAGCGTCGGCTGGCTCCGGTTGGGTTCATTGGTGCTGGCGCTGGCCGGCCTGGCTGCCCTGCTGATCAACCGCCGGCTGCCGACCTAAACTCCGCGGCCGAGTGTGAACCGTGCGCCGCGACACGCCGCGGCGGCGTCGTCAGATTCACAATCGCGGTGGTGCGCCGGGCGATTTCGGCGCTGCCGTGGTCAAGCGATAGGTTGTCCGGGTGACTGACGTAGCCACTGACGGAGGCAAGCCCCCATTCGTATCCCGTTCGGTGCTGGTCACCGGTGGAAACCGGGGGATCGGATTGGCCATCGCGCAGCGGTTGGCGGCTGACGGCCACAAGGTCGCCGTCACACACCGCGGATCGGGCGCGCCCGAGGGATTGTTCGGCGTCGTGTGCGACGTCACCGACAACGACGCCGTCGACCGTGCCTTCAAGGAGGTCGAGGAGCACCAGGGCCCGGTGGAGGTCGTGGTGTCCAACGCCGGTATATCCAAGGACGCGTTTCTCATCCGGATGACCGAGGAGCGATTCGAGGAGGTCATCAACGCCAACCTCACCGGCGCGTTCCGGGTGGCCCAGCGGGCTTCGCGCAGCATGCAGAAAAAGCGGTTCGGCCGGATCATCTTCATCGGTTCGGTGTCGGGCACCTGGGGCATCGGCAACCAGTCGAACTATGCGGCCGCCAAGGCCGGCCTGATCGGCATGGCCCGCTCGATCTCGCGAGAGCTGTCCAAAGCCAACGTGACGGCCAACGTGGTGGCCCCGGGCTACATCGACACCGAGATGACCCGCTCACTGGACGAGCGGATCCAGGAGGGTGCGCTGGACTTCATCCCGGCCAAGCGAGTCGGTACCGCCGCCGAAGTTGCCGGTGCGGTCAGCTTTTTGGCGTCGGAGGACGCCACCTACATCGCCGGCGCGGTCATCCCGGTCGACGGCGGCATGGGCATGGGCCACTGACCGGCTCGAAAGAACTGAAGAATTAGGACGGACATGGCAGGACTGCTCGAAGGCAAACGGATTCTGGTTACCGGGATCATCACCGACGCGTCGATTGCGTTTCACATCGCCAAGGTGGCCCAGGAAGCGGGCGCCCAGTTGGTGCTGACCGGCTTCGACCGGTTGCGGCTGATCCAGCGCATCGCCGATCGGCTGCCGGAGAAGGCCCCGTTGATCGAACTCGACGTGCAAGACGAGAAGCACCTCGCAACGCTCGCCGAGCGCGTGACGGCCGAGATCGGTGAGGGCAACAAGCTCGACGGTGTCGTGCACTCGATCGGTTTCATGCCGCAGACCGGCATGGGCGTGAACCCGTTTTTCGACGCACCCTATGAGGATGTCTCGAAAGGCATTCACATTTCGGCGTATTCGTACGCCTCGCTGGCCAACGCGCTGCTGCCGATCATGAATCCCGGCGGTTCGATCGTCGGGATGGACTTCGACCCGACCCGCGCGATGCCGGCATACAACTGGATGACGGTGGCCAAGAGCGCGCTGGAATCGGTGAACCGGTTCGTGGCCCGTGAGGCAGGCAAGTTCGGTGTGCGGTCGAATCTCGTTGCGGCCGGACCGATCCGGACCTTGGCCATGAGCGCGATCGTCGGCGGCGCGCTCGGTGACGAGGCGGGCGCCCAGATGCAGCTGCTCGAAGAGGGTTGGGACCAGCGGGCGCCGATCGGCTGGAACATGAAAGACCCAACGCCGGTGGCCAAGACCGTGTGTGCACTGCTGTCGGAGTGGCTGCCCGCCACCACCGGCACGATCGTCTACGCCGACGGCGGCGCCAGCACGCAGCTACTCTAGGGCCCAGTGGATTTCGACGCGGTCCTGCTGCTGTCCTTCGGCGGACCGGAAGGACCGGAGCAGGTTAGGCCGTTTCTGGAGAACGTCACCCGCGGCCGCAATGTGCCACCCGAACGGCTCGACGACGTGGCTCAGCACTACCTGCACTTCGGCGGCGTCTCACCGATCAACCGGATCAACCGCGAACTCATTGCCCAACTGCAGGCCGCCTTGGACATTCCGGTCTACTTCGGCAACCGCAACTGGGACCCCTATGTCGAAGACGCCGTCGCAACCATGCGCGACAACGGCATTCGACGTGCGGCGGTATTCACCACCTCGGCGTGGAGTGGCTACTCGGGCTGCACGCAGTACGCCGAGGATCTCGACCGCGCCCGGCGCGCGGCGGGCTCCGACGCGCCCGAACTCGTGAAACTGCGGCGATATTTCGACCACCCCCTGTTCGTCGAGATGTTCGCCGACAACCTCGCCGCGGCGGCGACGACGGTCCCCGCCGACGCCCGACTGATTTTCACTGCGCACTCGGTTCCGCTGGCCGCCGACGACCGCCTTGGTCCCAGGCTGTACAGCCGCCAAGTGCGTTACGCCGCAAGGCTTGTCGCTGCGGCCGCCGGATACGACGACTACGACGTGGTCTGGCAGTCGCGGTCGGGTCCGCCGCAGGTCCCGTGGCTGGAACCCGACGTCGCCGATCATGTTGCCGCGCTCGCCGCGACCGGCACCAAAGCCGTCATCGTCTGCCCCATCGGCTTCGTCGCCGATCACATCGAAGTGGTGTGGGACCTCGACAGCGAGTTACGCGCACAGGCCGACGCGGCCGGCATCGCGTACGCGCGGGTGAGCACACCCAATGCCGACCCTCGATTCGCCCGCCTCGCGGTGGATTTGATCGACGAACTTCGGCACGGGCGCGCGCCCGCGCGAGTGGACGGCCCGGACCCGGTACCGGGTTGCGCCGCCGGCATCAACGGCGAACCATGCCGCCCGCCGCACTGTGTCGCGGAAGACGCGACCTAGCCCTGCCAGGCGGCGTGCAGAATCGCGTTGAGGGCAGCCGTTCTCGCCGATCGCACGACGGCGGCCAACGGACGTAATGCGTCGGTGGCGATCTGTGCCTCGGACAGCGACTGGGTGCCTATTCTGGTCAGCCCGGCGCTGACCGTGATGATCGCGTCGACGTGTGCCGCGTTCTCCAGCACCCGCAGCGCACGCGCGGGAGCGGGGTCGGGAACCTGGTGGTGCCGACCGGATTCCAGCAGCTGTTCCACCATTCCGCGCGGATCGTCGACGTCGACTCCGGCAGATCCGAGCCCGATCGTGGTCAGCGCGTCCGCGGCGGACCGCACCGCCAGCCGCAACTCGTACTCGGCTTCGCCCAGCTCGATCTGCTCGAGCACCGGACCGATGGGCAACGAGTAGACCGTCCACGACAGCGCGGCCAGTTCGGGTATCACCAGTTCGTCGCCGGACTCCTCGTACTCGAATTCGGGCACCAGGCCGACGGCTTTGCCGGGATCCTCTGGATGGGTGACGATCACCGCCTCGCCGGCGCTCATCGCGTCCCGCTCGAACTGGGTGCCGGGCGGCAGGCCGCGGCTATCGCCGGGAATCGGCAGCAACAGCGCGATCGATGGCGTGCCTGTCGGCGACCGTCCGGCGGCCGTGCGCAGGGTCTGCAGCAGTGCGACCACGCCCGCGTCATGGACATCCGGCCAGGGCAGCCCGGTATGCCCGGCCGCCACAGCGTCGTACGCGGTGACGGATTGCGCTGGGGCCCAACAAGATAACGCGTCGAGGACGTCGTCGGGGGCGGCCTGGCCGGCCAGCCAGGCATTGGCCCACACCGAGAGCGTTGCGCTTGGGCACCACATGAAATCGCAGTCTAGTTGTTCACCGTGGGCACGGCCGGTCACGCGATATCCTGACGGCATGTCTGCGGCCGTGATCTGGCTCATCGTGGCGTTGGGTCTGGCCGGTGCCGAGGCCCTCACCGGCGACATGTTCCTGCTCATGCTGGGTGGTGGCGCGTTGGCCGCGGCCGGATCCAGCTGGCTGCTGGGCCTGCCGATCTGGATCGACGGCGCGGTGTTCCTGGTGGTCTCGGTGCTGCTGCTGGCGTTGGTCCGGCCGGCGCTGCGACGACGGCTGACCCCGCCGAAAAGCCTGACGACGGGCATCGAGGCGCTGGAGGGCAAGCGCGCGCTGGTGCTCGACCGCGTCGCCCGCGACGAGGGTCAGATCAAAATAGACGGTCAGATATGGACCGCAAGACCATTGAATGAAGGCGACGAGTTCGAACCCGGCGAGCAAGTCACCGTCATGCGTATCGATGGGGCCACCGCGGTGGTCTGGAATCCGTAATCGGCGTAGGAGAAATAGGAGAGTCGCATGGGTGCAACTGCCGGGCTGGTGTTTTTCGCTGTGCTCGTGGTGTTCGCCGTCATCGTGGTCGCCAAGTCGGTGGCGCTGATTCCGCAGGCCGAGGCGGCGGTGGTGGAACGGCTCGGTCGCTATAGCCGCACAGTCAGCGGGCAGCTGACTTTGCTGGTGCCGTTCATCGACCGGATCCGGGCGCGGATCGACCTGCGCGAGCGGGTGGTGTCGTTCCCGCCGCAACCGGTGATCACCGAGGACAACCTGACACTGAACATCGACACCGTCGTCTACTTCCAGGTGACCAACCCGCAGGCTGCGGTCTACGAAATCAGCAACTACATCGTCGGTGTCGAACAGCTGACCACCACCACGCTGCGCAACGTCGTCGGTGGGATGACGCTGGAGCAGACGCTGACCTCGCGTGACCAGATCAACGGACAGCTGCGTGGCGTGCTCGACGAGGCCACCGGACGCTGGGGGCTGCGGGTCGCGCGAGTGGAGCTACGCAGCATCGACCCGCCGCCGTCGATCCAGGCGTCGATGGAGAAGCAGATGAAGGCCGACCGCGAGAAGCGGGCGACGATCCTGACCGCTGAGGGGATGCGGCAGGCCGCGATCACGCAGGCCGAGGGGGAGAAGCAGTCGCAGATCCTGGCGGCCGAGGGCGCCAAGCAGGCGGCGATTCTGGCGGCCGAGGCCGATCGGCAGTCCCGGATGTTGCGGGCCCAAGGTGAGCGGGCGGCGGCCTATCTGCAGGCGCAGGGCCAAGCGAAGGCGATTGAGAAGACTTTCGCGGCGATCAAGGCCGGCCGTCCCACTCCTGAGATGCTGGCCTACCAGTATCTGCAGACACTGCCGAAGATGGCCGAGGGTAGCGCCAACAAGGTGTGGGTGGTGCCCAGCGACTTCGGCACGGCGCTGCAGGGGTTCTACAAGTCGCTCGGCGCTCCCGGCGACGACGGGGTGTTCCGCTTCGCGCCATCTCCGGTCGACGACACCACGGTCAAGCCCGAGGACGACTCCGACGTCAAAGACTGGTTCTCCACCGAGACGGATCCGGCTCTTATGCAGGCGGTCGCCAAGGCCGAGGCGGATGCGCACAAGCCGGTCGAGGACGTCCTGCCGCCACGACACCAGTTGGAGCAATGAGGTGCCCGGTCTGACGTCGCCGAAAACCTACGCGGGCCTGGCCGCGTTCCAGGCCGTCGACGCGGTCGCGTGCGCGATACCGATCAGTCCGATCGCGAAAAGCCTTGACCTGCTTGGTGTTCCGCAGGACATCCGTTGGATGTTGCCGTCGGCGAAAGCGGCCTCGGTGATCGGATTGCTCTCGGCCCGAAAGGTTCCGGCATTGGCGCGGCTGACCACGGCCATGCTGACGGTGTACTTCGTGCTTGCGGTCGGCGCGCATCTGCGGGCCCGCGACAAGATCGTGAACGCCATTCCGGCGGCGTCGTTTCTGGCGACGTACGCCGTCCTGACCGCGAAAGGGCCGAAACAGGACTAGCTGAGCCGTAACTCGACGATCGGCAATGCGGTGTCGCTTTCGGCGATCGGAACGCCGAGGGTCCGCTCCAGCACGGGTTTGAATTGATCCCAAGCCCGAGGATGGCGACGGGCGTATTCGCCGAGCGCGTGATCGGCTTCCTGCGGCGACATCACTCGCGCGGTCGCACGTGACGGCGCCCGGCTGCCGACGTAGACCCGCACCTGCGGGTTGGCTTTGACGTTGCGGAACCACTGCGCCTGCTCGCCGAATCCCGAGGCGACGAGATAGCTGTCCGGCGCGGGATGACCGATGACCTCCAGCACGACGTTGCGCGCGAGGCCGGATTTGCGTCCGATGTGTTCGAGCATGAGGAATCGCGAGCCGAGCAATCCGCCCGCGCCGGCCCGGTAAATCCAGATCGGCATTCTCATCAGGCCGCGGGCCCCTAGTATGCGCGCACCGATTGCCGCGACCCGGGACCGTAGCCAGCTGGTGTCAGTCATGGGTCCATCGTGGCCGAGCAAGCTCTGAGATTGCTGGTAGCGGGTAACGGGTATCTGACCTGGCGATGAGCACATCACGCCGGCTTACCGGTCTTGGTCGGCGCCGCCGTCGACGATGGACCCGCGACCAGATTCAGGTCACCGACCCCGAGGTGATGCGGCAGTCGCTCAAGGGCGCATCCATCGGCAACTTCATGGAGTGGTACGACTTCGGGGTCTACGGCTACATCGCCACCACCATCGCGCAGGTGTTTTACCCCGGCAACAACGTGAGCGCGGTCCACCTGCTCGCCACGTTCAGCACCTTGGCAGCCGCTTTCGTCGTGCGCCCGATCGGTGGCATCATCTTCGGCCCGCTCGGCGACCGGATCGGACGTAAGCGGGTGCTGGTGATCACGATCGTGCTGATGACGGTGGGTACCACCGGCACAGGTCTACTACCGGGCTACGACACCATCGGCATCTGGGCGCCCATTCTGTTGGTGATCGCTCGAGTGTTCCAGGGCTTGTCGACCGGAGGCGAGTACGTCGGCGCCATGACCTACATCGTCGAACAGGCACCGGACCGCATCCGCGGGAGAGTGGTCGGGTTTTTGCCGCTCGGCAACCTGGCGGGATTCGTGGCCGCGGGTCTGATCGTCACCGCGTTGCAGACCTGGTTACCCGCCCACGACATGCTGACCTGGGGGTGGCGGCTGCCGCTGCTGCTGAGCGCGCCGCTCGGGCTGGTCGCGGTGTTCATGCGGATGCGACTCGAGGAGTCGCCCGCCTACGAGGGGGAGATCCATCAAGCGGCGTCCGGCGACGCGCCGCGTCGGTACCGCGACACCATCGCCGGGCAGTGGCGACCGATGCTGATCTGTACGGCACTGGTCTACACGTCCAACGCCGCCGACTACATGCTTACCGGCTACCTCCCGACGTACCTGAAGATATTCGTCCACGTCAGTCATACGGCCAGCCTGGCGATGATCACCGGGACGTTGACCGTCCTGGCGATCTTGTTGGTGTTCGTCGCGGCACTCTCCGACCGCATCGGGGTCAAGCCGATCATGCGGACCGGGTGCGTGTTGCTGATCGGCGCGTCGATCCCGGCCTTTCTCCTGATCCGGAACGCCAGCGGCTACCTGTTGGTCTTCGTCGGCGTGCTGTTGATCGGTTTGATGGAGCTGTGCTTTGACAGCACATCGCCTGCCACCATGCCGGCCCTGTTTCCCACCAATGTCCGAAACGGCGCACTGGCGATTTCCTACAACGTCTCGATCTCGGCTTTCGGCGGGACCACTCCGCTGATCGCTCAAGCGCTGGTGTCCGGCACCGGCAATCTGATGACGCCGGCCTACATGCTGATCGTCGCGGGCCTGGTCGGTCTGGTGACGCTGGCGTTCACCCCGGAGGTCGCCGGTCGGCGGTTACCCGGATCGCCGCCGGTGGTCGAGACCGAACAGGAGGCCCGCGCGTTGGTGGAAGGTTACGACTAGCGGTGCGCGATCAGTGCGGCGTTCCCGGCGGGCACGGCGGCGGGTACACCGGCACCCCGCCACCGCCGCGGGCGCTACCCGGGCCGACGCGGCCGTACGGCCAGCACTTCATCGCCGGAATTCCCTGTGTCGGGTGCGTCGCGCTCGGATCGGACGGGGGCGGGTCCAGCGGCGCGGCCACCGCGATCCCCGAACCGGACGTCAGCATGGAGGTGGCGAGCGCTGTCGCGGCAACTAGCTGTTTTGCGTTCATTGTTGTTGCCTCTCAGACGGATACCCGCCACGCAACGGTCGGTAGACGTTTCTCACTTCCAGTGTATATACGGCTCCCGCGGGTGTGCGGTTCACGCTGATCGGCTGGCTAGCCGCGCAGTGCCGCTTCGGGGGCGTCGTCGACGTCGGTGGTCGCCGCCCGGTGGTGCCGGCGGTACTGACGGATCTCGTAGCCGAACAGCCCGAGCCCGAACAGCCCGGTGCACAGCGACACCGTGAACAGCAGCGGGCTCACATCACCGGTGAGCGCGTCGCCGAGAATCACCACTGCCGACGTGCCAGGAAGCAGGCCGGCCAGCGTCGCGCAGAAATAAGGCAGCACCCGGACCCCGGACGCTCCCACCGCATAGTTCAGCGGCGCGAACGGCACGACGGGGATCAGGCGCAGCGATATCACCGCCACCCAGCCGCGCTCGCGGAGTCGGGCGTCGACCCGCTCGACGGCGTGGTGACGCACGAGGCGATTGAGCTGCCAGCCGGCGGCCCGGACCAGCCCCAACGCGATCATCGCGCTGATCGTGCTGGCCGCCACTGCCAGCGTGACCCCGAGCAGCGGTCCGAACAGCAGACCGGCGGCCAACGTGAATGCGGTACGGGGAAAGGGTAATACGGTCACCACGATGTGGGCGCCCAGAAACGCCAGCGGTAGCCACGGACCCATCGACGTCGACCAGTCTCGTAGCTGCACCGCCGACGGCAACCGAACCAGCAGCGCCACCGCGATCAGGGCCGCCACCACCACGGCCGTCAGTATCAGCCGCCGCTTGGACACCTGGCGAGCGGTGGCAGCGATTCCGGAGCCCAGCGGACGCAGTGCGGCTACGCATTTGCCAATGGCCCGCTCCGTCACAGCGTGCAGCCTACGGTCCCGCGGCGGACAACGCGTCAGCGGACGATCAGCGACAGCAATCTACGACCCAATGGCATTGCGGCCGAAGTGCTTTCGCCGATGACTTTGATTTTGCGGCCGGACCGTCGGCGGAGCTCCCGTTGCAGGTTGTCGTGCAGCGTGCTGGCGGCCGCCGGACATCCGTGACAGGCGCCCGATAACCGGACGTTCACCGTGTCGCCCTCGATCGACACCAATTCGATCGAGCCGCCGTGGGATTCGGCCAGTGCGCCGATCGGTCCGGCGAGCAACTCGGCCACGACCGCGGTCAGCTCGCCGGTGTCGTCGGTTGCCGCGTCGACGTGCCAGCCCGCCGGCTCCAGCAGCGCCTCGGACAGTGCCTGGCGAACGTCGTCGCCCGCCTCGCGCCAACTGCGCCCGTCGGACAACGTGATCAGCACGTCACCTGAGCGCACCTCGACCTCGTCGAGCACCCCGTCGCGAAGCAGCTCGCCGAGACGACCCGGGGCCCCGCGCACCGTGCCGCGCGGCGGTAACCGGTCCGCCCCGACCACCCAGCGCAGCTGCCGTGGGTCCGCGGTGGCGGTGGCGTGAATCGGGATCATGCGCCCAGCCCCAACGCGATCGAGTGCGCGATGAACGCCATCACCCAGGCGAGCACGAACATGTAGCTGAAAGCGAAGGCGGGCCATCGCCAGGTGTTGGTTTCGCGACGCATCACGGCGATCGTCGACATGCACTGCAACGCGAACATGAAATAGATCATCAGCGCGATCACGGTCGGCGCGGTGAAGATGCGCTTGCCGTGGTCGTCGGTCAGGGTGGCCAGCGCGTCCCGCGGAGCGTCCGGGTCGGACGCCGCCGCCACCTGCCCCAGGGTCGAGACGAAGACTTCGCGGGCCGACAGCGAGCCGACCAAGGCGATGTCGGTCCGCCAGTCGAAGCCCAGCGGCGAAAACACCGGCTCGACCGCGCGACCTACGTCGGCGGCATAGCTGTGGTTCATCACGTACGCGGTGGCGTCGGTCGGCGACATGCCCCGGGTCTGGGCCTCGCGGACCGGCAGATTCAGCAGCGCCCACAACACCAAAGACGTGGCCAGGATGATGGTTCCGGCTTTGCGCAGGAACACCCGCGCCGCACTCCACATCGCGGCCAGCATCGCCCGCGGCGACGGCAGCCGGTAGGGCGGCAGCTCCATGGTGAACGGCAGCAGGTCACCACGCAGGATCGTCGACTTGACCAGAAGCGCGGCGGTGAGTGCCGACAGCCCGCCGCCCAGGTAGAGCAGGAACATCGTGACGCCCTGCGCGCTGACCCCCCACCAGCGGGTCTGCGGCGCCACCAGCAGACCGACCAGCAACGTGTACACCGGCAGCCGCGCCGAGCACGTCATCAGCGGCGCGGTGACGATCGTGGCGATCCGGTCGCGCGACGACGGCAACGTTCGGGTCGCCATGATGCCGGGGATCGCGCAGGCGAACGACGACAGCATCGCGACGAACGCGCGGCCCTCCAACCCGGTCTTGGCCATCACCCGATCCATCAGGAACGCGGCCCGCGACATGTAGCCGACGCTCTCCAAGAAGGCGAGCAGGCAGAACAGCAGCACGATCTGCGGAATGAACTGCAGCACGGTGCCGACGCCGCCGATGAGTCCCTGGCTGAGCAGTCCACGCAGCACGGAATTGCCGACATGATCGGCGGCCTGCCCGCCCAGCCAGGTCAGCGCACTGGCGATGCCGTCGCGCAGTGGGGCCGCGGCGGTGAACAAGACCTGGAAAAAATAAAACATCACCGCGAAGAAGATGACCGTGCCCCACAACGGATGGAGCAGCACCCGATCAATTCGCTGGGTGCGTCGATCCGGTTGCGGTGCAACGTAATCGGCCGCGTCGAGCACGGACTGGCCCCACGCGTCGATGTCGCCCGGTTCGGTCGGCGGCAACACCGGCGGCCGCTGCCACCCCGCGAACGACGCAAGTTGCGCGCGTACATCGTCGATTCCCGATCCGTGGTGTGCTACAACCGCGGTCACCGGGATGCCCAGCGCCGCGGCCAGCGCGGCTGTGTCGATGCGGCCGCCGCGCGCCGCCAGCTCGTCGCCCATGGTCAACGTCAGCAGGCACGGCAAATCCAGCCGGAGTACCTGGCCGATCAACAAGATCGACCGGCGCAGCGTGGTGGCGTCGGCGACCAGCACGACCGCGTCGGGCGGGTCGATGCCCGCACATTTGCCCGCCAGCAGGTCGGTCACCACCTGCTCGTCCGGGCTGATCGGTTCGAGGCTGTAGGTGCCGGGAAGATCCTCGACGGCGATCGGGATGCCGTTGACGTTGGTGGTGCCGACGCTGCGTCCCACGGTGACGCCCGGGTAGTTCCCGGTTTTGGCGCGTAGGCCAGTCAGATGGTTGAAGACGCTGGTCTTGCCTGCGTTGGGGCTGCCGACCAGTGCCACCCGTCGGATGCCGGCGACGGCAACCGTGGACCCTTCGACGTCATGGCATGCCGTCATCGGTCCGCTTCGACGACGACTTCGATGAGCTGCGCCTCGCGGCGACGCAAGCACAGCTCGGTGTCGTGAACCCGGTAGATGGTCGGATCGCCGAGCGGGGCGCGACGAACCACGTCCACGCGAGCCTTCGCACGAAAACCCAACTGTCCCAACCGGTTCGCAATGACGGGGTTGGCTTCTGCAATCGTTCCGACCACGGTCGCGCGCTTTCCGGGCATCAGCTGGGCGAGCACGATCACCGGATCGGTCTGATCGTGTGCGCCCTGCGGTTGAGTACGCATGATCGCCCTAACGTTAGCCGGTCTACCCGTAAGGTACTCCTCACCCAGACGGCCGTCATCGCTCGTCACGCCCGGTAGCGCAGTGTGTGCCGCGACACTATTGCCCATCATTTAGCCTGGTTGTCGGGTGACAGACCAGCGTGGGGATGTCACGTGCTGGACAAGGAGCCGCCGGTGTCAGTCGATGTGTCCGCTGAACCTGCCGATCTGGAGCAGGGCCGTGCCCGCTGGCGCGCCGCGGTCGCCGGGGTGCTGGCCAAGAGCACCCGGCGTGACATCGATGAGCTGGGGCCCGAGCCCGAGCGGATGCTGGAAACCCCGACCTATGAGGCCGTCGCGATCCGGGCCCTGTACACCGCGCTCGACGAGCTCCCCGAGCCGCCGCTGCCTGGCGAATGGCCCTTTGTCCGCGGCGCCGATGCGCTGCGCGACGTCAAGTCCGGCTGGAAGGTCGCCGAGGCCATCCCGGCCAACCGGGTTGCCGGGGTCGCGGCCGACGACGTCAACTCGGCGGTGCTCGCGGGCCTGTCCGAAGGCGTCAGCGCGCTGCTGATCCGGGTGGGGCAATCGGGCGTGAAGCCCGCCCAGCTGGCGAAGGTGTTCGACGGTGTTTACCTGAGCATGGTGCCGGTGATCCTCGATGCCGGTGCCGACTATCGGGCGGCCGCCGAGGCGATGCTTGATCTGGCCGGCCGCGTCGAACCCGATCAGCGTGAACTCCTGTCCATCGACCTGGGTGCAGACCCACTCACCGCGGCGCTCAGCGAGCGCCCCGCCCCGCCGATGGCCGAGGTCGTTGCCACGGCCACGCAACTGGCCGACACCCCCGGGGTCCGGGCGATCACGGTCGACGGGCCCGCATTCCACAACCTGGGCGCCAACGCGACATGGGAACTTGCTGGCAGCGTCGCCGCTGCGGTGTCACACCTGCGGGAGCTCACCGCGGCCGGCCTGCCGGTGGCCAAGGCGCTGGCGCAGATCAGCTTCCGGCTCGCCGCCGACGATGACCAGTTCCTGACGATCGCCAAGGTCAGAGCGCTGCGCCGGCTGTGGGCACGGGTCGCCGAGGTGGTGGGTGAACCCGACAGCGGCGCGGCCGTCGTGCACGCCGAGACCTCGCTGCCGATGATGACTCAGCGCGACCCCTGGGTGAACATGCTGCGCACGACATTGGCCGCGTTCGGGGCCGGTGTCGGTGGCGCCGACACCGTGCTGGTGTTCCCGTTCGATGTCGCGATCGAGGGCGGATTCCCGGGCATGGCAACCAGTTTCGCGCGCCGGATGGCCCGCAACATCCAGCTGCTGTTGCTCGAGGAGTCGCATGTGGGACGCATCCTCGATCCCGCTGGCGGATCGTGGTTCGTCGAGGACCTCACCGACCAGTTGGCACACCAGGCGTGGGAGACCTTCCAGGCCATCGAGAAGCACGGTGGATTCGTCGACGCGGTTGACCACATCGCCGGACAGATCGCTGAAATCGCCCGCAGGCGCACTGACGACATCGCTCATCGCAAGACCGCGATCACCGGTGTCAACGAATACCCGAACGTCTCAGAACCGGCTCTGCCGCAGAGGGATTCGTCGTACTCACCGCTCGGGGCGGGGAAGCTGATCCGCTACGCGGCGGAGTTCGAGGCGCTGCGCGACCGTTCGGACGCCTACTTGGCCCGCACCGAGTCTCGGCCGCAGGTGCTGTTGTTGCCGCTCGGCCCACTGGCCGAGCACAACATTCGCACGACGTTCGCGTCGAACCTGCTGGCCTCCGGCGGTATCGAGGCGGTCAATCCGGGCACCGTCGATGCCGACGGCGTCGCCAAAGCGGTTGCCGACGCCGGCTCACCGACGGTGGCAGTCGTGTGTGGCACCGACGCTCGCTACGGCGCCGAGGCGTCCGCGGTCATCGCCGCCGCCCGCCGCGCGGGGGTGGCACATATCTGTCTGGCTGGGCCGCAAAAAGCGGTGGCCGAGGCGGATCAGCAGCCTGACGAATTCTTGACCGCCAAAATCAATGCGGTGGAAGCTCTTTCACATCTGCTCGATCGGTTGGGGGCCTAGCTGCGATGACGACAACGACGCCCGTTGTAGGCAATTTCTCCGACGTCCCGCTGGTCAGCGATCGCACTGTCATGCAGCCGACCGAGGATGCGGTCAACAAGCAGATCGCCGCCACAGCGGCCGCGTACTTGTACACCCCCGACCAATTGATATGGCACACACCAGAAGACATCGCCGTCAAGCCGGTGTACATCGCCGCCGACCGTGCGGACGCCGAGTCCGGCGGCTATCCGCTGAACACCTTTCCCGGCGAGGCGCCTTTCGTCCGCGGCCCCTACCCGACGATGTATGTCAACCAGCCGTGGACGATCCGTCAGTACGCCGGGTTTTCCACTGCCGCGGAGTCCAACGCCTTCTACCGGCGAAACCTGGCCGCCGGACAAAAGGGTCTCTCGGTGGCGTTCGACCTCGCCACCCACCGGGGTTACGACTCGGACCACCCGCGGGTGCAGGGCGACGTCGGAATGGCCGGTGTAGCCATCGATTCCATCCTGGACATGCGTCAGCTCTTCGACGGCATCGACCTGTCGACGGTGTCGGTGTCGATGACGATGAACGGCGCGGTACTGCCGATCCTGGCGCTGTATGTGGTGGCCGCCGAGGAACAGGGAGTGCCGCCGGAGAAGCTGGCCGGCACCATCCAAAACGACATCCTCAAAGAATTCATGGTGCGCAACACCTACATCTATCCGCCGAAACCGTCGATGCGGATCATCTCCGATATCTTCGCCTACACCAGCGCGAAGATGCCGAAGTTCAACTCCATCTCCATCTCCGGGTACCACATCCAAGAAGCCGGTGCCACAGCAGATTTGGAGCTCGCCTACACGCTTGCCGATGGGGTCGACTACATCAAGGCCGGCCTGGATGCCGACCTGGACATCGACAAGTTCGCGCCCCGGTTGTCGTTCTTCTGGGGTATCGGAATGAACTTCTTCATGGAGGTCGCCAAGCTGCGTGCGGGCCGGCTGCTGTGGAGCGAATTGGTGGCGCAGTTCAATCCCAAGAGCGCCAAATCGCTGTCACTGCGCACGCATTCGCAGACCTCGGGTTGGTCGTTGACGGCGCAGGACGCGTTCAACAACGTCGCGCGAACCTGCATCGAGGCGATGGCTGCCACCCAGGGCCACACCCAGTCGCTGCACACCAACGCCCTCGACGAGGCGCTGGCGCTGCCCACCGACTTCTCGGCCCGCATCGCCCGTAACACTCAGCTTGTGCTGCAACAAGAGTCAGGTACCACCAGACCGATCGACCCGTGGGCCGGTTCGTACTACGTGGAATGGCTGACGTATCAACTCGCGCAGAAAGCTCGCGCCCACATCGCCGAGGTCGCCGAGCACGGCGGCATGGCCCAGGCGATCAACGACGGTATTCCCAAACTGCGCATCGAAGAGGCGGCCGCGCGCACCCAGGCCCGCATCGACTCCGGCGCCCAGCCGGTGATCGGGATCAACAAGTACCAGGTCGAAGAGGACCAGGAAGTCGAAGTCCTCAAGGTCGAGAACAGTCGAGTGCGTGCCGAGCAGCTGGCCAAACTCGAAGACCTGCGGGCACATCGGGACCAGTCCGCGGTTGAGGCCGCCCTGGCCGAGCTGTCCCGTGCCGCAGCCGCCCACGGTCGTGCGGGTGAGGACGGGCTCGGCAACAACCTGTTGGCACTGGCCGTCGACGCCGCCCGGGCCAAGGCCACCGTCGGCGAGATCTCTGACGCGCTGGAGAAGGTATACGGGCGTCACCAGGCCGAGATCCGTACTATCGCCGGGGTCTACCGCGACGAAGCACGAGGAGGCGGAAACATGGCATCCTTCTCCAGTGCCACCGAACTCGTCGAGAAATTCGCCGAGGCCGACGGCCGCCGCCCCCGAATCCTGGTGGCCAAGATGGGCCAAGACGGGCACGACCGCGGCCAGAAGGTGATCGCAACGGCGTTCGCCGACATCGGGTTCGACGTCGACGTCGGCTCGCTGTTCTCGACCCCGGAAGAGGTAGCCCGCCAGGCCGCCGACAACGACGTCCACGTCGTCGGTGTGTCGTCATTGGCGGCCGGCCACCTCACGCTGGTGCCGGCGCTGCGCGACGCGCTGGCCGAGGTGGGCCGCCCCGACATCATGGTCGTGGTAGGCGGAGTGATCCCGCCCGGCGACTTCGACGAGCTGTACGAAGCGGGTGCTACCGCGATCTTCCCGCCGGGCACGGTGATCGCCGACGCGGCAATCGATCTGCTGCACAAGTTGGCCGAGCGACTCGGATACACCCTCTAGCCACATGGCGACGGACAACGGCGACAGTATCGACGAACTCGCCGCGGCGGTACGCGGTGGCGACCGCTCTGCGCTGCCGCGGGCCATCACGCTCGTCGAATCGACTCGCGCCGATCATCGCGATCGCGCACAGCAGTTGCTGTTGGCGCTGATGCCGGCGGCAGGCAGCGCCCATCACGTCGGCATCACCGGGGTGCCGGGAGTCGGCAAGTCGACCACCATCGAAGCCCTCGGTATGTACCTGATCGGGCGCGGCCACCGGGTCGCGGTGCTCGCGGTCGATCCGTCGTCGACTCGCACCGGCGGATCGATCTTGGGCGACAAAACCCGAATGCCGCAGTTGGCAACACATCCCGACGCTTACATCCGCCCGTCACCGACTTCGGGCACCTTGGGTGGAGTCGCCAAGGCCACCCGCGAAACCATCGTGCTGCTGGAAGCCGCCGGGTTTGACGTGATCCTGGTCGAGACCGTGGGTGTGGGCCAGTCCGAGGTTGCGGTGTCCAACATGGTCGACACGTTCGTCTTCCTCACTCTCGCGCGCACCGGCGACCAGTTGCAGGGCATCAAGAAAGGCGTCCTCGAACTCGCCGACATCGTGGTGGTGAACAAGGCCGACGGCGATCACCTGACCGAAGCCCGCAGAGCCGCCCGCGAACTGGCGGGGGCGATCCGATTGATCTATCCCCGCGAAACCCTCTGGCGCCCACCAGTTCTCACCATGAGCGCGTTGGAAGGCACTGGGCTGGAAGAGTTGTGGGACACCGTCGAACGGCACCGCGACGTCCTGACCGAGGCGGGCGAATTCGAAGCGCGTCGGCGAGCCCAGCAGGTCGACTGGACCTGGCAGATGGTCCGCGACACCGTGCTGCACCGGGTGATGTCCAACCCCGCGGTCCGCAAAGCGCGGGCCGACGTGGAGCGTCGGGTTCTGACTGGGGAATTGACGCCTGACCTGGCCGCTCAGCAAATTTTGGAGCTAGCTTCAATAACGGATGGATAACTACCCAGTTCGTTCATAGAGTGAAACGGTAGGTTCTACAGTATGACCCTCGAAGTGGTGGGCAATCGCCGGTCGGTGCTGCCGCGCGGTGTTCACGGCGCAGCCGATCCACATTTCGCCTGCGCGGTGCGCAGCTTCGCCAGCACATTCCGCGGCAGCCGATTCGGTGGGGGCGCGCTCGCGGTCTACCTCGACGGGGAACCCGTCGTCGACGTGTGGACGGGCTACGCGGATCGGCGTGGCCGGGTGCCCTGGACGGCCGACTCGGCCAGCATGGTGTTCTCGGCGACCAAGGGTATGGCTTCCACCGTCATCCACCGCCTCGTCGACCGAGGGCTGATCGACTACGACGCACCCGTTGCCGACCACTGGCCAGAGTTCGGGTGCAACGGCAAGGCCGACATCACCGTCCGCCAGCTGATGCGGCATCAGGCCGGCCTGTCGGCGTTGCGCGGCGCCAGTAAGCAAGACCTGCTGGACCACGAACTGATGGAGCGTCGCCTGGCGGCGGCACGGCCTGGTTACTCGTTCGGCCGGTCGGCCTATCATGCGCTGACCTACGGCTGGCTGCTGTCCGGGCTGGCGCGCGCCGTCACCGGCAAGGGCATGCGCCAGTTGATACGCGAAGAGGTGGCTGAGCCGCTGGGCACCGACGGCTTGCATCTGGGCCGGCCGCCTGCCGAGGCGCCGACACAGGCGGCGCAGATCATCATGCCGCAGAGCGCTTTCCAGAATCCGGTATTCAACGCGGTGGCGCCGATGATCGCGGCGATCCCACAGGCCGCCGGTTTCAGCTCGATGTATTTCCCCGGTGTCAAAGCGGTTGCGCAAGGCGATATCCCGTTGCTGGACGCCGAGATTCCAGCGGCCAATGGTGTAGCGACAGCGCGCGGACTCGCGCGAATGTACGCGGCGATCGTAAACGGCGGCCGGATCGACGGCACCCAGTTCCTGTCTCCGGAGGTGGCGGCGGGCCTGAACGGGCGAAGAAGCCTGCGACCGGACGGAAACCTGGTGATACCGCTGGCATTTCACCTCGGTTACCATCGCCTGCCGATGGAAATAGTACCCGGCTTCGGGCACGTCGGTCTCGGCGGATCGGTCGGCTGGGCCGATCCAGAGCACGGCTTGGCGATCGGGTTCGTGCACAACAGGTTGCTGACGCCGTTCGTGCTCGTCGACCATGCTGGACTCGTCGCGACCAGCGCGCTGTGCAGGATGGGTGCCGCCGCGGCCCGCAAGGACGGATTCGAGCGGGTACCCGACTTCGGTGCGCCGTTCGCCGAAGCGGGAGCCGTTGCGGGCTAACGGGTTTGACCTACGCGCGTGACACCTGACCGAGAGGGCCGCGTACCCCGTCTGCCAGTGGACGAGGCCAAAGCCGCTGCCGACGAAGCGAGTGTTCCCGACTACATGGCCGAGCTGGCCATCTTCCAGGTGCTGTTGAACCACCCCAAGCTGGCGTCGGGCCTCAACGATCTGCTCGCCCGAATGTTGTGGCAGGGCGAATTGGATTCACGTCTGCGCGAGCTCGCGATCATGCGGATCGGCTGGCTGACCGCCTGTGAATACGAATGGGCTCAGCACTGGCGAGTGGCACAAGGTCTCGGGGTCAGCGCCGACGATCTGCTGGGCGTTCGGGATTGGCGGTCCTACCAAGGGTTCGGTCCGACCGAGCGGGCGGTGCTGGCCGCAACCGACGACGTGGTGCACGACGGTGTGGTCAGTGCGGACAGTTGGGCGGCCTGCCTGCAGGTGTTCGGATCCGATCACGCAATACTGATCGAGCTGGTGACCGCGATCGGCGCGTGGCGGATGGTCTCGTCGATTCTGCAGAGTTTGCAGGTACCGCTGGAGGCCGATGTGCAGAGCTGGCCCCCGGATGGGAAATCGCCAACCGTATAACTGACTGACGTGTCAGTCATTGTCGGACAACGTATTTGGCATTCGCTTCCGATTGCGCCTGCTGCCTGCGGCGGTAAGGTGACGATTGTGGCCGAACTGACCATCCCCAGTGTTCTGCGTGAGCGCGCCAGTCTGCAGCCAAATGAGAAGGCGTTCACATTCGTTGATTACGAGCAGGATTGGGATGGTGTAGCCGAGACGATCACGTATTCCCAGCTATATCGGCGGTCGCTGAACGTCGCACAGGAGGTGCGCAAGTACGGCGCCACTGACGACCGCGCGGTCATCGTGGCGCCGCAGGGACTCCCGTACATCGACGCGTTCTTCGGAGCGCTGCAGGCGGGCTTCATCCCGGTACCGCTGTCAGTTCCGCTGGGCGGCGCCGTCGACGAACGAGTGAAGTCGGTCTTGCTCGACGCGGCGCCTGCGGTCGTACTCACCACCTCCGACGTGGCCGAGGGCGTGGCCGAATACCTGACGTCGCGCCCCGACGAAGGATCCGTGCCCGCTCTTGTCGAAGTCGACCGGGTGGACTTGGAGGCCCAGAGTCAATTCCGGGCCAGCCGTGAAACTCGGACCGAAACCGCCTACCTGCAATACACTTCCGGGTCGACCCGTGCGCCGGCCGGCGTGAAAATCACCTATAAGAACCTGATGGCGAACTTCGAGCAGATGTTCGCCGACTATTTCGCCGACCGCGGTGCGGTGTCGCCGCCGGACACCACCTTCGTATCGTGGCTGCCCTTCTACCACGACATGGGACTGCTGATCGGGGTCTGTGTGCCGTTGTTGGCCGGGCACCACGCTGTGCTCACCAGCCCAGTCGCGTTCTTGGCGCGGCCGGCCCGGTGGCTGCAGCTGTTGGCCGGCTATCGCCATACCTTCTCCGCGGGGCCTAATTTCGCGTTTGAGATCGCTGCGCGAAAGATTTCCGACGATGAATTGGAGGGCGTGGACCTCAGCGGCGTCCTGGGCATCATCAACGGCAGCGAGCGCGTCCAACCGTCGACGTTGAAGCGCTTCAACGAGCGGTTTGCCCCATTCAATTTCCCGGTGACGGCTATTCGTCCGTCCTACGGGATGGCTGAAGCGACCGTGTACATCGTGACCCGCCAACCCGGCGAGCAGCACGTCGTTCATTTCGATTCCGCACGGTTGTCCGACGGCCACGCCCAACGCTGTGAAAGCCACGGCGGCACAGCGCTGGTCAGCTACGGCGTGCCGCGCTCGCCGATTCTGCGCATAGTCGACCCCGACACCAGCGTCGAATGCGCTGCCCGAGCCGTCGGCGAAATCTGGGTGCATGGCGACAATGTCGCGGCCGGCTACTGGCGCAAACCTCAAGAGACCGAATACGCGTTCTGCGCCAAGCTTTCCGACCCGTCACCAGGTACCCCCGAAGGGCCCTGGTTGAGAACCGGCGATCTGGGCTTCTTCCACGACGACGAACTGTTCATCATCGGTCGGATCAAGGACCTGTTGATCGTCTACGGACGCAATCACTCACCCGACGACATCGAGGCGACGATCCAGATGATCACCCGCGGACGCTGCGTGGCGATATCGGTTCCTCACGACGGCATCGAGAAGTTGGTCGCCATCGCCGAACTCAAGAACTACGCCAATCATGATGCGCCCGAGCATCTGGCGCACGTGAAAAACGATGTCACCTCGGCGATCTCGACATCGCACGGCTTGAGCATCGCCGACCTCGTGCTCGTGCCGCCGGGGTCGATACCCATCACCACTAGCGGCAAGGTGCGGCGCCGAGCGTGCGTCGAGCAGTATCAGCAGAACCGGTTCGCGCGCCTCGACGCCTAGAAGACAGGGACTCGCCGTCATGATTGCACCAGTGAAACTGTGGGGAAGATCGCGGTTGGCCAGGATCCCGCGAAGATTGCCGGCCTCGCCGCGCAAGAGCGAGATCGAATCGATGGCTCTGAGTACCAACACGATCGGGGCGCAGCCGCTGGCGCCGGTGTACGGCCTGCCCGAGGACCGATTCAGCCCCGACGACGTGCGATCACCCTCGTCCCAGGGCGACCTGTATGCCTACCTAGTGGCCGAGCGTGACCCCGAGGTCGTCGTGGAGTTCGGTTCGGCATTCGGTGTTTCGGGCATGTACTTCGCCGCCGCACTCAACAGGGGCCGGTTGTACTCGTTCGAAATCAACCCGGACTGGGCCGACATCGCCGAACGTAACATCAGTACGATCACCGACCGGTTCTCGTTGATCCGGGGGGCTTTCGAGGATCGAGTCGACGACATCCCAGCGCCGATCGACATCGCCCTGGTCGATGGCATCCACGACTACGACTTCGTGATGAGGCAGTGGGAGATTCTGCGGCCGCGGATGTCACCAGGTGGCCTGGTGCTGTTCGACGACATCACTTACTGCGCGGGGATGCGCAAGGCCTGGCGTGAGATCCGGTCAGATCGCGCGGTCGCAGACTCGGTGGCCCGCTGGCATCGTCTCGGAATCGTGGAGCTCCAAGCGGCTTGAGTAGATCACCGCTGGCGCGAGAAGACGAACATGCGCTGATTGTGCCAGGTCTCTTCGTGCGATTGCAGGAAGCCTCGCGCGGCGAAGAGCGCCCTGATCTCGTGGTCGCAGTAGCTGTTCAACCAACCCGCTCTGAGACGACCGACGGATCCGAAGGCGCGGCGAGGCGAGTACCGAGTGCCGCGCGCGCACGCGTATGACAGCAGGCAGGTCGGGGCGAGTTCGGTGAGCCAGTCGATCACCGAGGGCATGTCCCGCATGTACTCCAGTACTCCCATGAGTACCGCGACGTCGTAGGCACCGACTCCGAGATCGGGAAGCGGCCTCAGGTTGAGATCGCATACCAGCGTTCCTGGGCCCCGGTCGACGATGTCCGACGGAGTGTAGGTGCACGTCTGGTGGAGGTGCCGCTCGAGAATCCGGTTGGCAGCACCGAATTCGATCACCCGGCTGCCCTGAGGCACCAGTGCGGCGGCGCGCTCGGTGCGGGATTCCCAGGATGCGAGGATGTTGCGGGTATCCGACCACCGCGTGTAGTCGGTCTTCTGACGCAGTGTCGTGATCATTCGGGACATTGTTTACCTCGCTTTCGATCGTTTACTCGGCGTGCTGACGGGTGCTTAGGCCGAGTTGGTGTGCGACGGTGGCGTATTCGTGGGTGAGTTGTTGGCGGAGGTGGGTGACGGCTTGGTGGGTGGTGGTTCGGATGTGTGGTGCGTCGTGCAGGGTGTGGTGGGTGTGGTCGATGACGGTGGTGGTGGTCAGGGTGTCGGTGCGTAGTAGTGAGCGTTCGTCGTTGATGGATCGTGCGAAGTCGCGGCATTTGGGTTGGTATTCGAGGGATATGACGGGGGTGGCGGAGAGGGCGGCGAGGATTCCGGCGTGCAGGCGGCTGACGATGGCGATCGAGCAGCGGGCGAGTTCGCGGGCTGCGGTGGTGGCGTCGGGCGGGTGGATGATGTCGGCGTCGATGCCGGCGAGGGCTTGTTCGGTCCATCGTCGGTCGGCGCTGTTCATCAGGATGCCCACGAAGCGATAGCCTTGGGACGTCAAGTATCTGGCGGCACCGCCGATCTGCTCGGCAACCTGCGCCGGATCTTGCCCCCACAGGTCGTCGTCGCCGAAGCCGAGGTTCAGTCCGATCAGGCCGTCCTCGGCGGTGACATCGGGTCGGGGGAGCAGCAGCGCGGGATCACCGGAGACCGTGACCTCGAGTCCGGCGTCGGCCAGCAGTTCGGCGCTGCGCGGCCCGCGGACGGACACGGTGCGAAACTCCGACAACATCGGCACCCAGCGCTGCAACTCGCCTGCGCTCTGGGCATTTTGGCGTCGGTCGAAGGTGGGGTCTTCCACACCGACGCCGATCGCGTAGCTGCCGTTGTTGCGCGTGAGCGCCTGACCCCGACCGATCAGTCTTCTGAAATAGCGGGTCCCGATGAGGGTGCCGCCGCCGACGACCTGAATGCCGTTGCGGAGCGATCGGTTCAATCCCGTTGTTGCGGCGCGCAATCGCTCGCCAGGAAAGCGCGGCATCTCCAGCACGCTGGCCCCGGGCAGTTGCGAACGCACGGCGTCGTAGATGGCGTCGTCACCGATATTGCCCATGCCCTGCCAACCCAGGTACGCCACCAGGGCGGCGTTCGTGGTGGTCATTGGGATCGCACCGGTGGCGAGTAGTCCTGCAGATAGGACTTCGGTTGTAGGAACATGGGCAGCTGAAACCTCAAGTCGGGTTTGAGAGCGGCCGGCCCGATCGCCGTCCACAGGCTCGCGGACGGGCTCCGCGAGGGCCGGATCGCGAAATCACGAAAGAGGTGCCCCCGGTAGGGCAGGGCAGGACCAAAAAGCTCATTGCCGGAGTGATTTTCGCCGGTGTCCATGTGGTAGACCGCTCCGCGGAACGGTAGCGCCTGCAGGGTCCGTCCGTGCTTGCGCCAGTAGTCGAAGGCGTAACCGTGTTCGAGAATCTGTTCGAGCCGCTCACCGAAGGCGTCGGCGATGTCGTGCTGCGTCGACGACACCGTCAGACCGGGCGGGACATCGTAGGCGTCGAATGGAACGATGAACGACGTCCCGCATACCCGGTAGAAACGCCTGCGCGGCCGGTAGGCGTTTCTCGCGCGTGAGTACACCCAGCCGCGCTTCACCACCCATCCGTCGCGTCCGGGGCGATCGCGCACAAAAGCCGCCACGTCCCGGTGGACGAAATCGTCGGCGTCGATGGGCATTACGTAGTCGGGTCGTGAGTCGCGTGCAGCGATGAGGCCGATCGCGTTCTTGGTGCCCTTGTCCCAGATGACCGGTGCCGGGCCGGTCCGGGGGCCGTCCACCGTGGAGGGAGGCGGGAAGTCGACCTCGACGAAGACCGTCCTGGGCGGCATGACAAATGAGGGTGTGCGGTTGCCGACAACGAAAGCGACGTAGTCCTTGCACGACTGCCGTGTCAGCGACTCCAGGGTGTTCTGCAGCAGCGACTCGACGCGCCCGTAATCGGCGGAATTGTGCGGGTGCCGCAGCGTGGTGATGAACGCGAGCATTCAATGCTCCTCTGATAGCTGACCGGTCGGCGCCGTGAGGCCGAGTTGGTGTGCGACGGTGGCGTATTCGTGGGTGAGTTGTTGGCGGAGGTGGGTGACGGCTTGGTGGGTGGTGGTTCGGATGTGTGGTGCGTCGTGCAGGGTGTGGTGGGTGTGGTCGATGACGGTGGTGGTGGTCAGGGTGTCGGTGCGTAGTAGTGAGCGTTCGTCGTTGATGGATCGTGCGAAGTCGCGGCATTTGGGTTGGTATTCGAGGGATATGACGGGGGTGGCGGAGAGGGCGGCGAGGATTCCGGCGTGCAGGCGGCTGACGATGGCGATCGAGCAGCGGGCGAGTTCGCGGGCTGCGGTGGTGGCGTCGGGCGGGTGGATGATGTCGGCGTCGATGCCGGCGAGGGCTTGTTCGGTCCATCGTCGGTCGGCGCTGTTCATCAGGATGCCCACGAAGCGATAGCCTTGGGACGTCAAGTATCTGGCGGCACCGCCGATCTGCTCGGCAACCTGCGCCGGATCTTGCCCCCACAGGTCGTCGTCGCCGAAGCCGAGGTTCAGTCCGATCAGGCCGTCCTCGGCGGTGACATCGGGTCGGGGGAGCAGCAGCGCGGGATCACCGGAGACCGTGACCTCGAGTCCGGCGTCGGCCAGCAGTTCGGCGCTGCGCGGCCCGCGGACGGACACGGTGCGAAACTCCGACAACATCGGCACCCAGCGCTGCAACTCGCCTGCGCTCTGGGCATTTTGGCGTCGGTCGAAGGTGGGGTCTTCCACACCGACGCCGATCGCGTAGCTGCCGTTGTTGCGCGTGAGCGCCTGACCCCGACCGATCAGTCTTCTGAAATAGCGGGTCCCGATGAGGGTGCCGCCGCCGACGACCTGAATGCCGTTGCGGAGCGATCGGTTCAATCCCGTTGTTGCGGCGCGCAATCGCTCGCCAGGAAAGCGCGGCATCTCCAGCACGCTGGCCCCGCGCAGTTGCGAACGCACGGCGTCGTAGATGGCGTCGTCACCGATATTGCCCATGCCCTGCCAACCCAGGTAGGCAACCGGGGCGGCGTGATCGGCTGGTCGGGCCTCAACTGCCGGCAAGGAACCGTGCCATTCCGTGCTTGCGGATGAGATAGCGGGCGGCGGTGCTCTCCCATTTTCGCCGGTTTTTCCCGCGGACGTCGATGTGGTGGTGGACGACGCGGATGCTCGGATCGAATTGTCTACCAATGCCTTTGTTGTCCAGGCGGATGGCCAGGTCCTGAGCCTCGTGCGAGCGCAGGGTCGGGTCGTAGCCACCGATTCCTCTGAAGACCTCGGAGTAGACGAGCAGGTTGCCCTCATGCAGCCAGAACGCAGGCCTTGGAATCGGCTCGTCCAGCAGGCTGGGCCAGCCCGGGGCCATCGGCCCAACCACTCGGTGTACCGTGCCGGCAAGCCGGGGCCGGTGACGCCAATGATCAACCAGCCGTGGGACATTTGACGTGAAATTGCCCCAAACCGAGAATGCCGCGCCGTAGTTGCAGTATTCCTGACTTCCGTCGACGCGGCTGACCAATCCGCCGATCATGCCGACGCCGTAGCGGCGATAGCGGTCGGCGAGTTCCCGCGCCACCACGGGAGTGTCGGCGGTCTTCAACTCCATGTCGGCGTCGATGAAGTGGATGAGGGCACCGTCGCCGACGTGATCGATCACCTGGTTGCGATTGGCGCCGGCCCCGCGGTTTTCGGGACTGCGCACGAGCCGGACGTCGTCGCCGAACCCGCGCACCACGTCGACGCTGTCGTCGGTGGAGGCGTCGTCGAGGACGAAGATCCGCTCGTAGTTCTGAGCCAGCAACTGTGGAATGAGTTCGCGCAGATGCTGTCCCATGTTGTAGTTGGGGACGGCGGCCACGACGGGCATCGGCTGGCTCATAGTGCCGGCAGCAATTCGGTCAGTGACGCGGTGATCGATGATGCGGCGTTCTCGAGGACGGTGGATTCGAAGCCGCCCAACAGGTTGTAGATAGCCAGATCGGCAGCGATCGGCAATCCGAGCGCCTCGATCGGGTTGTCCAGGTTATCCAGAACGAGACTCAGGTTGTACTCGGGAACGCTGACCATCGCCGCGTAGAGAATGTCTTCGGTGGCGGTCAGGCTGCCGGACAGGGTGTTGCCGATGTCGGTGAAGGCGTCGGTGAGGTCACCCGGGACGGCCGCCAAGGCGGTGGGGTCGCTCAGCAGGGTCGTCAGCGCCGACACGACCGCATCGGGATCCAGCGCGGTGGTCGACGTCGACGTTGTCGAGTCGGTCAGACCTGCCAACAGCGAATCCAGCGACAGTGACACGGGATTCGGTCCCGTGCCGGTGAAATCGCCGATGAAGTCCTGGATTCCCTGCTCGGTGCCTGTGATCAACAGGTTGGGAAGCTTCTCGATGTCCTCGATGCTCGGAAACAGTCCGAACTCGGTGGCCTCGTTGGCCGGGGTGGTCGACCAGCCATAATCGGGGTCGCCGTAGCCGAGGTTCACCAGAGCGGTCAGATCCGGTTGCAGCAGGTCGGCAATCGGGTTGCCGACGATCGGAATGTCGCGCACCGGGTCCAGCAGCGGGAGGTCGTCCGCGGGGATGATGTAGTAATCCGTCAGACCGCCCGTCGTCTCCAGCGGAATCGCCTGTGCGATTTGCTCGGGTGTCAAAGTGTCGTAGTCGAAGTGGGTCTGGCTCATGAACGCGTTGAGGTCGGACAGGATGTTCAACGGGTACTTCGGGAAATCGGCCCAGGTGTCGTATTCCATCGTGTAGATGGTGGTGGCGTAGTCGTCGGAGGGCGTCGCGCCGGAGAAGTCGATTCCGAGGCTGGTCAGATCGAGGCCGGCGAAACGTTCGAAGAGCCCGCCGTTGGGGTTCATCAGATCACCGATCAACGTGAAGCTGACGTCGGAGCTGGGCACTCCCTGGGCCTCGAGCTGTGACATCTCCAGCGACGCGATGATCGCGCTCTGCGAGTATCCGAATACGCCCACGGGTGTACCGGAATCGAGGTAGGGCTGCAGGGCCGTGTTCAGGTCGTTGAGGCCCTGCGACACCGAGTCGTCGAGCGTCAGTTCATTGAGGCTCAACGGGTAGAACTCCTCCGGCGTGTAGAGCGCGGTCGCGTCGGCATTCGCCGGCAGGAAGAGGCTTGCGATCGTGTCGACCCAGGCGTCGTCCGGCAGCGGCATGCCGCTGCCGCCCATCACCAGGTAGGGAAGCGTGTCGTCGCCGTGTGCGATTGCGGGGGCCGCCAACGGCGCCAGGGACAGCAGACCCAGGCCGGCGGTGGCCAGCACCCCTACCCACTTGCCGCGAGCGCCACGGTCCGTCATTGCCGCCTCCGTTGTCCTGGAATGCCGAGGTCCGAAGTCACCATTCGCCGACACCTTTTACGAGCATCATCGCACCGAGTGCGCCGAGCAGCAGTGCGAAAACCGTTCTGCGACGGGCGAATAACCAGCCATGCATGCCCATGACGACATACTCGGTCTTGGCCGGTGATATCGCGTGGGCGACGAGCGGAATCTCGGTGATCGTGTAAGCCACCAACGTGAAGACCAGTGCGGCGGCGACCTGGGTGGCGGCCGGTGCACCGGACGCGAGGATAGCGAGCATCGCCCCCCAGAACTCGAGCAGCTGAGTCGAGGTACACAGCCCGGCGAGGAATGGCATTCCGAGCGACTTTCTTTCCAGGATGGCTGTCCACGACAGCCGTGGGAGACTCACGCTGGCGTCCGCTGGCGGTGACGCGCCGGGTTCGCCGATCTGTGTGTCGAGACCGGTGGCGGGCATCATCACGGGTGCGCCCCGGCGGACCGACCGGGGCCTGGCGAGAACGCCGGCGCCCACGAGCGCGAGGACACCCACCACGGCTTGGACGAACGGTAGCGCAGGATGAATCGCGATCGAATGCGTCAGCCGCACAATGGGAATCAACAAGTCGTGCAAGAGGAATAGCGCTGCGAGTGCCAGTCCGAATCCGGACGTCATAAGGCCCAACCAATACGCGAACAGATTGGACAGCGGGCGCGGGCGCGAGATCAACAACGCCATGATCCCGATACGCACCGGATCCTGAGCGGCGATGATCCCGAAAAACAAGACTGCGCTCCACATCAGGCAACCCGCTTCATTCTGGCTGCGCCCTCCAGAAGGTCGGCCGTCGAGCGCACGCTGACCGCGGGCGGGGTCAGCTGCCGGGCAACCGCACGGGCGGTGGCGACGTGATCCGGGGTGAGAACGGACCGCAGGTCGGAGACCAGTGAGTCTCGGTTGGTGGCTGAAAAGCGCCTGGCAGAACCGACTTTGAGCCGTTTGATCTGGGCCGCCCAGATCGGTTGGTCCGCGGTGACCCACAAGATCAGCGTCGGAACGCCGGCACGTACTCCCGCGGCCGTGGTGCCGGCACCTCCGTGATGGACGACCGCGCGGCACAACGGGAAGATCGCGCCGTGGTTCATCGAGTCCGCGATCATGACGCGCTCGGAGCGCGCGCTGCCGTCGAAGTCGTGTGCACCGGCACCGATCAGGGCCCGCTCACCCAATTCGGCGCAGGCCCCACTGATCATGTCGACCGTCGCGCCGAAAGATCGCACCGGCATGCTGCCGAAGCCGAAATAGATCGGGGGTGTTCCGGCGGCGCACCACGCCGAGATCTCGTCGTCGGCAGCCGTCGGTTTCGCCATAGTCAGCGCACCCACGAAGGGGCGCTGCTGATTCCATCGGGCCCACTCGGCCGCGAGGCCGGGGAAGAACACCTCGTCGTATGCCTGGATCTCAAGGGATCCGCGCTCCATGATGCGTCGCGTGGAGGGCCGGGTTACCCGCGGCAACCCCAATTGTCGGCGCTGGTCGTCCTCGGTACGTTTCGTCACCAACCAGTGCGCCCACCACAGCGCCGAGATGCTCGACCGGATCAGCGGTGACGGGACCGCCGGGAGAATCTGGCTGTTGACCCGGACCGGAAAGCAGTGCAGCTCTGCTAGCGGAATCCGATGGTATTCGGCGGCGTTGAGGGCGAGTCCCTGCTGAACCATGCCTGTCAGCAAAAGGTCGGCGCCATCGGCCAGGGATTGCAAGGTGCGGCCCATGTCGGCCCAGACCTCGCCGAGATAATGCTTGCCGGCCCGCGCGATCCTGACTGGAGTCGTGACGTCCCAGAAGTTGCGGACGAATTCCTCGTCGTTCACGGCTTGGGAACTGGGCCCGTAGCTGACCGCGGGGAGACCGACCGACTCGACAAAGCCAAGCATGTCGGGGGGAACTGCCATTCGCACGTCGTGGCCGCGGTGCTGCAACTCAAGGCCGAGCGCGGCGAACGGTTCGACGTCGCCGCGGCTGCCGTGGATCCCCAGCGCGAATTTCATCGGTCGAGTCTTCCGCCGACCCGTCGGTTCAGCACTACTGCGAGCGCGACCGGCCGTCGCTCTGCGGGTGGTTCGCAGTTGGGAGCGAGGGCCGGTGGTTCACTGAGCGGGGGAAGTGATGTCGGGTCGTCCTGGAACTCGCTGTCGTGCAACAGGTCCTCGTCGGGCTGGGGTGAGGCGCGCCGCCGGCGGATGAATCGCGGGGTGACCTGCTTCCTGAATCGCTCCGCGCGACTGGGCCGACGGCGCGCGAGCGGCCGGCTCTTCTTGGGCCGGGACGGCCACCAGTTGCCGTTGCCGACCAAAGTGGCGATCGCCGGCACCGTCACGGTGCGTACCAGGAAGGTGTCGAGCAGAAGTCCCGTGCCGAGCACGAAGCCGGCCTGCACCATCATGCTGATGCTGGCGAATAACAAGCCGAACATGGACGCGGCGAAGATCAGTCCCGCCGCGGTGATCACGCCTCCGGTCGCGCCGACCGTGCGGATCACCCCGAGACGAATGCCGTGCGCTGATTCGTCGCGGATACGTGAAATGAGCAGCAGGTTGTAGTCGGCCCCGACCGCCACCAGGATGATGAACGTCAGCCCGGGAACGGTCCAGTGCAGTTCTTGGTGGAGGCCGAACTGGAACACGATCGTCCCGATGCCGAGTGCCGACAGATACGAGACGATCACCGAGCAGATCAGGTACAGCGGTGCCACGATCGCCCGCAGCAAGGCGATCAGGATCAGAAAGACGATGACGACGGTCGTCACGATGATGAAGTTGAAGTCTTTGTTGTAATAGTCGCGGGTATCGCGGAGCCCCACCGAGATTCCGGCCATCGACACTTTGGCGTCGGACAGGGTGGTGTTCGGTTGCGACTCCCGGGCCGTCTCAAGGATCGCGTTCACCTGATCCATCGCCGCGACACTGAACGGATTCAGCTTGGTCTGCACCAGGTACCGCACGGCATGCCCGTCGGGGGAGACGAAAATGCCCGCCGCCTTCTTGAAGTCGTCCCGCGTCAACACTTGCGGCGGGATGAAGAATCCGGCCATCGGGGGGTCGTTAGCGCCGTTCTTCATCGCCATCAGGAAGCCGGAGGCGTCGTTGAGGCCCGCCCCCATCTGCTTCGTCTGGCCAACTAGCAGGGCGACGGCGTCGGCTAGCTTGCGGCTGCCGTCGGCGAGTTGGTTGGCGCCGTTCTGCAGGTAGGCCAGCTTCGCCTGCAGCCCACCGCCGCCCAACATCTGCGTCGCGCTGTTGAGTTGTGTCACCAGTTGCTTCAACTTGTCGGTTGCTGCGCCGAGACTTTCGGTGCCCTCAGTCGATTCGAGTTTCTTCGACAGCTCCGCGACGTTGTTGAGCGCGCCACTCTCATGCGCTTCGGCGATGCGCTGCAGTTGATTGCGGGCGGAGAGACAGTTCGGGTCTAGGGCGCACACCGGGGTCGTGTCGAGGGCGTTCAGGATTGGTCTCGCCAAACTGGCGATGTTGTTGACATCGACGATGTTCAGATCGAGCGTCTGGCCGAGCGTGCGCATGTCGCCGACGAGCTTGGCGGCGTCTTCGAGCTGGTTGAGAATCTTTGTCCCGCCGAAGTTCTTCTGCAAGACGGTCAGCGAATCGACGAGACCGGTGATATTCGGTAACGCCTGGTCGACCTGAGATCGCAAGTCGCCCAGTGCGTTTGCCAATTGGTCGGCTCCATCGGTCATCGTGTCGAGTTCGCCCGCGTGGCCGTTGATCTGTTGTGAGGCGTCGCCGAGTTTGTTGCCGACTTCACCGGCCTGCCATGCCAGCCTGGCCTGCTCCAGTGACTCCCCGGTCGGACGCGTGATACCCCGAACTATCGAGATGCTGGGCAGCTGACTCACCCGCTGCGCCATCTGTTCCAGGTCCGCCAAGACTTTCGGGTCGCGCATGTCGCGCGGCGATTGGATGAACAGGTACTGCGGAATGATCGTGTCCAGCGGGAAGTGTTGCGCCATCACGTCGTATCCCGCGGCGCTCTCGACCGAGCTCGGCAGAGTCTTGCGGTCGTCGTAGTTGTAGCGCGCGTAGCCCGAGCAGACCGCCAAGGTGATCAGGATCAGCAGGCTCGCGGCCAGGTGGATCTTCGGTCGGCGCACGATCCGTACACCCGATGTGCGCCAAAACCGTGTGGTCAATTCGCGACGCGGCTTGATCCAGCCCCGCCGCCCCGCGAGTGTCATGATCGCCGGAAGCACGGTCACCGCAGCGAGGAAAGCCACCGTGACCGCGATTGCCAACGCCGGACCGACCGTCGAGAACACCGGCAGCTTAGTGAAGACCATCGTGACGAACGTGACCGCCACCGTGGCCGCCGAGGCGGCGATCACCTTTCCGATGGAGCCCAACGCATTTCGGATGGCCCGGTCCGAGTCCTCGCCGAGCCGCACGTAGTCGTGATAGCGGCTGATGAGGAACACGGCGTAGTCGGTACCGGCGCCGTACACAATGCCGCTCATGAAGACCATGGTCTGGCTGGACACACCGAGGCCCAATAGGGCCAATCCGGCCAGGACTCCTTGCGCCGTCACGAGCGATATGCCGATGGTGATCAGCGGCATCACCAGCGTCAGGGGATTGCGATACACGATCAGCAGGATCAGCAACACCATGATCCCCGTGCCGATTTCGATCACGTGCATGTCGCGCTCGCTGATCGCGGTGAGGTCGGCGGCGGTGGCCGCCGGTCCCGCCAGGTGGGCGACCAGTGTCGAGCCCGCGACGGTCTGTTTGATCAGCCTGGACGCGTTCTGAAACGCGACCGCGCCCTCCGCCGAACCCGCGTGCCCGGCGAGGGCGATGGGCAGATACCACGCTTTCTTGTCTTTGCTCGACAGCACCTCGCGAACTTCAGGCGAGTTCAGGAAGTCCTGCAGCGAGACGACATCGGCGGAGTCTTCGCGCAGCTTGCCGACCAGAGTGCGGTATGTGCCTTCGTCGGCGGGGCTCAGGCCCTTGTCGTCGGTCAGTACGGCCAGGACGACGTTGTCGGTTCCCTTGTCATGGAAGGCGGCAACCATCTCGCGGGCCGCGACCATCATCGGCGCATCGTCGGGCATGATCTGCGCCTGCTTTTGCCCGATGACCACTGCCAGCGGCGGCAGACCGAGCGAAACCCCCGCCGCAAGCGCGATCCAGGTAACGATGACGATGAGCGGATGCCGGGTAACGAAGGCGCCCAGCTTCGGGTAGACACCCTTCGTCGAAGGCGGGTCGATCTCAACCGTCCGCGACGACATGGGCGTGGTTACCTCCGGAATAGCATGCGCCTGACTCGGCTGCGGGCCGCAGCTGATCAGGCCACCTCACGTTCCGAGATGGCGCGGTAGCGGCGCTCGGCAACCCGCACGTACACGGACTTCAGCACCGCCAGAAATTGGGTGACGGATTCGCGCGCGACGGGGTTGTCCGGGAAAAGCACGACTGCGCGCGTCTCGTTCTCGAGTCGGGTCACCCGGATGTCGAATTGGGCCGGCGCCCCGCCGTCCTGGAAGATCCGGGCATTGAGACCCTCCAGCTTCTCGGTGACCAGGGCCGAGAACGGCGGGATGCCGAGGTCGATGTGGAACATCAGCGGCACGCGTCGGTCGGGGCGCTGCAACCACGGCGCCAGGTCCAGAACCCGGGCGAACGGGACCTTCGCGAGCTCTCGCCCGGAATCGAACGACGCCTGAGCGACTCGCACGGTCTCGTCGAACGACGAGGTGCCGACAGGTACCGTGATCGGGACGAAGCCGGTGATCCAACCCGACGTCATGAAATCCTCAGGGGTGGACCGGATGTCGGTGACCACATAGCCGTAGTAGGTGTCGGCACCGGTGAGCTCCCGCTCGGTCAGCGCGGCGCAGGCGAACACACCACCACTGAATCGGGCGCCCGCCGACACGCAGACTGATTCGAAAGCGGCCGTTTGCTTCTGGTCGAGCAGCGTCAGGCTCATGAGGTCGCAGATGCCGGATCCGTCGCCCAGCGACACGGGGCAATCCGGGAGAGTCCCGGAGTTGCTCTCGAAGTATTCGATCCAGGCTTTCACCTCCGGGGAGTCCGCGGTGAGCGACGACAGGTACTGGTGCTGGCGTTCGCAGTAGTCGAGGTAGCTGCCCGCCTTCGGCAACGGGATGGGCGCTCCACCAGTGGCCAGAGCGGCATACTGCATCTGGATCTCCGGCAACAGCACGCTCGGGTACGCCGCATCGATGTTGATGTGGTCGATCGAGATGCAGAACGTGAAGTGGTCGGAGTGCTGGATCACCATGAAGCGAAAACTGTCCCATTGCAGCGGGTCCGGCGTGGCCATCGCCAGGCTCTGCAGGGCCGCGGGAGTCATCTCGCCGTGCGTGGTCGGAACGAACTTGATCGCCGCGGGGTTGTCGATCGTGCGCCTCACGATGTTCTTGCTGTCGATGTACTCGAACCAACTGTGGAACGTGTCGTGCCGCCGCAGGTGCATGTTGATCACGTGTGTCATGGCTCGGACGTCGCAGTGGCCGGGGATCTCCCAGGTCGCAATGCAGAGACGGGACATGTCGACGCCCTTGGCGGCGAAATCGAGCCAGCTGCGCAGGTGTTCGGCCTGCATATAGCTGGGCGGTGTCGGATTGACCTGTGCCTCAGCGGCTTTGACCAGCGTGGCCGGAGTCGGGTCCCATGAGACGACTGAACCGGGTTCCGGTACCCAGTCGTACACGCTCTTCACGGTCACTTTCCCTACCTCGAGCACTGTCGCCTCCTCGGTGTGTGGTGCGTGGATGCGGAAACGTCCATCAGGCCGGCATGGCCTCCAGGTCTGACAATTCGTTGCACAGATGGCCGGCGAGCCCGCGAACGGTGGTGATGTGGTACGAGCTGACCCGGATGCCCGTTTCGGTCTCGATGCGGGTCCGTAGCTCGAGATTGCCCAGCGAGTCCAGACCGTATTCCGCGAGAGACCGGTTGGGATCGACGCTTCGTCGCAGGATCAGGCCGACCTGCTCGGAGACTAGGCGGCGTAGCCGGATGGGCCACTCCTCGGACGGCAACTCGATCAGCTCACCGCGGAATTTGTCTGCCTCCGTGGCGCTTTGGTCAACCGACTGGAGCGCCTCGGCAAACCGGCTACGTTGCGCGAGCGAGGTCAACCACGGCGTTCCGGTGATCGAGATGTAGCCCGCGTACGCGCGGTCGTGCCGTAACAGCGCCTGGAATGCGTGGGCGCCGTCTTCTGGGGCGATCATCGTGGTCTCACCGACCGCGGCGAGACCGGCACCGCGACCGATCTTGTCCCATGCTCCCCACGCGACCGCAGAGGCGGGGCGGCCCTGTGCGCGTCGCCAGTGGGTGAAGACGTCCAGCCAACTGTTCGCGGCCGCGTAGGCCCCCTGCCCGCGTGAGCCGAGCAGGGCGGTCGCGGACGAGAACGAGCAGAACCAGTCCAGCGGCTGATCGACCGTCGCGTGGTGCAGATTCCAGGCACCGTAAACCTTTGGCGCCCAGTCCCGGTCGATGAGATCATCCGAGATGTTATTCAGCGTCGCGTCCTCGACGACCGCTGCGGCGTGCAGCACTCCGCGCAGCGCGAGCCCCGTGGCGGTGGCGGCTTCCACCAGGCGGTCCGCGGTGTCACGGGTCGCGACGTCGCCGCACTCCACCGCGATGTCGGCGCCGGTCCCGCGAATCCGCTCGATGGTGGCCTGGGCCAACGCATCCGGCTGGGAGCGGGAGGTCAGGACGATACGGCCGCAGCCCGCGGCGGCCATTTGCTCCGCCAGGTAGAGACCGAGACCGCCCAATCCGCCGGTGATCAGGTAGGAGCCGTCGGCGCGGAAGGGGCGGGCCTCAACCGGGGGCACCATCGCGCTGACGGTTCCCGCGCGCGGCACATCGAGGACGAGTTTGCCGGTGTGCTCGGCCGCGCTCATCACCCGGATGGCCGTGGCCGCCTCGTCGAATCGATACGCGTTGAATTCCGCGGGCGGCAACTCACCGTCGGCGACGCGACGAAACACGGTGTCGAGCAGCTGCCCGATCCGCTGCGGGTGGGTTTCCGACATCAGCGCGAGGTCGACGTAGTGGAACGTCAGGTTGCGACGGAACGGGTAGAGGCCCAGACGTGCGTTTGCGTAGACATCGCGTTTACCGATCTCGATGAAACGTCCACCGTCAGAAAGCAATTCGAACCCGGCGCGTTGGGCCGCGGCGGTTAGCGAGTTGAGCACGATGTCCACTCCGTAGCCATCGGTGTCGCGACGGATCAACTCGGCGAAGTCGGTGCTGCGCGAGTCATAGACGTGTTCGATGCCCATGCTCTTCAGCAGTTCCCGGCGCTGCGGGCTACCAGCCGTGGCGAAGATCTCTGCGCCCGCGGCGCGGGCGATGGCGATCGCGGCCTGCCCGACGCCGCCGGTCGCCGAGTGGATCAGCACCCGATCGCCCGCGGAGATTCTCGCTTGGTCGTGCAGTCCATACCAGGCCGTCGCGTGGCCGGTCGACACCGCGACCGCCTGGCGGTCGGTCAACTCCGCCGGCAGCGTAACAGCGACTCGGGCATCGCAGGTCACAAAGGTTGCCCAGCAACCGTTTCGGGAGAATCCGCCCACCCGGTCGCCGACGCGATGCTCCGTGACGTTCGGACCGACCGCCGTTACCACCCCGACAAAGTCCACGCCCAACTCGGGTTCGCGCTCATCGATAGTGGGAAAGCGGCCCATGGCCATCAGCACGTCGGCGAAATTCACGCTGGACGCCGTGATCGCCACTTCGATCTGGCCCGGACCTGGCGAAAGACGTTCGAATGCAATTCGTTCCATCGTCTCCAGGTCGCCTGGCGTGCGGACTTTGAGTCGCACACCGTCTTCGGCGTGATCGACGAGGGTCGTGTACCGCTCGTCCGGGCGCAGCGGAGCGGGCCGCAAGCGCGCCACATACCATTGCCCGGCGCGCCAGGCCGTCTCGTCCTCGTTCGAATTGCAGAGGAGTTCGCGCGCCAGCAGTTCAGCGTCGGTGCGGTTGTCCACGTCGATCTGGGTGACGCGCAGGTGCGGGTTCTCGGCGCCGACCACACGTAGCAGGCCACGCAGGCCTGCCTGCTCCAGGTTCAGTGCCTCCTGCGAGGTGACATGTTGCGCGTCGCGGGTGACCACGAACAAACGCGGCGATGTTCCGGGCAGCTCGGTCAGTTCCCGTGCGATCCGCACCAGATGGCACACCTGTTCTCGGCCGTCGGTCAGCGTCTGTTCGTCCGCGCTGTCGCCGCCCGGTGCCGTCAGCACGACCACTCCCGCGAATTCGCTTTCGCGCACGAGGCTCGCGAACCGTTCGATGCTGAGGGCGTGATCGGCGTGCGCCGACCACGCCATCGACGTCACGTCGGCATCGTGCAGCTTGAGTCTGTCGGCCAACTCGGTCGCCAGCAGGTCTGGCTCGTCATATGTGTCGACCAGGAGCCACTTTCCGCGCTGGGCGCTGCCGACCGCCGGCAGCTGTTGGGGCTGCCATTCGATGGTCAGCAGGTTCTCGGCGAGCAGGCGGTCGTGACGCGCGGTCGCCGAGGTGCCGGTGCCCATCTGCAGCCCGCCAGCGGTCAGCAGCACGGCACCGTGCGCGTCGATGAGTTCGAGGTCGGCGTCGAGGCCGGTGGCGGACGCGGTGACTCGTGCGTAGCAGTAGCGCGCTTCGCGGGCGTGGCCGTGGAGGCGTAATCGACGCACGCCCAGCGGCAACAGCAGACCGCCGTTGCCGATGTGCTGCGCACCCGGGTGCGCAGCGACCGACTGGAAGCAGGCGTCGAGGAGCGCGGGATGCACGCCGAACGCATTGTGTTGAGAGCGAATCGGACTCGGCATGCTGATCTCGGCGACGATGGTGCCGTGGGACCCGCTGCCGGTGTGTACGGCGGTGAGGCCGACAAATGCGGGGCCGAACTGGATCCCGCGGGCGGCGAACGACTCTCGGACGTCGGCGCCGTCGATCCGAACCGGGTGGTCGGCCATAAGTGCGCTCAGGTCGTGCGCCGGCGGGTGATCGTCGTCCGCTTTGTGCAGTGTGGCAGACGCCCACCGGGTGTTGGTGCCCTCCTCGTGGGACTCCACCGAGAAGGCCGCGGCTGTGGCCGTCTCGACCGATGCGACCGCTCCGACAGTGGTGCTCTCGTCCAGCAGCAGCATCTGCTCGAAACGGATGTTGCGGACCTCGGATGCGCCTCCGAGAACGGTGCGAGCGGCGGCCAGCGCCATTTCGCAATAAGCGGCCCCGGGAAGGGCTGCGACACTGTGGATTTGGTGGTCGGCCAGCCACGGCGACGCAGCGGTACCGACCTCGGCGTGCCAGACGTGGCGCTCGGGTTCTTCCTGCAGGCGGACGTGCGCACCCAGCAGGGGATGCGCCGATACCGTTGTGGTGCCATGCGTCGTCGAGTCCTGCGCGGTCAAGAGCAGACGGCGATGGGTCCAGCTCGGCAGGGGGACGTCCACCAGGTGGCCGGTCGGGTACAGCGCCGAGAAGTCGACCGCGGACCCGGCCCCGTACAGATCGGCCAGCAGTCCGCGCATGCCGTTCGGCAGCGGCTGTTGACGGCGCAGGCCGGCCAGCGCGGCCGCGGGCACCTCGAGACTCAGGGCGGTCTGCTCGACCGCGCGAACCAGCAGCGGGTGCGGCGACAATTCGGCGAACACCCGGTAGCCGTCCTCGAGTGCAGCCTGTACGGCCGCGGCGAACCGCACCATCTGGCGCAGGTTCTCCACCCAGTAGTCGGCGTCGCAGAACGGTTCCTCGCGCGGGTCGATCGACGTCGCCGAGTAGTAGGGGATTGTCGGTGCCGCCGGGGCGAGATCGGCCAGCACATCGGTCAATTCGTCGAGGATCGGGTCGACCTGTGGCGAGTGCGACGCGACGTCGACGGCCACCTCGCGCGCCATGATCTCGCGTTGCTCCCAGCCGGCGACGAGTTCGCGGACGGTTTCGGTGGCGCCGCCGATCACGGTGGACGACGGCGAGGCCACCACGGCCACCACGACGTCGTTGATTCCGTGCTCGGCGAGTTGCGAAAGAACATGTTGCGCAGGCAATTCGACCGATGCCATCGCTCCGCCTCCAGCGAGGGCGAGGCACAGTCTGGAACGGCGGCAGATCACCCGCACGCCGTCTTCCAAGGACAGTGCCTCGGCGACGACGGCGGCGGCGACCTCGCCGAGCGAATGTCCGATGACCGCACCGGGCAGCACACCGTAGGACTTCATGGTGGCGGCCAGCGCGACCTGCATGGCGAATAGGGTCGGCTGGACCCGGTCGATACCCGTCACGGTCTCCGGTGAGGTCATCGCCTCGGTGACCGAGAAGCCGGACTCCGCGGCGATCATTGGCTCGAGGCGTGCGATGGTCGCGGCGAAAACCGGTTCTGCCGCCAGCAGTTCGACACCCATGCCGGCCCACTGCGAGCCCTGCCCGGAGAAGACCCACACGGGTCCGTGCTTGTCATCGCCGACGGTGGGCAGATACGGCAAATCGCTTTCCGCGGCCTCACGCAGCGCCGCGGCAAGCTGCGGCTTGTCTTCGGCCAGCATAGCCGCACGCACGGGCCCGTGGGCCCGGCGCCGGGCCAGGGTGTACGCCACATCGTCGAGCGGGGCCGTACTCCGCTCGACCCAGTCGGCCAGCCGACCAGCCGTGTGACGCAGCGCGTCACCCGACGTGGACGAGATCGGGAACAGCAGCGGGGCCGCCAGCACGGAATCGACTGTCACGCCGTTGTGTTCGGCGGCCTGCGGAGCCTGTTCGAGGATCGCGTGCGCGTTGGTCCCCGACATGCCGTACGACGAAACCGCGGCACGTCGCGGATGTGCGCCGTTGGTCGGCCACGGCGTAATATCCTGCGGTACAAACAGATTGGTCTCGACTTGGGCCACGTCGGCGGGCAGCTCGGTGAAATGCAGCATCCGGGGGACCGTGCCGTGTTGCAGCGCCAATACGGCCTTGATGAGTCCGACGGCTCCCGCGGCGGATTCGGTGTGGCCGAGGTTGCTCTTGACCGACGATAACGCGCACGGGCCATCGACGCCGTAAACCTGTGCCAAGCCGCGGAATTCGACGGGATCACCGACGGGAGTCCCGGTGCCGTGCGCCTCGACCATGCCGATGGTGGCGGGGTCCACGCCCGACACCTCGAGCGCCGATCGGTACGCGGCCACCTGCGCCTCCATCGACGGCATCGTGATCGTGTCGGAGCGGCCGTCCTGATTGGTTGCGGTTCCGCGGATTACGGCCAACACCCGGTCGCCGTCGCGTACCGCGTCGGGGAGCCGTTTGAGCGCTACCATGGCACAGCCCTCGGAGCGGACGAATCCGTTCGCATGCGTGTCGAAGCTCTGGCAGCGACCCGTCGCAGACAGCATGCCGATCGCCGACATCGACGAATTGACCCGCGGCTCGAGCATCAACATGCAGCCGCCGGCCAGGGCGAGGTCGCTTTCGCCCAGGTGCAGGCTGCGACACGCCATGTGCACCGTGACAAGACCCGACGAGCACGCGGTGTCCATCGTGATCGCCGGCCCGTTCAAGCCGAGCGTGTAGCTGATGCGACCGGACGCCATACTGAACGCGGTACCGGTGTATCCGTATGGTTCGTCCAGGGCATTGGCGTCGCCGGTCACCACGGTGTAGTCGTCGTGTGCCAGCCCGACGAACACCCCGGTCGCCGAACCGGCCAGAGAGGTCGGGTCAATCCCGCTGTGCTGCAGTGCCTCCCAGGAGGTCTCCAGCAGCAGCCGGTGCTGTGGATCGATCGCGATCGCTTCGCGCTCGCCGATGCCGAAGAACTCCGAGTCGAAACCGGCGACGTCGTCGAGGAATCCGCCCCACTTGGAGACCGAGCGCCCGGGCGCTCCGCGTTCGGGGTCGTAGCGGTCTTCGGCGTCCCACCGGTCGGACGGGATCTCGGTGATCAGATCGTCGCCGCGAAGCAACGCCTCCCACAACAGCTCCGGGGAGTCGATGCCGCCGGGAAGCCGGCACGACATCCCGATGACCGCGACGGGAGTGACCCGTGATTGCGCCACCGTCAGTCCTCCTTGACCGCCGACACGCTCTGCGAGGCCGCCAGTTCGTCGGCGAGGAACTGCGACAGGGCCCGCACCGTGCCGTGCTCGATGATGTTCTGTGCGCTGATGCGAATCCCGGTCTCGGACTCGACCCGGGTGCGCAACTCGAGCGTGCCGAGGGAATCCAGTCCGTATTCCGACAACGGGCGGTCCGGGTCGACCGAGCGCCGCAACAGCAGACCGAGCTGCTCGGACAACAACTTCCGGAGTCGGCCCGGCCACTCCTCGACCGGCAGCTCGTTCAGTTCGGCCCTCAGCTTGCTCGAGCCCTTGGCGCCTTGGCCCGCGGTTTTGAACATCTCCGCGAACTTGCTGCGCTGCGCGAACGTGGTCAGCCACGGCGAGCCCATCAGCGGCGCGTAACCCGCGTAGGCACGGTCGTGCCGCAACATCGATTCGAAGGCGTAGGCACCCTCATCCGGTGCGATCGCGGAGTCGTGTTGCTCGGCCAGAGCGGTGGCACGTCCGACCTCACCCCAGGCGCCCCACGCGATCGAGGTCGCCGGCAAGCCTTGAGCTTTACGCCAATGGGTGAATGCGTCCAGCCAGCTGTTGGCCGCCGCATAGGCGCCCTGCCCGGGTGAGCCGACGAGCGATGCGGCGGAGGAGAACGAGCAGAACCAGTCCAGCGGCTGGCCGATCGTGGCCTCGTGTAGGTTCCACGCGCCGTAAACCTTTGGGCGCCAGTCACGGTCGATCAGGCCGTCGGTGATGTTGACGAGGGTGGCGTCTTCCACCACCGCCGCGGCATGCAATACACCCCGCAGCGGCAGGCCGGTGCTCGTCGCCACTTCCACCAACCGGTCCGCGGTGGTGCTCTCGGCGATGTCGCCACACTCCACCACGACGTCGGCGCCGGCGGCGCGGATCAACTCGATGGCCTCGCGCACCTCGTCACTCGGTTGCGAGCGCGAGGTCAACACGATCCGGCCGCAGCCCGCCGCGGCCAGCTTCTCGGCCAGGAACAAACCGAGCCCGCCGAGTCCGCCGGTAATGATGTAGGAGCCGTCCGACCGGAAAACCCGAACCAGACCCGGTGGAACAGCCACCCGGGTCGGCTCGGTCCGCGGCACGTCGAGCACCAGCTTGCCGGTGTGCTGGGCTCCGCTCATCGCGCGAATGGCGTTGGCCGCCTCGGTAAGTGGATAGTGGGTGGTCTCCGGCAGCGGCAGCACACCCTCGGCGGTCAGCCGGTAGACGGTGTTCAGCACATCGTGGAACCGTGCGGGATGGCTGTGCGACATCAATCCGAGGTCGACACCGTGGAACGCCAGGTTGCGGCGGAACGGGAACAGGCCAAGGCGACTGTCACCGTAGATGTCCCGTTTGCCGATTTCGATGAATCGTCCACCGAGCGCCAGCAATTCGATGCCGGCCCGCTGTGCGGCACCGGTGACGGAGTTCAGCACGATGTCGACGCCGTATCCGTTGGTGTCGTCGCGGATCTGCTGCGCGAACTCGACGCTTCGCGAGTCGTAGACGTGCTCGATACCCCAGTCCCGCAACAGTTGTCGACGCTCGTCGCTGCCGGCCGTGGCGAAGATCTCGGCACCGGCCGCCCGGGCGATCGCGATCGCCGCCTGGCCGACGCCGCCGGTGGCGGAGTGAATCAGCACCTTGTCGCCGCGACCGATCCGGGCCAGGTCGTTCAGGCCGTACCAGGCCGTGGCGTGCGCGGTGGTGATGGCCGCCGCCTGGTGTTCGGTGAGGCCGTCGGGCAGCGTGACCGCGAGGTCGGCGTCGCATGTCACGAACGTGCCCCAGCAGCCATTGGGGGAGATGCCGCCGACACGGTCGCCCACCTTGTGTGTGGTCACGTCGCTGCCGACCGCGCTCACCACGCCAGCGAAGTCGGTGCCCAGTTGCGGTAGCCGACCCTCGAAGGAGGGATAGCGACCGAAGGTGACAAGAACGTCGGCGAAGTTGATGCTGGATGCGGTTACCGCGACCTCGATCTCGCCTGGGCCCGGCGGGACGCGGTCGAACGCGGTGAGCTCGATCGTCTGCAGGTCGCCGGGTGTGCGGATCTGCAGGCGCATGCCGCCGTGTGCCGGGTCGACCGACGCGATGAACCGCTCCTCGGCCCGTAACGGGCTCGGGAACAGCCGTGCGGTGAACCACTCGCCATTACGCCACGCGGTCTCGTCTTCTTCTGAGCCGCTGAGCAGTTGGCGGGCGAGCTGGCCGTGATCGGTCCGCTCGTCCACGTCGATCTGCGTGACCCGGAGCTCGGGATACTCGTTGCCGATCGAGCGCAGCAATCCACGCAGCCCGGCCTGCTCCAGGTTGGCGCGATCGTCGGCGAGGACGGTCTGCGCGTTGCGGGTCGCCACGAACAACCGCGGTGGGGCGCTGCCGCTTTCAGGCAGACCCCGGATGATGCGGACCAGATGGTGCACGTAGTCGCCGCCGCGCGACGCGCATTCTTCGTCCGGGTTGCCGTTCTTCGGACCGGTGAGCACGACCATGCCGCTGAATTCGCCGCCGCGCAGGTGACCGGCGAGTTCCTCGGCGTTCGACTCATGGTCGGCTTCCTGCGGCCAGCACATGGTGGTGGTTTGGGCGTGTGCGACCTTCAAGGCGTCGGTCAGCGCGGTTGCCACCACATCCGCCGCCGCGGAAGTGCTTATCAGCAACCAGTTTCCAGCGTCGCCCTGTGGTGGTTCGGGTAGTTCCCGCTGCTGCCATTCGACGGTCAGCAGCCGCTCGTTGAGCAGCCGTTGCCGGTTGGCGTTTTCCGAAGTGCCGCTGCCGATGTGGAGTCCCTCGACGGCGACCACCACCGCGCCGTGCTCGTCCAGCAACTCGAGGTCGGCCTCGACCCAGGTCGCGTCGGCGCGAATCACGCGCGAGTAGGAGTAGCGGACGTCGCGGGCCGCGCCGTGCGTCCGCAGCCGTCGCACGCCCAGCGGCAGCATCAGCCCGCCGATGCCCGCCGCCTGGATCGCGGGATGGGCGGCGACCGACTGGAAGCAGGCGTCGAGCAGCGCCGGGTGGACGTTGTAGGCGGTCTGTTGAGACCGGATCGACGGCGGTAGGCCGACCTCGGCAAGCACTGTGTCGACTGCGTCTTCGGCGATCAAGACTGCCGCCAGGCCGCTGAAGGCCGGGCCGTACTGCAGACCGCGCTTGTCGAATCCTTGCCTGAGTTCGTCACCGTCGACCCGACGCGGGTGCTGTGCGAGAAGCTCGGCGATGTCATGAGCGGGTGGGGAGTCTTCTTGTTCTCCCGCGTGCAGGACCGCGCTGGCCCGACGCGCACGCTCACCTTCCTGCTCGGCTTCTACGGCGAACCGGGCGACACCGGGTGCGGTGACGGTCGCGGAGGCTCCGACGGTTGTCTTCTCGTCGAGCAGCAGCATCTGCTCGAATTGGACCTCGCGCACTTCGGCTGTCTCACCGAGGATTTCGCGGGCGGCGGTGAGGGCCATCTCGAGATACCCGGCACCCGGCAGCACCCCGATGTCGTGGATTTTGTGGTCGCCCAGCCACGGCAATACGGCGGTGCCGACCTCAGCCTCCCAGGCGTGCCGCTCGGGCTCCTCGAGCAGTCGCACATGCGAGCCGAGCAGCGGGTGCACCGCGACGGTGTTGATGCCCTGTGAGCGAAGGTCTTTGACGCCGGGCTCGTAGACGAACTTTCGGTGCGTCCACGACGGCAGCGGCGCATCGATCAACTGCCCATGGGGGTAGAGCACCGAGAAGTCCACCGCCGCACCGGCGCTGTGCAGATCACCCAGCAAGCCGCGCAGCCCGTGTGGCATGTCCTGCTCGCGCCGCATGCCGGCCAACGCCGCCACCCGCATGTCCAGGCTGCCGGCGGTCTGGTCGACGGCGTGGGTCAGCAGCGGGTGCGGTGCCAGTTCGGCGAACACCCGGAAACCGTCCTCGAGCGCTGCCTGCACGGCCGAGGAGAATCGCACGGTGTAGCGCAGGTTTTCGACCCAGTAGTCGGCGTCGCACTGCGGCAGATCACGCGGGTCGAAATGGGTGGCCGAGAAATACGGAATCGCCGGTTCGCGGGGGTCGAGGTCGGTCAGCACCTCCGCCAGCTCGTCGAGGATCGGGTCGACCTGTGGCGAGTGGGACGCGACATCGACGGCGACCTCGCGGGCCATGATGTCGCGCTGCTCCCACACCGCGACCAACTCGCGAACAGACTCGGTGGCGCCCCCGATGACCGTGGACTTCGGCGAGGCCACCACGGCCACCACAACGTCCTTGATGCCGCGAGCCATCAGCTCGGAAAGAACCTGCTGGGCAGGCAGTTCCACCGACGCCATGGCGCCCGCACCGGAGACGCGCAGCATCAGCCGTGATCGGCGACTGATGACGCGGACGCCGTCCTCGAGCGAAAGCGCTCCGGCGACGACGGAGGCCGCGGCTTCGCCCATCGAGTGTCCGATCACCGCGCCGGGAACCACGCCGTAGGACTTCAGGGTGTCGGCCAGCGCGACCTGCATGGCGAAGATGGTCGGTTGAACCCGGTCGATGCCGGTCACGGTCTGCGGCGACGAGATCGCCTCGGTGACCGAGAATCCCGATTCGGCCGCGATCAGTGGCTCGAGGCGTGCGATGGTCGCGGCGAAAACTGGCTCCTTCGACAGCAATTCGGCGCCCATGCCGGCCCACTGCGAACCTTGCCCGGAGAACAGCCAGACCGGGCCCAGATCGTCGCGGCCGGCGGCCGGCTCGTACGGAATGTCGTCGGCGGCGATCTCCCGCAGCGCCACCGTCAGCTGCGGTAAATCGTTGGCGGTCACCGATGTCCGCACCGGGCGGTGCGCGCGTCGGCGCGCGAGCGTATAGCCCAGATCGCAACCGGTGATCTCGCCGGCGTGCGCGTCGACCCAGTCGGCGAGACGCGCGGCGGTCTGGCGCAGCGCATCGGGCGACGTGGACGACAGCGGGAACACCAGGGGGCCCTCGGCTGGTGGGGTGGTCGTCTCGTCGCCGGCCGGAACGACAACCGGGGCCTGCTCGACCACCGCGTGCACGTTGGTGCCGGAAAAGCCATAGGACGACACCGATGCCCGTCGTGGGTGACCGCCGTTGGTCGGCCACGGGGTGGTGACCTGTGGCACGAACAGTTTGGTCTGAATCGGGGCCAGCGCGTCCGGCAGTCGCTCGAAGTGCAGGTTCGGCGGCACGACACCGTGCTGCAGCGCCAGGATCGCTTTCATCAGTCCGAGTGGGCCCGAGGCGGATTGGGCGTGGCCGAAGTTGGTCTTCACCGAGGCAAGCGCCGTCGGACCGGTGATGCCGTAGACGTTGGCGAGGCTTTCGTACTCGATCGGGTCACCCACCGGTGTCCCGGGGCCGTGTGCCTCGACCATCCCGACGGTGGCGGCGTCGACGGCGGCCGCGGCCAACGCCGCCCGATAGACCGCCGTCTGCGCCCTGGCCGATGGCACCGAGATGTTGACCGTGCGGCCATCCTGGTTGGCGGCCGTTCCGCGCAGCACTGCCAGAATCCGGTCGCCGTCCGCCGTTGCGTCGGCCAGCCGCTTCAGCAGCAACACCACGCTGCCTTCGGACACCGCGAATCCGTCAGCGGCGGCGTCGAAGGCGTGGCAACGGCCGGTCGGCGACAGCATGCCTTCGGCTGAGCCCGCCGCGAACTTGCGCGGTTCCAGGCTCACCGAGGCGCCGGCCGCGACGGCCAGATTGCTTTCCCCGCTGTGCAGACTGCGGCAGGCCAGATGGACCGCCAACAGACCTGACGAGCATGCGGTGTCGACCGTGACTGCCGGTCCGTGCACGCCCAGCGCATACGCGATCCGCCCGGAGCCCAGGCTGAAGTTGGTCCCGGAGAATCCGTACGGCCCCTCCAGCGCGGCGGCGTCGGCAGCCAAGTACGAGTAGTCGGAGTGCGTCAATCCGACGAATACGCCGGTCAACGTCCCGGCGATCTGGTCGGGGGTCAGACCCGCGTGCTCCATGGCCTCCCACGCGGTCTCCAGCAGCACGCGATGCTGCGGGTCGCTGGCAAGCGCTTCCCGGTCGCCGATGCCGAAGAAGTCCGCATCGAACCCGGTCGGATCGTCGAGAAACGCGGCCCACTTCGAAATCGAGCGACCGGGCACGCCGGGCTCGGGGTCGTAGTACTGGTCCATGTCCCATCGGTCGGCCGGCACCTCCTTGACGAGGTCGTCGCCGCGCAGCAGCGCGTCCCACAGTTGCTCTGGCGAGTCGATTCCGCCGGGGAGCCGGCAGGACATGCCGATGACCGCGATGGGAGTCGTCGGAAGCGGGCCGTTGGACGACGGTTCACCCGAGTCCAGGTATGACGACGGGATCTGATTCGTCTCGGAAGTATGCAATTCGCCTTCTTTCTATACGTAACGCGCTAGGTGTTAAGTGCGCGTTACCCGTCTAGGTCCAAAAGGTCAACGGCATGCCGCCGGTCCAACGAAATATCCGATTGGCAGATCAGTATCACGCGCTCCGGCTCCCCGCAATGGGTTGCTGAAATAGGTGCCCCAGTTGACCGAAAGACGGCCCCAACAATGGCAACCCCGGTTGTCATCTGTTTACCGCCGAAGGGAAAACAGCGACTTGAATCGGCGTCCGCCAAACGGCCGACAATGATCTCAAAAGGATCATTTTCCCCCTTGTGGCAATAGCGGACTGAGCTACGACGGCCGGAAATGGGAGCGCCAAGGCGCTCGCGCGATGCTGCAGAGCTCTACGTCGTCGTCGACTCCGCCGGGATCCTCGATCCTTCGCTTCCTTGCATGTCAATGAGGCCTTCCGCTGGTGAGAACGATATTAGACACTCATTCAACGCCGTTGTCCAGAGTTTGCGATGTTGTTTTATCGTGAGGTCGCCGAGCAGCCCCGTCAACTTGGAGGATGTTTCTTTATCGGTGTCTCATCTGATTCTCAGCACTGTTTCAGTCCGTCGGTCGTCGGGTGCAAGGTTTTAACACACCGAAGCTTTCTTACTGTTGCTTTTTCTGGCTCACTCCTGTATGCGCCATGGTGTCGACCGCGGTTGATTCCGGAGGTCCAAAAGTGCGCTATTCTCTGCGGCGAAGTTTGATTGACACATCAGTCAGTTAAATACATAGTGCGATTGACATATCAATCAATAATGCGCCCGACATATTGACATGCGAATCAGTAATTCGTACCGTCATTGCGATGCGGACGAGAGTGGCAGAAATGCTCGGCGTGGAGTTCCCGATCTGTGCCTTCAGCCACTGCCGAGACGTGGTGGCGGCCGTCTCCAACGCCGGTGGCTTCGGCATCCTGGGGGCTGTCGCGCACAGCCCGGCGCGGCTGGAAAGCGAACTGAGCTGGATCGAGCAGCAGACCGGCGGAAAGCCATACGGTGTCGATCTGCTGCTGCCGCCCAAATACGTGGGACACGACGAAGGCGGGATCGACCGCGACCAAGTTCGCGAGTTGTTACCCAACGAACACCGCGCGTTTGTCGACGAGCTGCTAAACCGTTACGGCATAACGCCTTCCGGCGACCAAAAGCGCCGATTACCCGGCCAGCTCAACATTTCACCCAAGGGTTACGAACCGTTGCTCGACGTCGCCTTCAGCCATCGGATCCGGCTGATCGCCAGCGCGCTGGGGCCTGCGCCGGCCGACTTGGTCGCGCGGGCGCACGACAGCGACGTCGTCGTCGCGTCGCTGGCTGGCAGTACCCGGCACGCCCTGCGGCACGCCGAGTCCGGCGTCGATCTGATCGTCGCGCAGGGAACCGAGGCGGGCGGGCACACCGGTGAAGTGGCGACGATGGTGCTGGTTCCCGAGGTGGTGGACGCCGTAGCGCCGATCCCGGTGCTCGCGGCGGGCGGAATCGCTCGGGGACGCCAGATCGCCGCTGCGCTCGCATTAGGCGCCGAAGGGGTGTGGTGCGGGTCGGTGTGGCTGACCACCGAGGAGGCGGAGACCCCGCCCGTGGTCCGGGACAAGTTCCTCGCCGCCACCTCGTCGGACACCGTGCGGTCGCGGTCGTTGACCGGCAAGCCGGCCCGAATGCTGCGCACTGCGTGGACCGACGAGTGGGAGCGTGGCGAGAACCCCGACCCGCTGCAGATGCCGCTGCAGACGGCGCTGGTCGAGGATGCCCAGATGCGCATCAATAATGCTGCGGCCCAGCCTGATTCAAAGGCTCGCGAGCTGGCTACCTACTTTGTCGGCCAGGTCGTGGGCTCGATGAACAAAGTCCAGCCGGCCAAGAACGTCGTACTGGATATGGTTGCCGAATTCATTGACGCCATAGAACATCTCGAGGGGGTAGTGGACAAGTGACCGAGGTTGCGGGCGCCCGCAGACGGCGGGCAGTCAGTAAGGAAGACAAGACGAGGCGGCGTGACGAGATCATGAGCGCGGCAAAGAAAGTGTTCGCGCGCAATGGTTTTCATGCCACTACGATCTCCCATATCGCCAAGGAGGCAGGCCTGGCGTACGGGTCGGTCTACTGGTACTTCGACTCGAAAGACGAGATCTTCCATGCGCTGATGGCCGCCGAGGGCGACGCCCTGCGCGCCCACATCGCGGCCGCGATCGCCGCGGCCAGCAACCGACCCGAGCGGAATTGGGAGCCGCTGCGCATCACTGTGCAGGCGGTGCTGGAATTCTTCGAGGCGGACAAGGCCGTGACGAAACTCTTGCTGCGTGACGCCTACGCACTCGGCGACCAGTTCGAGAAGCATCTGGGCAGCATCTACGAACGCTTCATCGACGACATCGAGAAGCACATGATCGTGGCGCAACAGCTGGGGACGGTGATCAGCGCTCCGCCGCGGATGCTTGCCTTCAGCCTGGCGGCGTTGATCGGCCAGTTGGCGCATCGCCGGCTCTCCACCGATGACGGAGTGAGCGCCGAGGACGTCTCGGAGATCGTCGTCTCGTTTGCTCTCAACGGCCTCCGGCCGCGGGACAATGCGACCAGCCAGCCGATCACAAAACCATAACGGCTGGTCAGCGCGTTTGGTGTGGGGGTTTGACCGCGGCGGGATGTTCGTGCATCATCGACGGGGTAAGCACCTCGTTAGGTGAGGCGTCTACACGGATACAGGCCACTGACCCCGAACGTCGAGAGACGCCCAGGGTCAGGACAGCTCCTCCCGGCTTAAGGGTTGAGCCCAAGTGGCTTCCGGAATCTTCCGGATACGCCGTGTAGTGCCGAAACTCTGACGAGTGGGGTGCGGACTTCCCGATGATGTTCGGGTTCTGTATTCCTGCTTGCGTGTGAATTGTGCGGTGTATCCGCACGCCGAGCGACCGCGAGGAGGTGAGGGACGTATGAGTTCCAGTTCTAGTCCGGATCGATATCCGGGCGTTTCGTCCCGATCCGGCCTGCGGCGCATTGCCTTCAGCTGAGCCATTTTCGGCCCTGACTGCTTCTCGCCTGCTCACCGCCGTATCGGACGGACACCGAATCCGATTGTGCCCGTTTGATTTTCTGCGTAGGAGGCGATCATGACCGCTGTTCTGTACGACGAGGTAGTAGCGGCGACGTCCGCGCCGCGGCTCAGGGTGGTGCCGGACCCGGCACCGATGACACCCCGCGCCCCGAAGACCTCCAAGCGGCCCAGCCCCCGTCTGATGGGCGGCGACCCGTTGGTCGACGGTGCCGCTCGGCTGCTGTGTGTTCCGCTGCGTCAGTTGTACGCCGCGCTGTGGCGCGCCGGCGTTATCGAGGTCGGTGCCTGAAAGGCGTCGCAGGCTCCCGGCACCCAAGTGCTTGATTGGCTTGGTGCCGGGAGTTTTTCGTCACTGCTGGGCGGCGATGTAGCCGGCGCCGCGGCGACTTAAACGGCTTGGCCTTCGCTTCGTCGCTGTGCGAGGGCGACACCTACGCCGACGAGGCCGATGACGGTCAGCGGGATAGTCCAGGCCCGCCGGGTACCCAAAGCCGAATTGCACGATGCGACGAACTGGCTCTTGGGTGCGAGTTGATTGGCGATAGGAACCTGTTGCACGACAGGCGAGTTCCCGATATTGCGGTCGTCTTGTGCACGAGCCGCTGACAGATCCGAATGGAATGCATTGCCGCAGCCAATGCCACCAGACACCGACACGGGAACGAACAACCCGATCACACCCGCGATGAGAAGGATCGCGCCACCGAAGAGCAGCAGCCGCCGCGTATTCGTCATCGTGTTACTCCTTTGAGTATCCGCAAGCACCAATTCTGCGCATGTTGATAGCCCGCTGGCAGCGGATTTAAACCGGGTCGGGCATCGCGGTAGGTCGAAGTCTAACGATCACTACCCTGTCTTGAGACTTGTTGAGCCAGAGGTAGGCTACCGGGCAGCAGCGCTACCGCTTGCGAACCCTGCTGTAGCAGAGTCGAACTCAGGAGATCTGTTGTCGAAGGCCGAATTGCACCCCTTGGACCGCGCCATCGAATTCGAGGTCGTGAATGACGAGGCGGTGCGGGGTGAGACGCAACCGGAGTGGGCGAACATGGTTGGCCCCTTTGGCGGTATCACCGCGGCCGCCATCCTGCAGGCGATCGACGTGCATCCACACCGGCTCGGCGAGCCAGTGGCCCTGACCGTCAATTTCGCCGCGCCGATCGCCGACGGTGACTTCGAGATCTCGCGTCGCGCTGCGCGGACCAACCGCACCAACCAGCACTGGATCGTCGAACTCAGCCAGGCCGGGGAGGTCAAGACCACAGCGACGGCGGTGTTCGGGAACCACCGCGACACCTGGTCGGACACCGAAGCGGCCATGCCGGTGGTGCCGTCGCCCGATGAGATTCCGCGCACCGACGTCACGAACCTCCCCACCTGGTTTCAGATGTACGACATGCGTTTTGCCGCCGGTTCGTTCTCTGGGACCGGCGTCGAGGCCGGCCCGTCGTCGGTATCGACGCTGTGGGTGCGCGACGGCGCCCGGCGTCGGCTTGACTTTCCCGCCCTGACCGCGTTGTCCGACATCTTCTTTCCGCGAATTTTTCTGCGCCGCGGCATCGTCCCGTCCGGCACCATTTCGATGACGACGTATTTTCACGCCGACAGCGGTCACCTCGAAGCCCTGGGTGGTGACTTCATCCTTGGCACCGCGCAGGCCAACCGCTTCGACCGCGGATTTTTCGACCAGAGCGCGCAACTGTGGGGTCGCGACGGCGCGCTGCTGGCCACGACGTATCAGATCGTCTATTTCAAGGGTTAGGGGTTTTCCTGGCGATCCGCACGTCGGTCTGGTCGAGCGGTACCACGTGCCCCTGCGCGCACTGCACGACGGAGACGACCTTGGCCCCGCACCCGCCGCCATGCACCAGGTCGAGTCGACTGGAGTCGCCCTGCAGTAACAGCCCGAATTCGATCAGGCCGACGATCACCGGATACAGTTCGCGCCCGCGGCTGGTGAGCACGTACTCGTACCGGGTTCGCTGTCCGGGTTCCTGATACGGCTGCTTGGTTAAAATCCCCGCTTCGACGAGTTGTTTCAGCCGGATCGCGGCCATCTGCTCGGTGATGTCGGCTCCGCGGGCCAGCTGGTCGAACCGCCTTGCGCCCCAGAAGATCTCGCGTAAGAGCAACAGGGCGGAGTTGGTGCCGATCTCTTTGAGGGCGCGCTCCATGGGGCACCAGTCGTGTGCGATCGACGCATCGTCATCGGCGCCGCGGCCGCGAAGCGTCATGACATCGGAGGTTGCGGTCATCCGGTCAGAGTAGCCGTGCTGACGCTAATTGCGATGAGTCAGCGGGCCGAGACCGTCCAGTTTGCGCTGATCCGTAGAATTGCCGCATTGGCGTCGATCCGGCCATCACCGGGGAGCCTTCGGAAGAACAGCCCGCACCTGCAGTTCTGCGGACCCAGTAGAGCCGAACGGGTAGGCCCGTCACAGCCGAGCGATGAGCGGCCATGCCCCCGGCGTGGCAAGCGGGGTGGTACCGCGGCGCATGCGCACCAGCGCACCGTCGTCCCCGTGCCAGACAGCGGCACATGGAGACGACGCGCAGTGACCGAGAACACCTATCCGAAGCCGGCGGGCGGCTCACCGGACTTGCCGGCGCTGGAACTCGAGGTTCTCGACTACTGGGCGGGCGACGACACGTTCCGCGCCAGCATCGCCCGTCGCGCCGACGCCCCCGAATATGTCTTCTACGACGGGCCGCCATTCGCCAACGGGCTCCCGCACTACGGGCATCTGCTGACCGGCTACGTCAAAGACATCGTTCCGCGCTACCGGACGATGCGTGGCTTCAAGGTCGAGCGCCGGTTCGGCTGGGACACCCACGGGCTGCCGGCCGAACTCGAGGTCGAACGACAGCTGGGCATCACGGACAAGTCGCAGATCGACGCGATGGGTATCGCCGCATTCAACGACGCCTGCCGCGAGTCGGTGCTGCGGTACACCGATGAATGGCGGGCCTATGTCACCCGTCAGGCCCGCTGGGTTGACTTCGACAACGACTACAAGACGCTCGACCTGCCCTACATGGAGTCGGTGATCTGGGCGTTCAAACAGCTGTGGGACAAGGGACTGGCCTACGAGGGGTACCGGGTGCTGCCGTACTGCTGGCGAGACGAGACCCCGCTGTCCAACCACGAGCTGCGGATGGATGACGACGTCTACCAGAACCGGCAGGATCCGGCCCTCACCGTCGGATTCGCGATCACGGACGGGGATTTGGCCGGGGCACATCTGCTGGTGTGGACGACCACGCCGTGGACCTTGCCGTCGAACCAGGCCGTAGCCGTCAACCCCGACGTCACCTACGTCCAGGTGCAAGCCGGCGAGCACCGAGTCGTTCTTGCCGAGCCGCGGCTGGCCGCCTACACACGGGAGTTCGGTGAAGAACCCGACGTGCTTGGCACGTACCGGGGAAGCGACCTGGCCGGCATGCGGTATCGACCACCGTTCCCGTATTTCATGGACTCGCCCAACTCTTTCCAGGTCCTCGAGGCCGACTTCGTGACCACCGACGACGGGACCGGGATCGTCCACCTGGCGCCGGCCTACGGCGAGGACGACAAGGCGACCGCCGACAGGGTCGGCATCGTGCCGGTGACACCCGTCGACGCCCGAGGGCGATTCGACGCCACCGTGCCCGATTACCGCGGTCAGCACGTGTTCGACGCCAACCCGCAGATCATCCGCGACCTGAAAAACCGCACCGGCCCGGCCGCCGCCAACGATCCCGTGCTGATCCGCCAGGAAACCTACGACCACCCCTACCCACACTGCTGGAGGTGCCGCAATCCGCTGATCTACCGGGCGGTTTCGTCGTGGTTCATCAACGTCACCGAGTTTCGCGACCGCATGGTGGAACTCAACCAGCAGATCACCTGGTACCCCGAGCACGTTAAAGACGGTCAGTTCGGCAAGTGGCTGCAGGGGGCGCGCGACTGGTCGATCTCGCGAAACCGCTACTGGGGCACACCGATTCCGGTGTGGGTCTCCGACGATCCCGCGTTTCCGCGGATCGACGTGTACGGCAGCCTCGACGAACTCGAGCGCGACTTCGGCACCCGGCCCGAGAATCTGCACCGGCCCTACATCGACGAGCTGACCCGGCCTAACCCGGACGACCCGACCGGGCAGGCGACCATGCGGCGCATCCCGGACGTGTTCGATGTGTGGTTCGACTCCGGCTCGATGCCGTATGCCCAGGTGCACTATCCGTTCGAGAACCGCGACTGGTTCGACACCCACTACCCGGGCGACTTCATCGTCGAGTACATCGGGCAGACCCGCGGCTGGTTCTACACCCTGCACGTGTTGGCCACCGCGTTGTTCGACCGTCCGGCGTTCAAAACCTGTGTGGCGCATGGGATCGTGCTAGGCAGCGACGGCCAGAAGATGAGCAAGTCGTTGCGCAACTATCCCGACGTCAGCGAGGTTTTCGACCGCGACGGCTCCGATGCCATGCGCTGGTTCCTGATGGCGTCACCGATCCTGCGCGGCGGCAACCTGATCGTGACCGAACAGGGCATCCGCGACGGCGTGCGTCAGGTTCTGCTGCCGTTCTGGAACGCCTACAGCTTCCTGGCGCTCTATGCGCCGAAGGTCGGTACCTGGCGCGCCGATTCGAGGCATGTCCTGGACCGTTACATCCTGGCCAAACTGGCGGTGTTGCGCGACGACCTGACGGCGTCGATGGATGGCTGCGACATCTCGGGGGCGTGTGAGCAGTTGCGTCAGTTCACCGAGGCGCTGACGAACTGGTATGTGCGACGGTCGCGTTCGCGGTTCTGGGAAGAGGACCCCGACGCGATCGACACCCTGCACACCGCGCTGGAGGTCACCGCGAGGCTGGCCGCGCCGCTGCTGCCGATGACGACCGAGATCATCTGGCGCGGCATCACCGGCGAACGCTCGGTGCATTTGTCCGACTGGCCGGAGGCCGGCGTTGTGCCGGCGGACGCCGCGCTGGTCGACGCGATGGACCAGGTGCGTGAGGTGTGCTCGGTGGCCTCGTCGCTGCGCAAAGCCAAGAAGCTGCGGGTGCGGCTGCCGCTGCCGAAACTGACTGTGGCGGTGGAGAACCCGGACCGGCTGGCCCAGTTCACCGATCTGATCGCCGACGAGCTCAACGTCAAAGCGGTCGAACTCACCGACGACATCGCCGGCTACGGCCGTTTCGAGCTGACGGTGAACGCCAAGGTCGCGGGCCCCCGACTGGGCAAGGACGTGCAGGCCGCGATCAAGGCGGTCAAGGCAGGGGAGGGCGTCGTCAATGCCGACGGGACGCTGACCGCCGGCCCGGCGCTGCTGCAGCCCGAGGAGTACAGCTCGCGGTTGGTGGCCGCCGATCCGGAGTACACCGCGCCGCTGCCGGGCGGCGCCGGGTTGGTGGTCCTGGACGCCACGCTCACTCCCGAACTGGAGGCCGAGGGTTGGGCCAAGGACCGCATTCGCGAACTGCAGGAGCTGCGCAAGACGGCCGGGCTCGACGTGTCCGACCGGATCAGCGTGGTGATGTCGGTGCCGTCCGAGCGGGCCGAGTGGGCGGCCGTTCATCGCGACCTGATCGCCGGCGAAATCCTGGCCACCGGCTTCGATTTCGGCGAGCCGGGGTCAGGCGCTGCGGATATTGGTGACGGCGTGCGGGTGTCGATCGCCAAAGTCTGACGCCCAACGGACGACTGCAGCCTCTTGCGGGGGCGCTTTGCCGTTGGCGCAATAGCATCGGTGGTTGTGGATTCGCGCTGGGTGCTGCACCTCGACATGGACGCGTTCTTCGCGTCGGTCGAGCAGCTCACCCGGCCCACCCTGCGGGGGCGACCGGTGCTGGTCGGCGGGCTGGGTGGACGTGGTGTGGTGGCCGGCGCCAGTTACGAGTCGCGCGTTTTCGGGGCGCGCTCGGCGATGCCGATGCATCAGGCGCGCAGGTTGATCGGTGTGACGGCAGTAGTGCTGCCGCCGCGCGGCGCGGTGTACAGCGTCGCGAGCCGTCGGGTGTTCCACACCGTGCGTGCGATGATTCCCGTCGTCGAGCAGCTGTCATTCGACGAAGCATTCGGTGAGCCACCGGAATTGGCCGGCGCCACGGCGGGCGAGGTCGAAGACTTCTGCGCGCACTTGCGGCAACGGGTGCGCGAGGAGACCGGTCTGATCGCCTCGGTTGGCGCCGGCTCGGGTAAGCAGGTCGCCAAGATCGCGTCCGGGTTGGCCAAACCCGATGGCATCGAGGTGGTTCGGCGTGCCGACGAGCAGCGGCTGCTGGACGGTCTCGCGGTGCGCAAGCTGTGGGGGATCGGCCCGGTCGCCGAGGAGAAGCTGCACCGGCTGGGCATCGACACGATCGGTCAGCTCGCCGCGCTGAGCGACGCCGAGGTGGCCAACATCCTGGGCGCGACGATCGGCCCCGCGCTACACCGGCTGGCCCGCGGGATCGACGACCGCCCGGTGGCCGAACGCGCGGTGGCCAAACAGATCAGCGCCGAATCCACCTTCGCGGTCGATCTGACCACCCTCGAGGAGTTGCGCGAGGCGATCGCGCCGATCGCCGAGCACGCCCACGCACGGCTGTGCCGGGACGGCCGCGGCGCACGCACCGTCACCGTCAAGCTGAAAAAGTCGGACATGAGCACGCTGACCCGCTCGGCGACGCTGCCGTATGCGACCACCGACGCCGCCGCGCTGTCCGCGACGGCCCACCGGCTGTTGCTCGACCCCCGCCAGATCGGCCCGATTCGGCTTCTGGGCGTGGGCTTTTCGGGCCTGAGCAATGTGCGGCAGGACTCGCTGTTCCCCGACCTGGAGCTGGCTATGTCGGACACCGAGGCCGGTGACGACGGCACGCAGGGTAAGCGGGACGCCGTCGTGCCGTCGACGCCGGACACCGCGGGGTGGCGTATCGGAGACGACGTCACCCACCGCGAGTGGGGTCACGGCTGGGTTCAGGGAGCCGGGCACGGTGTGGTCACCGTGCGGTTCGAAACCCGGGGCACCGGTCCGGGCGCGGCGCGCACCTTCGCCTCCGACACCGACGACATCACCGCGGCCAATCCGCTCGACAGCCTCGACTGGCCGGACTACCTCAGCGCCCTGGCCGAGGAAGCGGCGTCAGAGCATTCGGTCGACGACGTCGCGCAGGGGTAGCCCCGCTGCCAGCGCGGCCATCGTCAGCACCCTGGCCTGGCTCGCCGGCAGCCTGGGCACCATGACCGCGCCGGCGTCGACCAGGTCGCGGCCCGGTCCGTAGCCCGGGCTCACCACGCCGCCGACCACCCGGGTCGACACCGCGACCGTGACCCCGTCGCGGCAGTGCCGTCGTACCCCGTCGATCACGGACGCGGGCGCGTTGCCCGAACCCAACGCTTCCAGCACGATGCCGCGCGCACCACCGTCCACCAGGGCGTTCATCGCGGTCGCATCGGCGCCGGCGTACGTCGCGACGACGTCGACCCGCGGCGCGTCCGCCGCGCGCAGTTCGCCGAGCAACGGGCGAGTCTTGTTCTGCGCCAACGTCACTCCGCCGTCCACGGTGCCGAGCACAGTGCCCGCGAAACCGATACCGCTGGCCACCTTGTGCAGCCCCGCCGGCCGCAGAATTTGGCCGGCGAACGACACCAGCACACCGATCTCGCGTGCGGCGGGCGCCGAGGCCACCGCGACGGCGTCACGCAGATTGCCCGGTCCGTCCGCGTCGGGGGCATCGGCGCCGCGCATCGCGCCCGTGATCACCAGCGGACCGGCACCGGCGTAGGTCAGATCCAGCCACAGCGCGGTCTCCTCGAGGGTGTCGGTGCCGTGGGTCACGACCACACCCGTGGCGCCGGCGTCGACCGCGGACCGGGCCGCCGCGCCGATCACGTCCCAGTCCGCCGGTGTCACCTGCGAGCTGTCTTTCGTCATCACGTCGACCACGTCGACATCGAGGCCGGCGGCGAGATCGGCACCGCCGTGGGTCGGACGCTGCACCCCGTCGGCCGCGGCGCTGCTGGCGATGGTCCCCCCGGTGGCGATGACGGTCACGCGGCCCATCGGTAGATCATCCCGCATCGCGGCGATCGCCAGCGCGGCGTGGCCGGGTGCAGCGGGTCGACGCCGGTAGCCCGAGCGACCGCCAGCGCGGCGGGTCGTGGTCGTGGCGGCCCCTAGTGGATGATGGAGGCGTGACTGACCAACCAGCGGGATCGGCGGATCCGGTGACAGAGGCCGATACGGGCTCAGAAGCCGAGGTCACGCCGCGGCGCCGGCAGCCACTGTTGCTGTCGGTCGCGGCTGTCGTGCTGGCGCTGGACATCGTCACCAAGGTGGCCGCGGTCAAGCTGCTGACCCCCGGTCAGCCGGTGCCGATCATCGGTGACACCGTCACCTGGACCCTGGTCCGCAACTCCGGGGCGGCGTTCTCGATGGCGACCGGCTACACCTGGATGCTGACGTTGATTGCAACCGCTGTGGTGGCCGGGATCTTCTGGATGGGCCGGCGGCTGGTGTCGACCTGGTGGGCCGTCGGCCTCGGGATGATCCTGGGTGGCGCGATGGGCAACCTGGTCGACCGGTTCTTCCGCTCGCCGGGACCGCTGCGCGGGCACGTCGTGGACTTCTTGTCGATCGGCTGGTGGCCGGTGTTCAATGTCGCCGATCCGTCGGTCGTCGGAGGAGCGATCCTGCTGGTCACCCTGTCGGCGCTCGGATTCGATTTCGACACCGTCGGCCGCCGGGTGCCCGCCGACGACGCAGAGCGTGGCGACGCGGCGGAGGAGCCTGCCGAGGGCGTCGACGGACCTCAATGACCGATCGGTCCATGCCCGTGCCGGAGGGCCTCGCGGGCATGCGGGTCGATGCCGGGGTCGCGCGGCTGCTCGGGGTATCCCGCACCGCCGCCGCGGCGATGGCCGAAGACGGCGGCGTCGAACTGGACGGGGTGGCCGCGGGCAAGTCGGATCGGCTGACCGCCGGAGCCTGGCTGCAGGTGCGGATTCCCGACGCGCCGGCACCGGTGCAGAACACACCCGTCGACATCGAGGGCATGGACATCCTCTACTCCGACGACGACATCGTCGTTGTGGACAAGCCGGCCGGGGTCGCCGCGCATGCGTCGGTCGGCTGGACCGGGCCGACCGTGCTCGGCGGGCTGGCCGCGGCCGGTTACCGGATCACCACGTCGGGCGTGCATGAGCGGCAGGGGATCGTGCATCGCCTCGACGTCGGCACCTCCGGAGTGATGGTCGTCGCGATCTCCGAGCGGGCGTACACGCTGCTCAAGCGGGCGTTCAAACAGCGCACCGTCGACAAGCGGTATCACGCTCTGGTACAAGGACATCCGGACCCGTCCAGTGGAACCATCGACGCGCCGATCGGCCGTCACCGCGGCCACGACTGGAAGTTCGCCGTCACCTCCGATGGCCGGCACAGCCTGACCCATTACGACACCGTCGAAGCCTTCGTCGCCGCAAGCCTGTTGGATGTGCATCTGGAAACCGGTCGCACACACCAGATTCGGGTGCATTTCGCGGCGCTGCATCATCCGTGTTGCGGTGACCTGACCTACGGTGCGAACCCAAAACTCGCGGAAAAGCTTGGGCTGGAACGGCAATGGCTGCATGCGCGGTCGCTGTCGTTCATCCATCCCGGCGACGGCCGGCAGGTCGAATTTGTCAGCCCTTACCCTGCGGATCTACAGCATGCCCTCGACGTGCTGCGGGCCGAACACTAGCTGCGCAGACTCCGGCACCGCGATCGGTCGCTATGGCTTGCGGGCTTCGACCAGCAGCCGGGTCGAATGCGCGACGAACGGCCCGTTCGCCTCGATGTGCTCGTGCATCTCGAGCAGCCGGTCGCGGTAGCGCTCGACGGTGAAGTCGGGCACCGTCCAGATCACCTTGCGCAGGAAATAGATCACCGCACCGACGTCGAAGAACTCGGCGCGGAGGCGTTCGAGGCGCATCTGCAGGACCTCCAGGCCGGCCGACTCGGCCTGCGCCGTCTGGGTATCCGGTTGCAGCTCAGCCCATTTCGACGGCTGCGGACCGAGGAAGTACTCGAACAACTCCCGCATGGTCGCGGGCCCGATCTGCTGGGCGAGGTAGCCGCCACCCGGCCGCAGCACCCGCGCGATCTCCTCCCACCGCACCACGGTCGCGTGCCGGCTGGTCACCAGGTCGAACGCCTCGTCGGCGAACGGCAGCCTGGGGTCATCGCCGCGCGTGGCCACCACCACGACTCCGCGCGGATGCAACAGTTTGGTGGCCAAGATCGCGTTCGGCGGCCAGGACTCGGTGGCGACCATCGTCGGTGGGAAAACCTCGGCCCCAGAAAGCACCTCGCCGCCGCCTGTGTCGATATCCAATGCCGCCGACGCCGTCGCCAGCCGCTGACTCATCAACCGCTGATAGCCCCAAGACGGGCGCTGCTCGGTAGCGCGGCCGTCGAGCCAGGAGAAGTCCCAGCCATCGATCGGCGCCGCCGCGGCTTCGGAAACCAACTCGTCGAACGTCCGGCCCATGCCTGCATTGTCGCCGACCCGGGCGGCGCGCCGATCAGGTTTGCGCGGTCGCGTGATCCGACGCGATATCGGCGGCCAGCGGAGCGATCGCGCCGATGATCTCGTCGACGGTTGTTCGCGGCACGCCGGCGGCGAACAGCGCATCGGTCAAGTGCCCGGCCACCAAGGAGAAGTGGGACATCATGATGCCGCGGCCTTGATGGACCTGCTTCATCGGGGCGCCGGTATACGGTTCGGCACCGCCGAGTGCGGCCGCGAAGAACTCGATCTGCTTGCCCTTGAGCCGGTTCATATTCGATCCGGCGAAAAAGCCGGCCAATTGGTCGTCGGCAAGAACCCGCATGTAGAAGTCCTCGACGACGATTTCGAGCGCCTCGTAGCCGCCGATCGCGTCGAAGATACTGACCGATTCGGCGGGAACAGGCGCTTTGCGCTGGCGCAGAAGTGACAACATTCCCATGGCAACCACTTCACCATCGGGGCATTGCCCGACCGTTATGCCGCCATCACCCGGCGATTACCGGTGGTAACCAGTCGATTGCCGCACATCACCGTGAGTTCGCACGCGGGTCGCGTGGGTGGTGAGCAATGGAACATTGCCGCGATTTGCAACTCGGCACGCATTCGGCGACGCTGGTATAGCGCGCCAGACATCGCCTCACCTGGTACTTCTCCCGGCTCACATCGCCGTCCGGGCGGACGTGAGGGCGAATTCATCGCGGCGACATCGCGGGCATCGGGGCAGCAACATCGCCCTCATAAGTTCGTCAGATAACAGCGGAACGGGCAGGGGCATTGGCCAATCGAGGGGACGAGGCGCGGTATGACCGAGCCGGATAGTGCGTCGCTGACGGGATTCACCGTGGCGATCACCGCGTCGCGGCGGGTCGACGAATTCGCCACGATGCTGCGCCGGCGCGGAGCCGAGGTGGTGACCGGGGCGGCCATGAGCATGGTCCCGCTCGCCGATGACGTGCGGCTGCGAGCCGCCACCCACGATGTCATCGACGCGCCTCCCGATGTTCTGATCGCCACCACCGGAATCGGGTTTCGCGGCTGGGTCGAAGCGGCCGAGGGCTGGGGACTGGCGGAACAGCTGCTGGCTGCTCTGGGCAAGGCCCGGGTGATCTCCCGCGGGCCGAAGGCGACCGGCGCACTGCGGGCGGCGGGCCTGCGCGAAGAGTGGTCACCTGTCTCCGAGTCGTCCGAAGAGGTGCTCGCCCACCTGACCGTCGACGACCTCAAGGGCAAGCGCGTCGCGGTGCAGCTGCACGGTGCCACCGACGATTGGGATCCGGTGCCGGGATTCATCGACACGCTCGCCGAACGTGGCGCAACGGTCGTAGGGGTGCCGGTGTATCGGTGGGAGCCGCCGGAGGACCTCGGCCCGCTGGACGCACTGATCGAAAAGGTCGCGCTCGGCGGAGTGGACGCGATCACGTTCACCTCGGCGCCCGCAGCGGCGTCGTTCCTGATGCGCGCCGAGGAGCTGCGGCTCACCGAGGCCGTGCGACGGGCGATGACCGGGACGGTCACCGCATTTTGCGTGGGCCCGGTGACGGCCCGGCCGTTGTGCAGTGCGGGCGTGCCGTCGGTACAACCCGAACGGATGCGGCTCGGGGCGTTGGCGCGTGCGGTGGTCGACGAATTGCCGCGCCGCCAACCGGATTTGGTGGTCGCCGGGCACACCCTGGGGGTGCGTGCCAACTGCGCCGTGGTCGATGGCGTGGTGCGCGACCTTTCGCCCAACTCGTTGGTTCTGCTCAAGATGCTGGCCGCCGCCCCCGGCGCGGTGGTGTCGCGTGACGTGATGCTGGAAGCGCTCGGCGGGGATGACCCGCACGTCGTGGAGGCCGCCGTCGCACGATTGCGGTCGGCGATCGGTGCCAAGGAGCTGATTGCCACCGCGGTCAAGCGTGGCTATCGGCTGGCGGTGGACTTCATGCCAGACGAGACGTCGACGTGACCACCTTGTTGGTGGCCCACGGGACTCGAAACCCGTTGGGCGTCACGATGATCGGTGACCTGGCTGCGGCCGTTGCCGGTGTGCTGGACGAACCGGTGCGGGTCGGGTTCGTCGACGTTCTGGGACCCACGCCCGCCGAGGTGCTGGGCACGTTGCGCGATGAGCCGACCGTTGTCGTACCGGCGCTGCTGTCCAGCGGATACCACGTCCGCGTCGACCTGCCGCGCTATGTCGCCGAGTCCGGCCATCAGCGCGTCACCGTCGCGCGTCCGCTCGGCCCGTCGCCGGAGTTGGCCCGCGCGTTGCTGTGTCGACTGATCGACGCCGGCTGGCGCCGCGACGATCACGTAGTGCTGGTCGCAGCCGGTACCCGCGATCGGCGGGGGCAAGGCGAGTTGCGTCAGACGGCCGCCGCATTGTCGGCGTTGGTCGGGCACCGGGTGTCGATCGCGTTCGCGGCTCCCTGCCGCGACGGCTCCGGCTACCCGTCGGTGCCCGAGGTGGTGGCCGCGGCCCGTCAATCGGGCGCCCACCGAGTCGCACTGGCGTCATACCTGTTGGCCGACGGCCTTTTTCAGGGTCGCCTGTATGAGGCGGACGCCGATGTGGTGACCGCACCGCTGGGTCTGCACTCCGCGGTGATCCGGCTGGCCTGCCGTCGCCGACGCGAAGCCGTGCTCGCGGCGCCGGCCTTTGCGGGCGCGTTGAGTTAGGCCGAAAGACCCACGCGCCGGTAACCGAAGCGGATGTCGGGCGAATTGGCCACCCACACCGTGCCGTCGATGCCGACGCGCGTCGCGTACACCGGGATCGACACCCCTTCGGCGTCCAGGCACCGCCCGTCGAGCAGGCTGAAGGCCTGCTTCTTCAGCGGCGATTGCACGACGGGGAACCCGCCGCGGTCGCCGACAATGCCGCGTGACAGCACGGCGGCACGGCCGATCGGGTCGATGTTGCCGACCGCACGGATACTGTTGTCGGCCAACAGGAACAGTGCAACCTGGGCGTTGTCGGGCAAAAGCACCGCGACGCCGCGCATCGGCTGCAGCTGTGCGACGGAGCACGCAGCGGTCCAGTCGTGACGCCAGCGGCCGAGATCGAAAGACGTTGCCATATCAGCGGTTCCTCACAGTAGGTGTGCCGATCAGGACCGGGACCTTGCGCCCGTTCTTTTCGGTGAATTCGACGGTTGGGTCGGGTGCACCGGGTGCGTTGACGAACGTCACGAACCGGGCCAGCTTGTCCGGGTCGTCGAGGACGGCTTTCCATTCGCAGACGTAGCCTTCGACGTGGCGTGCCATCGCCGCCTCGAAATCGGCTGCCAGGCCCAGGGAGTCGTCGATGATCACGTTGTGGAGGTGGTCGAGGCCGCCGTCGAGTTCGTCGAGCCACGGCGCGGTGCGCTGTAACCGGTTCGCGGTGCGGATGTAGTACATCAGGAAGCGGTCGATGTAGCGGACCAGGGTTTCGCTGTCGAGGTCGGAGGCGAGCAGCTGGGCGTGTTTGGGGGTCATGCCGCCGTTGCCGCCGACGTAGAGGTTCCAGCCGGCCTCGGTGGCGATCACGCCGACGTCTTTGCCGCGGGCCTCGGCACATTCGCGGGCACACCCGGATACGCCCATCTTGATTTTGTGCGGCGCCCGCAGCCCGCGGTAACGCAGTTCGAGGTCGATGGCCATCTGCACCGAATCCTGTTGGCCGTAGCGGCACCAGTCGGTGCCCACACAGCTTTTGACGGTGCGCAGCGACTTGCCATAGGCGTGGCCGGATTCCATTCCGCCCTCGACGAGGCGCAGCCAGATCTGGGGGAGCTGGTCGACGGTGGCGCCGAACATGTCGATGCGCTGGCCTCCGGTGATTTTGGTGTACAGCCCGAAGTCGCGGGCGATCTCACCGATCAGGATCAACTGCTCGGCAGTGATGTCACCGCCGGGCACCCGCGGCACCACCGAATAGGTGCCGTTGCGCTGCAGGTTGGCCAGGAAATGATCGTTGGTGTCCTGCAACGATGCCGCCTCGCCGTCGAGGATGTGCTCGGAGCTGGTGGAGGCCAGGATCGAGGCGACGGCCGGTTTGCAGATGTCGCAGCCGGTTCCGGTGCCGTACCGCTCGATCAAGCCGGAGAAGGTGCGCAGGCCGCTGGCTTGGACGATCTCGAACAGCTCGGTGCGGGACTGAGAGAAATGCTCGCACAACGCTTTTGAGACCTCGACGCCTTCGGCGGTGAGCAACTGCGACAGCAGGGGCACGCACGACCCGCACGACGTGCCCGCGGCGGTGCAACCTTTGAGGTCGGCCACCGTGCACGCGCCGTCGGCGATGGCCGAACACAGGTCCGCCTTGGTGACGTTGTTGCACGAGCAGATCTGCGCGTCGTCGGGCAGTGCGCCGATGCCGATCGCGGCCCCGCCGCTTCCGGCCGGCGCGATCAATGCGACGGGATCACCCGGCAGCTGAGAGCCGACCAGTGGTCGCAGCACCCCGTAGCTGGATGCGTCGCCCACTAGGACGCCGCCGAGCAGCGTTTGAGCGTCGTCGGACAGCACCAGCTTGGCGTAGGTGCCGCCGATCGGGTCGGACACCACGACTTCCAACGCGCCGGGCGTGGTGGCCAGCGCGTCACCGAAGCTGGCCACGTCGACACCCAGCAGCTTGAGCTTGGTGGACATGTCGGCGCCCGGGAATTCGGCGTCGCCGTCGAGCAGCCGGTCGGCGACGATTTCTGCGGTCGTGTAGCCCGGTGCCACCAGGCCGTAACAGCGGCCTTCGACCGCGGCGACTTCGCCGATCGCATACACAGCGGAATCGCTTGTCGTGCAGGTCAGGTCGCAGACGACGCCGCCGCGTTCGCCGATCTCGAGGCCGGCCGCGCGGGCCAGCTCGTCGCGCGGCCGCACCCCTGCCGAGAAAACGAGCAGCGCCGCATCGATCACCTCGTCGTTGCTCAGCGTCACCCGCAGCCGGTTGGCGCCCTCGTCGATCGGCTCGATGGCCGAGGTGCCCGCGCCGACAGTGACCCCGATACCGAGCTCACGCACCGACCGCAACAGATGCTCGCCGCCGGCCTGGTCGACCTGCAGGGGCATCAGTCGGGGCGCGAATTCGACGACGTGGGGCCGTATTCCGAGCAGGCGTAAGGCGTTGGCGGCTTCCAGGCCGAGCAGCCCGCCGCCGACGACGATGCCGACGGCCTCGCTGTCGCGGGCCAGCGCGGCCTCGGCGTCAGCGCGGATCGCGTCCAGGTCGTCCAGCGTCCGGTAGACGTGGCAGCCGGGGGAGTCTTTGCCGGGTACCGGCGGCACGAACGGATACGACCCGGTCGCCAACACCAGCGCGTCGTAGGCCTGTTCGGATCCATCCGCGATCGTCAGCCGCTTGGCGTCGCGGTCGATGGCGGTGACCGCGCTGCCGAGGCGCAGTTCGACGAGGGGATCGCCCGCATAGTCGTTGCCGGCCAGCGCGAGCAAGGAGCGATCCCACGCACCGACGTAGGACGACAGCCCGACCCGGTCATAGGCAGCGTCGGGCTCGTCGCCGAATACCACGACCCGCCAGGCCCCGTCGGAATCGCGGGTCCGCAGGGCCTCGACGAAGCGGTGCCCGACCATCCCGTGTCCGATTACCGCCACGGTGCGTTGACCCACTGCCGGCGCTCCTTTCCCGAATTTTCTAGATCGACGCTAGAAGCCGTGTATTGCGGCGGCGTCGCGCCGGGTTGCCGCGTCGTCACGGCTTCCTCACGCCCTGCGACGTGCGTGCGTGAGGGGCTAGGACAGGCGCTCGACCAGGGCCCCGTCGGGGGAATCGGGCGGTATCAGGGCCAGCCCGCGACGGCCGACCATCGCGGCGAGATGGGCGGTCGGTGCGTGTGCGGCGGCGACCCAGGCGCCGCTGCCGTTCGGTTCGACCGGAACCACCCGCCACCGATCCGTGCTGGGCACCCCCCGAACCGAGATCATGTCGACCACCGAGTGCTGGGCCGCGGTGAGCGCATCGATCACGACCGGTCCCAGAAGGGCCGCCCCGGCGACCGCGGCCAGTGGGTTGCCGCCGACCCCGAGCAGCACCCGGGTTCGAGGATCCATCCCGGGCAACGTCGCAACCAGGACCGAGCCACCCGGTCGCATGGCCACTCCGTCGGCGACGACGAAGCCGCCGGCCCGCATGATCGCCGCGCGCAGATGATCGGCCACCCCGCGACCGGTGGCGCCGATGATGACCACCAGGTCCGCGTCACCGGCGAACGCCGCCGCAAGTGCGGTCGGGTCGTCGGACACATGCGACCCGATCTCGACGATTGCCCCGTAGCCGCGCAACAGCGCGGCTACCGGCGCCACGGCAGTTTCGGGTAGCAGCGGCGCGTGTGGGTCGAGAGCCTTTGCACCGGAACTGATTTCATCGCCCGAACTGTGCACCGTGATTCGGACCGGCCCGCGCACGACGAGCCGCTCGACACCGGCCGACCGGGCGAGCGAGGCCAGCGCTTCGTCGATCCGGGTGCCGGCCGAGGCGAGAGCGGCGCCGGCCGTCCATTCGCTTCCGCAGCGACGGGTGTCGTCGCGCGCGGCCGGCCCGGAATCGCGTTGACGGACCAACGTCCCGGTCGTGTCGACCTCCTCGTCGCGAATCACCCGCTGCGCGCCGGTGGGTAGGCGCGCGCCGGTGGCGATACGGCGGGCTCGCCCGGCTGCCAGTGTCCCACCGTGCGTTCCGGCCGCGATCGCGTCATCCTGCGGGACCCACGGGCCCGGTCCCGCCACCGCCCAGCCATCCATCGCCGACACGTCGAAGGGCGGGAACGGCCTTGCGGCCGTGAGGGGTTCGGCCAGTACCGCGCCGACCGCGGTGTCCGGTTCGCGGTCGACGGCAGGCAGCGGACCGATCGCGGCGCGTACCGCGGATCGGACCCCGTCGGGCGAACGGTCAACGCGCGACCGTGCCGCCGCGAGCTGCTCTGGGGTGTCGACGTCGGCGATGTCGGCGAGATTGATGTTGATCACGTTGTCCGGCAACAGATCTCGCATCCGCGACGGAGCCGAGGTGAGCGCGGTCGCCAGCGCAGCCGAATCCCACACCGCGGTGAGGTACTGCCGCCGCCCGTCGTCGTCGACGGCGAGTGCGACGGGTGCGTCGCCCCGCGCATCGGCGAGCGCCTTGACGGCTTCCGCGGTGATGCGCGGCAGGTCGGCGGCCAGCACCGCAACGTCGGCCGGACCGTCGGGCAGTGCGGCGAAGCCGGCGGCCAGCGCGGCCGCGGGCCCGCGCTGGGGTGGGTCTTCGCGCACCACCGTGACCCCTGTCGGTACCTCGCGTGGTGGGCCGACCACGACGACGGCTTCGGCGTCGGTCACCGCGGCCAAGGCGATGTCGAGCAATCGCCGCCCGCCGACGAGCTGCTCCGGCTTGTCGGCGCCCAGCCGTGTCGAGGCGCCGCCGGCAAGGATGATCGCGTGCAGCGGCCTGCGCCGGCACTGCTCAGTAGACATCCCGTACATAGCGCCGCTCCGCAGACATCGCGTGTAGGTAAGAGGTCGCGCTGTGGGGGCTGCGACCGCTCTGCTGGGCGATGATGCCACGTAGCGTTTCGTCGACATCGCGGGCCATCCTGGCCGCATCGCCGCACACGTACACGTAGGCGCCGTCGGCGATCCACTTCCACAGGTCGGGAGCGTTTTCCTGCATCCGGTCCTGCACGTAGACCTTGGTGGCGCCGTCACGCGAGAACGCGGTGTCCATCCGGGTCAGCACCCCGGACTGGGCGAAAGCGTCCAGCTCGTCGCGATAGTAGAAGTTGGTTGCTTCGTGCTGCTCGCCGAAGAACAGCCAGTTGTGACCAGAGTGCCCGCGTGCCGCGCGGTCGTGCAGGAAGGCGCGGAACGGTGCGATACCGGTGCCGGGACCGATCATGATGGCTCGTGCATCGGGATCCTGCGGCGGCCGGAAGTGCTTGGTGCGCTGAACGAAGATGTCCACTTCCGCGCCGGCCCCCAGGCCGGCGAGATGGCCCGAGCACACGCCGCTCCGTGGTGTCCCGCGTGACGACTCGAACCGCACGATGCCGGGAGTGACATGGACTTGGGTCGGATCCTCGAGCGAGCTCGACGAAATCGAGTACAACCGGGGAGCCAGCGGTCGCAGCACGTCCAGCCATTCGTCGAGGTCGGCTTGGATCGGGAAATCGGTCAGCAGGTCGAGAGTTTGACGGCCCCAAGCCCATTCGGCGAACCGCGGCGGATCGTCGATGGCAGACCGCAACTCGTCGACCGGATGGCGGTCGTGGACGAACCGCACCAGGTCGGGGGTGATTCGGGTGATGTCCAGTCGCCGCCGCAACGCCTCGGCCAGTGGCATCGTCTGTTCGCCGATCGCGATCTCGGCGGCGCCATCCAGGCCGGTGAGTTCGAGAAATTCGGCGACGGCCTCGGGCGAGTTGTGCGGCCACACTCCGAGTGCGTCGCCCGCGTCGTATTCCAGCGTTCCCTCGGGCAGGTGGAAGCCGATGCTGCGCACATCTTTGTCGGAGCCCGCGCCAGACAGCGCGACGTTGCTGACGATGGTGGTCCGCAGTGGGTTTGCTCGCGAATAGCGTTGCCGTGCAGATTGTTTCGGTGCGGCCGCCTCGGGTGTTCGGTCGGTCAACGCCGCGGTAACGCGGTCGGTCCACGTCTGCGCGGTTGCCTCGTAGTCGGGTTCGCACAGCATCCGGTCGGCGAAGCGTTGGGCGCCAAGGTATTCCAGCCGGGCATCCAGCTTGCGGGCGAAACCGCAGAAATCGGCGTACGACGAGTCGCCGAATCCGAGGACTGAGAACCTGAGGTTGTCCAGGTCACCGGGTTCGGCGGCGGCCAAGGCGTCCCACAGCGCGATGCCGTTGTCCGGTGGATCGCCGTCGCCGGTGGTGGATGTCACGAACAGCACCGTGCCGCTCAGGTCTGCGACCGCGACTTCTTCCGCGCCGCGCAGTCGCGCGGCAATGCCTGCGCTGGTGAGTCTTTCGACGCACGTGGTAGCGAACTCCTCGGCCGTGCCGGTCTGCGACGCCCATACCACCGTGGTGACCGGCTCGCCGGCGACGTGCCCGGGCTCGGCGGCGGCCGGGACCGCCGAGCGGGAGAAGATTCCGGCCAGCACGCCGTCGACCCACATCCGGTTGCCCGGTGACAGCGGCGTCACCGCGGGCAGCAACGGCACCTCGGCGCTCGGTGGGTTCGCACGTATACCGGCCATCAGACCCGACAGGAACAGCCGTTCGTCGGCGGACAGCGTCGCCGACGCCGGCAGCGCGTCCAGCACCGCGGCGAGTGCGTCAACCGGGGATCGCGCTTCCCGGGTTGTGAGTTCGCCTGCGGCGGTGTCGGTTTCGACCGGTGTGACGCTGACCGCGCAGACCTTGAACTCCGGTTGCAGCGAGTCGGGGTCGACCGCGTCGTTGGTCACCGCGTTGACGGCGACATCGGGTGCGAACGCATCGGCCCAGTGCATGGGCGCGAAGCAGACGCCGGGGCGGACGGCGTCGTCGACGTTCGCGGGCAGCACGGCTTGGCCGCGGCGGGAACGGATCTCGACCTTGTCGCCGTCGCGCACCCCGAGCCGGGCGGCATCCTCGGGGTGTAGCTGGAGGAACGGTTCCGGGTTGAGTTTGTTGAGCTTGGCGACCCGCCCGGTCTTGGTCATCGTGTGCCATTGGTGGGCCAGCCGCCCGGTGGTGAAGACCATCGGGAAGTCGTCGTCGGGCAACTCCGCGGCGGGAAGATGGGGCCGCGGCAGGAATCGGGCGCGCCGGCTCGGAGTGGGAAAGGCGAGTGCGGGTACGGTGCCGTCGACGTCGGTGTGCAAACTCTGGCTGACGCCGTCGTTGCGGTAGCGGATCGGATTGCGGTCCGCGCCGCCGGGCGGAGCGGGCCACTGCACCGGTCCACGGCGCAGCCGCTCGTAGTTCACACCGCGCAGGTCCCAGCCGGTGCGCGGGTTGTGAAACTCCACAAGTTCATCGAAAACATCTGCGGCAGAATCGAACTCGAATCCCGGATAGCCCATCGCGGTCGCTACCCGGCAGATCAGTTGCCAGTCCGGCGCGGCGTCGCCGGGCGGGGTCATCGCGGGCGCGCAGTGGGTGACCGTGCGCTCGCTGTTCACCATCACGCCGTCGCTTTCGGCCCACAGCGCGGCCGGCAGCACCACGTCGGCGTACGCGGAGGTTTCCGCTCCGCTGAATGCCTCCTGCACCACCACGAACTCGGCCCGCTCCAGCCCGGCGATCACCGAGGCCCGATTCGACACGGAGGCAACCGGATTGGTGCAGATGATCCACGCCGCTCGAATGTCGCCGTCGGCCATCTGTCGGTACATGTCGACCGTCCCGGTGCCCCCCTCGGCACGAATGGTCCCCGGCTCCAGTCCCCAGCGGGTCTCGACGAACGCGCGGTCGTCGGGATCCAACGCCGACCGCTGTCCCGGCAGGCCCGGGCCCATGTAGCCCATCTCCCGGCCGCCCATCGCGTTGGGTTGTCCGGTGAGCGAGAACGGGCCGGCCCCCGGACGACAGATCGCACCCGTCGCCAGGTGCAGATTGCACAGCGCGTTGGTGTTCCAGGTGCCGTGCGTGGACTGATTGAGGCCCATGGTCCACAGACTCATCCAGTTCTGCGTCCCACAGATCAGCTCCGCGACCGCCCGCAGATCCGCCTCAGCCAAACCCGTGATGTCGGCGACGAGATCGACCGGGTACTCGTCGAGCAGGACGTCCAGCGGCTCCCAGCCCTCGGTGTAGGCAGCGACGAAATCGGTGTCCACCCCGCCCGCGTCGCGAACCAGTCGCAGCAGTCCGTTGAGCAGCGCCAAGTCGGTGCCCGGGCGGATCGGCAGGTGCAGGTCCGCCTTGGCCGCGGTGGCCGTGCGGCGCGGATCGACCACCACCAGTTTGGCGCCGGCGCGGACCCGGTCCATCATGCGCAGGTACAAGATCGGATGGCAGTCGGCCATGTTGGCGCCCAGCACCAGGAACAGGTCGGCGGCATCGAGGTCGTCGTAGCTGCCGGGCGGTCCGTCTGCCCCCAGCGACTGCTTGTAGCCGGTGCCGGCGCTGGCCATGCACAGCCGCGAGTTGGACTCGATCCACTGGGTCCGCAGATAGCCCTTGGCCAGTTTATTGGCGAGATACTGTGCCTCGATGGTCATCTGGCCCGAGACGTAGAGGGCGATCGAGTCGGGTCCGTGCTCGTCGCGGATCGCCGACAACCGTGCCGCCACCTCCGCGACGGCGACGTCCACCGCGATCGGTTCGGCGTCGACGCCGCGCTGGCGACGAATCAGGGCCTTGTCCAGCCGTCCGCCGGCGCGGAGCATGTCGGCGGTGGTGTTGCCCTTGGTGCACAGCCGGCCGCGGTTGGCGGGATGGTCGGCGCGCCCCGTGGCCTTGGTCACCGTCCCGCCCGAGACGTGCAGGTCCATACCGCAGCCGACGCCGCAGTACCCACACACCGTGGCGACCCGTGCAGAGGAAGCCATACCACCCACTCGTCCCCGGCCGCTATCGCGGCACTGACCCAGACCTCCATGGTCGCGCGGGCGTGTTTCGAGCTTCGTCGCTCCGGTTACGCCCGGATCAACTCGACCTGTCAGGGCGCTGAGGCATCCGGTGAGGTGGCAAACCCCCAGGTCAAGGCGCTACTGCCGAGACAGCACCACGCAGTCGTGGATCGCGTCCCCGGGCCCGTCCGCGTTGCGGTGCAGCAGCGCACGGGTCGGCAGCACCTGAAGTGCCGCGGCGCCGTCGGTCTCGACGACCTCGGCCCTGCCGTCGACGATCAGCGAGTAGTCGTCGGGATCGCTCGGCGGCCACAGCAGTGTGATCGCGTCGTGGCTCTCGACGTTGGTGCGGGTTCGGTCACCGATCAGCCCGATCTTCAGCACCCGTTCGCGCAGTTCGGGTTCCACGGTGACGGTGTGCACCCGGTAGTCGTCGCCGACGGTGACGAGGTAGGCGAACCGGTAGTTGCCCAATGCGTCGGCCAACCGTTGAAAGTCAATCTGCTTCGCGGGTTTGGTGCCCATTTCGCAAGCCTAAGCGTTAGCGCGACGGCGATTACGGGTACTGGTAGCACAAATCGGTGAGCAGAGAATTCATGACGAGATCAACGATGCGCCGAACTTGGCGCTGGCAGGCCCTTCTTGCGGCCAGTGTCGTTGTGGCCGGCGGCTGTTCGGCGCCGGGAAGTTCCGCGGAGGAGTCGCCCGAAGTCGTCGTAATGACCGCCGGCGCGGCGCTGCACGACCCCGTGTGGTCGTATCGTGACAATTCGCTCGTCGGCCTCACCGGCGACGGTCGAATTGCCGAAATCTCTGACGTGCTCTCAGGTCACGCGACGACGCGACTGTCGCAGCCCTTGTCGCCGGGACGCAACCTCCAGATCGGCCGGAAGAACGAACAGCACGTATTCGTCCCACAGCCGCAACGAAACACAGTCGCCGTCCTCGATCTGGGCACGATGCGGAAGGTGGATGAGTTCGACGCCGGGCCGGCACCGGCTTACCTGTCCGAGGACGCCGGAATGCGCGTCTTGCTGGCGTTGTCGGCGGACGGATCGTCTGTGACACCGGTTGACGAGTACGGTTTCCAGAAACTGCCGGCTGCCTCCGTCGCCGGTGACCCCGCCGACATTCTCGACGGCTCCAACCGTGGGCGCACTATCGAGTACCACATCTGCGGACCCTCGGGAGTCCGTTACTTCAAAGGACATTCATCGCCACCCGACGAGCGCGGATCGATGGCGTTGGACGTCGCGGTGTCGGCGGGCGATACCACCGCCACGACGCGTAGCTATGTGGCTCGCCCCAATGACGACACGCTGTATGTCATCGACGTCCGGCGTACCGGGACGGGTATGCGGGTCCGGGCGGCGACCCGGCTGCCGTCGCCCATTCGGCGAATCGGCTCGGATGAGAGCCGCATCTACGTGGCCACCGATCAGGAGGTGGCGACGCTGGAGACGAACAGTTTCATGCGCTTCGAGGACGACAAAGTTCCAGTCCTACGGATCACCAATTACCGTGCCGCCCTGCCGGAATCGCAGCGATCTGCGCCGGTGTCGGGGATGGCTCTCGGGCCACACCGGGTGTTTCTCACCTTCGCGGGGACACCATTGGTTGTCAGTGTCGCGAAAGCCCACCTGTAGCAATGGACAACAACCCGGCTCCGGTCACCATCGACGACGACGTCGAATGGCTCACCGAACAAATTCAGGCGCTCAAACAGCTTGGGCGCCAAGACGACGTCGATGACGGCCAGAAATATGACTTCAGCATCCGATGGGGCACCGCGCTGGCCGGACGGCTGCCGCGGCTGGTGCACTACAGCTCGCGCGGGCTGCTCGCCGACGCCGACGAGCGCCGTTTTCAAGCGCTGTGCGACGAGCTGCGTGGGTTGTCCGACCTGATCGATCGAATCGGGCTGGCCCGTCCAGAGTTCACCCCCTCGGCCGAGCGCCGCTCGGGGCCGAAGCCAGCCAAGTCGCGGCGCGGGCTTCGCTTTCGCCGCGGGTGAGAAACTCCTTCTCGCGCAATCTGATCCCGGTGTGCCGACCACACTCTGGGTTGCGGCACGTCAACGCCACCATGTACGCGTCGATGTCCTCGTCGAGGAATAGGAACCCGAGGTAAAGGGCGCGGCCGACCTCGAAATCGGTCCCGTCGCAGCTTTCGCAATGCCCGCCTTTCGCGGCGACCAACTCCGCGACACGATCCCGGTCGACCGGCACCAAGCTGACCAGCTCCGGTCGGACCTCCACTTTTTCGGTCACGTTAGATCTCCACGTCCTTGTCGTAATAGACGTTGTCTTCGCGCCAGCCTCCGGCACCCTTTCCGATACCGGAATAGTCGTTGATGAACTCGATCTGGTTGATCCACTTGGCCATCTTGAATCCGACCTGGGTTTCGACTCGAAGCCGCAGTGGTGCACCGTGCTTGATCGGTAACGGCTTGCCGTTCATCTCGTAAGCGAGGATCGTTTGCGGCTTGTACGCGAGTTCGAGGTCCATGACCTCGTAGAACTGCCCGCCGCCGTGGGAGGCTGGCTCGTCGCGGTCGTTGTCCTGCATCGTCATCGAACAGATGTATTTGGCCTCCGGTAGCGGCCGGACAAGTTCCACCAGCGCGCTGAGGTGCACGCCGCTCCACTGGCCGATGCTGGTCCAGCCCTGAACGCAGTTGTGCATGGTCCGCTGCGTTTCCGGGTCGGTCAGCGCCCGCAGCGCCGCCAGGTCCAAAATGACCGGGTTCTCGACCAATCCACCGACCCGCAACCGCCAGTCGGCGAAGTTGTGCACGGCCATCACCTTGTACTCGGCCGAACATGGAGGCTTGCCGTTGACCCGATGCTGAAAGGTCAGTTTTCGTTCCGGGTAATTCTGCCGTGAGTTCAACGGCCGCAACACAATAAGGCGGACGCGGGTGACCACCGCGCCGAGTACCCGTTGAACCGAACGGGGGTTGCGCAGGCTCCACACTGTCGCCGCGACGTGGACGGCGATGATCGCGGCGATGATCACCAACGACAGGGCGGTGGCCCAGTAGGTGTTGCGGACCGAGCCGAAGATCATCGCGGCGGTCAAATGCCCCCAGCCCCAGAAGAACACCATCGACAGGTGGATCACGATGAAGATCACAAAGGAGACCAAGCCGATGAAATGCAGGCTGCGTGCCCATTGCCGCCCGCCCCACATCTGCACGTACCACGGGAACCTGGCCTCGACGGCTGGGGATTGCGCTGCGCCGGTGAGGATTTGGAAAGGCGCCAAGCCGAAGACGACACCCGCGTAGGCCAGCTTCTGCATGGCATCCATTGGTTCGCCGGGCAACAACGGTGGCAGGTTGAACGACATGTAGGTGACGACGTCATCCCAGGCCTCGGTGAAGATCGACCACGAGGCCGGCCAGTAGCGATGCCACTGCCCGGTCGCGAACAGCAGGATGTAGTACGACAGGCCGACCAGGATCCAGCCGATCACCGAGAAGAAATGCCAGTGTCGGCCGATGCCCAGTTGCGCGCGACCCGGCAGTGAGATGAACGGGCTGTAGTCCTCCTCCTCATCGAGAGTGTCGAACAGCCGGTCTTTCGGCATCACTTTGCGGGTGAACCGCGCCCACTCGCTTCCGGGTCGGCTGTCGTCATGCCAGTACAACTTCGGGTGGGTGGCGAGGATCTCGATCCCGCTGCGAATGATCAGCGTCACGAACAACACGTTGAGCCAGTGGTCGATCCGAAGCCATAGCGGATAGTCGAACGTCGTCATCGCGGCACCGTCATCAGTCCGACCACTGTTGACGTCGCGGATAGGCGACGTTGATGCCAAGCAATACCGACATGTGGACGGCGACGAAGCCCAACGCCAACGCTCCCGCCAAGGTCCCGGGCGCGAAGTCCCATCGCCCCGTCACCGCCACCAGGCCCGGCAGCGGAATCGGCCGAGTGGCCAGGTAGACCGCGAGGTAGGCGACCGACACCCCGTCGCCGACGAACCAGCCCCACGGTGGAATCCGCGGATTGACGGCGAATCCCATGGCAGCCGCCGTCAGCAGGCACAAGGCAACAATCAGGCCGGTGTACACCGTGAAGCTGGTCGGCAACGCCGGCCGGCTGGCCAGCACATAGACGTGCACTGCGGCGATACCGGATAACAATCCCGCGCCCAACGCCGTCACGGCGCGCGGCAGATTGAAGGCCACATAGCCCTTCAGCCGCATCCAGTCGTAGACCTGGTTGCGCTTCAGCCGCCGTCGGGTCAGCACACCCATTTCACCCGGATACCCCCCGAACCCTGGTGTAGTCCTGCCAACGTCCGTACGAGTGGCTGAAGGCGGCGCGCGGCGCCAGTGCGGGGATAATGGGCGGTGATGTTCATTCAGCACCCGCATAGGCGGGCTACAACCGGTGGAGTGGTCTCGTGACGATCACGACGCTCGGCGTCCCGTTGGTGCCACGCGGGAGGGAATCCTGGGCGTCCCGACCGCCAGCGGACGGCCCGTTGGTCGACAGCTACGGGCGGGCGGCGACCGACCTGCGGGTGTCGCTGACGGATCGTTGCAATCTGCGCTGCACCTACTGCATGCCCGCTGCGGGTCTGCCGTGGCTCGGTGCAGCGGAACTGCTGCAGCCCGGCGAGATCGACCGGCTGGTGCGTATTGCGGTGACCCGGCTCGGGGTGACCAAGGTGCGATTCACCGGCGGAGAACCGTTGCTGGCCAAGCACCTTGACGCGGTTGTGGCGTCGGCCGCGGCTCTACGACCCCGCCCGGAGATCGCATTGACCACCAACGGCGTGCTATTGGCAGACCGTGCCGAGGCGCTGGCCCGCGCCGGCGTGGACCGGGTTAACGTATCGCTGGACAGCGTCGACTCCGCGCATTTCTCGGCCATCACCCGGCGCGATCGGCTGACCCACGTACTCGCGGGACTCGCGGCGGCGGCTGCGTCGGGATTGCGGCCGGTCAAGGTGAATGCGGTGCTCGACCCGGTGAGTGGCTTGGACGACGCGGTGGCGCTGGTGCGGTTCTGCCTCGAACACGACTACCAGCTGCGCATCATCGAACAGATGCCGCTGGATGCCGGACACCACTGGCAACGCCAGACGATGGTGACGGCGGACCAGACGCTGGCGGAACTGCGCGGTCATGGGTTCACCGTGGAGCCTGACGACAGCCCGAGGGGCGGCGCGCCAGCTGCGATGTGGCAGGTCAGCGACGGCGAGACGGGTCGGGCCGGCCAGGTCGGGATCGTCGCGTCGGTGTCGGAGCCGTTCTGCTCGTCGTGCAACCGGACCCGCCTGACTGCCGACGGGCAGCTGCGTAGCTGCTTGTTCGCCACCCAGGAGACCGACCTGCGTGCGCTGCTGCGTGGCGGAGCGGACGACGACGCGATCGAGGCCGCCTGGCGGGCCGCGATGTGGGACAAACCGGCAGGTCACGGGATCAACAGCCCGGACTTCGTCCAGCCGCTGCGGTCGATGAGCGCGATCGGAGGCTGACGTGACGGCCGAGTTGATCGAGGTCGGTGTGCGGTATTTCGCCGCCGCCGGTGCTGCGGCCGGCTCCGACGCCGAACAGCTGACCGTCCCGGCGGGCATCACGGTCGGCGGGCTCGTCGACGAACTGAGCGGACGCAGCCCGGAGCTGGCGCGGGTGCTGCTGCGGTGCTCGTATCTGTGCGACGGCGTTGCGGTGCGCGACACGGCCCAGGCGCTGCGTACCGGCAACACGGTCGATGTGTTGCCGCCGTTCGCCGGGGGATAGCGCTAGGCCGAGCCGACCCACTCGTCGCTGCCGTCGGCGAAGAACTGGTGCTTCCAGACCGGCAGCCGCGCTTTGATGGCATCCACAACGTGCGCACAGGTTTCGAACGCTTCGCGGCGATGATCGGCCGCCACCGCCACCACCAGTGCCGCGTCTCCGATATGCAGCGAGCCGATCCGGTGGCTTGCCGCAACCGCCCGCACGCCAACCGAATTCGCGCACGCATCGGCCACCACCTCGGCGATGACGTCGGCAGCCGAGGGATGCGCCGAATACTCCAGCTTCAGCACCTGCCGTCCGCCGTCGTGGTCGCGTATCGCGCCGACAAACCCGACGACGGCACCTGCGGCGCGCTCGTGCACCAGGTCTTCGTGTTCGCGCAGCGTGATCGGCTGGTCGGTCAGGGCAGCGCGCAGCACCCGAGGCCCCGCCGAGCCGCGACTTCGCATGACAACCAACTATATTGGCAAGCTCAGGCGTTCGAGAGCGAAGGTTGGCCGGGTGGCGGGACATGTCGATGATTGACAGCCAACGGTTTTCTCCTCTGTCGTGATGCGGTCGGTCGAGGAACATCAGCGCGTCGTCGCCGAGTTGATCACAGCCCGGGCCGCGGCGTCTGTCGGCTTGCCTGAAGCCGAGGGTCTGGTGCTGGCCGACGACGTGACCGCGGCGCTGTCGCTTCCGGTGTTCGACAACTCAGCGATGGACGGCTACGCCGTGCGCGCCGACGAGGTGGTCGGAGCAACCGCCGAGCATCCAGTGAGATTGCCTGTCGCCGAAGATATTCCGGCAGGCCGCACCGACACTCCGATGCTGGCTGCCGGGACCGTCCACCGCATCATGACCGGGGCGCCGATCCCGGCCGGGGCCACCGCGATCGTGCCCGTCGAGGCGACCGACGGCCGGACCGACGTCGTGACGATCACCGCGCCGAGCGCCGCGGGGAGCTTCATCCGCCGCGCGGGTGAGGACGTCTCGGAGGGCGCCACCGTGTTGCGGGCCGGCCAGCCGGTGAGCCCGGCCGTGGTCGGACTGGCCGCCGCGACCGGACTACACCAGTTGACGGTGATCCCACGACAGCGGGTTCTGGTGATCTCCACGGGCTCGGAACTCGTGGCACCCGGTGCGGCGCTACAGCCAGGACAGATCTACGAGTCGAACTCGAGCATGTTGGCCGCCGCGGTTCGGGAGGCGGGTGCTGAGGTGGTCGCCGCAGCGACCACCAGCGACGACGTCGCGGACTTCACCGCGGTGCTCGACCGGTACGCGCCAGCGGCGGACCTGATCATCACCAGCGGCGGGGTCAGCGCGGGCGCCTACGAGGTGGTCAAGGACGCTTTCGGACGCTCCGGCGATCAGGGCGTGGAGTTCGTCAAGGTGGCGATGCAGCCCGGCATGCCGCAGGGCACCGGCCGGGTCGCCGGCGTGCCGATCGTCACCGTGCCGGGAAATCCGGTGAGCGCGCTGGTGTCCTTCGAGGTTTTCGTCCGCCCGGCGCTGCGGTCGGCCATGCGGCTGCCGGCCCCGAATCGCCCCATGCGATCCGCCGTGCTGGTCGACGGGCTGAGGTCGCCGGCGGGTAAGCGCCAGTTCCGTCGCGGGGTCTTCGACGCGACGGGCGGCACGGTGGCAAGCCACGGACCGGCGGGTTCGCATCACGTGCGCTACCTGGCCTCGGCGAACTGCCTGATCGACATTCCGGTCGACACGACGGAGCTTCCCGCCGGCTCACAGGTCCAGATCTGGGACATGGGATGATCGGACTGCAAAGATGAACTGCCATGCCTGACGCCGCCCCTACACCACCCAGCGGTCCGCTATCGCACATCGATGCCAGCGGCGCGGCCCACATGGTCGATGTCACCGAGAAGACCGCGACGAAACGGAAAGCGGTCGCCGCCGGCTCGCTGCGCACGACAGCCGATGTGGTGGAGCTGATCTCGTCGGGTGGCCTGGCCAAGGGCGATGCGCTGGCCACCGCCCGGATAGCTGGAATCCAAGCGGCCAAGCGCACCAGCGAGCTGGTTCCCCTGTGTCATCAGCTCGCGTTGACGGGCGTCGACGTCGAATTCTCCATCGGCGCAAGCAATGTCGACATCACGGCGACGGCGCGCAGCACCGACCGCACCGGGGTGGAGATGGAGGCGATGACCGCGGTGAGCGTGGCGGCGTTGACGCTCTACGACATGATCAAAGCGGTCGACCCGGCCGCTCGCATCGACGACATCCGGGTGTTGCGCAAAGAAGGCGGACGGCACGGAACCTGGGCGCGATGATGGCCGGCCAATCGGCGCGCATCATCGTCGCCTCGACCCGCGCGTCGACCGGCACCTACGACGATCGCTGCGGGCCGATCGTCGCTGACTGGCTTGTGCAGCAAGGCTTTCCGGCGGTCCTACCGACGGTGGTCAGCGACGGGGAACCGGTGGGGCAGGCGTTGCGCGACGCGATTGCCGACGGTGTCGCCCTGGTGATCACTTCCGGAGGCACCGGCATTTCGCCGACCGACCACACGCCGTCGCAGACCAAAGCCGTGCTCGACTACGAAATTCCCGGGCTGGCCGACGAAATTCGGCGCTCCGGCCTGCCGAAGGTCCCGACATCGGTGCTGTCACGGGGCGTCTGTGGGGTCGCCGGTCGAACCTTGGTGGTGAACCTGCCCGGCTCACCCGGCGGAGTGCGCGACGGCCTCGGGGTGCTGGCTGGCGTGCTGCAGCACGCGCTGGATCAGCTTGCCGGCAAAGATCATTCGTGATTCGCGCGGCGCGAACACAGCACGTCGACCGCCCACCAAATCACCAGCGCGCCAACCAGAGCCACCGCGAGATTAGTCAAAAATCCGGTCACGCCGACCGCGATCGCCGTCACCCAATGCCAGCTTCCGCGTAGATCTTTCAGCAGCGTGATGTGCAGCAACCCCGCCACGGTCAACAAGCCCGCCAGGATCGGCACCGGGAAACCGGCCAGCGCGGCGGTCAAGGTCGCTCCCATCGCCAGAGCGATCCCAATCAGGACACTGCCCAACATGATCGGGGCGCCGCCGCTGCGGGCGCCGAAGCTGCGGTGCGCCGTCATGCCGCCGGCGCCATGGCATACCGGCATCCCGCTGATCGAGCCGGCGAACAGGTTGGCCACCCCGATCGTGGTGGCCAGGCGTCCGGGCCGGACCCGTCGGGCGGCGTCGCCGAAGTAGGTGCGGGCGGTGTCGGCCGTGGCCAAACACGAATTCGCGAACGACAGCGGCACCTGCGGCAACACCAGCGCGACGGCTGCCGCGGCGAACGCGTGCTGACTCAGATGCGGGATGTGCACGGCGGACGGGCCGAAGCTGACCGTGCCGTGAAACGCGCCCACCATGGCCACCACGGCGATCGCGAGGAATACCAGGGTGATCTGGCGACGTCGCAGCAGCAGTGCGACGACGATGACCACGACGGTCAAGCCCGCCAGCCACCAGGTCGAGTGCCGATGATCGGTGAACGACTTGGGCGGTGTCGACACCAGCTTCCACGCCAGCTGACAGAACAACAGCCCCACCGAAAGCTGAATCCCGCGAATGATCGCGTGCGGGAACACTTTTGCAACCCAGTCCAGCAGGCCCGACGCACCGAGCGCCAAAAACAGCATCCCCATCAACAGCGCACCGGCCGCGATGTCGTCGGCACCGAAACCGTGCGCGATCGCGATGGCCCCGAACGCCTTGAGCGGTTGCACCGGAACCGGTAGCCGATAGATCAGGCCCGCCACCACATACAGCAGACCGGCCGGCAACAAGACCGCGGTCGGCGTCAGACCGTTCTTGACGATCAGCGCTACCGCGATCGGGACCAGCACCCCCAGATCGCCTAGCGCCCCAGCCATTTCCGCCCGATCGAACCGGAAGGGGCTCGCATCCGACTCAGGCTGGGTGGGCGCCACGACCATGCCAGCACTCTAGTGCAGGGCATTTGCCACCGGCAGCCGTCGATCGCTCACGGTGCCACCAGGCCACCCGTGAGGGTGATTTCACGGCCGCGACATCGTGAGACGCCGCGCGGCAACATCGCACTTTTACGTTCACCTCGGAAGTGTCGGAGACTGGCGAGGAGAATGCGGTGGCGCGATCGCACATCACAGGGTGGGACCCGGAGGACCGGGTTGCGTGGGAGGCGGGCGGAAAGGCCGTCGCACGGCGCAATTTGGTGTGGTCGGTGGCGGCGGAGCACGTCGGATTCTCGGTCTGGTCGCTGTGGTCGGTGATGGTTCTGTTCATGCCGCAGTCGGTGTACGGGCTGACCGCCGGGGACAAATTCCTGATTGCCGCGACCGCGACCCTGGTCGGTTCGGTGCTGCGGTTGCCCTACACGATGGCGACGGCACGTTTCGGTGGCCGCAACTGGACGGTGTTCTCGGCGTGTGTGCTGGTGGTGCCCGTCCTCGCGACCGTGGCGGTGCTTGCCCAACCGGGCCGTCCGTTGTGGTTCTACCTGGTCTGCGCGGCACTGTGCGGACTCGGCGGCGGCAACTTCGCTTCGTCGATGACCAATATCAATGCGTTTTTCCCGCAACGCCTCAAGGGCATCGCACTGGGTATCAACGCCGGCGGCGGCAACATCGGCGTGCCCGCCGTGCAATTGGTCGGTCTGCTCGTCATTGCGACCGCGGGCAATCGGCAGCCCTACTGGGTATGCGCCTTCTACGTTGCGGCGCTGATCGTTGCCGCGATCGGTGCGGCCTGCTACATGGACAACCTCGACGTGGTTTCGGTCGACCTCGGCGCGATGCGGGCCGCACTGCGCAGCCGTCACACGTGGTTGGTCAGCCTGCTCTACATCGGCACCTTCGGGTCGTTCATCGGCTTCTCGTTCGCGTTCGGCCAGGTGCTGCAGATGTCGTTCGCCGCCGGTGGACAGAGCCCGGCGCAGGCGTCCCTGCACGCAGCCGAAATCGCTTTTGTGGGACCACTTTTGGGCTCGGTGTCGAGGATTTACGGCGGCCGGATCGCCGACCGCGTCGGCGGGGGAACCGTGACGTTGTGGGCATTCATCGGAATGCTCGGCGGCGACGCGCTACTGGCGATCACCTCGGGCCTGTCGGGTCGCCACACCACCGCGGCGACGATGGTTGCGTATGTGACCGGCTTCGCCGTGTTGTTCGTGCTCAGCGGAATCGGCAACGGCGCGGTGTACAAGATGATCCCGTCGATCTTCCACGCCACCTCGCGATCCCTGGAGGGCGACGAGGAAGCCCGAGCCAACTACTCGCGTTCGATGTCGGGCGCGGTCATCGGGATCACCGGTGCGATCGGCGGCCTGGGTGGTGTGGCGATCAACCTGGCGCTGCGCAGGTCCTACCTGACCTCCGGTACCGCCACAGCCGCGTTCTGGGACTTTGCCTGCTTCTACGTGGTCGCGGCGCTGATCACGTTCGGCGTCTACGTTCGTCGGACGTCCATCACCGCGGTCGGCGAGCCCGCGATGGCCGCAGCCTAGGGGGCCTAAGGGGCCAGCCGGATGTGGCCCGGCGGCGCCGGCTGCTCCGGAGTCGGGCTGGCCGGAGCCGTGCCGCCGTCCGCGCCGCCCCCGGGTGCCGGTGCGGCGGGAGCCTCGGGGGCCGGTGCGGGCGCTTCGGGGGCTGGCCCCTTAGGCCCCCTAGGCTGCGG
>NZ_LZLV01000046.1 GCF_001673405.1 Mycobacterium sp. 1245111.1 | reverse complement strand
CCAGCGCGGGGCCGAGCTTGGCGAGGTTGATCTGGTGCGGGAAGTTCCACGGGGTGATCGCGCCGACGACGCCGACGGCCTCACGTGCGATCGTGCGGCGGGTGGGGATCCCCATCGGTGCGGCCTCGCCGAGATCGACGTTCCATCGATACGACTCGGCGGTGTCGGCGGCGAAACTCAAATCGCCGACCGGCCCTTCCAATTGCGCCGCGGCGGTGAGCATCCGCGGTGCACCCACCTCGGCGATGGTGATCTCGCGCAGTTCTTCGACGTGCTCCTGCATCGCGTCGCGGAGCTGGCGAATGCAGCGCACCCGTAGTTCGGTGTTGCGCGACCAGTCGGTGTCGTCGAAGGCCCGGCGCGCCGCCTCGATCGCGCGGCCCATGTCGTCGGCGTCGGCGTCGGCCGCGACCCCCAGCACCTCTTCGGTGGCCGGGTTGACCGTGCCAAAGGTGCCCTGGCTGCCACTCGTCAGCTTGCCGTCGATGAGCAGCGAGCTCACCCCGTCGGCCAGCAATGCCATCGTCGCCTCCACCGGTGATAGTCAATGGACAGTTGTCCGGAATTGTCCAGTCGAACATAGTCACAGCGCTGCGGGAAAGGCAAGAGCGACCGACCGACGATGGCGGTCTCACCGCGCTTAACTGCGAATTCACCGAACATACTTGCCCGAGTCCGACCCTTTCGGATAGCTTGGACAAGTGTCCAGCGATCCAGCGGTCACGCTCACTCCTGACGCCGGAGCTCCGGCCGGTGACGTGCCGCGCAACCGTCGACAGGAAGAGACCTTCCGCAAGGTCTTGACCGCGGGCGTCGAGGTCCTACGCGAGACGTCCTACGCCGACCTCACCGTGCGTGCGGTCGCGGCCCGCGCCAAGGTCGCCCCGGCGACGGCCTACACCTACTTCTCGTCGAAGAACCATCTGATCGCCGAGGTGTATCTCGACCTGGTGCGGCAGGTCCCGTACTTCACCGACGTCAACGAGCCGATGCCGACGCGAGTCGACAAGGCGCTGCGCCACCTCGCACTGGTAGTCGCCGACGAACCCGAAGTCGCCGCGGCGTGCACGACCGCGTTGCTCGGCGGTGGCGGCGATCCCGCGGTCCGGTCCGTGCGCGACCGGATCGGGGCCGAGATCCACCGGCGCATCACCTCGGCGATCGGCCCCGACGCCGAACCCCGCATCGTGTCGGTCCTCGAGATGACCTTCTTCGGCGCGCTCGTCAACGCCGCCAGCGGCGCCTATACCTACCACCAGATCGCCGACCACCTCGCCTATGCGGTCGGTCTCATCGTCACGACGGAAGCCTGATGACCACCATCGATAAGCCGCTGCTCGATCCTTACGACTACGACTTCCACGAAGACCCGTACCCGTACTACAAGCGATTGCGCGACGAGGCCCCGCTGTATCACAACGAGGAACTCGGCTTCTGGGCCTTGTCGCGACACCAGGACGTGCACCAAGGTTTCCGCAACAGCACGACGCTGTCGAACAAGTACGGCGTCTCGCTGGACCCGGCGTCGCGCGGACCTCATGCCGCCAAGACCATGTCGTTTCTGGCGATGGACGACCCTGCTCACCTACGGCTGCGGACCCTGGTCTCAAAAGGGTTCACCCCCAGGCGCATTCGCGAGCTGGAACCACGCGTCACCCAGATCGCAACCCAGCATCTCGATACCCTTGTCGAAAAAGCGGCATCCGGGGTCGCCGTTGACTACGTCGACGAGTTCGCCGGCAAGTTGCCCATGGACGTCATCTCCGAATTGATGGGTGTGCCCGAGCCCGATCGAGCCCAGGTCCGGGCCTGGGCCGACGGGGTGATGCATCGCGAAGAGGGCGTCACCGATGTACCGCCGGAGGCGATCGAGGCCTCGCTCAACTTGATCGTCTACTACCAGGAGATGGTGGCCGAGCGGCGAAAGAACCTCACCGACGACCTCACGTCGGCGCTGCTGGAGGCCGAGATCGACGGCGACCGGCTCACCGACGACGAAGTCCTCGGCTTCATGTTTCTGATGGTGATCGCCGGAAACGAGACCACCACCAAACTGCTTGCCAACGCCGCGTTTTGGGGCCACCGCAATCCAGACCAGCTGGTGTCGGTCTACGACGATCTGTCCCGGGTGCCGCTCTGGGTCGAGGAGACGCTGCGCTACGACACGTCCAGCCAGATCCTGGCCCGCTCGGTGTCCGGTGAACTCACGCTGTACGACACCACCATTCCCGACGGCGATGTGCTGCTGCTGCTGCCCGGCTCGGGGCACCGCGACGAGCGCGCATTCGACAATCCTGACGACTTCGTCATCGGCCGCGACATCGGCTCCAAACTCTTGAGTTTCGGCAGCGGTGCACACTTCTGCCTGGGTGCGCATCTGGCGCGGATGGAGGCCCGGGTCGCCCTCACCGAATTATTCACCAGAATCCGCAAATACGAAGTCGACGAGGAAAACTCGGTTCGCGTTCATTCCAGCAATGTCCGGGGCTTCGCCCACCTACCGATGACCGTGGAGGTCCGCTGAATGCCCCGCTTTGACCCCCTGCCCGAACGCCGCCCGGCCATCGTCGCGGGTGCGTCGTCCGGTATCGGCGAAGCCACCGCCATCGAACTCGCGGCCCACGGCTTCCCCGTCGCGCTGGGCGCCCGCCGGGTGGAGAAACTCGACGACATCGTCGGCAAGATCAACGCCGAAGGTGGCGAAGCGGTCGGCTTCCACCTCGACGTCACCGATCCGAACTCGGTGAAATCTTTTGTCGCGCAATCGGTGAACGCACTCGGCGAGATCGAGGTGCTGGTGGCCGGCGCCGGCGACACCTACTTCGGCAAGCTGGCCGAGATCACGACCGACGAATTCGACTCGCAGCTGCAGATCCACCTGGTCGGCGCCAACCGGCTTGCCTCGGCGGTGCTGCCAGGCATGATGCGGCGCCAGCGCGGCGATCTGATCTTCGTGGGATCGGACGTGGCGCTGCGCCAGCGGCCGCACATGGGTGCATACGGCGCGGCCAAGGCCGCCCTCGTCGCGATGGTCACCAACCTGCAGATGGAACTCGAAGGCACCGGCGTCCGCGCCTCGATCGTGCATCCGGGCCCGACCAAGACCGGAATGGGCTGGAGCCTGCCGGCCGAGAAAATCGGTCCCGCCCTTGAAGACTGGGCAAAGTGGGGCCAGGCCCGCCACGACTACTTCCTGCGTGCCGCGGATCTCGCGCGAGCCATCACGTTCGTCGCCGAGACGCCACGCGGCGGCTTCATCGCCAACATGGAGCTCCAACCCGAAGCCCCCCTGGCCGATACCAAGGACCGCCAGAAACTCGCACTCGGCGACGAAGGGATGCCCGGACAGTGACCGCGATACGACGATGCGGCGCGAGGTACGAGCGCCGAGGAGGAGTGAGCACATGACTACGACGACTATGGTGCCGCGGGTGTCCGGCGGCGAGGAAGAACACGGACACCTGGAGGAATTCCGTACCGATCCAATCGGTTTGATGCAGCGCGTCCGGGACGAATGCGGGGACGTCGGCTGGTTCCAGCTGGTCGACAAGCACGTCATCCTGCTGTCGGGCGCAGAGGCCAACGAGTTCTTCTTCCGCTCCGCCGACGAGGATCTCGACCAGGCCGCGGCGTATCCGTTCATGGCGCCGATCTTCGGTAAGGGCGTGGTGTTCGACGCCAGCCCCGAGCGGCGCAAGGAGATGCTGCACAACTCGGCACTGCGCGGCGAACAGATGAAAGGCCACGCCGCCACCATCGAGGCTCAGGTCCGCGGGATGATCGCCGACTGGGGCGACGAAGGTGAGATCGAACTGCTCGACTTCTTCTCCGAGCTGACCATCTACACGTCGACGGCGTGTCTGATCGGCGTGAAGTTCCGCGAACAACTCGATCACCGGTTCGCCGAGTACTACCACGAACTCGAACGCGGCACCGATCCGCTCTGCTACGTCGACCCGTACCTGCCGATCGAGAGCTTCCAGCGGCGCGACGAGGCGCGGGTGAAACTGGTTGCGCTGGTTCAGGAAATCATGAACCAGCGAATCGCCAACCCGCCCTCCGACAAATCCGACCGCGACATGCTCGACGTGCTGGTGTCGATCAAGGACGAGCAGGGCGAGCCGCGCTTCTCCGCCGACGAGGTCACCGGCATGTTCATCTCGCTGATGTTCGCCGGGCACCACACCAGCTCCGGCACGTCGGCGTGGACGTTGATCGAACTGATCCGGCACACCGATGTCTACGCCGAGGTGGTGTCCGAGCTCGAAGAGCTCTACGCAGACGGTCAAGAAGTCAGTTTCCATGCGCTGCGGTCGATTCCGAAGCTCGACAACGTGGTCAAGGAGACACTCCGGCTGCACCCGCCGCTGATCATCCTGATGCGGGTGGCACGGGGCGAATTCGAGGTCGCCGGTTTCCCGATCCATGACGGCGACTATGTGGCCGCCTCTCCGGCTATCTCCAATCGGATCCCCGAGGACTTCCCCGACCCCGACGCGTTCAATCCGGATCGTTACAACAAGCCCGAGCAGGCCGACATCGTCAACCGGTGGACCTGGATTCCATTCGGAGCGGGCCGACACCGGTGCGTGGGCGCCGCTTTCGCGCAGATGCAGATCAAGGCGATCTTCTCGGTCCTGTTGCGCGAATACGACTTCGAGATGGCCCAGCCCGCCGACAGCTATCACAACGACCACTCGAAGATGGTCGTGCAGCTGGCCAGCCCGGCCAAAGTTCGTTACCGCAAGCGCCAGGTATAAGGCAGCTCATGGGTTTTCGCATCGAAGCCGACCTGGATCTATGCCAGGGCCATGCGATGTGCGAGCTGGAGGCACCCGACTACTTCCGGGTGCCCAAACGCGGCAAGGTCGAAGTCCTGAATCCCGAGCCCGGTGACGAGGCCCGCGACGAAGTCCAGCGCGCGGTCGAAATGTGCCCAACCCAAGCCCTTTTGATCAAAGAAGATTAAGGAGACTAGCCACAATGTCTAAGGCGTCACACTCCCGCGAAAAACTCGAGGCATGGGTCGACCGCTGGTTGCAAGCCAACAAGGACTGCGAAAAGGCCGGCGACTGGCGGCCTTTGGGTGACTTCTACGCACCCGAGGCCACCTACGGCTGGAATATCGGCCCCAAGGAAGACGTGATGTGCGTCGGGGTCGACGAGATCCGCGACGTCGCGCTGGGCCTTGAGATGGAGGGCCTGGAAAACTGGGTGTACGAGTACCAGAAGGTCCTGATCGACGAGAAGCAGGGCGAGATCGTCGGTTTCTGGAAGCAGATCGTCAACAAGTCCGACGGCAGCCAGGACGAGATCTACGGCATCGGCGGCAGCTGGTTCCGTCTCAACGACGACGCGCTCATCGAGTGGCAGCGGGACTTCTTCGACTTCGGTCACGTCGCGAAGATGTTTGCGAACCTGATCGAATCCGGCGACCTCAGCGACGGGATGCAGAAGCGCATCGCGCGCAGCGTGGCCGGGGAGAAGCTGCCCGGCTACTACCCGCTGGGCCAGGCGCCAGTCCCGATCTGGTGATCACATCCGGCTCCCCTGGTGACTCGCGTCACCCGCTGACCTACACTCGACCAAGCGGTTGCTTGCCTGAAGCTCGGGCCGTCCCCAACCGACGTTCAATGACGAAAGCAGGTTCACGGTGAAGACCAAAGGCGCGCTCATCTGGGAGTTCAATCAGCCCTGGTCGATCGAGGAAATCGAGATCGGCGACCCCCAGAAGGACGAAGTCAAAATCCAGATGGAAGCGGCCGGAATGTGCCACTCCGACCACCACCTGGTCACCGGCGGCATCCCGATGGGCGGCTTCCCAGTTCTCGGTGGTCACGAGGGCGCCGGCATTGTCACCGAAGTCGGCCCCGGCGTCGAAGACATCGGCGTCGGCGACCACGTCGTGTTGTCCTTCATCCCGTCCTGCGGTCACTGTCCGACCTGCCAGGCCGGCATGCGCAACCTGTGCGACCTGGGTGCCGGGCTGCTCAACGGCGCCGCGGTATCCGACGGCACGTTCCGCATTCAGGCCAAAGGCAAGGACGTCTTCCCGATGACGCTGCTCGGGACGTTCTCGCCGTACATGGTCGTCCACAAAAGCTCGGTGGTGAAGATCGACCCGACGGTTCCGTTCGAGGTCGCCGCCCTGGTCGGCTGCGGCGTTACCACCGGCTACGGTTCAGCCGTCCGCACCGCCGACATTCGGCCCGGCCAAGACGTGGCGATCGTCGGCGTCGGCGGCGTCGGCATGGCCGCGTTGCAGGGCGCCGTCAACGCCGGCGCGCGCTACATCTTCGCGATCGACCCGGTCGAGTGGAAGCGTGACCAGGCCCTCAAGTTCGGCGCGACACACGTCTACCCCGACATCTTCGCCGCGATGGGCGGAATGATGGACGTGACCTACGGCCTGATGGCGCACAAGGTGATCGTGACCGTCGGGGAGTTGCAGGGCGCCGACGTCGACAACTACCTGATCCTGACCCAGAAGGGCGGCACCTGCGTGCTGACCGCCATCGGCAGCCTGGTGGACAACAACGTCACGCTGAACCTGGCGATGCTGACCCTGATGCAGAAGAACCTGCAGGGAACGATCTTTGGTGGCGGCAACCCGCAGTACGACATTCCGCAGCTGCTGTCGATGTACAAGGCCGGCAAGCTCAACCTCGACGACATGATCACCCGCCAGTACAAGCTGGAGCAGATCAACGACGGCTACCAGGACATGCTGGACGGCAAGAACATTCGTGGCGTCATCCGTTTCACCGACGCCGACCGGTAACCGTCATGTCTGCCGAGACCGCCGAAAAGTCACCCGCATTGGCCGCGTCGCAGTCGTCGTGGCGCTGCGTCCAGGCCCATGACCGGGAGGGCTGGCTGGCCCTGATGGCCGACGACGTTGTGGTGGAAGACCCGATCGGCAAGTCCATCACCAACCCCGAGGGCACCGGCGTGCGGGGCAAGGACGGCGTCGCGGAGTTCTACGACACCAACATCGCCGCCAACAATTTGACGATCACCTGCGAGGAGACGTTTCCGTCGAGCGATCCGAACGAGGTCGCGCATATCTTGGTGCTGGACAGCAAGTTTGACAACGGAATCACCAGCAGCGTGCGGGGCGTGTTCACCTACCGCGTCAACGACGCCGGGCTGATCGCGAACATGCGCGGCTACTGGAACCTCGACATGATGAAATTCGGTCAACAGGAGTGACCTCGTTGCTCGCCGACCGCGGCGCGGTCGTGGTCGGCGGGTCACGCGGGATCGGCGCGGCGGTTGCCGCACTGCTTGCGCAGCACGGCGCCGGCGTGGTGATCAACGGCCGGGACGCTGACGCGGCCCGTTCCACCGCCGAGGCGATCACCGCAACCGGCGGACGGGCCGTCGCACATCCGGGTTCGCCGTCCGAGCAGTTGGCCGCAGAGTCGTTGGTGGACAACTGCATTGACGAGTTCGGCGGCATCCACATTCTGATCAACTGCGCGGGCATCGCCGAACCGCCGGGCTCATCCATCCTCGACATCAGCGCGGCGCAGTTCGCCGAATTGATGGACGCACATCTCGGCACGGTGTTCGCCACCTGTCGCGCCGCGGCACCGAAGATGATCGCCCAAGGCGGCGGCAGCATCGTCAACAGCAGTTCGTTCGCGTTCCTCGGCGACTACGGTGGCACCGGTTATCCGGCCGGCAAGGGCGCGGTGAACAGCCTGACGCTGGCGATCGCGGCCGAACTGAAGGAGCACCGCGTACGGGCCAACGTGGTCTGCCCGGGCGCGAGGACACGATTGTCGACCGGCCCGGACTACGTCGCACACATCCAGGACCTGAATCGGCGGGGCATGCTGGACGACGTCTCCATGCAGGGTTCGCTGGATGTCGCGCCGCCCGACTACGCCGCGCCGGCTTACGTCTTTCTCGCCAGCGACCTGGCCAGCCACCTGACCGGCGAAATACTTGCTGCTTCAGGCGGTTTCGTCGGAAGATTCCCGAAGGCGGCGCCGGAGCTGGTCGGCTACCGGGACCATCACGACGCGCCGCCCTGGACCGTCGCCGAGCTGTCGGCGATGTTCGACGCCTGCGCCGGCTGAGCTCTGGCCGCGCAACCTATGCTGAAGCGATGGCGACCATTTTCACCAAGATCATCAACGGCGAACTGCCCGGCCGGTTCGTGTACGAGGACGACGAGGTCGTCGCCTTCCTGACCATCGAGCCGATGACCCAGGGCCACACGCTGGTGGTGCCACGAGCAGAGATCGATCAATGGCAAGGCGTCGATGCCGCGGCGTTCGGCAAGGTCATGTCCGTCGCGCAACTGATCGGCAAGGCCGTCACCAAAGCGTTCGACGCCGACCGCGCCGGGTTGATCATCGCCGGTCTCGAGGTTCCACACCTGCACGTGCACGTGTTCCCGGCGAAGAGCCTCAGCGACTTCGGCTTCGCCAACGTCGACCGCAACCCCTCACCGGAATCCCTCGACGAGGCGCAGGCGAAAATCAAAGCCGCGCTTGCCGAACTCGGCGAAGGCTGATCAGCCCCGCTCCCGGTATTCGTGCCGGGTCCTGATCAGCCCGGGAAACGACTGATGCGCGGACTTGGCCCACGCGTCCATCGTGTCGATGTCGATCGCCATTGACGATCTATACGACGCCGCCAACAGGGCGATAACCGACGCGTAGACGACCGCCATTCCGCAGGCGAGCAGTTGCCAGTCGTGGTTGACGAGAATGGGCACCACCACGCTCGCGATTGTCAGCGTCAGCGCAATCACCAGGAGTCCGCCGTAGGTGATGATGGACGCGGCGGCGATGGCATATCGCTTCTCTTTCAACAAGATCGGGATCTCGTTGACCAGCCGGCCGCTGGTATGGCCGAGCCACAGCCGGGTGGGAAACGTGATGCTGGGGATGTGGTCCAGCAACTTCTGCTCGAGTATGACGATCGCCTGGTTGTGCGCATACACTCGGCTGTTCAACTGCGAATGCCACGCGAATGCCACCCATACCGGTATCGGGACCACCGGAACCAACGCGTGCGGGACGGTCTCGGGTCTTGTCGCCCACACGGCCCCCACGACGGTCGAATAGGCGACCAGGATGCTGACCAGCGAAAGGGCGTGTCCCAGAATGCTTTGCACCTCCGTGCGCTCCGCCTGGAACAGCGCGACGATCGCCGGCACCGAGTCTTCATTGCCGATCGAATCGTCGTGGGGAGTCGTCAAGGGACTAACGCCGCCTGGGCGGGTACGTCGGTGATGCGCGGCAGGCTGACGAAGAAGCGGCAGCCCTGGCCCGGTGCCGTGGTCACGTTCACCGTTCCACCGTGCGCCTGCACCAGCGAGTCGACGATCGACAGTCCCAGACCGCTACCGCCACTGCTACGAGTGCGAGAGGAGTCGGTGCGGTAGAACCGCTCGAAGATCCGCAACGCGTCCTCCTGACTCATCCCGGGTCCTTCGTCGACGACTTCGAGTATCGCGTCCTCGACGGTGGTGCCGACTCGCACGATGATGCCCGCGGTCTCCGGCGTGTGCTGCAGCGCGTTGGTCATCAGGTTGCCCAGCACCTGACGGAGCCGGGCCTCGTCGCCCAGTGCTTCGGGGGTGCCCGGGCCGTCGATCACCTCGATGGAGATCGTGCGATCAGGCGAAACCGCGCGCGCGTCGTGCACCGCGTCGGTAGCCAGCGCCAGCAGGTCGACCCGCTTGCGCTCGATCGGGCGTTGCGCATCGAGGCGCGCCAGCAGCAGCAGATCGTCGATGAGCAATCCCATCCGGCGTGACTCGCTCTCGATGCGCGACATCACCATCTCCATGTCGCGCGCCGCGCCCTGCCGGTACAGCTCGGCGAAGCCGCGCATGGTGGTCAGCGGGGTGCGCAATTCGTGGCTGGCGTCGGTGATGAAGCGGCGCATGCGGTCTTCGGAGATCACCGCCTGCTCGGCGGAGTGTTCGGACGATGCCACTGCCTGCTGGATCTGCGCGAGCATTCCGTTGAGCGCCGCGGACAGTCGCCCAACCTCCGTTCGTGAATCGCGTTCGGGCACACGACGATCCAGTTGGCCCGCCGCGATCGCCGCAGCGGTCTGTTCGACCTCGATCAGAGGTTCCAGGCTTCGATGTACCACCCACGACCCGGCCAGACCCAGAACCAGTAGCACGGCCACCCCGATGCCGAGTTGCAGCCACGCCAGCGAACGCACGGTGTGCTGGATCTCGGACAGATCATAGGCGACGGTAACCAGTCGATTGGGTCCACGCATGGAGACCACGCGCCATTGCACACCCGAGTTATCCACGGAGCCAACGGTTATCGGGTCGGGGCCGACGTCGTCATTGGCCGGCAACCGGGGTTCGGCGTGCCGATCGTTGATGACCGTCTTGCCGCGTCCATCGGCGGCCAGGCTGCGGACGTAGAAGTTCGATGGCGGACGGTCGAGGTTGGCCCCGTGCGGGATCTTCAGCGCGCCCTTGGGAGCCTGCGCCCAACCGCGCGATGCCTCCTCCAGCGTCTGGTCGGCGCGTGCGATCAGGTGTTGGCGCAGGATCGAGGTCACCGCGATGCCGGACGCGGTCAGACCACACGCCACCAGCAGCAGGGTGGCGGCGACCAACGCGACGCGTAGCGGCAACTCGAGGCGAAAGTGTCGCGGCATAGAAGTTAACGAGGCTCCCGGAGTACATAGCCCACCCCGCGCAGGGTGTGCAGCAGTCGCTTCTCGCCGGTGTCGATCTTGCGGCGCAGATACGACACGTAGGACTCTACGACGTTGACGTCGCCACCGAAGTCGTAACGCCACACGTGATCCAGGATTTTCGGCTTGCTCAGCACAGTGCCCGCGTTGATCACGAAGTAACGGAGCAAGGTGAACTCGGTGGGCGACAACGAGACAGGCTGCCCCGCCTTCCACACCTCGTGGGTGTCTTCGTCGATTTCGATGTCGGCGAACGACAGTCGAGCGTTGTGACCGTCGGTGGCGCCTTTCCCGGTGCGCCGCAAGATAACCCGCAGTCTCGCGACAACTTCTTCCAGGCTGAACGGTTTGGTGACGTAGTCGTCGCCCCCGAGTGTGAGACCGGCGATCTTGTCCTGCAACGAGTCACGGGCGGTGAGGAACAGTGCTGGCGCGTCGATGCCGTCGGCACGCAGCCGGCGCAGCACCCCGAAGCCGTCCATGCCGGGCATCATCACGTCGAGGATCACCGCGTCCGGTTTGATGTCGCGGGCCAGATCCAACGCTGATGCGCCGTTGGTCGCGGTGTGAACTTCGAAGCCCTGGAATTTGAGGCTTACCGACAGGAGTTCGACGATGTTGTCTTCGTCGTCGACGACCAGGACACGCGCCTCGGGTGCTGTTTCATGCACTGCTGCTGACATGACGTCAATTCCCCCTTACTTAGCTGAAGAATGACTGCGTGCGGGCTGTGTCCGAGCTGAGAGTTCGTTGCGAGGCCGATCATGGCCAACTACCACGGGATTTGCCCAGGACTGAATAGACTCGGGGGATGGATCTCGGCAAAAGTCTGGTGAGCCTCGCCACCGCACCGATGCGGGTCGGACTTGCCGCCGCCGACGCCGGGGTGGGCATCGCGACGACCGCGCTCGGGATGGCGCACCGCAGCCTGGGCGATACGGCCACGGCGAGCGGCCCCAACGCGGTGGCGCACATGCTCGGCATCGACGACGCGATGGCCAGGGCGAATCGACTGGCCCGGTTGCTGGACGACGACACCCCGCTGGGGCGCGCCATTGCCACCGACGGCCCGATCGATCGGCTGCTACGGCCGGGCGGGGTCGTCGACATGCTGACCGCGGAGGGCGGCCTGCTCGACCGGCTGACCGCCGAGGGCGGCGGACTCGAGCGGGCACTGAAGCCGGGCGGACTGGTAGACCAGCTGACCGCCGACGACGGGCTGATCGAGCGGGTGCTGGCCGAGGACGGACTGGCAGATCGGCTGCTGGCCGAAGGCGGGCTCATCGACAAGCTGACCGCGCGCAACGGCCCGCTGGAGCAGCTCGCCGACGTCGCCGACACGCTGGCCCGGCTCGCGCCCGGGATGGAGGCGCTGGAGCCGGCCATCGCGACTCTGCAAGACGCGGTGATGTCGCTGACCCTGGTGGTCAACCCGTTGAGCAATATCGCCGAGCGGATCCCGCTACCCGGCCGCCGCCCGAGCCGACGTACACCGAGTCGGACGGTGCGTTCCCAGCGGGTGATCGACCACGAGAACTCGGCCCACGAGGAGTGACCCGATAGGCTGGCCGGGTAAATCAGGCCTCCTTAGCTCAGTGGTAGAGCAACGCTCTTGTAAAGCGTAGGTCGTCAGTTCAATCCTGACAGGGGGCTCTGCATCGTCAGAGGAGTTCTCATGACCTATCGCCGTCTTGCATGGGCGCTCGCAACTGCGCTGGTGGCGGCCATCATTCCGGTCGCGGTTCACGCTGACCCGTCGGTGCCGCCGGGTCAACCGGTGAAGTGCTTGACCAACTCCCCCAAGAAGCAGGTCCTCGTCCCTTGCGATCTGCTCAACGCGGGCGCCAACTTCCCGCCGGGATACCGTTGCCCCCTGCCGCTCGAGCAGTACACGCAGGATGTGCAGGACTGGTGTGGCGTGGGGCCGGGGCTTGGAGTCACGCCCCCAGGCGCTCCACCGCCGGCGCCTCCCACGAGTTCGACAACTCCCACGAGTCCGACGAAGCCGACAAGCCCGACCACTCCGACAAGTCCCACGAGTCCCACGAGCCCGACCACTCCGACAAGTCCTGCGACGCCGGCAAGCCCCGCCAGCCCGGCGATTCCCGTCAGTCCGACGAGTCCAACGAGTCCCGGGCACTGAACACCGCCGGCAGCGTATTCAGCGCCGAGCTTGAGCGCGATCGCTCAACAAGTCCCTAGTTCCTTGCACTGCTGCGTAGCAGCGCCGCTATTGCTCGAACCGCTGCCGGCAGTGGTGCCGGTCGTCGATCCATTTGAAGAGGCGGTGGTCGAGCCCGTCGTTGTCCCGGTGCTCGACCCGGTAGTCGTACCGGTCGTCGACCCGGTGGTAGAGCCCGTCGTCGTACCGGTGCTCGACCCGGTAGTCGTACCGGTAGTCGTGCCGGTGGTGGACCCCGTCGTCGTCCCGGTAGTCGTACCGGTCGTCGACCCGGTGGTAGAGCCCGTCGTCGTACCGGTGCTCGACCCGGTAGTCGTACCGGTAGTCGTGCCGGTGGTGGACCCCGTCGTCGTCCCGGTAGTCGTACCGGTCGTCGACCCGGTGGTAGAGCCCGTCGTCGTACCGGTGCTCGACCCGGTAGTCGTACCGGTAGTCGTGCCGGTGGTGGACCCCGTCGTCGTCCCGGTAGTCGTACCGGTCGTCGACCCGGTGGTAGAGCCCGTCGTCGTACCGGTGCTCGACCCGGTAGTCGTACCGGTAGTCGTGCCGGTGGTGGACCCCGTCGTCGTCCCGGTAGTCGTACCGGTCGTGGTCTTGCCCGGTCCATTGGTATGACCCGGCGGAGGTGGCGCGATAGGGATCGGGACGGGAATCGGTACGAAAATGGGTGGCGGCGCCGGCACAAATGCCGGCGGGTCGACGGGCGCGGCCGGTGCGGGGGCCGCCGGCGCGGCAGGCGCAGGAACGAACGGCGCGGCAGGCGCAGGAACGAACGGGGCGGCGGGCGCCGGAACCAGTTCGGCCGGTGCGGGAGCAATCGGTGCGGCCGGTGCGGGTACGACCGCGGCCGGCGCGGGAGCAACTGGTGCGGCCGGTGCGGGAACAACTGGTGCGGCCGGCGGCGGCCCAGTGACTTGGCTGGAGTTGGTCAAGGTGTAGGCCAGCCCACCTCCGGCCAGCGCCACCGCGAGTACTGCGGTCGCGAACAGATAGGTCGGCAAGCGAGACGCATTATCTGGTCCCGGTGGAGTATTTCGTCTTGGATTCATGGTCGCGTTCCTCACGACGTGGCAAACATCCCCGCCCATCCGCAATGAAACACCTCGTTCGTTGAAATCGCGGCGTTTCGGTCATCTTGTTGAACGTCTTGTCATTTGCAGGACACCTGGCCACAGCACCGGTGAAGCCACCGTATTTTGAATTGATGATGCATTCGCTATGCAAGGCTTCTGAGATTCGCCTGTCGCGTCGCCGATGTGAGCGCCTCTGACGCGGAATTACTCGGGCGCTAATACCCGCCCCTGAATCGAAACCCATTTACCCAGAAAGGAGCCGCTATCCCCTTATTATGAGTTTGCTCCCGGGCGCTGGCCCGGGCGTCGACTGTGATGCGATCCGCCTACACAGGTAGGTGAAATGCCAAACGTGCGCGCGCCGCGAGCAACGCCGACCGCTGCATGGCGGGCAGTTCGACAAAAGGTCGGCGATTCGGCCTGGCCACGCATCCGCGAGATCGCGACCAGCACTGTCATTGTGATCACCCTTGCGATCGGTGTGGTCTGGAACTTGCCTGATGCCGCGATCACCCGGGCCGTCTCGCCCCTTCTCCGACCGATCGCCCTCGCAGTCGGGCTTGACCAGAGCTGGTCGATGTATGCGCCCAATCCCCCACGCCGACAAGAGAATATCGAAGTGCGCATCTCGATGGCCGACGGTTCCGAGAGGGTGTGGACACTTCCCCGGCTTCAGCCCGTATTCGGAGTGGCGTTCTCACACCGCTGGCGCAAACTTAAAGAGACGCTGCTGACCGAACAGCAAACCCGACCAGAGTTCGTCCATTGGGTCGTCCGCGAAATGAGCCGCCCCGGTGACCGCCCGCTGCACGCCGACATGCTCCTACGTAGACAGGACATCCCGCCGCCGGGGGCGAGCGGACCCGGGCAAGTGGTCCTCGAGAGGCTCTACAGCGAAGACCTGGCAGGGAACCGATGACCTCGATGGCGCACTCAATTCGGGGGCCACTTCTCGCGTTCAGCACGGCGTGGCACTCGTTTTGGTTTCAGCCGCAAGAGATGTACACACTGGGCCTGATGCGCATGGCATTCGGTGCGCTTGCCATCCTCTGGGGACTGTGGCTGTTACCGATGTACAACGGGTTACTCAAGGCCGAAGGGCCGATACCCAAGCAGCCGTCGATCGCTGACACATGGGGGATTTTCGAACTCTGGAACAGCAACGGCGCCATCCTGATTGGAGTTCTGGCGCTCCTGGTGGCGGCTATCGCTCTGCTTGTCGGTTGGCATAGCAGGCTCGCCGCGGTAGTCGTCTTCGTTTTGATTCTGTCTTTTGAACGGCGGGCTCCGGCGGTCTTCAACGGAGGTGACGTTCTTGTCCGGATCGAGGCTCTGTTCCTCGCCGCATCACCGTGCGGGACTGCGTTATCGCTCGACCAGAGACGCAAGACCGGATCATTTTGGTCGGCACAGACGCGTGCCCATTGGCCAATAAGGCTGATGCAGGTTCAGATGTCGCTCATTTACCTCGCGGCCGCGCGGTCGAAGTTGGCGGGCGACACCTGGTTGGACGGCACTGCTGTCTCCTACGCGCTGCGAGTCGCGGATATGCGGCGGCTGCCGCTGCCGGAGTGGCTCATGACGAATCCGCTGGCGATGAATGTAGCGACCTGGGGGGCGATTGCGATCGAGTTGGCGGTCGGCATCCTGGTGTGGTTCGCCCCCGCTCGCCCCTATGTCTTATGCGCAGGCGTATTGATGCACGTAATGATCGCCGTGCACATCCAGATCGGCATATTCAGTTACGCGATGTTTGTCATGTACTTGGCCTGGATCTCGCCGGAGAGGGTAACGCAGTTGCACGGCAGGTTGAGAGGGATGCGACAGCCGAGAAACACAGTCGCGAGTCCTGTCAGTGCTACGACTACGACGACCCCGGGCAGTACACCGTGACGGCGTCCTGCATGAAGTGGTCTACCTGAGGTGGCGTGAGACCGTCGGCCATCAAACGACTTTCGAGTCCCCTGATTGCGGTGGAGTACGGGCTTGGCTGCAAGCCGAATCGCGGCATCAAACCTTGATCATGGCCGAGAACGTTGTCGTTGCAGCGTTGATGCGCAATGCCGATCAGCGGCGCCGGGTTGGCTACGTCCACTCCGTCTTTGGTGAGCAACCCGACAAATTGATCGTCTAATCCGTCGGCGTGCGCGCTAGGTGCCGCGAGAGATATCGCCGCAACGGCGAGCACAAGCCGACGACAGATCACGGCTGAGTCTGACACCTCCGCCGCCAAACTGCATGCGGTGTGAATTCCCGTTGGAAATCCCCCGAAAGCGTGGAGGCATGCACTATGAGGAGTAGTCATGTCAGAGACGCGCAGGAAGTTCGACCAGG
>NZ_LZLV01000045.1 GCF_001673405.1 Mycobacterium sp. 1245111.1 | reverse complement strand
TGACAGTTTCCTTCACGCGGCCTGAGTGGCCGGTGTGGTCATGATTGCTTCGAATTCGATCGGGGTCAATCGGCCGAGGGCGGTCTGTCGGCGCCGGCGGTGGTAGGTGCGTTCAATCCAGGTGACGATGGCGATGCGGAGCTGTTTTCGGTGAGCCAACCGCGACGGTCCAAGACGTTCTTTTGGAAGCAGGCTGAAGAACGACTCCGTAGCAGCGTTGTCGCCAGCGGCCCCGACGCGACCCATGGACTCGACCATGTCATATTGGTTCAGGGCGTGGACAAATCGTCGGCTTCGAAATTGCGATCCGCGGTCGGTGTGAACGATTCAGCCAGCGACGTCGCCGCGGCGGGCGACCGCGCTGGCCAAGGCCTGGGTGGCCAGTCGTGATTTCCTTCTGGAGTCGATCGAGTAGCCGACGATGCGGTTGAGAACACATCCTTGATCGCACAGAGATAGACCTTGCCTTCGGCGGTGCGGTGTTCAGTAATGTCGGCTAGCCACAACCGATTTGGTGCCTCAACGGTGAAATCACGATCGACCAGATCATCATGGACCGGTGGACCGACCTTGCCGTTCTTGCCCCGCGTGCGCTTGCCGAACGCACTTCACCAATTATTGTCCGAGCAGATCCGCCAGGCAGTCCTGTCTGCCATCGGGTGTCCGGCGTCGCGGGCTTCTTCGACCAAGAACCGGTAGCCGAACTCCGGGTCGTCTTTGTGGGCGTCGAACAACGCGTTGGCCCGTTGCGTCGCAACGTATTCGGTGGCGGTGACCGGATCGGCCAGCCACCGATAGTAGGGCTGGCGGGCAAGCTTGAGGACCCGGCACGTCACCGCAACGGGGATCCCGTCGGCGGCGAGCTCGTTCACGAGCGGGTAAAGCCTTTTCCCGGCAGATTCGATTGCGACAAATAGGCCGCAGCCCGGCGCAGCACCTCGTTCTCTTGTTCGAGCAGCTTGATCCGCCGGCGCGCCTTTCGCAACTCGGCAGAATCGCTAGTGGCGTTGCCTGGTCTGGAGCCCTCATCGATGTCGGCTTGGCGCATCCACTTCGACAGAATGATCGGATGCACCCCGAAATCAGCAGCGATCTGCTCCAGCGTCACGCCGACGTCGCGGTTGCGAGCGACGCGGACAATATCGTCACGAAACTCCTTGGGATACGGCCTTGCCATGCTGACATCCGAGATCGCCTGCCCACACTGGGCAGGCGATCTCAGATGTCACCTATTCCTGCAGCAGACCCGATGTCG
>NZ_LZLV01000044.1 GCF_001673405.1 Mycobacterium sp. 1245111.1 | reverse complement strand
CCGGGACGGCACTGGCACAGCCGAACAGCTGACCGAAATCGCCGAACTGATCACCGCGGCGGGCGGCCGGACGCTCGGGCTGTTCTCGTCGATGCGGGCCGCCCGCGCCGCCGCCGAGGCGATGACCGAGCGGCTGACCACACCCGTGCTGTGTCAGGGCGACGACACCACCGCCACGCTGGTCGAGCGGTTCGCCGCCGACGCGGCCACCTCGCTGTTCGGCACGCTGTCGCTGTGGCAGGGCGTCGACGTGCCGGGCTCGTCGCTGTCGCTGGTCATCATCGACCGCATCCCGTTTCCGCGGCCCGACGACCCGCTGCTGTCGGCCCGGCAGCGGGCGGTGGCGGCCGCCGGTGGCAACGGATTCATGGCCGTGGCGGCCAGCCACGCCGCACTGCTGCTGGCACAGGGTGCGGGCCGGCTGCTGCGGCGCGTCGACGACCGCGGAGTGGTCGCGGTGCTCGACTCGCGCATGGCGACCGCTCGCTACGGCAACTACCTGCGGGCGTCGCTGCCGCCGTTCTGGGCGACCACCGATGCGGGCGCCGTGCGTGCGGCGTTGGAGCGGTTGCGCGGCGACAGCTAGGCCAGCGTGATCAGCCCGAGCTCGGCGTCGGAGGCCAGCATCGGGTGATGCGGCAGCACCCGCACGGTATAGCCGACCGACCCCGCGACCGGCAGCGGCGTCGTCGTGGCGAACACGTGGTCACCACCGGAAGCCGTTCCGGTGTAAGGCATTTCGACGGTGACCGGGTCGACCAGCTCGTCACCGACCTCCACCCGGCCGACGACTGCCTGCACGGTGACCTCTTCCGGCCGTAAGCCAGCCAGCTGGACCGTCGCGGTCAGGGTCAGCTTCGATCCGAGGACCGGCGTGTCGGGCAGACCCGTGCTGTCTACATCGGTGATCTGGATATTCGGCCACGCATCGAAGGCGCGACGTCGGTAGACCGCCAGTTCGCGAGCCGGGTCGAACGCGACCTGGCCGTCACCGTCGACCGAGACCGTGCGTCGCAGCGACTCGGCCGCCGGCAGGTAATAGTCCTCGGTGTAATCGCGAACCATCCTCGAGGCCAAGACTTTCGGCCCCAGTGTCTGCAGGGTATGGCGGACCATCTCGATCCACCGGCGCGGCACACCGTGTTCGTCACGCTCGTAAAACTTTGGCGCGACCGACTTCTCGAGCAGGTCGTACAGCGCGGCCGCTTCCAGGTCGTCGCGGCGTTCCTCGTCGGCGACGCCGGAGGCCGACGGGATGGCCCAGCCGTTTTCGCCGTCGTACCACTCGTCCCACCACCCGTCGAGGATCGACAAGTTGAGGCCGCCGTTGAGCGCGCTCTTCATCCCCGACGTGCCACACGCCTCCAGTGGACGCAGCGGGTTGTTCAGCCAAACGTCACAACCCCAGTACAGCAGCCGGGCCATGGACATGTCGTAGTCGGGCAGGAACGCGATCCGGTGCCGCACCTCGTGCCGGTCGGCGAACTGCACCACCTGCTGAATCAGCGCCTTTCCGCCGTCGTCGGCGGGGTGCGACTTGCCGGCAACGATCAACTGGATCGGCCGGTCCTCGTTGAGCAGCAACTGCTCCAGCCGGGCCGGGTCGCGCAGCATCAGCGTCAGGCGTTTGTAGGTCGGCACCCGACGGGCGAACCCGATCGTCAGCACGTTCGGATCGAATGCGTTTGCAATCCAGCCTAATTCGGCTTCCGGCGCACCGCGGACCAACCACGAGCGATGCAGCCGCGCCCGGACGTCTTCGACCAGCAGGGCGCGCAGTTGCGACCGGATCCACCAAAGATGGCTGCCGTCAACTTCATTCACCCGCAGCCAGACGCCGGGGTCGCTGAACGAGTCTGACCCGAGCAATTCCTGGCCCAGCTGCAGCCATTGCGGCGCCGCCCAGGTGCGGGCATGGACGCCGTTGGTGATCGAACCGATCGGCACCTCGTCGGCGTCGAAGCCGGCCCACAGTTCGTTGAACATCTCCCGGCTGACCTCGCCGTGCAGCAGCGAAACGCCATTGGCGCGCTGGGCAAGTCGCAGACCCATGTGGGCCATGTTGAACTTCTCCGGGTCGTCCTCCGCACCCAGCGCGAGGATTCTCCCGACCGGCACGCCGGGTAGCAGCACCGACCCGGCGGCGACTCCTGCGGCGTCCGTCGGGCTGCCGGCGAAGTACCGCTGCACCATCTCCACCGGGAATCGGTCGATGCCCGCCGGTACCGGGGTGTGCGTGGTGAACACCGTGCTGGACCGCACTACGGTCAGCGCGGTGTCGAAATCCAAACCGGCGTCGACGAGTTCGCGGATCCGTTCGGCACCAAGGAAACCGGCGTGGCCCTCGTTCATGTGGAACACCTCGGGCGCGGGCAGGCCTTCGATCGCGGTGTAGGCGCGAATGGCCCGCACGCCGCCGATCCCGGCGAGGATCTCCTGCTGCATGCGGTGCTCCTGGTCGCCGCCGTAGAGGCGGTCGGTGACCCCCCGCATGTCGTGCTCGTTTTCCGGGATGTCGGAATCCAGCAGCAGCAGTGGCACCCGACCGACCTGCGCGACCCAGATCCGGGCCCGCAGCGAGCCGGATTCCGGCAGCGCCAACTCGACCAGCGCCGGCGCGCCCGAGCTGTCGGTGAGCAGACGCAGCGGCAATCCCGCGGGGTCGAGCGACGGGTACTCCTCGTGCTGCCAGCCGTCGGCGGTCAGCGACTGCCGGAAGTAACCGGAGCGGTAGTACAGGCCGACCGCGATCAGCGGCAGCCCCAGATCCGAGGCTGCCTTCAGGTGGTCGCCGGCCAGGATCCCCAGACCGCCGGAGTAATTCGGGAGCACCTCGGCGACGCCGAACTCCATCGAGAAATATGCGATGCCGTTCGGCATCGGAGTGCCGCGGCTCTGCTGCTGCTGATACCACTGCGGACGGCTCAGATAGTCGTTGAGTTCGCCGGCCAGATGATCGAGCCAGTCCAGAAAACCGCTGTCGAGTGCCAACTCGTCGAGCCGGGTCGGGCTGACCGCGCCGAGCAGGGCGACCGGATCTCGCCCGCACTGCGTCCACAGCGTCGGGTCGATCGTCTCGAAGAGATCCTGCGTCGGCTTGTCCCACGACCATCGCAGGTTGATCGACAGCTGCTCGAGCGCCGCCAGGCGCTCGGGAAGGTGGGCGCGGACCGTGAACCGACGAAGTGCTTTCACGCATCATCACCTTACTGACGGGCATGCAGGTTTCGCCTACCGAACAAGCCGCGCCACCCGACCTCAGGTGTGGCTCGACACTACGGTGGGTATTGGGCGCAGAGTGCATTTCGAAGACGCGCAGGTCGCGGTTCGACCGCGCCCAGGACGACAACCGACTAGCTCAGAAGGAGTAGCGGTGCCCGGTCGTGTCGAGATCGACGACGTCGCACCCGTCGTGTCATGTGGCGCCTACCCGGCTAAAGCCGTGGTGGACGAGGTGGTTCCGGTTCGCGCGGCGGTGTGGCGCGAAGGCCACGACGCGGTGGCGGCCACGCTGGTAGTGCGTTACCTGGGGCTGCGCTACCCGCAGGTCGGCGAGACGCGCCGGCTCAAGGCGACGCCGGCACCGGCCGTCGCAGAGCCCACCGCCGAACCCGCGGTCCGGGTCAAGCCGCTGCATGTGCCGATGAGTCCGGACGGCCTGGAGCCCTATGTTTTCCACGGCGCGTTCACGCCCGATCGCGTCGGGCTGTGGACCTACCGGGTCGACGGCTGGGGCGACCCGATCCACACCTGGCGGCACGCCGTCGAGGCCAAGCTGGACGCCGGACAGGGCGAGAGCGAAATGTCCAACGATCTGCTAGTCGGTGCGCAACTCATGGAGCGCGCCGCGGCCGGGGTCCCCCGCGCCCGGCGCGACCCGCTACTCAAGGCCGCGGACGCGTTGCGCGCGCCCGGCGACCCGGTAACCCGAGCGGCGCTGGCGTTGACCACCGAGATCGACGAGCTACTGACCCAATTCCCGCTGCGCGAGCTGGTCACCCGCGGCGAGCAGTACGGGATCTGGGTCGACCGGCCGCTGGCCCGCTTCGGATCGTGGTACGAGATGTTCCCCCGCTCGACCGGCGGCTGGGACGCCAAGGGCAATCCGGTGCACGGCACCTTCGCCACCGCCGCGGCGGCCCTGCCCCGGATCGCGCAGATGGGCTTCGACGTGGTGTACCTGCCGCCGATCCACCCGATCGGCAAGGTGCACCGCAAAGGCCGCAACAACACCGCGACGGCCGCGCCCGGTGACGTCGGGTCGCCGTGGGCGATCGGCAGCGACGAGGGCGGTCATGACGCCATCCACCCGCAGCTGGGCACGATCGCCGACTTCGACAAGTTCGTCGCCGCCGTCGAAGATCTCGGCATGGAGGTGGCGCTCGACCTGGCCCTGCAATGCGCGCCGGATCACCCGTGGGCCAAGAACCACCGCGAGTGGTTCACCGAACTCCCGGACGGCACGATCGCCTACGCCGAGAACCCGCCGAAGAAGTATCAGGACATCTACCCGATCAACTTCGACAACGACCCGGCCGGGTTGTACGACGAAGTGCTGCGTGTGGTGCGGTTCTGGATGGACCACGGCGTCAAGGTCTTTCGTGTCGACAACCCCCACACCAAGCCGCCGAACTTCTGGGCCTGGCTGATCGCACAGGCCAAGGCGGCCGATCCCGACGTGCTGTTCTTGTCCGAGGCGTTCACCCCGCCGGCCCGCCAATTCGGTTTGGCCAAGCTGGGATTCACCCAGTCCTACACCTACTTCACCTGGCGCACGTCGAAGTGGGAACTCACCGAATTCGCCCAGCAGATTCCGGCAATCGCCGACTTCCGGCGACCCAATCTGTTCGTGAACACCCCCGACATCCTGCACGCCAGCCTGCAGCACAACGGACCGGGCATGTTCGCAATCCGGGCGGTGCTGGCGTCGACGATGAGCCCGACCTGGGGCGTGTACTCCGGCTACGAGCTGTTCGAGGGCCGCGCCGTCGCCGAAGGCAGCGAGGAGTACCTCGACTCCGAGAAATACGAGCTGCGACCCCGCGACTATGCCGGGGCGCTGGCGGCTGGGCGATCACTCGAGCCATTCATCGCACGGCTCAACAGTATTCGCCGATTGCATCCAGCCCTTCAGCAACTGCGCAACATCACGTTCCACGCCATCGACAACGACGCGTTGCTGGCCTACAGCAAGTTCGACCCGATCACCGGCGACTGCGTGCTGGTCGTCGTGACGCTCAACGCGTTCGGGCCCGAAGAAGCCACCTTGTGGTTGAACATGGACGCATTGGGTATGGAACACCACGAGCGGTTCTGGGTGCGAGACGAGATCACCGGCGAGGAATACCAGTGGGGTGCGGCCAATTACATCCGCATCGATCCTGGCCACGCCGTGGCTCACGTGATCAATATGCCGCTCATCCCGTCCGAATCACGAATCAGGCTATTGCGCCGGAGGTGACGCCGCGATGAAGGCAGGAAACCAACTCGCCGGGGCCCGCTTGGCGCCCGAGCCAGGCGATCTGGCCCGGTTGATCGCCGGGGAACACCACAACCCGCACGGCACCCTGGGCGCCCACGAATACGGCGACCACACCGTCATCCGCGCCTACCGCCCACACGCTGCCGAAGTCGTCGCCCTGGTCGGCGGCGACCGATTCCCGTTGCAGCACATCGACTCCGGCCTGTTCGCCGTCGCACTGCCGTTCGTCAACCTGATCGACTACCGCCTCGAGGTGCGCTACGACCACGGCGAACCACGCGTCGTCGCCGACGCCTACCGGTTCCTCCCGACGCTGGGCGAGATGGACCTGCATCTGTTCAACGAGGGCCGCCACGAACGGCTGTGGGAAGTCCTTGGCGCGCATCCGCGTTCATTCAAGACAGCCGACGGCATCGTCGACGGCGTGTCCTTCGCGGTGTGGGCTCCTAATGCCAAGGGGGTCAGCCTGATCGCGGAGTTCAACGGCTGGAACGGCAACGAGGCACCGATGCGGGTGCTCGGCTCGTCCGGGGTCTGGGAGTTGTTCTGGCCCGAGTTCCCGCACGACGGCCTGTACAAGTTCCGGGTGCACGGCGCCGACGGCTCGGTGACCGACCGCGCCGATCCGATGGCGTTCGCGACCGAGGTGCCGCCGCAGACCGCGTCACGGGTGAACGTGAGCAGCTACCGCTGGGGCGACGAAGCCTGGATGACGGCCCGCGCCAAGCGCAATGCGGTATTTGAGCCGATGAGCACCTACGAGGTGCACCTTGGCTCCTGGCGGCCAGGCCTGTCGTACCGCGACCTCGCTCGCGAGCTGACGGACTACGTTCTGGCGCAAGGATTTACCCATGTGGAGCTGTTGCCTGTGGCCGAGCACCCGTTCGGCGGCTCGTGGGGGTATCAGGTCACGTCGTACTACGCGCCCTCGTCGCGGTTCGGCACCCCGGACGACTTGCGCGGGCTGATCGACGCGCTGCACCAAGCCGGCATCGGCGTGATTATCGACTGGGTGCCGGCCCACTTTCCCAAGGACTCGTGGGCGCTGGGTCGCTTCGACGGAACCCCCCTCTACGAACACTCCGACCCGCGTCGCGGCGAGCAACTCGATTGGGGCACATACGTCTTCGACTTCGGCCGTGCCGAGGTACGCAACTTCCTCGTCGCCAACGCGCTGTACTGGCTCGAGCAGTACCACGTCGACGGCCTGCGGGTGGACGCCGTCGCATCGATGCTCTACCTGGACTACTCGAGGCCAGAAGGCGGTTGGACGCCGAACATCCATGGCGGCCGGGAGAACCTGGAGGCCGTGCAGTTCCTGCAGGAGATGAACGCGACCGCGCATCGGGCGGCACCCGGCATTGTCACCATTGCCGAGGAGTCGACGTCATGGCCGGGTGTGACACGCCCGACTACCGTTGGCGGCCTGGGCTTCTCGATGAAGTGGAACATGGGCTGGATGCACGACACGCTCGACTACATCGGTCGCGACCCGGTGTATCGCAGTTACCACCATCACGCGATCACGTTCTCGATGCTGTATGCGTACAGCGAGAACTTCGTCCTGCCGATCAGCCACGACGAGGTCGTGCATGGCAAGGGCACGTTGTGGGGGCGGATGCCCGGCAACGACCACGTGAAGGCGGCCGGGCTGCGCAGTCTGCTGGCCTACCAGTGGGCCCACCCGGGCAAGCAATTGCTGTTCATGGGGCAGGAATTCGGCCAGCGCGCCGAATGGTCCGAGGAACGCGGCCTCGACTGGTTCCAACTCGACGAGCACAGCTTCTCCACCGGGATCTCGCAACTAGTGCGCGATCTCAACGAGATCTACCGGGCGTCGTCGGCGCTGTGGAGTCAGGACATCAAGCCGGAGGGCTATTCCTGGATCGACGCCAACGACTCGGCCAACAATGTGTTGAGTTTCCTTCGGTACGGCAGCGACGGCTCGGTGATGGCCTGCGTGTTCAACTTCGCCGGCGCCGAACACAGCGGATACCGCCTTGGTCTACCCGGCGCCGGACGCTGGCGCGAGGTGCTCAACACCGACGCCACCGTCTACAACGGCAGCGGGATCGGCAACCTGGGCGGCGTCGATGCGACCAATCATCCATGGCACGGGCGCCCGGCCTCGGCGGTGTTGGCGCTGCCGCCCATGTCGGCGCTCTGGCTCGAACCCGCGGGGCCGCCGTGAACAGGGCCGCCTAGTACAACGCGTTAGCCAGGTTGCGTCGCCCGGCGATGACGTCTGGGTCGGCGGGATCGAACAGCTCGAACAGCTCGATCAGGCGCGTGCGCACCAATGTCCGCTCGTCGCCGGAGGTCCGGCGCACCAATGTGACCAGACGATCGAAAGCGCCCGACACGTCCTGGCTGAGGAGCTGCACGTCGGCCGCGGCGAACGCGGCCTCGATGTCGCCGGGAGCGGCGTCGGCGGCCGCGATCACCTCCGGCCCGTGGGCGGTCGCGCGCATCAAGAACGCGATCTGGCGCACCGCGCCCTTGGCTTCGGCGTGGTTCGGATCCTCGTCCAGAATCGCCTGATACGAATCGAGCGCCGCGCCGAGCTCATTGTCCTCAAGCTGCCGACGGGCCTGCGCGAGCGCCGGGTCGACTTGCTCGGGCTCGTCGGAATCGGTTGCGCCGCTGAGCTTTCCCGCGGTCGCAGAGAGCAGCGAGTCAATCCAGCGGCGTAACTGCTCCGGCGGCTGGGCGCCCTGGAAGCTGGACAGCGGCTGTCCGGCGGCCAACGCCACGACGGTGGGCACCACCTCGACGCCGAAGATCTGTGCCACCCGGGGAGACACGTCGACGTTGACGCTGGCCAGCGACCACTTTCCGGTGTCGTCGGCGGCCAGGCCGGACAGAATGTCGGCCAGTTGCAGGCAGACTTCGCTGCGCGGCGACCACAACAGCACGACCACCGGCACCTGGTTGGAGCGCAGCAGTACTTCTTCTTCGAAGTTGGTCTCGTTGACCTCGACGCCCGCGGACGCGGAGGCCTCCCCGCGGCTGTCGCCGCTGGAGGGAGGGGGCTGCTTGAGGGCGGACAAATCGACCGCGCCGGACAACGCGGGCCCGATCGGGGGGCGTGGACGGCTCACGTGATCAAGTCTGGCACGGCGGCGTCAGTGCCGTTTCATCCGGTTCAGACGCCCCTATGAGCAACATCACATCAACCGCCGCCAACCGACCCTCGACACCCTTCCAGCAAACTTCTGGACGTCTGTCCAGTCACACCGGCCACAAACCGTACTGGCCGGTAACTAGCCAGCGCGCAAGATCAGGGCGTCGCCTTGACCGCCCGCCCCGCACAGCGCAGCAACGCCGTAGCCGGACCCCCGGCGGGCCAGTTCGAGCGCCACATGCAGGGCGATCCGGGCGCCGGACATGCCGATCGGATGGCCGATCGCGATGGCACCGCCGTTGACGTTGACGATCTCAGGGTCAACTCCCAGCTCCTGCATTGACGCCAGGGCCACCGCGGAGAACGCCTCGTTGATCTCGATGACGTCGAGCTGGTCGACGGAGATGCCTTCGCGCTCGATCGCCTTCTTGATGGCGTTCGCCGGCTGCGACTGCAGCGTCGAGTCCGGGCCGGCCACCACGCCGTGCGCGCCGATCTCGACCAGCCAGGTCAGGCCCAGCTCGATCGCCTTGTCCTTGTTCATCACCACGACGGCGGCGGCGCCGTCGGAGATCTGCGACGCCGACCCGGCGGTGATGGTGCCGTCCTTGCGGAATGCCGGCTTGAGCCCGGACAACGACTCCGCCGTGGTGTTGGCCCGGATGCCCTCGTCCTCGGTGAACTGCAGCGGATCACCCTTGCGCTGCGGGATGCTCACCGGCACCACCTCGTCGGCGAAAACGCCGTCCTTCCACGCCGCGGCGGCCTTCTGGTGGGACCGCGCCGCGAATTCGTCCTGCTGCAGCCGGGTGAACTTGTCGACGTCGTTGCGCTGCTCGGTGAGCGCGCCCATCGGCTGGTCGGTGAACACGTCGTGCAGCCCGTCGTAGGCCATGTGGTCGCGCACGGTGACGTCGCCGTATTTGTAACCCGAGCGACTGTCGATCAGCAGGTGCGGCGCCTTCGTCATCGACTCCTGACCGCCGGCCACCACCACGTCGAACTCTCCCGCGCGAATGAGCTGGTCAGCCAGCGCGATGGCGTCGATGCCGGACAGACACATCTTGTTGATGGTCAAAGCCGGCACGTCCCAGCCGATACCGGCGTCGACGGCCGACTGCCGGGCCGGCATCTGGCCGGCACCGGCCGTCAGCACCTGGCCCATGATCACGTACTCGACCAGCGACGCCGGTACCTTCGCTTTCTCCAGAGCGCCCTTGATCGCGATGGCACCCAAATCGCTGGCGCTGAAGTCCTTCAGCGAGCCCATCAGCTTGCCGACCGGCGTCCGTGCTCCAGCAACGATCACCGATGTCGTCATGACTACCTCCACAGCGTGATTCAGGGACCGATCGCCAAGATCGGGAGAAGCGGATTCTCATCGGTCAGGTTACCGTTACGTGATGACCACCGATCAAGTTGACACCCGTCGAGTACTCAGCACCGCACTGGTGACGGCTGTCGACCATGTCGGCATCGCGGTTCCTGACCTCGACGATGCGATCGCGTGGTACCACGACCATCTCGGCATGATCGTCCTGCACGAGGAAGTCAACGACGATCAGGGCATTCGCGAGGCGATGCTGTCGGTGCGCGGCGCCGCCGTCGGCAGCGCCCAGGTCCAGCTGATGGCCCCGATCGACGAGTCATCGGCAATCGCGAAATTCCTCGACAAGCGTGGTCCCGGCATCCAGCAGATCGCCTACCGCGTCAGCGACCTCGACGCCCTCACCGAGCGCCTGCGCGACCAGGACATCCGGTTGCTCTACGACGCGCCTCGTCGCGGCACCGCGAACTCGCGGATCAATTTCATCCACCCCAAGGACGCGGGCGGCGTGCTGATCGAGTTGGTCGAACCGGCCGACGACTCAGCGTCCGCGCACTAAGACCACTTTCGGGTCGGGCTGCGCGTTGCGCGGTTGGCCCAGCACGGCGTGTGCCAGTGCCGTCGGTCGTCGACGGCCACCTCACCGAAATCGGCCAGCCACACCACGACATGGGCTGTGCGGATGCGTATTTCATGATCACAGCCCGGGCAGCGGTAGGTTTTGAGCGCTCGCGCTGCGGCCACCGGCCGCACTTCGTAGTCCTGCCCATCCGGGCCCATCTCGATGCGGCGCGGGGCGGGCAGCGGCCCAGGAGACTGCTGCCGACGCGGTGAACTGCGGCGTCGAGCCATGGTCGCAAGTCTAGTGAGGCAGCTCAGAACAGCCGGAACTCGTCGGAGTCCATGCCTCGCATCTTGTCGTAATCCAATGTCAGACAACGGATTCCACGATCGGTCGCTAAAGTTTTCGCCTGCGGCTTAATCTGCTGGGCCGCGAACACCCCGCTCACCGGCGCCAGCAGGCTGTCTCTGTTGAGCAACTCCAGGTAACGGGTGAGCTGCTCGACTCCGTCGATTTCGCCGCGGCGCTTGATCTCCACCGCCACCGAGCGCCCCTGGTCGTCGCGACACAACAGGTCGACCGGTCCGATCGGCGTCATGTACTCGCGACGGACCAAGGTGTAGCCGGCTCCGAGTAGCTCGACGTGCTCGGCGAGTAACACCTGCAGGTGGGCTTCGACGCCGTCCTTGACCAGACCCGGGTCCACTCCGAGCTCGTGGCTGGAGTCGTGCTCGATGTCCTCGACGGTGATGCGCAGTTGTTCGCCGGCCTTGTTCTGCACCACCCAGACCGGCGCCTCGCCCCCGGTCTCCTCGGAAAGCCAGCACGGTGGACTCATCCAATTGAGCGGCTTGTAGGCACGGTCGTCGGCGTGCACACTCACCGATCCGTCGGCCTTGAAGAGCAGTAACCGACGGGCCGACGGCAGGTGAGCGGTGAGGCGTCCGACGTAATCGACGGTGCAGCGGGCGATGACGAGGCGCACCAACACACCTTAAGCGCGGCCGTCCACATAGGCTGACGCCACCATGATGGCTAAGCGATCGACCGCGCAACGGCTGGGGCGAGTGCTGGAACGGGTGACTCGGCAGAGCGGTCGGCTGCCGGATACCCCGGCCTACGGGTCGTGGCTGCTGGGGAGGGTGTCGGAGAGCCAGGCCCGCCGGCGGGTGCGCATCCAAACCATCCTGACGGTGTTCATCGTGGGCGCGAACGTGATCGGAATCGGCGTCGCGGCGCTGCTGCTGACCGTCGCGTTCCCGAGTCCGAGCGTGTTCAGCGACGCGCCGCTGTGGATCACCTTCGGCGTGGCACCGGCATACTGTGCCGTCGCGTTGGCCATCGGCACGTTTTGGATCACCCACCGGACCATCGCCGGATTACGGTGGGCGATCGAGGAGCAGGAGCCCACCCCGGCGGATGAACGGGCCACCTTCGTCGCCCCATTCTGGCTGGCCTTCGGGGTGTTGATGTTGTGGGTGATCGGCGCCGCATTGCTGACCACGCTCTACGGGCTGGCTAACAGTACGTTCATCCCGATCCTGGGGTTCTGCATCAGCTTTCCCGGCATCCTGGTGTCGACCGCCTGCTATTTGTTCACCGAGTTCGCACTTCGACCGGTGGCCGCCCAGGCGCTCGAGGCTGGGCGGGCGCCGCGACGATTGGCGCCGGGAATCATGGGCCGCACACTCACGGTCTGGCTCCTCGGCTCTGGTGTACCGGTCTTCGGGATTGCCCTCACCGCATTGCTGGGCGGCCTGCTGCTCGACAACCTGAGTAAGGACCAGTTAGCGGTCGCCATCCTCGTAATATCCACTGCCGCATTGATTTTCGGGTTCGTGCTGATGTGGATTCTGGCCTGGCTGACCGCGACGCCGGTGCGGGTCGTGCGGGCCGCACTCAAGCGCGTCGAGGACGGCGACCTGCGCGGCGAGCTGGTGGTGTTCGACGGCACCGAACTCGGCGAGCTGCAGCGCGGATTCAACGCGATGGTCGACGGATTGCGCGAACGCGAGCGGGTGCGCGACTTGTTCGGTCGTCATGTCGGACGCGAAGTCGCTGCGGCCGCGGAGCGAGACAAGCCCGAACTCGGCGGGGAGGAGCGCCACGTCGGCGTGGTGTTCATCGACATCGTCGGCTCGACGCAGCTGGTGACGAGCCGGCCCGCCGCCGAGGTGGTGCAACTGCTCAATCGCTTCTTCGCGGTGATCGTGGAGGAGGTTGACCGCCACTGCGGGCTCGTCAACAAATTCGAGGGCGACGCGGTGCTGGCGGTGTTCGGCGCGCCCAACCATCTCGACCGACCCGAAGATCAGGCTCTCGCCGCAGCCCGCGCGATCGCCTGTCGTCTCGACGACGAAATACCCGAAATCAAGGCCGGCATCGGTGTCGCGGCCGGCAACGCCGTCGCCGGAAACGTCGGGGCCAAGGAAAGATTCGAATACACGGTGATCGGCGAACCCGTCAACGAGGCGGCACGGCTCTGCGAGCTGGCCAAGAACGAGCCCCGCCGACTGCTGGCATCGTCGGACTCCGTCGATGCGGCGAGCGACGACGAAAAGGCCCGCTGGGCATTGGGCGACACCGTCACGCTGCGCGGCCACGATCAACCCACCCGACTGGCGACGCTCGTCTAACGCCGGCCTAGTCGGTGGGAACCCCGTGGGTGAACACCGCACGGCTGAGCCGCAGCCACGCATCCCGGAAGCGGTCGGGATCCATCTCACCCGGCGGGCGTCCGAGCAGGACTTGCATGATCGGCATATAACTCAGTGCGGCCAACAACACCGCGCTGATCGCCTCGGGGTCCTCGACCTCGGAACCGTTCTCGTTTGCGGTGACGCGCAGCGTATGCCCCATCGTGGTGTACGCAAAAGCCAAGTTGCGCATCCACAACTCGTCCACGAGGTCTCGTGCGGCATCGGGTTCGTGCAACATGAGCCGAACCAGATCAGCGTTCTCGATGACGGTCTGGTGCGCCGCATCGGCGACTCGGTTCAGCGCCTCCAACCGGTCGGCCGGCGTGGTGGCCTGCCGCCACGCCCTTGAGTCCCTCATCCGGTCCAGACCTCGGCGGAGCGCAGCTCGCAAGACCTCGTTCTTACTGCGGAAATGCCGGTAGAGCGCGCCAGAGCCGGGCGACATTCCGGAGGCCTTCTGGATTTCTGCGGTCGAGGTGGCCGCGTATCCCCGACTGGCAAAAAGCTCGAGTGCGACGTCAAGAAGCCGATCGCGACTGGAGGGGTCAGCCGATTGCACGCGATTGACGCTACTCGATTGAAACGTGACCAGTAAGTAAGTACTCTCTCACTTCAGGGGCTCGGGGATCACCGAAAGGCAACGCGACCATGAGGTCTCAATCGGCGTCCGCAGCGGTGGACCGGCGCAAAGCCCAGTCTCGCGGCGAGTCGGCAACTGAGGTACTACGCGACTTCTCCGCCCTCCTCGCCCTGAGTCGACTCCCCGTCCCGATCCTGGCCGTCGACGACAGGGGCGTCATCGACTTCGCCAACGAGGCCTTCGCGGCGATGGTCGGCTACGACCGTCAGGACCTGCTCCTGATGACCGCGCAGTCATTGGTCGACTGCGCCGCGTCGCTCGAACGCGGCATCGTCGCCATGTTGCGCGGGCGCGCGAACTCGGTCATCCGGGTGCGACACGCGGACGGCTGGACCATGCCGGCACTGCTCAGTGAATCGGTGTTGGTCCGCGACAACGAGAAATTCGCGGTCGTCGCGTTGACCGATCTCACCGAGATCGCCTGGCACACATCACCCAACGACGAATTGCTGCCCGGCTAGCTTTCCGTCGCCATCGACCTGGGTCCCCCGACACAAGATCTCCAGGTTGGTGCGCGATACTGCGGCGATGAGCACTCGGTTGGCAGACTTCGTCGTTGATCGACGGATGCTGCTCATGGTCACCCTCGCGGTGCCGATCGGCGCGCTGGCCGCGGGTGCGGCGTGGTGCCTGCTCCGGCTCATCGGGTTGGTGACCAACCTCGTCTTCTATCAACGCTGGGGCGTCGGCCTGGTAGCCCCGGGTGCTCAACACCATCCGTGGTGGCTGGTGTTGGGCGCACCGGTGGCCGGCGGCCTGGTTGTCGGTGTGATGGCCCGGCTTGGATCGGAGAAGATCCGCGGCCACGGCATGCCCGAGGCGATCGAGGCCATTCTCACCCAGGGTAGCCGAGTCGAGCCGAAAGTTGCTGTGCTGAAGCCTATTTCGGCGGCAATCAGCATCGGCACCGGCGGGCCGTTCGGCGCCGAGGGTCCGATCATCATGACGGGCGGGGCGCTCGGTTCGATCCTCGCGCAGCATCTGCATTTGACCGCCGACGAGCGGAAGATTCTGTTGGTGTCCGGCGCTGCCGGCGGAATGGCGGCGACGTTCAACTCTCCGTTGGCGTCCATCCTGCTCGCCATCGAACTGCTGTTGTTCGAGTGGCGCCCGCGCAGCACGGTCCCGGTCACCGCCTCAGTCGCGACGGCGATCATCGTGCGCGAATTCATTCTCGGCAGCGAGCCGGTATTTCAGGTGACTCAACACGTCACCCATATCGGGTGGAACATCGACGTTTTGGCTTTGGTGGCCGGCGTGTGTGGTGCCGCGATCGCGATCGTCGCCACCCGATTGGTGTATCTGTCCGAAGATCTGTTCGCGCGCTTGCCGTTTCACTGGATGTGGTGGCCGGCGATCGGCGGCCTTATCATCGGGATCGGCGGCCTCATCGAGCCGCGCGCCCTGGGCGTCGGATACGACGTGATCGGTGCGCTGCTCACCGGCAACGCCACGCTGTCGCTGATCGTCGGAATTCTTGTTGTGAAGACCGCGATCTGGTCGCTGTCGCTGGGATCGGGTACCTCGGGCGGTGTGCTCGCCCCGCTGTTCATGATCGGCGGTGCGCTCGGAGGCCTTGTCGGACACTGGTTCCCAGTGGTGTTCCCAGGATTCTGGGCGCTACTGGGATTGGCTGCGGTGGTGGGCGCCGCGATGCGCGCACCGCTGACCGGAATCGTCTTCACGCTCGAACTCACTCACGCCTGGCCGGCGCTGTTCCCGCTGACCATCGCCTCCTTCGCGGCATACGCGGCGTCGGTGCTGATCCTCGACCGCTCGGTGCTGACTGAGAAGATCGCCCGACGCGGCCTACATCTGACGTGTGACTACACCACGGACCCACTCGAAGCCTTCTTCGTCGAAGAGGTGATGCGTACCGAACCGCCCCCCGTAGCGGTGGGAGGCACGATCAGCACCCGGGACACCTTGCGGCATGCGGCGAATGTGTTGGCCGAGGCCGGTGGACGTCCGTTACTCGTCCTGTCACCGGATGGCAGCGAGCGCGGCCACCTTGTGATGGACGACCTGCTAGTGGCCCGACTGCACGACCTGAACGAAGACACCCTGCGGACTCGTCACTTCGTCACCTTCGCCCGTCCGCGGCCGATGACCGACCGTCCCGGACGGGGTACGGCTCCCCACTGACCTAATTCAGCAGTGGCACACGGTATTTCGACCAGGCCCGGCGGTAGATAACCGCTGCCGTGAAGCCGAAAGTATCCACTGCTTAGGATGTCGACGTGGATATCAATGGAGCTAGCGCTGTCGTCACCGGCGGCGCGTCAGGAATCGGTGCGGCGACTGCCCGTCAGTTGGCCGCCAAGGGTGCCCGGGTCGTCGTCGCCGACCTTCAGGCCGACAAAGGCGAGGCACTCGCCCAGGAGATCGGCGGCGTCTTCGTCACCGTCGACGTCACGAAGACGGACCAGATCATCGACGCGGTCAAGACCGCCGCGGACCTCGGCCCGCTGCGCGCGCTGGTCAACTCGGCCGGCATCGGCTGGGCGCAGCGCACCATCGGCAAGGACGGCGAGTTCTCGTCGGCCCACGACCTCGGCGCCTACAAGAAGGTGCTCGAGATCAACCTGGTCGGCACCTTCGACTGCATCCGCATCGCGGCGACCCAGATGAGCAAGAACGACTTCACCGAGACCGGTGAGCGTGGCGCGATCGTCAACATGACCAGCGTCGCGGCCTTCGACGGCCAGATCGGGCAGGCCGCCTACTCGTCGTCCAAGGGCGGCGTCGTCGGCCTGACGTTGCCGGTCGCCCGCGACCTGTCGGCCGTCGGTGTCCGCGTCAACACCGTTGCCCCCGGCCTGATCGATACCCCGATCTACGGCGAGGGTGAGGCCTCGGAGGCGTTCAAAGCCAAGCTCGGCGAGTCGGTGCTGTTCCCGCACCGGCTGGGCAAGCCCGACGAGCTGGCTTCGATGGTCATCGAGCTGCTCACCAACTCGTACATGAACGCCGAGGTGGTCCGCGTCGACGGCGGCATCCGGATGCCACCGAAGTAGGCCTGCAACGCCGAAAGGCCACCGCGGCTACAGCGGCCGTAGGTTCATACTCCTTGTCATACGGCGTCGCTTTGCCCTGCAGTGATGACGCTTGCCTCATGCTGTGTCACACGGAAGTTGTCTCGACTTCGTGTCATATCCTCGGCCTAGTTCGACGGCCCATCATGGGACGGTATGGGCCTGTTGAGACCGAGGCGGCTGGCACAGACCCGTTGGCCGACGGCTGGCGACAAAGCAAGGCCCATTGAACGCCGAGGCGATCAAGGCGGCCGCGATCAAATGCTGATATGCGGCACGGATGACCGAGCGGGCGTTGGGATGTCGTGATTGTTGCCAGGGTCTTATTGCGAACGATGAAGTGGGAGAACGTCTCTAGATACCTAAGAGGGTTTCCCTGAAGAGGGTTGTCGCCACGTTGGCTGTTGACCTCCGCATCCCTCCGGTCGCTCAACCTTGCTGACTCCACTTCTAGTCTCGTAGATGGCCGCATACCTGGCGATCAACTCCCGCTTGTAAAGCTTGCCGGCATCCGTCCGCGGCAGCTGAGTCTCGAAGTGCAGAGCGCGGGGACATTTATAGTGCGCCATACGACTTCGCAGCCACGCGATCAATTCTTCAGCGAGCCCCGTAGACGCGAGGGTGGGATCGGCCAGCTGTACGACAGCGGTCACCGACTGGCCCATCACCGGATCCGGAACGCCGAACACTGCGGCGTCGACTACCAGTGGGTGACTGACGAGAAGGTTCTCCGTCTCCTGCGGGTAGATGTTCACTCCCCCGGAGATGATCATGTGGCTGCGCCGATCGGTGAGGTACAGGTAACCCTCTTCGTCGAGGTAGCCGACGTCTCCGACCGTGACCCAACCTTGCGGGCTGCGCGCCGCGGCGGTCTTAGCCTCGTCGTTGAGGTACTCGAACGGGTAACCACCCTCGTAGTAGATCTCGCCAACGTGCCGTGGCCCGAGCTCGACGCCTTGGTCGTCGAGGATGTGAGGTGTACCAAGCAGCGGCTTGCCCACCGATCCCGGATGTGCCAGCCACTCCTCGGCGCGGATGAATGAGATACCTGCGCCTTCCGATGACCCGTAGTACTCGTCGACGATCGGTCCCCACCAGTCGATCATCTGGCGCTTGATCTCGGGAGGACATGGCGCGGAGGCGTGCACGACGCGTTGCAGGGTCGACACGTCGTAGCGCCTCTGAGTTTCTTCGGGTAGCCGCAACATTCGTACAAACATCGTCGGCACGAACTGCGCGTGCGTCACCCCGTAGCGTTGTATGCACTCTAGGGCACCTTCGGCGTCGAACTTCTCCATCAAAATCGTTGTCGCACCGGCAGCTTGGGCCGCCATGGTCCACATCGCTGGCGCGGTGTGGTAGGTCGGAGCAGGGCTCAGATAGACCGAGCCTTCAGTCACGCCGAGTGCTTCGAAGACGGGTGTCGACAGACTCGAAAGGCCCGCGCGCGGCGGTTCTAAGGGCCGGCGTATCCCCTTCGGTCGACCGGTGCTGCCCGCCGAATACTGCAAAAGCTGCCCATCGCATTCATGGTCAATCGGTGTCGAAGGCTCGCCCGCGACGCATGCAGGATAGCGCTCCCAGCCTGCCAGTTCGTCGTCAGCGATCAGCGCAACGAAGGGTAGTCCTGCCGGAAGTTGTTCTGCCAGTTGCCCGCACACATCCCGCATCCCGCGGGAGGAGATGATGGCCTTCGCGCTTGAATCGTCCACGATGTACGCGATCTCGGAGACGCTGAGATGTGTGTTGACCAGGGTGTAGTACAGCCCGCTCCGCTTGGCCGCCCACATCGCGGCGTGGATGTGCTCGTTGTTCTCCATCAGCACCGCGATGCTGTCGCCGGCAACCAGACCCGTATGCCGCAAGAATTGGGCAAGCCTGTTGGCGCTAGCTTCAAGATCCGCAAAGCTGACCTTGACGCCGGAATGGTAGAGAATCACAGCGGGTTTCGAGGAAGCCGCGTGATCACGTAGCTGCATGAATAAGCCTTTAGCGGGTAGACGCTTCTTAACGGGTGACGCCGCAGAACGCCTCGACAAGCGGGGACAGGACCTCGACAGCGTGCAAACCATTGTCGGGCACCGCAATAGTGAACCGAATATCGGTCACGCCGGCGGCAACCAGTGCGGGTACCGATGCGACGGACGCGGCGTAGTCGATCGATCCGTCATCGCCCTTGACGGCTCGCGCGGCGCCTTGAACCTGCAGATTGCTGGGGTCGCCGCCGTGGTCGACCACTTTGTCTTTCATCGCCGTGATTGCGGTGGGCAGGTCAGCGAACGCGGAGCCCCAGGGGATCCAGCCACTGCCGAATCGCGCGATTCGCTTTGCGACGGCGTCGTTGACGGTGCCGCTGATCCAGCAGGGCACGCCGCCGGACTGGACCGGCTTGGGCATCTGGTGGATCCCCTCGAAGGACAGTTCGGGTGAATCGTAGGACGCGCGCTGTTCGGTCCATAGCGCCTTGCAGACTTCGAGAGTGTGATCCAACAGTCGACCGCGACGAGCAAATGACAGACCGGCGGCGTCGTATTCTTCGCGCTGCCAACCCACTCCGACACCGAGATCGACTCGGCCGCCGGATATCACGTCGATTGTTGCGAGTTGCTTGGCCAGCACGGCGGGTCGCCGAAGCGCGGCCAGCAGTATCGACGTTCCGAGTCGGATCCGAGTCGTGGTGGCCGCGATCGCCGTCAGAACAGCGAGCGGTTCCAACCAGCTTCCGTCGGGCCCGGTGGGTTGGCGACCCCCGGATACCCCGCCCACGGCCGGGTCGGCATAGGCCTCGGGATGTTCTCCGAACACAACGTGATCGGACACCACGACGCGATCGATGCCCGCGATGTCCATCGCTTGTGCGATAGCCAGCGTTGCGCGCCAATCATATTGGGGGCCGTCGGTGAAGGTCTTCAGGTACAGCGAGATCTCCGGGGTGCTTACCGTCATGTCGCCTTCGTCCCCCAGGATTGATCCCAACGGTCGGTCGCCGCGACCTCATTGAGCGGCTTTCGCCGAACCGGGTGATGTCCGCCCTTGGGCCAGCCGACCGTCAGCAGAGTGGCGATCTTCCAGTCGTCGGGAATGCCGACCATGGAACGTAATTCGTCTTCACACGACCCGTGCCACAGGGTGATCGCCGCGCCGAGACCTTGCGCACGCGCCGCCAGGAGGAAGTTCTGCACGGCGGGAAAGATCGAGCCGCCCTGCTGTAATTCCGTGGTACCTCGCTGCGGCTGGACGCAGAACAGCACCAGCACCGGCGCTGCCCCGCCGACGCGCATGTGTTCGGCCATCGCCCGCAGAACGCGTGACTTGGGGTCGTCTGCCGTGTCCTCGGGCATCGAGAACTTGTAGAACTCGGCCATCACGTCCCATGTCTGGTGGGCCGCGGTGGTGATCACATCGCGCACGCTGCTCGACCTAAGGACGACGAACTTCCACGGCTGCTGGTTGCCACCGGACGGCGCCCAACTCGCCGCGCGCAGACAGGTTTCGATGACCTCGTCAGAGACGGGGTCATCGCGATAGCGCCGCACTGCCGACGACGTCCGCATGACCTCCCACAGATCTGCGGGCACCGGCGGCACGATCTGCCCGCTCACGGCGTCGCCGCCGCGGGCATCACACCGCGCCAGGTTCCGCCGCGGACGGGGCCGGTGACCAGGGGCAGATCGAGTGTCGACAGCAATCCAGTCGGCGCGGCCATCACGGCAGGGATCGCGTTGAGTTCGCGCATGACGGTGGCGTAGGTCAGGCCGCGCATGTTGTTACCCCGGCCGTGCATCTCGATGTCGACGGTGTAGGTGGGCAGGCCGTCGACGATGACCCGGTAGCCGCCGTGCGGCGAGGGATGCCGCGGCCAGTCCGGTGCGGAGCCGTCGCCCATGCGTGTGACGTGTTCCAGCACGACGCGCTCCTCCCCGTTCACGATGCCAGCAAGTTTGAAGCGCATTCCGCCCATCGTGCCCGGCTCGATCCAGCCTGAGGCGACCTCGTATCGCGTTGTGGCCAACCACTTCTCGATCGAGGTGTCGACGCGGTCAAGCGGCAGCCCGACGCCGTCAGCGACCAGGTGAACGGTGGGCGCCCACAGCGCGGCGAGACGCTCGGGGTCGAATAGCGGCGCCGGATGATCGGGGGTGTGGCCGAAACCCATGAAGTCGAACATGATGTCGGGTTGGTTGATGGGGCCGTAGTCGAGTATCTCGAGCATGGTGATGCTGTCGACGCGGCTGCTGAAGCCGGTCATCGTCAACGCGATGACGTCGTTGGCCCAGCCGGGGTCGACGCCGCTGTTGAAGAAGCTGGTGTCGCCCTCCAGACATGCCGCTTGGAGCAATTCGACCGTTTCTTTGTCGGCGGCCGGCGGGTAGCACATCGGGACCAGCGATGTGCAGACCACATGCTTGCCCGCGCGCAGGCAGCGCGCGATGTCATGCGCGGCTTCGTGATAGCGATAGTCCCCCGACGCGAAGTAGGCGACCACGTCGGCGTCGATCGACAGCGCGGCATCCACGTCGCGCGTGGCGATGATGCCGGTGACCGGCATTCCGCAGAGTTCGCCGGCGTCCTTGCCGTCCTTGGCTTCGGCGTGCACCACCACCCCGGCCAGCTCGAGTCCCGGATGTGCGATCAGGGCGCGCAATGCGCCGACGCCGACCTGGCCAGGACCCCACAGAATTACTCGCGGACTGCGTTGACCGTCCGCCATCCGCACCCCTTCCGGTCATCGCCACTAACTGTGAGAACATACCTTCTCATATGTTGATAACACCATTGCCGTAGCGAGAGAACCGTGGAGGAAGCGATGAGCGAGTACGAGTTCCTGAAGTGGGAGTCCTTTGACGACGGCCAGATCGTGCGGATCTCCCTGAACCGTCCCGAACAACGCAATGCGCAGAACCGCGGCATGTTGGTCGAACTGGACGACGCGTTCGCCAAAGCCGAGGCCGACGACAATGTCCGCGTCGTCATCCTCGCCGGCGAGGGCCCGATGTTCTCCTCCGGTCACGACATCGGCTCCAAGCAAGCCCGCGCCGAGTTCACTCCTGGACCGGACCAACACCCCACGGCAAAGATCAACGGTGGGACCCGCGAGGGCGCCGAGAAGATCATGCTGCAGGAATGGCACTACTTTTTCCAAAACAACCTGCGTTGGCGCAACCTTCGCAAGATCACCATCGCCCAGGTCCACGGCGATGTGTTCTCGGCTGGCCTGATGTTGATCTGGGCGTGTGACTTGATCGTCGGCAGCGAGGAAGTTCGATTCGCCGACGTCGTCGGCACCCGACTCGGCATGTGCGGCATGGAGTATTTTGGCCATCCCTGGGAGTTCGGACCGCGCCGCACCAAGGAACTCATGCTGACCGGCGACGCCATCGAGATCGAGGAGGCCTACCGGCTCGGGATGGTCAGCAAGATCTTCAAGCGTGAAGAGTTAGCGGAACGGACCTTGGAGATGGCTCGGCGCATCGCCACAGTGCCGACGATGGCGGCCCTGCTGATCAAAGAGTCGGTCAACCAGTCCGTCGACAACATGGGTTTCTACAACGCCCTGCAGTCGTGCTTCACGTTGCATCAGCTCAACCACTCGCACTGGGTGGGAGTGCGTGACGACAAGCGTGCGACTGCCGGTGAGGAACAAGGGGTTCCAGATTGGCGGACCGCTCCCCCGATTGTCACGTCGGTGAAAGACCGGGTGCGGGCCGACGCGTGACACCCACTCCTCGCCCCATGGAGGTGACCATCCCGGGCCACCTGTTCGAGCAGCTGCCCTTCTACGACGTGGTCGACGACGATGACACGGTGGTGGTGGATCTGCAGAACCGCGACGATCTGGTCAACATTCGCGGTGCGCTCCAGGGTGGCCTGCTTGCCACACTCATCGATGTGGCAGGCGGTCGGCTCGCGATCAAGTACGCCAAGGCCGGAGCGGGCACCGCCGACATGTCGATTCACTTTCTCGCGCCGATAGTCGAAGGTCCGGCTCGGGCCACCGCGACGCTGGTTCGCGCGGGCAAGCGATTGATCGTCGTCGCGGTCGACGTCGTTGACGTGGCCAGGGATCGGCTGGCCGCCCGAGCGACGCTGAGCTTCGCGGTGATGGAGCCTCGCGAACCGGCTCAGCCCGCCACGGCCCCATAGCGCGCATCAGCTACGCGGTCCAGGGCGCTGGCGGGGTCACCGAAAACCATTGCCCAACCTCGTATCCGGCGGTAGTAAAGCTGGATGTCGCCTTCCATGCCGAACCCGTATCCGCCGTGGATCTGCAGGCTGCGCCGTGTGGCGTCGCGCGCCGTTTCGTAGGCGAACGCAAACGCCATCGCCGCCAGTTCGCGGACGCGATCAGGCTCGTCGGCGAAGGCGCACGCCGCCTTGAGTCCGAGCAGCCGTGCCCCGTCGGCGGCGGTGGCGCTGTCGGCCAAGGGGTGCGACACGGCTTGGAACGTGCCGATCGCGGTGCCGAAGGCATGGCGTTGTTTGGCGTAGTCGACGCCCATCTCCACGGCCCGTTTGGCCGCGGCTGCCATCGCAATCGCGGTCAGCGCCAGCCACAGGTCGAGAGCAGTGGAGAACATTTCACGTGCACCTGATCCTTCAGCGAGCACGACAGGTTCATCGTCGATCGTGATGTCTGCCAACGGCATTGACGCTAGATTCGCCACCGCATTGCGGTTACTCCCGATCGGTATCGCCAGTAGCCGGCCCTCGACCAGAGCGACGACGTGGTCTGCCACTGCTCCACCGGGCACCATGCCCAACCGCGGACCCCGGGCTTCGCGCGGCGCGAACGTGACAAGGTGCTCACCGGCGAGAACCGCGCTCAGTAGCCCCTTGGCGGCCTCGCCCGATTGCGCCAGCACGCGCGCGGCAATCTGCGCTTCGATGAGCGGAGCAGAGGCGACCGCGCGACCGAACTGCTCAGCGATCAGTCCGAGTTCGAGTTCCGATGCCCCCCAACCTCCGGCAGCCTCACCGACCGACATTTCGACTGCGCCCGTCTCCTGCAGCGCCTTCCACAACTTGAGGTCGAAGCCCGACGGCTCAACCGCCCGGATACGCTCGGAGGTCGATTCGCGGGCGAACAGAGCGGCGAACGAATCCACCAGCTGTCGTTGCTCGCCCGTTACGCTCAAATCCACGGCTTCGGTCCCATCACGTGCGGATATCTGTGCTCTCAGATTTGAGAGTAACATTATCGTCCACACTCGCCTTGGCCGTACGCGACAACAGATTGGCATGCACAGATGCATTTTCAGCTCGACGCAGACACCGCTGCGTACCGCGACGGAGTCCGGGCTCACCTCCACGATGTCCTGACCCCCGAATTCGAGGAGCGTCTCTATCGCAGTGGTGTTTCACACGACGACGAGTTCGCGAAAGGGCTTGTCGCGCACGGTTACTTCGCGCCGGGGTGGCCTGTCGAGCTCGGAGGGCAAGACCGCAATCTGTGGGACGACCAGATCGTCAAAGAGGAGTTGATGCGCGCCGATGCGCCGGTCTACCTCTCGGAAACCACCAGGATGGTCGCGGCGATCATCCGTCAGATCGGCACACCGGCGATGAAGGACAGCATTCTGCCCGGCGCGCTCAACGGCGATATCACCATCGCTCTCGGCTTCACCGAACCAGAGTGTGGGTCAGACGTGGCCGCGGCTGCCACGAAAGCGGTCCGCGACGGTGACGACTGGGTGATCAACGGCTCCAAAATGTTTACCACCAACGGCCACATCGCCGACTACGTGTTCCTACTCGCGCGGACCAACCCCGACAAGCCGAAACACAAAGGTTTGACGATGTTCTTGGTGCCGTGCGATACCGACGGCTTTGATGCACAAGCGGTGTGGACGCTGTCCGGGGAGCGCACGAACATCACCTTCTACAGCGACGTCCGCATCGCCGACGAGTGGCGGATAGGCGAGGTCGACGGTGGATGGCAGGTGCTTGGACTGTCCCTGCAGGATGAGCACGCATCGGGCTGGGGCCCACACCTGACACGACTGCTGCATCATTCGGAGCGGTGGGCCACCACGCCCGACGATCAAGGCACACAACCTATTACCAACAGCGACGTCCGCCGTCGACTCGCCCGAGTCGCGATGGAGAACGAGGTGTCGGAGCTGCTGCTGCGCCGGTGCGTATGGATGCTCGAGCAAGGTGACATACCAGTATCGGAAGGCCCGATGTCCAAAGTGTTCAGCACCGAGGCGCTCGTTCGCGCCAGCCAGGACATGATTGAACTCGTCGGCACTGACGGATTACGTAGCTACCTCGAGCCGACCGCTCCTGAACGCGGGAGGATCGAGCATTCACTACGGTTCTCGTTGGGAACCACGATCTACGCGGGGACCAGCGAAGTCCAGCGCAACATCATTGCGCAGCGTGGGCTCGGCCTACCCCGTTAGCTTTCGAGGCCGACGGTTCGAAGTCGCGCGCGGCGCAGTCTTGCGGGTCGGCTTGGCCTGAAGAGGCGGTGTGACCGCTTGTTTGCACCACGCCCACAACTGATCCTCGGTTAGCTTCGGACTCTTGCCGCCCAGATGGAAGACGCCGATCTGCGCCAGCGCCGTAAGCGTCGTGTTCATCAAAGTGGTGAGCTGCGCAGGCGTCAGGTCGGTACGCACCAGTCCCGCCCGAGCGCATGAAGTGAGGATCTTCGTCAGCAGCTTCAGATGCGGCTCCCACACCTTGGCGAAGTCGTCGGGCCGCTCGATCTCCAAGCTCAGGTTGTAGATCGTCATGACTCGGCCGCCCACGGCCTCCGACGACTCCGCGCGGGATAGTACGCCGCGGCAAAAGGCCTCAAGTTGCTCCATTGGCCCGTCAGCCGCGGCGACGTCTTGTCGGATGTCCTCAGTGAACTGACTCGTGACGTTCTCGTAAAGCGCCAACATCAATTCTTCTTTGCCGGCGAAGTGTTGGTAGAACGCCCGCAGGCTCAGATTCGACCGGTCGATGAGCGTCTGGATGGTGAAGTCGGCCTTTCCCGACTCCTCAACCAGTTCGAGGGCAGTGGCCAGGAATCGCGAACTGCGCGCGAGAGCGCGCGCTCTAGCCGTGCTCAATCGCCGCTCGATCGTGCGCTCTTGCCACGACCCGGGCACCTCGACCTCGGCATCGACCAATTCCAAGCCGGAGTCAACGTCGGATCTGGCGGGCTTCTTTGTAGGCATAGTGCAGCCAGAATACCGCGCCGGCCTAACAAAATGCGCGTTCTACCTACACGTGTATGTTGATTGTCACTCCTAAAAAGTGCCGATTTCCGTTTTACTCTTCGGTATAGCCGCCGCATGCCAGTCGCCTTTGCCTCCAACTCCTAACCGCCATGCGCCGATTGGAGTCAGGCCCCAGTGCCGCCGGCCGCATATGCACGCCCGGGAGCGCCGCGCCAGTCTCGTGCGGTACGGTGGAAATGGTCATTCTCAATGTTCGAGTCAATGTGCCGAGGCTGGAGCCGCAGCCCGTGTCGAAGGAGTGAAACCTTGAGCGTCGACATCCGAATCGTCTCGCCGGACGATCATCTGGTGGAGCCCGCCGACCTGTGGACCAGCCGGCTGCCGGCACGCTACCGCGAGATCGGTCCGCGGATCGTCCGCACCCGCGGACGGATGAATCCAGCCGTCACGTCCGACGTCGCATTCATCGAAGACGACGAGGGCCGCGACGCCGACATCTGGCACTACGAGGACTCGGTGATCCCGATTCCCCTCATCAGCGCGGCCGCTGGATATGAAATCGACGAGCTCACCACCGACCCGATCACCTACGACGAGATGCGGCCGGGATGCTACCGCGTTCAGGATCGGCTGGCCGACATGGATATTGCCGGCATCGAGGCCTCGGCCTGCTTCCCGAATACCCTGGTGCGCTTCTGCGGTCAACGCTTCCTGTACGGCAAGGACAGGGAGCTCGCCAAGCTCTGCGTCCAGGCCTACAACGACTTCCAGATCGATGAGTGGGGAGGCGGCTCGAACGGCCGGCTGATCCCCTTGGGCATCATCCCACTGTGGGACGTCGAGCTGGCGGCGAAAGAAGTCGAACGGGTCGCGGCAAAGGGCATGCACGCGATCTGCTTCTCAGAGCTGCCTTCTCGTTTGGATCTGCCGTCCATTCACAGCGGCTACTGGGATCCGTTCTTCGCGGCGTGCGAACAAAATCAGGTCGGCATCATGCTGCACATCGGGTCGAGTTCGTCGTTGACCAAGTCCTCCCCGGACTCTCCGCATGTCGTCACCAGTGCGCTGATGGCCGTCAACTGCACCATCGCCATGGTCGACTGGCTGTTCTCCGGCAAGCTCAGGCAGTTTCCCAACCTCAAACTCGCGTTCGCCGAGGCTCAAGCCGGCTGGATCCCGTACTACCTACAACGCGTCGACGAGGTCTGGGAAGACCGGCGGGCCTGGGGCGGTATCCATCCGCTGCTGACCGAGCCGCCGAGCACCCAAGTCCCCGGCCGGGTATGGTTTTCCACGTTCGGTGATCCGGTCGCTTTCCGGATTCTCGATTTGGTCGGTGAAGACCAGCTGATGTTTGAGACGGACTACCCGCACAACGACACCAATTGGCCGCACAGCACCGAAGTAGCCAACAAAGCCACTGAGGGCCTGGACGAGGCGACCAAGCGAAAAGTGCTGTCCACCAACGCCAAGAACTTCTTCGGAATGGTGTAGCGCGCTGGCGTTACCGAGCCTGCCAGTTAGCCTTGCGTTTCTCCAAGAAGGCCCGCGGGCCCTCGATAGCGTCCTTAGTCAGCGCAACCTTCATGCGATAGTTCTCGGCGAGGAGCTCGGCCTCGTAGATCGGCAGGGTGAGCCCCTTGCGCACAGCCATCCGTGAACCCCGGACAGCCAGCGGCGCATTGGAATTCACGATTTCGGCGATCTCCCACGCCCGCGTCATCAATGAGTCGTGCGCGACCAGCTCGGTGAAGACGCCCAGATCGTAGGCGCGCTGCGCGTCGAGTCGCTCGTGTTTGCCCATCAGAATCAGCCGCATCGCCATCGGCAGCGGCAGGATCCGGGCGAGCCGGACTCCTTCGCGCCCGGAGGTCACCCCGATGCTGACATGCGGGTCCATCAAAGAGGCACGCTCCGAGGCGATCGTGATGTCCGCGGTCGTCACCAGGTCCATGCCGGCGCCACACGCAATCCCGTTGACCGCGCAGATGATTGGCTTAGTCATCTGCAACCACGGTGGCGTCGCTTCCTGCGGTGCATCCCATTGCCGCAGCGAGCTGAGAATGGGTTCGCCCTGGTTGTCGATGCCGGCTGCGTTCTCCACGTCGTGGTCGGCGGCCTTGTTGACGTCCGCTCCCACACATAACGCGCGGCCGGCACCGGTGATGATCACCGTCCAGATATCTTGCGAGCCTTCGATTTCCGCGTACACCGCACCGAGTTCCGCGATCATCTCGTCGTTGATCGCGTTCAGCACCTCGGGACGGTTGAGAGTCACACACGCGGTGTGATCCCTGACCTCGACCTCGATCGTCTCGTAGCGTGTCACCTGATCGGGGCCCTTCTCTTAGTGCGTCGACGGGGCTGTCGCGACGCGGACAGTCGGATACTCACCCAGGATCTCGTGGAATCTCTCGCAGTACCGGGGCCAGACATCCGGATTCAACAGGCGCGGTGGCATCTGGCCATCGAAGATCGTCTGCCATTGCGTCGCGGTCGCGATGGCGATATCGCGCGCGGCCTCTACGGTGATGCCGGCGGTGTGCGGTGTGGCAACGACGTTGTCGAGCTGCAACAGCGGGTTGTCGTGCCGGGGGGGCTCTTCGTGGAACACATCGAGGCCCGCCCCCGCAATTTCACCTGTGACGAGTGCGTCGAGCAGTGCCGTCTCATCGTGCACGGGCCCGCGGGCTGTGGTGATGAAAAAGGCAGTCGGCTTCATCGCGGCGAACTGCTCTTTTCCGATGAGCCCGCGGGTTTCCTTCGTGAGTGGGCACGTCACTTGGACGAAGTCCGAGCGCTCGATGAGCTCGTCAAGGCTCACCTGCCGGACACCGCGCATCGCGGCAGCCGCTTGATCGACGTAGGGATCGAAGACCAAGACCTCCATGGCGAATGGTGCGCACAGCTCGACCAGTCGGCCGCCAATGGCGCCGAGTCCGACGACGCCGAGGGTCTTGCCGAATAGCTGACTTCCCCGCAACACCATCCGATCTCCGAGCGGCCCGCGGCGCAATGCTCGGTCGGACACGGTGATCTTCTTGGCGAGGTCGAGCATGAACCCCAGGGCGTGCTCGGCCACAGCCTCGGCCCCCGGCCCGGAGTTGTTGCACACCGCTATCCCGGCGCGCGTGCACGCATCGACGTCAATGACGTCGTAGCCGGCCCCGGCCGAACAGACCGCGAGCAGGGACGGGCAGCGTTTGATTAGTGACTCTCCGGCCAACCACTGGGCGCCGTCGGTGACGCGGGCGACGTCGGTTCGCGTGGCGACTTGATAACCATGCGCAGATTCCAGTGCTGCCCAACCTTGTTCGGCAGGCGCCGTCAGGTCGAGACCGATGATGTCGATATCGGACTGCGCAAGGACATCTCCGGCGGCGGGGTCAGTCCACCGCTCAACGACCAATCGCGGTCGTGGCGCGTCGGTCATCTCTGGTGGGCGCCTGCTGGTGCACCGGCCGTCATGGCCGCGCCTTGGGTTTCGCCTGCGCCGCCTTGAACATGTCGGCAAGTGCCGGGTCGACGTTGCGGTAGTCGTTGCGTGCAATCGTGCCGTCACGACCGGGCACCACGTCGTATCCGAGACGCAGGTCTTTATTTTCCATGTGGAAGTACTCGCGGCCCAGCGGCAGTCTACGATCCGCGAGCGGAACTTCCATCCACGCACGCAGGAAGCAGCGTGCTTTCTTGGGATCGTTACTGCTGACGAAGTCAGACCGGGAATGACACATCGCGAAGTTGTTGGCAACCGCCGCTTCCCCCGATTCCAAACGGAATTCCACTTGTTGCTCGACGAGGATGTTGCGGAGCAGCTCGACCGCCTCCTCTTGTTGCGGCGTGAATTCGCGGCCGAGTGTCTTCATCGCCGGCAGGATGCTGCTGTAGGTGAAGTTGATGCAGATTCGCCCGTCGATCTGAGAGAACACCGGGACGTCGTAGGGCGTGACGTCGGGCTGATCATCGGGTTGTTCGCTGCGTCGGTGGTGTGGGAATCCCTGGTAGAGGACCTCGAGCAGGTCCGGGCGTTCGGCAAGGATCCGGTTGTGGGCCGCGGGTCCGCTGGCAAACTGGCTCTCCCCGCCCTGTGCCGCCGGGTACACACACAGCAGCGACAAGATGTCGGCCGCATCGTTGTGCATGGCCAGTTCCGCGCGGGACTTGGTGCCGCGCGCGGGTTGCACGCCCCCGGGCAGGATCTCCTCCTGAACGCGCACCATCCGGTGGCCGAATGAGTTGTTCGACACCAGGTAACCGAGGTGCGTGCAGAACGCCCAGTAGATGCGTTCGAGATCCTCAATGGCGTGCTGCTCGACGGGAAAGCCGCGCACGCACGCCAGCCCTTTGCCGTACATCAAGTCGTGGTATAGCCGGCCCAGATCGTCGTCGAGGTCTGGGTGCCGAGCGTCTTCGGGGGTGATCTCATCCCGGTCCTTATGAGCAGTCTTGGCCAGAATTGATTCCAGCGCAGCCACATTGCGCTTCGACAGGTCGAACGCGAAGTCTTCCTTGCTCGCGAAGTCCGACCCGGTCCACGCCATTGAATCGGCAACGGGTTCGGTGTAGATGGCGGTGGGCATCCGGTCCTCCAGGTCTTGTCGACGTCGCTGCGAAGCTATCGGTTGGGACTGATCACGAGGGTTCTCGTTGCGGCCCCTCGAGCCCACGGAGCGCGCGCGCACGGGCGGTAGCCGCCTCGGTCATCATCCCGACGTCAGTTCCCGCCGAGACGAATCGCAATCCCAGGCCCACGAAACGATTCAGCAGGTCAAGAGACTTTATTCCGGCTATCCCGAGCGCCACGCCGTGATCACGACAAGCCGCCGCGACCGATTCTACTGCACGATGGAAATGAGCATTCTCATACTGCCTGTGAATACCCATCTCTGCGGTCAGATCGCTCGGACCGACCAGGATCATGTCGACCCCCTCGACTGCGGCGATCGCGTCAGATGCCTCGACCGCCGCGGGCGTTTCGACCATCACGGCGACCACCGTGCGTCGTTCCAGCAACTCCACCAATTCATCTGCTGCCCGCGGCTGATATCCGCTCACCGCGTTGGGGCCGGAAATCGACCGATGCCCGATCGGGGGAAAGCGCGCAGCCTGAACGACCGCCTCTGCCTCTTCTTTCGAATTGACGTGTGGGACAATGATTCCCACTGCACCACCGTCTAACACCCGTGCGATGACGCTGGGATCGTGCGACGGCACGCGCACCAGGCCGGCGATTCCGGCACCGGCCGCGGTTGCGCACAACATCTGCGCTGTCTCCAGCGACGTTGCTGTGTGCTCGAGGTCGACGTAGACGGCGTCATACCCACTGGCCGCCGCGATCGCGGGCACCTCCGGAGTGCGTGAATTCAGCAGCGCGAGACACAGGACAAGCGCTTCGCCCCGCAATGCATCCCTCAGCGCCGCCGCCATGCGCTTAACCGTAGCGGACCGAGAATGCTGTTTCCACGATATCGTCAACGGTCATTATCGGCGCCGGCTCTGATGTGATAACCATTAGCTATGCCGTCGAACCGCGTCGCCATTGTGGGCGCAGCCCTCTCCGATTGCGGACGCGTTCCTGATAAGACCGCGATGGCACTGATGGCGCAGTCGTCGCGGCGCGCCGTCGCGGACGCCGGTCTCTCCAAAGACGACATCGACGGTTTCGGGGGTCACGGATCGCTACTGCCCCCGGTGGAAGTCAGCGAATACCTTGGCCTGCAACCCTCCTGGGTCGACGCGACGAATGTCGGTGGATCGTCGTGGGAGGTGATGGCCGGCCACGCCGCGTCGGCGATCGCGGCGGGGGAAATCGAGGTTGCTCTGCTGACCTACGGTTCGACCGCTCGCTCTGACGTCAAGCGTCAGATTCGCACCTCTGCTGCGGCGATGGGCACCGGAGGCGTGTTGCAGTATGAGGCGCCCTACGGTGCCACCTTGATCGCCAAGTACGCCATGGCGGCGCGGCGTCACATGATTGAATTCGGGACCACCGTCGAGCAGCTGGCCGAAGTCGCAGTCGCCGCCCACGAGTGGGCGTCGTTGAATGAGAACGCATTTGAACGGGACCGCATCACAGTTGCCGACGTCGCGGCCGCGCCGATGTTGGCGGACCCGTTCACGTCGAAGCACGTGTGCTTGCGCACCGACGGTGGCGGCGCGGTCGTGCTTGCCAGCGAGCGGGTGGCGAAAGATTGCGCGAAGGAACCGGTTTGGATTCTCGGCGCCGCCGATGCGACGTCGCACGTCAGCATGAGTCAGTGGCCCGATTTCACCACGTCGGCGGCGGCGCGGTCTGGTCCGCGGGCGTTCGCGCAGGCCGGCGTCGGTCCGGGCGATATCGATGTATGCCAGCTCTACGACTCCTTCACCTCCACCGTCCTGTTGACCGTGGAAGACCTCGGCTTTTGCGCCAAAGGCGAGGGCGGGTCCTTCATCGGGTCGGGCGCCTTACGACCCGGCGGGGCGCTGCCCACCAACACCGATGGCGGCGGGTTGGCGTCATGTCACCCCGGGATGCGCGGAATGTTCCTCATGGTGGAGGCCGTGAGGCAACTGCGCGGGGAATGCGGACCACGCCAAGTCGATGACGCGAACTTGGCATGCGTACATGCCATGGGCGGCTTTTTCACCCACAGCGCCACCATGATTCTCGGGAGGCAGTAATGACGACTCCTGACCGGCCCACGATCGACACGGACGGGCAAGCGTGGTGGTCCGCGGTGCAGGACCGCACTCTGATGGTGAACGCCTGCCGGAGCTGCGGCCGGAACTCGTTGTACGCGAGGCCTTTCTGTCCGCATTGCTGGGGCGACGACGTCGAGCTGGCGCCGGCCAGCGGACGCGCACGGCTCTACACCTGGAGCGTGATCCATCAGAATGGCCCGCCCTTTGACTCCCGTGTGCCCTACGTGTTGGCGATGGTGGACCTCCTCGAGGGGCCACGGCTGATGACGGTGGTGGACGATTGCAGCGGCGACGATCTACGCCCAGACCTGGAACTGGTGATCGCCTTCCGCGAGAATGACGACGGGTTTGTCGTCCCAGTGTTCGTACCGGCCAACAGCTAATTAGCGGTTGTCAAGCCCGAGGAACACCGTACGCGGCTGGGGCGGGTCCCTAATGATAGCGGGAAGAACGAAGACCTCGATGTAATGTCTTGCTACGTCAGCGTTTTCGCTGTTAGCAACAATGCCGAGCAGCAGACTCAGGACGGTTGTAACACGGAACTGGGTCGGCCACCCGCGTCACCGTGGCGCTGTTGGCCTGTCGGACTTCGTTTCTCCAAACATGCGCCACCTACAGCACAAAAATGATACATTCGCCGCGATTCGTGTATTTTCGGAAAATCCATCCGAACGAGACTGGAGGAGTCGCACATGAGTCGTCATGCGTCTGATTGGTGGCGGGTCGGGCTGCTGGCGGGTACCGGCGGCGCCGTGATGGTGCTGACGTCGATGCTGACGGCGGCAGTCGCGTTCGGCGACGCCGACGGCCCGCTCTGGGGCAGCGAGACCGCCATCATCCTCGGCGGCACCGGCGAGCCGACCCCGTCTCTCTCCTTCGCCCAGGCTGCCGAAAACCTCTACCTGCATCCGCTGGGCTTCGACGGTGGCGCGACCTCCTCGACGGTCTGCGACATGGTCGCAACCGACCCATGTGCGGCGCCGTTGCAGGTGCTGACGACGCCCGAATTGTTCCAGCAGGGCCCCAGCAGTGTCACCGACGCAGACGACGTCGTCCTCGCCGTGCGCAACGAATTCGATGCCAACCCAGGCGCTTTCGACGCCGAGCACCCGCTGACGATCTTCGGCTACTCTCAAAGCGCCACCGCGGAATCGATCGCCATGACACGACTCGCCCAAGAGGGCATCCCCAGCGCCGATCTGCACTTCGTGTTCATCGGCGACCCCTCCCTCCCCAGCGGAATAGGGCCCAACCTGGTGCCAGACCTCGACCTGGTCTATGGCCACGGCTCGAGCCAGGAAAACGCCATCCTCAACGCGCTCGGGATGGACAGCGCCGTGGAACACGTGACGCCGAACGACCTCTATCCGACAACGATCTACACACTCGACGGCGACGGCATCGCCGACTTCCAACAAGACTTCACGGCGGGCGGTCTGATGAACGCCTTCATCAACGTGTTCACCACACACACCGCCTATCTGGGGCTGACACCCACCGAAATCGCCGACGCCACCACCTCAATCGACGGCGACCTCACCCAAATCGACATCTCCGGCAACATCAACACCCTCGACGCACTCATCGGCGCAGTCGAACACGGGCTCGCCAGCAGCGGCGCGTTCGACAGCCTCTTTCAGTCCCTGGAGCTGTACCTGACCAACATGTTCTAAGCCGAGTCACGGGAGCGCCCGGAACGGGCGAGGCGCTCGGCGAGCAGGCGCGGCCGGCCGTCCGCCCGGGCGCCGAGTCTGTTGCGGTCGACCTTGCCGTTGGCGTTGACCGGAAGCGGGTCGCTCCACAACACCAACTCCTCCGGCAGTTTGTATTTCGGCAGACCCTCCGAGGTGAGCGCGCTGGCGACATCGGTGAGCGACAGTTCGATGTCGGGATCGAGCACGACTGCCATGGCAAGCCGCTCACCGGTGGTGCTGTCGGCGACGGAATAGGCGGCGCATTCGCGCACTCCGCTGATCCTCGCTACGGCCTCTTCCACCTCGGCGGCCGGGATCTTCAGTCCGTTGCGAATCACGATGTCTTTGATACGTCCGATGATTCGCACCCGGCCATCGACGATCTCTGCCACGTCACCAGTGCGGAACCACTCTCCGTCGAACGCGGGCCCGTCGTCATCGGCGTCGATATACCCGAGAAAGGCATGCGGGCCCTTGACGCAACACTCGGTCGGTTCGGACGCCGATCCGACGCGTACGTCGACGTCGTCGAGCGGCACCCCATCGTCGCCGTGGCGCACGTCGCGGGACTCGTTGCGCAGACCTGACGTGCTCACCGGGATCTCTGAGGAGCCGTAAGCCCGCATGACCACGATTCCGAAATCGTCTTCGATCCGTTCCACGATGCGCCGGTCGAGCATCGTGCCGCCAAGATAGACCGCCCTCAGAGCGATGTCGGCGCGACGCTCAGCCGCCTCGTCGAGCATCCTGTTCAGCAGCCGGTCGGGGCCGCCGTACCAGGTCGCGCCGGAGTCGACGAGTAGATCGCACGTCCCCACCGGGTCCCAGTGATTCTCGAGAATGACCGGTATCGCAAGCATCGGACCGATGAACAGGGCTTGCACTACTCCCGTGACCGACGCCAACGGACTGATCAAGAAGATCCGGTCGTCTGGGACCAGACCAGCTGCCGCGATGTAATTTGCCGACGCCTTGGCCAGCGTGCTGAGCGAGTGAATGACCCCCTTGGGCCGAGACGTGGTGCCCGACGTGTAGAGGACAAACGACGGCTCATCGGCTGACCTCACCGGGCTCAGGACCGGGGCAGACTCCACCTGCCCGCCCTCACCATTCGGTAGGATCCATCGACAGCTCCCCGCTAGTTCAGGCTCGGCGATCGTGGTCCAGTTCGGTGCAACCCCGAACTGTGCGCCTGTGCGCGTGAGGACATCGGCAACCTGCGAAGCCCCGGCGCTTCGGGGAACAACCAGCAGCACCGCGTCGATTCGCAGCGCCGCATGGACCATCACAACCGAGTCCACGTCGTTTTCCACCACCAGCACAATGGCGCTACCTGCGCGGACACCGGCGTCGAGCATCGCTCGCGCCGCGGCGTCGACGCGCTCGTCGAGTTCGCCGTACGTCAGTTCGGCGCCGCGATCCGCAACGGCGAGCCGGGTGGGGTGTCCCGTCGCCGCAGACCGCACCAGGTCAACGGGCTCGGCGGTCCACAAACCCGCGGCACGGTAGCGGGACCGCAACTCTTCGGCTCGCCTGTGCGCTGATCGCAGCAACTCGGTCGGGCCATCCATCAACGTGTCCTCCGATGCAAATGATGGTTCTCTATTGGGTAAATGTAACCTCTCACCCATGGAGTCAATGACTTTCGACAATCAGGTGGCCATCGTGACCGGCGCCGGCGGTGGGCTAGGCCGCTGCCACGCGCTGGAACTCGCTCGGCGCGGTGCACGCGTCGTGGTCAACGACCTGGGTAGCGCAGTAGACGGCAGCGGCGCGTCGACCTCAGCAGCCCAGAGCGTCGTCGACGAGATCACCGCGGCCGGCGGCACCGCAATAGCCAACGGCGACTCCGTCGCCACTGATCGCGGGGGCGCGGCGATCGTGGCGGCCGCGATGGAGGCGTTTGGGCGGGTCGACATCCTGGTCAACAACGCGGGGATCCTGCGCGACGCTGCGTTCAAAAACATGACTGCTGAACAGGTGGACGCGGTCATCGAGGTTCACCTCGCGGGCACGTTCAACGTCACCCGCGCGGTATGGCCGATCATGCGTGAGCAGAACTACGGCCGTATTGTGCAAACCACCTCTGGCACCGGTCTTTTCGGCAACTTCGGTCAGGCAAACTACGGCGCGGCGAAGATGGGCCTGGTCGGGATGATGCACGTCCTGGCGATCGAAGGACAGCGCAACGGCATCGCGATCAACGCGATCGCACCAATCGCGCGTACCAGGATGACCGAGAACATCATGGGAGACGCCGGCAAGGCCATGGACCCCGAACTGGTCACCCCGGTAGTCGTATACCTGTCGCACCGCAGTTGCGATCGCACGGCACATATCTATTCGGTCGGTGGCGGGAAAGTCTCGCGTGTCTTCATCGGGGTCACCAAGGGCATCGAGGACGGTGCGCTTACTGCGGAGACCGTCGCCGACTCCATCGATCGAATCGATGACAGCTCGACCTTCACCATCCGGGGCGGCCCAACCAAGGCGTGACCGTCAACGACCTTGAAAGTTCGGATCACGGCGCTCAGCGAAGGATTTCAGACCCTCTTGCAGGTCAGCGGTGCGCGACACCACCTCCTGCGCCCACGCCTCCTCCTCGAACGCACGGTCACGCCCTGACTCCGACGACACCGACAACAACCGCTTGGTCAGCGACAGCATCACCGTCGGCCCGGCGGCGAGACGTCCGACGATCTCGTCCGCGAGTGCATCGGTGTCCTCAGGCGCGGTCACGCGGTTGACCAGCCCCAGCCTCTCGCAGGTGGCAGCGTCGACAGGCTCACCGAGCATCAGCAATTCGGTAGCCTTTCGCAGCCCCACGATCCGCGTCAGCAGGTGTATGGCACCGGAATCCGGCAAGATCCCGCGGTGCACGAACGCCTCGACAATCCTTGCGTCGCTGGACATGACGACCAGATCGCATGCTAACACCAGACTCGCTCCAGCACCCGCAGCAGTTCCCTTGACCGCAGCGACCACGGGCTTGTCACAGTCCAAGATGGACGCCACCAACCGCTGCCACCCCTGCTGGAGCATGCGAGCGATGTCGCCCGGACGCCGCTCGGCGACCGGGCTCGGGGAGGCTCCTGACTCCTGTGTCTGTGGCGCTAATCCCGCCCCCGCGCAGAAGTGCCGATCACCTGTTGCACTCAACAGGACAGCACGAACGCCAGGATCATTGTTTGCCCGCACGAACGCATCGGTCAGCGCGTCACGCGCCAAGGGCGACAACGAATTTCCGACTTCCGGGCGGTCGATCGTAATTCGCTGCACTCCGTTGTCATCGACGACTACAACGATGCCGATTGCCTCTTGGCTCATTTTCCCATCCTGCGTTAACGGCGTTTCCGCTTTTCGGGTATCTTAATTTCCATGTCTGAGAGCGGTCAGATTACCGACGAGGGACTGGCCCGGTTGCGCGCCACCATCGGCATCGCTGTCCCTCACACTCAGCCGCCGCATTACTTTCGCCCGAACGAGGACAGCTTCCGGCACGTAGCCGAAAGCTACGGAGACGCCAACCCGCTGTGGACCGATCCGGAGTACGCCGCCAAATCCGTGTGGGGCGAGTCGATCGCGCCGCCCGCCCTTGTCGGCGGTGACACTCTCATCGGTGAGGACGAGGTGACCGTGCTCTCCGAGGACGACCGGGTGTTGACCAAAGGTGATCCGTTGCGCGGCGTTCATGCGTTCTATGCATCGTCGTCGCGCGAGTGGTGGGCGCCGCTGCGGGCGAATCATCGGATCTTCCGCCGCAACGCTCTTGTCGCGGCACTGGACAAAAGTAGCGAATTCGCCGAGCGCGCCGTCCACGAATGGTCCGCGCAAGTGTTCCGCGACGACGAAGGCGTCATCCTGGGCGGCCAGTACCGCAACATGATCCGGACGGAGCGCAGCAAGGCACGCGGTCGTAAGAAGTATGAAGCCGTCGAACTGAAGTCGTGGACACCTGATGAGATCGCCGAGATCGACGACAGATTGGCACGCGAGGCGCCGCGCGGCGGTGAACCACGATGGTGGGAAGACGTCGAAGAGGGCGACGAGGTTGGCCCGTTGACCAAGGGTCCGCTAACGGTGACCGATATGGTCTGCTGGCACGTCGGAATGGGGACCGGCATGTACGGCGTGCGGCCGCTACGGCTCGCGTGGCGCAACCGGCAGCGCATTCCCCGTTTCTACACCCCCAATGAGCACGGTGTCCCCGATGTTCAGCAGCGGGTGCACTGGGAGCCGGACGCGGCGCGAAATGCCGGCAATCCCACCACCTTCGACTACGGGCGGATGCGCGAAACCTGGCTCATCCATTTGTGCACCGACTGGATGGGGGACGACGCATGGCTATGGAAGCTCGACTGCGAGTTCCGGCTTTTCAATTATGTCGGTGACCTCCACACCATCACCGGAACGGTAGTCCGCAAATACCTTGCTGAGGGTGATCGCCCGGCCGTCGATCTCGAACTCGCGGCAACAAACCACCGCGGCCAAATCACGTCTCCCGGTCACGCCTCGATTCTCCTGCCCAGCCACGAACGCGGGCCCGTTCGATTGCCTGATCCACCCGGCCGAGCGACCAATCTGACGGAACTGCTCACAGCCGTATCGGCACAGTTTGCCGAGCGTTGAGGCCATGACCTACGCCAGTGTCCCGGGCCTTCGCGCCCAGCACGACGGTCCCGTCCTGCAGCTGACCCTGGATCGCGCCGACCGCCGAAACGCAATCAACGACGTCGTCCTGGACGCGATGATCGCGCACCTGGCCGCTGCCGGCACTGACGAGTCGGTGCGTGTTATCCGGATCGACGGTGAGGGACCGGACTTTTGCGCCGGATCCGACTTGGTGGCCAACAACGCCCGTTCCGAGCGCAAACCGAGGGTGGGCAGCACCCAGCGCCGCCTGCCGAACAAAGCCAACCGGCTCATCCCGTTACTCCTCGAGACGCAGGTGCCGATTGTCGCGGTGGTTCGCGGCTGGGCGGCCGGCCTCGGATTCCACATCGCGATGGCGTCGGACTTCTGCATCGCCGCCGACGACGCTCGCTTTTGGGAGCCGTTCATGGCACGGGGTTTCACCCCTGACAGTGGTGCGACGTGGCTCTTGCCGCGACTCATCGGATTGGTGCGCACCCGACAGTTGCTCATGCTCGGCCAAGAGATCACCGGAGCGACAGCAGCCGATTGGGGCATCATCCACGCTGCAGTTGCGGACAGTGAGTTAGCTTCAGCCGCAGAGCTTTTGGTCACCCAGTTGAGCGACGCGCCCACTGTCTCACTGGGGCTCACCAAGTGGCTGTTGCAGAGTGGCAACGGCCTCGACCTCGATCGCCATCTGCAGAACGAAGCTTTAGCACTCGAATTATCCAGCCGCAGTGAGGATTTCAAGGAAGGTCTAGCGGCCTTTCGCGACAAGCGTGACGCGAAGTTCCAGGGTCGATGATGACACTGCCGATCACCGACACCACCAGTGCGGACGATGCCGTTGCCGCGGTACAGCAATGGGTCGATGCCGAGGTACCCGACGCCTGGCGGACCGCGGCGGCCCAGAGCCCAGCCGCCCTGCGGGCAGTACGCACCCCCGAGGACTACCGGCGGTGGTATCCCGCCTTCGCCGCGTCGGGCCTCGTCGTACCGACGTGGGCGCGCGAACATGGGGGCCTCGGGATCGGCAACGAGGTCGCCCGCGCGATCGAACACGTGCTGGGCCCGCTGCGTTTGACGCGGCTCAATCCGTTGGGCCTCAACAACGCTGCTGCGGCTCTGTTCAGCCACGGCACCGAAGAACAGCGGTTGCGATTCCTGCCGCCGATCGTGCGCAACGAGGAAAAGTGGTGCCAGCTGTTCAGCGAACCGGGCGCCGGTTCCGATCTGGCTTCGTTGGCAACGCGCGCGGTCCGCGATGGTGACACCTGGGTCGTCAATGGGCAGAAGGTCTGGACCACGTGGGCCGACCAGGCCGACTTTGCAATCCTGCTCGCCAGAACCGATCCAGAGGCGCCCAAGCACAAGGGCATCACCTACTTCCTGCTCGACATGCATCAACCAGGCGTACAGGTCAGACCACTGCGTCAGATCACCGGAGAAGCCGAATTCAACGAGGTCTTCATCGACGATGCGCGCGTCCCCGATGCTCACCGGGTGGGTGACGTCAACGACGGGTGGCGGGTCAGCGCTTCGACCTTGTCCAGCGAGCGACAGATGGTTTCCGGCTCCGGGTCCGGGGGCATGGGTCGCCTCGGCGGCTCCGGCGCCGAGCGCCTGATCACGCTGGCGAAGCAGACCGGGAAATGGAGCGACCCGGTGATCCGTAACAAGGTCATGCGTTTGTGGGCGCAGGAGCAGATCCGCGGCTGGACGAACGCCCGTGTGCGCGCAGCCCTTTCGGCTGGCCAATCGCCCGGGGCGGCATCGTCGATCGGCAAGGTGCACCAGGCCGTGCTCAACCAGCAGATACAGGACCTAGTGGTCGATCTGCTGGGCACCGAGGCGATCGCCTGGCCGGCCACCGACGACCCCGATGCGCTGCCGCGCGACGTCCAGGGAATGATGCGCAGTCTCGCCAACGGCACCGAGGGCGGGACCACGGACATCAACAAAAACATCCTGGGCGAGCGAGTACTCGGCTTGCCCAAGGAGCCTGACCCGTGGAAAGGCAAGCCCTGGAAGGATATCCCGCGCTCGTGAGCACCTACCAGCGTCTCGTGGTGGAGAAATCCGACGGAATCGGCTGGCTGATCTTGAACAGGCCCGACGCCGGCAACGCCTTCGACTCGCAGATGCTCGACGAACTCGAGGCCGCGTGGGCCGAACTCGACGCCGATCCCACCATCCGGGTGATCGTCAACACCGCCAACGGCAAGCCATTCTGCACCGGCATGGACGTGGTACAGGTGGCGCGCGACAAAGAGGCGATGCGGCGCCACTCACGCCGGACCCGGGACGCGGAATTGAAGATCTCTTCGTGGCATTGCGGGGTATGGAAGCCGGTGATCGCGGCTGTCAACGGGGTATGCGCCGGCGGCGGTCTGCATCTGGTGGCCGACGCCGACATCGTGATCGCCGCCGAAGAAGCGTCGTTCGTCGACCCACACGTCTCGGTCGGCCAGGCCGTCGCTTACGAGGCGATCACCCTACTGCGCAAATCCCCCATGGAAGCGATCACTCGGATGACATTGAGCGGCAAGGGTGAACGCATTACCGCGCAGCGCGCCTACGAATTGGGAATCGTGTCCGAAGTTGTCTCGGGCGAGGAACTCCGCGCAGCCGCGTGCCGGCTCGCCACCGCAATTGCCGCGAATTCGCCGACGGCGATGCGGGCCACCAAAAAGGCGCTGTGGCGTTCCCTGGAAGTTGGTATGGCGCAGGCTCGCAGCGAGGCCGCTGATGAGATCTGGCGGTTGCGCAACCATCCCGACCATGGCGAGGGTGTCCGGGCGTGGCGCGAGAAGCGCATACCCCAGTGGCACCCGGTGTCGGACGCAGTGGAGGTTTCATGACATATCAGCGACTGATCGTCGAACGGCACGGGCCGGTCGGATGGATCATCAACGACCGACCAGAGCGCCTCAACGCCTATGACGCTGCGATGCGCGAAGAATTCCCCAGAGCCTGGGCGGAATTGAACGCCGACCCCGATGTTCGCGTGATCGTGCACACGGGCAACGGACGCGCTTTCCAGGTGGGCGCCGACGTCGAGGAGCTCGATGGCGAGGCTGTGCTGCAGTTCCAGGAGACCATGCGAACACTCGATCTGAAGCTGACCGCGTGGCACTGCAATGTCGACAAGCCGGTCATCACCGCCGTCAACGGTGTGTGCGCCGGTGGCGGACTGCACTGGGTGGCCGATGCCGACGTCGTCATCGCATCGTCAGATGCCAGCTTCGTCGATCCGCACGTCTCAATCGGTCAGGTCAGCGCCCTGGAGACCATCGCGCTGATGCGCAAGATGCCCGCGGAAGCCGTGCTGCGGATGGCGCTGGTGGGCAGCCACGAACGGCTCAGCGCTCAACGCGCGTACGAGCTCGGCATGATCAGCCAGGTCGTCGACCCGCCCGACCGACTGCGTGAGGTCGCGCAGGAACTCGCCGAGAAGATCGCGCGCAATTCCCCTGCGGCGATGCGCGCCACCAAGCGAGCACTGTGGGGTGCATTGGAACTCGGTCTCACCGATGCATGCCGTGAGGGTGCGAAGCATCTGACATCGATGTGGGGGCATCCGGACCAGAACGAGGGACCGCTGGCCTTTGCAGACAAGCGGACTCCGAAGTGGGCTCCGCTGGAGAATAACTCGTGAGTCTCGCCGAGCTGCTTAACGGCCTGCCCGACGTCGCAGTACATACGCTGCGCGCTGATGTTTCGCGCCACGAATTGGCGTCCAGCGCAGATCAACTCGGCGCGCTGCTGGCCCAAGGGGGTCTGCACGCCGGGCAGGTGGTGGCGGCCATGCTGCCCAACGACGCCACCACTATCGCCGCGCTGTTCGGCACGTGGCGCGCCGGTGGCGTCTACACGCCGCTGAACCCTCGGGCCGCCGATGCCGAAATCGTCACCCAGATTGCGACATTGCGACCGGTTGCCGTCATCACTACCCCCGAACTCGCACAACGGTTCTCGAGCTTCGACTTGCCGATCGTCGCCGGAGAGGCGCTGGCGTGGGCTACCGTCGGATCATCACGCCAGCCCGGCGATGCGCGATCCTACGAAGACGATGTCGCGCTGTTGCAGTTCACGTCCGGCACCACCGGACCACCCAAACCAGTCCCGCTGCGGCACAGCACGGTGCTCGATCTCATCGACCGCCTGCTGGAAAAACTGCGTGGCTCCAAACCCGCCGGCAGCAAGCCCAAGAGATCCCCCATGCCGAATCTGGTGCCGCTGTCGTTGTCGTTGTGGGCCGGTATCTACCAGGTGCTGTTCGCCTTTCGCGCCGGCTCCGGCGTCGTCCTGATGGACCGGTTCTCCGCGACGGACTTCGCGGCACTGGTCAAGCGACACCAGTTGCGCTCCACGGTCTTACCGCCGGCCGCGCTGACGATGGTGCTGCACGACGACTCGGTCACCGACCTGGCCCCCCTGAAGATCGTGCGATCGATTACCGCTCCCCTGTCCCCTGTGCAGGCGGCCCGGTTCCGCGACAAGTTCGGTGTCATCGTCCTGAACTCCTACGGCCAAACCGAACTCGGCGGAGAAGTCGTCGGCTGGTCGGCGGCCGATGCCCGCGATTGGGGCGAAACCAAACTCGGGTCGGTCGGACGACCGCTGCCCGGCATCGATGTCGCGATCACAGAAGACGAAGTGATGGTTCGCACCCCGACGACAGCGGCACGCAAGATCGATGCGGCGTTTCTCGATCGGCTCACCGACGACGGCTGGTTTCACACCGGTGACCTGGGCTGGTTCGATGACGACGGATTCCTGTGGCTCGACGGTCGGGTGTCGGACATGATCAATCGCGGTGGGCTCAAGGTCTTTCCCGGCACCGTCGAAGATGTCCTGCTCTCCGCCGACGGGGTCCGCGAGGCAGCCGTGGTGGGGATTTCCGACGAACGCCTCGGCGAGGTTCCCTGGGCTTTCGTCGCGCGCAGCGATGACGAGGTATCCGAGGACGCGCTGATCGCATGGTGCCGCGAGCACCTGACTCCCTACCGCGTTCCCGCACGGATCATCTTCGTTGAGCAGCTGCCCCGCAACGACGTCGGCAAGGTGGTCAAGCGCGAATTGGCCCAGCTGGCCGAAGCGTAGAATACTCACTCTCAGTTAGTGAGAACGGTGATAGCATCACGCGGAAATATACATTTCCACTGTTGCCGCCGTGACGGGAGCGCTCCCTGTGATCGAAGAACTGCTACGGATGATCGTCACCTGGGGAGTCATCTGCGGACTCGTCGCTTTCTTCTACTGGATGCTCTCGAACATCGGCACCTTCTGATCGTCCGTTATCAGAATGCCGTCCTCGAAAGGTAGGAGGACACAGCGCAATGGAAGATCAGGACCGCCGGCGTCGACGAGCGCTCATCGTGTTCCAGGTCTGGATATACGGCCTGCTGCTGACGATGTTCCTCATCCAGCTCTCGATGCTGCTGACCAGGAACTGGTGAGCCGATGAGACTTTCTCGTGCCGCGCTCGCGCCCGCGTCGCCAACCCTGGACGAACACGAACGACAGAGCCACGCAGCCCAACGGCGGGCCGACCTCTGGCTGACTGCCGGGACAGCCCTGATGGGCACCTTGGTGCTCGGAGTTATCGGACTTCCCTTGTTCTTGCGCGGCCTATACCTGTTGCGTAACGCGCAACGAGCGGGCCTCTCGGTTCGCCCACTGATGGTCACCCTCATCGGCTACGTCATCATCTTGGACGCGGCGTTGAACAGCATCGGTTGGGCGCTCGACCTTTTCGCCAACCATGCGCTGATAACCCGCACGGTGTTCACGGCCTGGGGCAACCTGATGGACGCGGGGTACTTCTGGCACTACAACGAACTCTGGATCGGAGGCGCCGGCGCTCCCGGCGAGAAGGCATGGGTGCTTGTCTGCGTGCTGATCGCCTTCCCCATGCGGATGGCCGCGGCAATCGGCTTCCTACAGATGAGGCGCTGGGGGCACCAATGGATCATCGTGACGTGCTGGTTCGGCGTGGTGGTGTGGACCGGCTACATCTTCAACATGACGCTGTATGCCGACGTCCGCTACGCGGCGGTCGGACTTCCGGTGATTGCCTGGTGGGCCTACAACATTTTCTACATCACGCCGTTTCTCGCAATTCCCTACCTGCACACCGTCAACCGGGAAATCTTCTCGGACTAGCAGATCCCGGGGAGGGTCACAGTGTCTGAACCACTGGTAAGCGCGGCATCGGCCGAGTCGCTGCCGCCCGGCACAGCGCCTGTGTGGGCGCGGATGCACACATGGCTGAAGCGAGGCCTGTACGTCTGTCTTTTCGGGTTGGTGATCGAGGGTTCGCTCACGGTGCCAGTGATCGCCGTGTGGTACGGGTGGCCCACGTTGTCTCTCACCCAGATCTGTAGCGAGTTGCTCAAAGTCCGTTATTCCAACGAGACGCTGGAGTGCCTCCAGCCGTACCCGATCAGCGGTCCGCCGTTCGGCGGCGCCCCCGAAGCAGCAGGCCAACACACCGCGAGAGATGATTGGGGAATACAGCCCCGCCCGCGTTATGACCGAATCGGCTTTCGCGAACTGATCAAGATCCACGATGAGCGAGTCGCGCGGCAAGGCGGAGCGGTCCCAGCCCCGAAACCGTAGCGGCTTCGCAAAGATGACAACCCCTCATGTGATCGGACACAGTGACGCCGTCTCGTGGGCGATCGCAGCAAGCCTCAAGACGGTCGTCCACGGTAGCGACGAAATGATCCCGCCGGGAACCGATTCCGTTGTCGTCGCGGTTGGCGTTGATCCGACGCTGGAGCCGACCCACCTCCAGTCGATGAGCGCGGCTGACTGGCGCCGTTTCGCGGAGCAACCAATGCAGCACGCGCTGACCGCATTGCAGCGCTCGTACGTATCAATGCGCCAGCACGGAGGACGGATCGTCGTGGTATTGCCGTCGGTCGGGATGACCGGCGGGCCGCACGTCGTCGCGTCGGCTACAGCTCTCGAGGGAATACGAGCGATGGCCAAATCCGCCGCCCGCCAATGGGCCCATGCGGGCGTGATCGTCAACCAGATTGCCACGCCACTGCGCCTGTTCGCCCCCAGGTTGGGCGCAGCAGAGGCTCACGTGAGCGCGGCCGCCCTCCCGGAGAACGAGAAGATCATCGAATCGGTCGTCGAAGCAACACGATTCCTGCTCAAGCGTGAGGTCGCGGGTGTGGTTGGTGAGACGATCATTGTCGATGGCGGAGCGATGATGCTGCCATGACACTAGACGGGTACACGGTGCTGCTGACCGGAGCCGGGCGCGGTGTCGGCCAGGGCATAGCCCGCGCCCTCGCAGCGCAGGGCGCCCACGTGTTCGTCGGCACTCGGTCGGACAACGGGCAAGAGGTCGCCGCGCAGCTCGCCAGTGAGAGTTATCGAGCGACCTGGGTCCGCTGCGACGTCACCGGCAAGGACTCGATAATCCGCGCTGTCGAGGCGGCCATCACCGAGACCGGTCGGCTAGATGCGCTGGTACACAATGCCACCAGCAACGCGTCGAGCCAGCCGCACCAACTCGAGGACGTCGATGAGGCTCTGTGGCAGGACCATGTTGGCGTTTCGGTGACCGGTGCCTACCACTGCGCGAGTGCAGCCTTCGAGGCGCTGCGCGAGCGGAGGGGAACCTTCCTGGTCATGACATCACCCGCCGGCATTGAAGGCAGCGCGACGCTGCCGCTGTACGCCACGATGAAAGGAGCACTGCGGGGCTTCGCCAAGAGCTTGGCCCGCGAATGGGGGCCGCACGGTATCACCGTCAATGTCATTTCACCCCTTGCCTATTCGCCGGCGATGACCGCGGCCATCGAGGCCGATCCCGAGATGGAGGAACGGCTCGCACGCCGGATTCCGCTGGGCCGAATCGGCGATCCGGAAACCGACATCGGTTCGGCGGTTGCTTTTTTGGTAGGTCCCCAGGCCCGTTACGTCACCGGCCAGACGATCGGCGTCGACGGCGGCCATTTCACCAATCTGTGAGGCCCGCCGAAACGCGACCGAACCATACTTGCGGTCGGACGCTAATCTCAGTAACTTTCAGCGTGAGAACGCTCCCTCTCACTTTGCGATAGCGACGTTGTCACCCGCCGGGTCGGCGCGGGAAGCCCGGGCAGCTTTCGGAAGGAATTAACGATGAGCGAGGCGAACGCCTTCGAGGTTTGGGACGCCGACAACCACATGTACGAAACGATCGACGCCTACACCCGATACCTGCCGGAGAAGTATTCCGAAGCACTGAAGTTCGTCGACGTCAACGGGCGCAAGAAGCTGCAAATCCTTGGCGTGATCACCGAGACCATCCCGAACCCGACCTACGAGGTGATCCCCACGCCCGGCGCCTGGGCCGACTACTACCGAGGGATCAACCCTGAGGGCAAGACACTTCGCGAACTCGCCGAGCCCATCCGCTGCCCGGACGAATTCCGGCGTCCCGACCTGCGCCTGGCGTTGATGGATCGGCAGGGCGTCGACGGTGCGGTGATGTTCCCGACCACGGCGGGCATGCTCGAGGAGCGCACGAAGTCCGACACCGAGTTGACCCACGCAGTGACCCACGCATTCAACCGCTGGCTACTGGACGACTGGACGTTCAACTACCAGAACCGGATCTTTGCGGTCCCAGCGATCTCACTGAACGATCCCGCGAAGGGAGTCGCTGAACTCGAGTGGTGCTTGGAGAACGGGGCGAAGACCGTCTTGATCCGGCCGGCACCCGTACCGCGGGAGGACGGCACGTCGCGGTCCCCCGCACTGCCCGAATTCGACGACTTCTGGCGGCTGGTCGAGTCGTCGGGCATCTCGGTGCAGATGCACAACTCCGATGCCGGCTACGACCGCTATCTGTCGGACTGGGAGGGAGGAGACGAGTTCCAGGGCTTCCAGTTGACGAAGTTTCGCGGGTTTATCTACGAGGAGAGCCGTCACATCTTCGACACGCTTGCGGCGTTCATCGCCCACGGCGTGTTCGAGCGGTTCCCCGGGCTACGCATCGGTGTCGTCGAAAACGGTGGCTCGTGGGCGAATCGGCTGATGGATGTCTTCGATCGCGTCTACCGGAAAAAGCCGCAGGATTTCACCGAGCATCCGTGTGACGTCTTCCGCCGGCACGTGTGGGTCAACCCGTTCCACGAGGAGGACATGTCGCACCTCATCGACACTTTGGGTGCGGACCGGGTGATGTTCGGGTCGGACTTCCCGCACCCCGAGGGACTCGCCGAGCCCGCGGATTTTGTGAAGGAACTCGAGAACCTTCCGGACGCCACGACGGCGAAGGTGATGGGCAGCAACCTCAAAGAACTCATCGGCCTCTAGGCATCATTCTCAATTGCGTGGGCTAAGCCCTCCCACTCGGTCGATCTCGCGCAGCAGCGGCTGTGCGGCAGCATGGATTTCGCCCGTCGTCATAACGCGTAGCGGATGGATACCGAGAATGAGTCGCACATGGCCTCTCTCGTCCAAGACAGGCGCGGAGATGGTGGCAACCGGGAGCGCGTCGCGCGCGCTGTCGCCGGATAGCAGGTTTGCCGATATGAATTCGATGCGCAGTTGGTCAACGACGGAACGCAGATTCTGGGGCACTGTCTCGTTGGACAACGTTTCGATCGCGTGAGCCGCCTGCGCCAGCGCGGGAGTCATCCAATCGACGTCGTACCCGCGGTCTCGCGTCTGAGCCAACATTGTGTGAAGGCGCTCCGCCAGCGACGGGTCTCCGGCGGTTCCGCGCAGAATCCAGGATTTTTGTTCGCGTGGGATATCCCAAGCGGCGCAGGCGATCCCGAACGGCGGCGCATATGGAATTCGCTCGAGGGAAGCGACCGGTTGGGTAGACCCGTCGGGAGTCTCGAACGCGGTGATCACCAATTCGTCTGCCGTGCGCTCGACTACCGAGGCGGGCGCACCGGTTGCATCAGCGAGACGGCGGATGGCTTCGCGGGCGACAGCCAGAAGTGGGCGCGCGGCTTCCAACCTGTCCGCGACGAGCGCCACCGCGGGGCCAAGGTCGAACTTCTTGGAGATGGGATCCCGGGTTGCCCAACCGCGGTCGCACAGGGTCTTGAGTATGGAGTGCGCCGTCGCCTGAGAGAGGCCGAGTTCGCGAACGACGTCGGAAAAGCGGTGCCCGCCACTTTCCGGCCTGCTGAGCAGCTCAACGACATCGAGGACACGCTCGGCCGGTGCTGAAGTGGCTCCGCGCATCTTGACTCCCCTCGCACCGCATTCTACGGTCGACTCAGTAATTAGACGAATTATTCTCTAATAGTAGAGATTATTCCACGAGGATGTGACAGCCAGTGCGTGCCGTGGTGCTGCGAGGCGGTGAGCTTACGGTTCGCGAGACTGCCGATCCCGTTCCCGGGCAGGGCGATTTGCTACTCAAGACCCTTAGCACCGCGATCTGCGCGTCCGATGTGCACTACATGGACCATCCGGAGTTGGCGATCGACGATCCGACGGGCCGATCGCTCTACGACCCCGACCGCGACATCGTCATGGGTCACGAGTTCGTGGGTGAAGTGATCGGCCACGGCCCTGGATGCAGCGACGCCTTTCCCATCGGAGCCCGGGTGACATCGATGCCGATTCGGTTGGTGGACGGCGGCGCCGGGGGCTTGCGCATCATCGGACAGCATCCCGAGGCGCAGGGCAGCTTTGGTGAATTGCTCGTCGTACCCGAGGCGACGGCGAGGGTGGTAGGGGGTTCGGTGTCAAGCGATGCAGTCGCGGTGGTCGACGCCTTCGCGGTCGGCGAGTTTTATGTCCGCGCCTCGAACTTGCAGCCCGGCGAAATCCCGATCGTTCTCGGCGCCGGTGCCATCGGACTGTCCGCGGTCGCTGCGCTCAGCGCACGCGGGATTGATCCCATCATCGTCTCCGACTTCAGCGCCGATCGTCGCGAACTGGCCCAATCCGGTTTCGGCGCGCACGTTTTGGTCGACCCAGCACAGCAGTCGGTGTTCGAGGCCTTCCGCACGGTTCGTGCCGAACGCCGCCTCGCCGGCTCCGCGGTGGTGTTCGAATGCGTTGGTGCTGCGGGTCTCATCGACAAGATTGTCGCGGAGGCTGAGTTCTCGTCGCGCATCTACTGCGCGGGCGGCTGGTACACCGGCGACACCGTCGACATCACCGCAGCCACTCGAAACGGCCTCACTCTGCAGTTCGGTGGAGGGCCGCTACCGCAGGACTGGTATGGCGTTCTGGATGCGGTCGTCGAGGGGAAGCTGAACCCACTGCCAAGCGTCGGCAACATCATCGGTCTCGACGAGGTGCCCGCAGCGCTCGAGGCGGTGCGGCGGTCCGAAGGACCGCCGCGCGTCGTGATCCACCCGAACGGCGACCGCTGATGTCCGACCACGACGACCTTTTCGACCTCACGGTCCGATACGCGACGGCAATCGATAGCCAGCAGTACTCGCTTCTCACGGCGGTCTTCACCGAAGATGCCCATATCGACTACGGCGTGGTCGGCCAGTGGACCGGTGGCTCAGAGATCGCAGCGTTTATGGAGGCAGCCCACGTCGGCGCGGCGCACACGATCCATCGAATGACCAACCAGGCCATAGCAATCGACGGCGACACCGCGACGATCCGCACCTACGTCGACGCTCTCATCCTGATGGAGGATGGCTCGGGTGCGAATCCCGTCGGCTACTACGACGACCACGCCGTGCGCACCGCAGATGGTTGGCGGATCGACCGTCGTACCTACACCTCGGTGCGGCTCGCCGGAGTGGCGGCCGCCCATGGGTGACATCGCCCGGAAATACGGGCCGTGGGCGCTGATCGTCGGCGCGTCCGACGGATGCGGCACGCTCTTCGCCGAGCGGTTGGCGCAGGAAGGAGTGAACGTTGCGCTCGTCGCTCGTCGCCAACACCTTCTCGACACGGTGGCTGAGGCGATTCACTCGCGCACCGGTGTCGAAACTCGAACGCTCGCCGTCGATCTCATTGAGGCCGACGCTGCGCAGTCCATTATCGACGCCACCGCAGACCTCGAGATCGGCATGCTGGTGTACTGCGCCGGGGGGGATCCGAATTACCAACCATTTCTTGCCAATCCGGTATCGGCAGCCGAAGCGCTGTTGCAACGCAACTGTCTGGTGCTGATGCGGCTGTGTCACCACTTCGCCGGCCTCATGGTGGAGCGAGGACGAGGCGGCATCGTGAACTTTACTTCGGGGGCCGCGCTGGCCGGTGGACGAAACATGGTGGCATACGGTGGAACCAAGGCCTTCGACATGGTTTTCACCGAGGGGCTGTGGGCGGAGTTGCACGACAAGGGCGTCGACGTCCTGGGTCTGGTCCTTGGCATGACCGACACGCCCGCTCTGCGGCAACTGGAGTTCGAGCGCGGCCGGCTCACATCTGTCGACGAGATTCCCCCTGGTGCAGTGACCGCGGCCAGCGTGGTGGATGAGGCGTTCGCCAATCTTGGCAACGGACCGACGATCGCCACGGGCGATGACGTCCGCATGGCGTCTGAACTCTTCAAGTCCATGACACGCAACGAAGTGGTTCGTCTGATCATGCAGGCAAGTGCCGATGTCATGGGTTCCGACGCGCGGCAGCGCGGTTAGACAGCCCTATGTTCACCCTTCGGTTCGACATGCGAGCGCCCTCCATCGGGGCGCCCGCCAGCGAGTTGTACAGCGCGGCCAGTGAGATGTCGGCATGGGCCGAGCAGCACGGCTGTATCGCCGTCGTACTATGTGAACACCACTGCGCAGACGACGGGTATCTGCCGTCGCCGTTGCTGCTCGGCGCGGCCATCGCCGCTCGCACGAAGCAGCTGATGCTGACCCTGACGATTCTGCTGCCCTTCTACGATCCGGCACGGCTAGCCGAGGACATCGCCGTGCTGGATCACATCAGCGCGGGCAGAGCCACCTATGTATTCGGAATCGGTTATCGCGCTGAGGAATACGATCACTTCGGACTCTCCATGTCCGACCGCGGCAGGCTGGCGGACGAGAAACTCGGCTTACTACGCCGCCTCCTCGCCGGCGAAGAGATCGAACATGACGGCAGGCGAATGAAGGTCACCCCGCGACCGCGCACGCCGGAAGGGCCCATGATGAGCTGGGGCGGTGCCAGCCTGGCGGCCGCCCGGCGCGCCGGACGCAACGGTCTTGGGTTGCTGGCCAACGGCGGAGTGCCCGGAATGCGGGAAGCCTACGAAAAGGCGTGCCGCGACAACGGGTTTGAGCCCGGCCTCGTGCTTATCCCCGAGCGTGACGCCACGACCAACTGCTTCGTCGCCGACGACGTCGACGCCGCGTGGGACGAGATCGGCAAGTACCTCCTGCACGATGCGACGGCCTACTCGGAGTGGAACCCCGACAACGCCGTGTCTGCCAACATCACCACTGCCACGACCATCGACGAGCTCCGCAATACGTCGTCACACGTGATCCTCTCGGTCGACGAAGCGCGCAAGCGCGTCGCAGCGGGTGAGGTGTTCAACGTCTCGCCGTTATGCGGCGGGATACCGCCCGCGATCGCATGGCCCTATTTAAAGAGGTTCGCCGAGCTGTATTAGCCGAAAGGACATGAGATGCCCCGGAACCGCGTGGAGCTACACGAAAGGATTGCCTTCGCCAAGTGGGAGGGCTACGCGAAACCGATTGAACGCAACCGCCACGTCACATTCGGCGACGAGTTCGTCTGGGCACCCGATTCGGTGATGATGAGTCCACTGTTCAACGACGGTGTCCCGCAGTCGGCCGCCGATATGCTCTCCGACGAGGTCGCGGCGGCCATCGCCAAGTACGCGCCGGACGGCGATATTCTCACTCCGGAATGGCGCATGTGGTGGAAGCACATGCCGGACTACCAACTAATCAGCCCATTCGAATGTGTGGCCGGGGATTGGGGCTTCTCCTCCTGCGACACCTATGCGGGCACACTTCAGGACGGGACGCGGCTGGAACTGAGGGAATGGGACTATATCTGGACCGACGAGAACGGGCGCATCACGCGCTGGGATTGGTTTGTCGACTCGGCCGAGTGGAAGTCGTTGCTGGCGCTGATCGGGCTCGAGCCCGACGGGCTGACCGGCCAAGAGTACACCATCAACTTCCTAAAGGAGGGCGGCGTGGAGGCATAGCGCTCCAGCCAAGGCGAGGCCAGCCCGTACGATCATCTGAGAAGGTAGATTCTCAATATTGCGAAGAAGAATTTACGCCGAGAGGACATGGAGAGACCAGGACCGCCGAACTCACCGGCCACATGACGCAACATCACATGGCGCACATCGAAAGGCGAAGAGAAGCAATGAACGATCGATCCGGCACGTCTCCGGGATCCGTTCACTTCGATCCCTTCTCGGATGAATTCTTCAACGATCCATTCGAGACTTACCGCCAACTACGCGATCGGGCGCCCGTCTATCACAGCACGCAGTACGACTTCTGGGCGCTTTCCCGCTATGCGGATGTCGCGAGCGCAATGCGTGATCACGAAACGTATTCCTCGACGAAGGGTGTGACGCTCGATCATTTCGTCGATCCTGACGCGGTGATCCCGCAAGGGGCGATCATCATGATGGACCCTCCGCAGCACACCAGAATGCGGTCGCTGGTGAACAAGGTATTTACCCCGCGTGCAATCGCCAAGCTCGAGCCGATGATCAGGAAGGTGATCGACACAATCGCGCAAAACATCGATGTGACGTCATTCGACATGGTCGAGGACTTCTCGGCGCTGTTCCCCGTCGAGATCATCACCACGATGTTGGGGGTGCCGCCGGACGGTCGCCAGCAGATCCGGCGCTGGCTCGACACAATGCTGGAACGCGAGCCGGGAAACGTCAGCACGACGCCGCACGGCCGCGAGGCGGCGGTGACCATGTGGAGGAATTACTACGACCTTGTCGTCGAGAAGCGCGCCAACCCGCAAGACGACATGATTTCGCGGCTCACCCAGGTTGAGGTCGAACGCGATGACGGCACGATGACCTGCCTCGACGACGTGGAGATTTCGGCCTTTGCGTCGTTGCTCGGCGGTGCGGGCGCCGAGACGGTGACCAAGCTGGTCGCCAGCGCCGCTGTGGTGTTTGCGCGACACCAGGACCAATGGCAGGCACTGAGGCGAGACCGAAGCCTCATCCCCGCCGCGTTCGAAGAGCTGCTGCGTTACGAGGGGCCATCGCAATACGACATCCGTTGGAGCAACGTCGATGTCGAGCTTCACGGCGCGGTGATACCCAAGCACAAGCCGGTGATGCTCATCAATGGTTCGGCCACCAGGGATGAGCGTGCGTTCGTCGATGCAGATCGCTTCGACATCAATCGTCGGCACTCCGGCCACAACCTCGGATTCGGCTACGGAATACACAGCTGTCTCGGCGCGGCACTGGCGCGTATGGAGGGACGCATTGCCATCGATGCCCTGTTGGACTTGATCCCCGAGTTCGAAGTAGACGTCGCGGGCCTGCAACGGGTCAAGATGCCGAATGTGTTCGGCTGGGGACGCGTACCGGTGCGTTCGGTGGCGCAGCGACCGCGGTCCGGCGCTCTTGAGAAAACGCATATAGGAGATTGAACGATGGCGACTGAAAAATCCAGAAAGTATCGCGTTGTTCACGTAGGTACGGGACTGACCGGGAAGGAGGCACTCCGCGCAATCATCGATGATCCGGCACTGGAACTCGTCGGAGTCAAAGTGTCCACGCCCGAAAAGGCCGGAGTCGACGCGGGTCGCCTGTGCGGCGGAGCGGATGTCGGTATATCGGCAACCGACAATCTCGACGCGGTGCTGGCTCTCACGCCGGACTGTGTCACCTACTGTGCCACCGCCGTACGGCGCGAGAACGACGCAATCGCAGACATAGTCACCTACCTCGAGGCGGGTATCAACGTCGTGACGATCTCGACGATCCCGATGGTCTACCCGCCAGCGGCGCCCCCGCAGTGGCGCGCAGCCGTCGAAGCCGCAGCGGCGAAAGGGAATTCGACGTTCTATGCCACCGGCGCCGAGCCGGGGTTCGTCAGTCTTAACATTCCTACCTCCCTACTGGCCGGTGCCGGCACCGTCGAGTCCTATCGGATGGACGAATACGCGATCGACCTGGACAAGTCCTATCCCATCTGGGATGTGCTGCACGAATCCATGGGGTTTGGAAAGCCGGACGGGCACGTACCCGCTCGAATCGCGTCGGGCAAGGTCAACCACGATTGGGAGACGGTGGTGCGCTACATCGCCGACATCCTCGGACTAGAACTCGACGGCGTTGAACTGGATTGGGAAACATTGCTAGCACCAACGGATCTGGAGTCCGCAATCGGTGTGATTCCAAAAGGGACGATTTGCGCGCACCGTTGGCAGCTCGCAGGCGTCATCGGTGGTAGGCCAGTGGTCGCGGTGCAGTATTTCGCGACGGTAAGTTCCACACCCTGGCCGGAGCGGTGGCCGAGGCCCTCGCGGCAAGACCAAGGTGGCATGGTTATCCGAGTTCAGGGACGGCCCAGCATGTGTGTGGAGTTGTACTTCGAGCAATCGCCCTCGGATCGGGTCAATCCGGGTGTCGCGGTGACAGCGCTGGCTGCGGTCAACTCCGTACCCGCGGTTGTAGACGCGGCGCCTGGCGTGCTTGGCTATCCCTTGGCAGGTCCAGCAGTCGTGAGCCGGCAATCGCGAACGAGATCTGTCTCTTACACCGCTGTCCGCTGATGGCACGGTGGGTCAACGACTCCCGAAGCGGGCCCGTAATTCGGTCTTGAGCACCTTTCCGGTGAGGTTGCGAGGCAGCGCACCGACGAGTTCGAGTCGTTCCGGGGTCTTGTGCTTGCTGAGTCCTCGCGACTGACAGTGGTCGAAGATCGACGAGAGCGTCAGTGTCGCACCTGGGTGTGCGACAACTACCGCGCAGACGCGTTCCCCGGTCCGGTCATCGGGCACACCGATGACCGCGACGTCGGCGACCGCCGGGTGGCCGGCCAGCACGCCCTCGATCTCAAGTGCCGAGATGTTCTCTGCGTTTCGGATGATCGCGTCTTTGATCCGCCCGGTGACGACGATGTTGCCGTCGTCATCGACGTGACCGAGATCGCCTGTGCGGAACCATCCGTCGGCGTCGAACGCGCCGGCGTCCAGCGCGGTGTCCACATACCCGAGGAAGCACTGCGGACCTTTGAGCCGCAGCTCCCCAACCTCGCCGCGCTTGACCGGCCGCTCCGCTTCGTCGACAACCCGTACCGTCACACCTGGCACCGGTTTGCCGACCGTGTAATCCAGGAGCTCCGCCGGGCCGTTCGGGGCCTGTGAAGTGGCCACCGGGAATTCCGTCAGGCCCCACGCGTTGGCCACACCGTCCACTGAAAAGGCTTGCCGCACTTGATTCCCCAGCTCCGCAGTGATCGGGGCGCCGCCACCGACGCAACCTCGTAGGGCGGGATACAGCGGCGTGTCGCCGTGCTCGGCCTGCGCGGCCATGAAAGCGACGAAAAACGGGGTTGCGCTGCCCAGCAAGGTGGGCCGGTGCGCCGCAATCGCGAAAGGTGTTGCGACAGGGTCGAACGAGTCGAAGAGCACCAGTCGCATGCCGGTGTGCAGTCCAGCGGCGAGCATGGCGGCACCCCCGATATGTGACACCGGAAACGCAATCGGATTGACGTCGCTGCTGGACGCGCCGACGATGCCGATGACCCCTGCCGAACCGGCCAGGACCGAGCGGTCGCAGTGCCGCGCGCCTTTCGGCGCTGCGGTCGTGCCCGACGAGTAGTAAATCCAGCGGGGGTCCTCGCCGCTGGTCGGCGCCGGCGGCAGCGCGGCCGGATCGCCCACGGGCAGCCGAAGACCGTCGCCGATCGGCGCATCGTGGTCGATGACGATGACTGACATCGGCCGCTCGCCGACGAGCTGATGCGCGAGCGCGGTATAGTCAAAATTTCGCCACAGTCCCGGCACGATGAGGACCTCGGTGTCGAGTTGCGTTGTCACATAACGTAACTCACTTTCACGCCAAATCGGCAGCACTGGGTTTTGAACCGCGCCGAGTCGAGTCAGCGCAACCATGACCACCATCGTCTCCAACGTGGTGGGAAGTTGCCAGGACACTACGGTGCCCGCACCGATCCCCTGCGCCGCCAACGCTGCAGCACACGTCAGCGCCGCTGTCCGCAGTTGCTCGCAGGACAGGCTGCGCCCGTAGTCATCGGCGAGGACAACACGGTCCGGATGCGCCCGCGCCGCGGTCTCGACCAAAGACCAATAGGTGGGCGCCAAACGCAGCTGACTCATCTGGTGGGCAAATGCAGTCGGCGTTTGGCAAGGATATTGCGCATCATCTCCGAGCTACCGCCCGAGATCGTGTAGGCGCGTGACCACAGCCAGCATTCACGTAGACGCTGTTTGGCCTCCTGCACGGCGGGTGCGGTATCGCCTACCGCTGTCGCGCACGCCGCCAGTTCCGCGCCATACGCCGCGACCTGATGATAGGTCTCGGCGAAGCTCAGCTTCGCGATCGAACCGTCACCGGGTTGTTCGTCACCCGATGTCAACCGCTCCACATGATCGTCGATGAAGGCCTTTGCCACTTCGACCTCGACTGCCAACTCGGCCACTTTCTGGCGGATGTCGGCGGACTCCAGCGCAGGCACGTCGTCAATGTACGCGTGGCGGGCAACCGCGACTAGATCGTCGATCAGAAGCTCCAGCAGAATCACGTTGCCGCCGATGCCGAATCGTTCAAAATCCAGGCCCGCCATGATGATCGACCAGCCTTGGCCTACCTCGCCGATCAGATTCTCGGGTCCGAGCCGGACTCCGGTGAGGAAGACCTCGTTGACTTCGATCGCATCGCCGATCGTGCGGATCGGTCGAACCTCGACACCGTCTGCATCGAGCGGCACCGTGAACACCGACAGGCCGTGGTGACGCGAGGATGCTGGGTCGGTACGGATCAAGGCAAGCCCCATGTCGGCCCAGTGGCCGTCGGTAATCCACGTCTTCTGCCCGTCGATGAGCCAGTCGCCATCGTCCTGCCTAACGCCACGACTGCGTATCGCTGCGATGTCACTGCCGGCATCGGGCTCGCTGAGCAATTGGCACCAAACGTGCTCACTGGCGCGGATCAGCGGCAGCAGCGTGCGCTTCTGCTCGTCGGAACCGAAGTGCAGCAGCACGTGTGCGGCCAGGTTGACCTGGTCGACAGGCCGCGGCGCGCGAGCACGCAAGATCTCCTCGCTCACAATTCGGTCGTGTAGCGGATGGTGGTCGGCGCGGCCGCCGTACTCGACCGGCCAGTCGGCGCCTATCAGGCCCGCCTCGAACAGACCCGCGAACCACCTGCGCAGCAAGGCTTCCTGTGCTGGCGTTTCCGGCGCCCGGTGTCCTTCGCGCGCCTCGATCGCAGGGGCATGCTCGGCGATGTGAGCCTTGACCCGATTCCTGAACTCGACCAGCTCCGTTTCTGAAGGTCGGTGACCGAAAGTGCTCACCAGCCCGACTCATTCGCCAGCAGCGCTCGACTAGAACGCGCGGTGCCCATCAGATGGGAGTTGGTGAACACCCGTCGCAGTTCGTAGTGCAGTGGGTACTCCCAGGTGAATCCGATTCCGCCAGACAACTGCATGCACTCATCCACGGCGGCTGTGGATTTCGCTGCGACGAACGCGTGTGCCGCGGCCGTGAGGGCAGTCGCTCTGACGTCGGCGACCGCGATCGCGCGAGCCGCCCTCATGACAACGGCTCGCGCTTTGACCACGAAAACCACTAGCTCGACCAGCCGATGCTGGATTGCCTGAAAACTGGCTATCGGGGCCCCGAAAGCCACGCGCTCCCTCAGGTACGCCGTCAGCCGCTCCACGGTCATCGACACCGCCCCAATGGAATCGGCAGAGATGAGCAGCTGAGCGACCCGGAGTAACTCCTGGGCCCGGTCGGGCGACCCGATCAACTCGCCGGGAGCGAGGTCGAAATCGGTGCGCCACACTGTTCTGTTGACGTCCAGCAGATCGTCATCCAGCACGAACTGCCCCGAAGCTAGCTCACTGAGAAGATGAATTCCGTTGGGATCCAACAGAAAAAGGAAATCGAGCTGATCAGCGCGGACGACCCGCGCATAGTCGTCAGCGATCGCGAAGCCCGCCGACGAACTGCCGGCCAGCAGGCCTGGCAACAGTTGCTCCCTGACCTGCTCCGGCGCCGAGGCAAGCGCAGCGGCGCCCATCGTGGTTCCAAACCATGCAGAGGCATCTTGCGCGCGCCCCAATTCCTCAGCCACGACGCATGTCTCGACCGGACGCCAGCCGGCACCGCCGAGCTCCTCGTCGACGAGCAAACCGGTCCAGTCCATCGCGGCGAGGTCCTTGACGGTGCCGCGCTCTCCCCGTTCGGCAAGAAATTCGCGCGCCGACAACCTCAAGAGTTCGAGGTCGACGTCGAGTGAGCCCTCGCCCGCCATGCAGCCGTCAGCCTCGGAAGAGCAACTGCTCGGCGTTATCGCGCATGATCCGCCGCTTCGCGGCGTCGTCTAGTGGATCGAGCAGCTTCACGAAGTCCGCGGGCTCGGCCATGCCTTCGGCGTGTGGGTAATCCGAGCCCATGACCAGGCAGTCGTCGTATCCCATGCTGGCGACGATCGCAGGGATGTCGTCCTCGGGATAGGGCACCACGCGAACGTGACGGCGGAAAATTGTCGACGGTCGCTCGGTCAGCTTCCCGCCGATCCACGGACCGTTGCGGCCCATGCCGCGGCTTTTGTCCATGTGTCTGACAAAGAACGGCACCCATTCCGCGCCGTGCTCAGCGACCAGGACGCTGAGGTTCGGGAAACGACCGAAGAGGTTGTCGAAGATCAGCGCCGACAACGTGTCCTCGATCGGCCGCTGTCCATAGATGTTCATCCACTGCCACGCCGACATGTGCCACGATGCGGGGTCGGAGTTTTGGCCCCACGCGGGCGAAATGGCGTCGAAATACCAGAACGGCATGATGTGGTAGACCAGCACGCAGCCAGCCTCCTGCAAGCGCGCGTAGATGGGGTCGAAGTACGGATCGCCAGGTGATCGACCGTACGCCGGACCGGTCGGCAACATGACAAACTTCGCGCCTTGGGCGATGATCGCCTCCGTCTCGGCGATCGCAGAATCCAAGTCGCGCAGCGACAACAGCGCCGTCGCGAAGATCTTGTCGTCGAAATTGAAGCCCCACTCCTCGTCGAACCACCGATTGAACGAACGCAGGTTCGCGTATAGCGCCTCGGTGTCGTCGACATAGTGTTCAGCCGCCAAGGCCATGCCGCTGGGATAGATGACCATCCGGTCGATGTTCTGCTCCGCCATGACCGATAGACGCGGGACGCGCGACACGAATTCCGGTTGCATGGGCTGCGGCTCGTAGGACTCCTCCGGGTTGCCCGAACCCATCTGTCGCAGCATCTCCTTGAGCGAACCGGGCCGGTAGGCGACATCCAATCCCAGACCGCCTTCACTGTTGAAGGTAGCCACGCGATGCCCCGCAAGGATCACCTCGACCCCGTCGGCACCGCGCACCGTCGTGATCGCCCGATCCCGAAACTTCTCCGGCAGATAGCGCGTGAATGCGTCCCGCGGTTCGTAGCAGTGGGTATCGCAGTCAAAGATGCCATAATCGAGTTTCGTCGTCACCACGTCGCTCCTTTGCGAGAATGCTTATTCTCTATTTCCAGAAAAGATACTATCCTCAACCGGCAATGACCATCCCGGGCCTACGGTGCCAGGAATACCCCGGCGGCGGCGTAAGCCGCCGACACCGGGACGCCCACGACAACATTGGCTCCCACAACGACCGTCGACTGAAAGGCCCAGAGCCATCAAAGCCATTGACGGACAACGGGATCAACGGATAGATGACTGAGTCCGACGACCTTCGCGGCGTGGTGCGCGAGTACCTGGCCGAGACGTCACCGAGCGAGACCGTCCGCAAGCTGATGCTGACCGAAACCGGCTACGACGAGGCCGCGTGGCTGCAGATGGCCCGTGAGTTGGGACTGCATGGCATCGCCGTTCCGGAGCGTTGGGGCGGCGCCGGCGCCGGCGTGGCCGAGTTGGCGGTGGTTTTCGAGGAAATGGGGCGCGCCCTGCTGTGCTCGCCCTTTTACGCCACCGTAGGCCTGGCCACGCAGGCGATCCTCGCCAGCGGCGACGACGAGGCCGCCGAACGGTTCATTCCCGGGTTCGTGGACGGCTCGACAACGGCAACGCTGATCCTGAACGGTCGACTGGACGTCTGGGATCCGGCGGCCGTGACGTTGCGGGCCGACCGGGACGGCGCCGGTCACCGGATCCAAGGTGAGGCTCCGCTGGTCATCGACGGCCATACCGCCGATGTCGTTCTGGCCGCAGCGAATACCGCCGCCGGGCTCTCGTTGTTCGCGGTGAACGCCCGATCAGCGGGGGTCACGCGCACGACACTTGCCGGGATCGACCGCACCCGCAAGCTCGCTCGGGTGCAGTTCGACAACGCGAGCGCGCAACTGATCGGAAGCGACGGCGGTGCAGCAGACTTCCTGACGCGCGCCTCGGACCTTGGCATCGTGGCGCTGGCGGCCGAACAGGTCGGCGCGGCGCAACGCTGCCTCGACATGGCTGTCGAATACGCGAAGAGCCGGATTCAGTTCGGTCGACCGATCGGAAGCTTTCAGGCGGTCAAGCATCGCTGCGCGGACATGCTGGTTCAGGTGGAGGGTGCCCGCTCAGCCGCGTCGCACGCCGCAGATATCGCCGACTCGGCCGGAGCCGACGACTTTGCGACGGCCGCGTCGGTCGCGAAACTGGCTTGTTCGGAAGCCCTGCTGCAGGCGGCGCTCGACAACATGCGCATCCACGGCGGCATCGGCTTCACCTGGGAACACGATGCCCACCTGTTCGTCCGGCGCGCCAAGGCCAGCCAGCTGATGTACGGCAGCCCCGATACCCATGCCGAGCGCCTGGCCATGCTCGTCTCCGAAGTGAAAGGACCCTTATGACCATTTCGTTTTCCCTCGAATTGCCCACTCAGCGCGTCGAGGCGGTCGAGGAATTCGTCACCGCCGACGCCATCGCGGACGTCGCGCGCGTGGCCGAAGAGGCCGGGTTCGCCGCGGTTCATGTGACCGACCACCCCGCGCCTGACGCGAAGTGGCTCGACCACGGCGGCCATCACGCCCTCGATCCGTTCGTCGCGCTGTCGTTCGCCGCCGCGGCCACCGCCGACATCAAGCTGCTGACGAACGTCTACATTGCCGCTTACCGCAACCCCTTTCTCGGGGCGAAGTCAGTGCAAAGTCTTGCCGCCCTGTCGAACGGGCGGCTCATCCTGGGTACTGCTGCGGGATACCTCAAACCCGAGTTCAAGGCGCTGGGAGTCGATTTCGACAACCGTGGCGCCCTGCTCGACGAGGCGCTCGACGTGCTGGATCAAGTACTCACTGGCGCCGATATCGCCTACGAGGGAACGTCGTTCGCGGCGCGCGGGGTTCGTCTGCGACCTCTGCCGGCCAGCCCCCCGCCCGTCTGGGTCGGCGGAAACAGCAAGCCCGCCGTTCGCCGGGCAGTGTCGCGTGCTCAGGGATGGGCGCCCTTCAACACGTTCGGCTATGCCACGGCCTCGCGTACCGCGGAGATCTCCACGATCGAGGACCTAGAACTCGCGATCGACTGGGCGCGGCGCTATGCGACCGAGATTGGCCGCACCGAGCCGCTGGACATCTGCTTTTCCGCCGGAAATCTGTTGGACGACAGCAGATCGGCCGACGAACGCCATGAGACCATTTCCAGGCTGGCCGCCGCCGGAGTGACCTGGCTGACCATCGCGCCACCGGGGGCGGACCGCGCCGAGCTGATCGAGCGTTCCCGCGCTTTCGCCAAGGAATTCATCACGGCGTGACCCGCCGTCAGCCCATCAGGCTGTCAGCGGCGAATGCGTCCACTCCGATCCGGCGATGGGCGAACAGCCACCGGCCTTGCACCGGGACGAGGACGTCTCGGTAGCGGCCCCAATGGTCGAGCCCGATGTCGGTGTGCACAGCGAAGTAGCTACTGACCTCGACCCTGTCGCGATCCACAGTCCCGAACCGGACGCTCGACACGTGATGCCGGACATGCGTCGGCGCGCGGCGCCCCGAGTTCGCGGGCCGGGTGACTGCGGCGCCGAGACCCGCCTCGATCTCAGCCGGACCCGTCAACGGCTCGCCACCGCCAGTGAATTCCAGCACGCCCGCGGCGTCGAAACACCCTGCCAGCGCATGGAGATCGAAGCGGTCCGTGGCCGCGGTGTAGTCGGCCAGGGTTTGACGCACCGACTCCCGCACCTCGAGCTCCCATGCCTCCACCCGGCCTCCTCACGCAAAGACTCAATCGGAACCAGCTTTTGAGTCACACGATAACGTGTGTTCTCATGCCGCAACCAAGCTTGCAAGACCTGCTCGACCCCGCCACCACCGCGCTCGTGACCCAGGAGTGCCAGGGCGGGGTGATTGGCCCCCAGGCCGGCCTGCCGTTCCTAGCCGAAGAGGCTCGGCGCGAAGCGATTCCCAACATTGCGAAGTTGATCGAGGCCGCCAGGGCGGCCGGAGTCGCCGTCGTGCATTGCCTCATCGAGAAACGCCCCGACAATCGCGGGTCCAACACCAATGCACGGCTGTTCATGGCCGGCACGTCGTTTGCCGCGGACTTGGCGCCTGGCAGCCCCGGCGCGTCAGTTCTGCCCGAGTTGGGACCCGCGCCGTCCGACCTCGTGCTCACTCGGACTCACGGTGTCGGACCCATGACCGGGACCGATCTCGACTCCGTGTTGAGGAATATGAACATCAAGACGATTGTGGGCGTTGGTGTTTCGGTTAATATCGCCATCCAGAACTTCGTGATGGACGCGGTCAACCGCAGCTATCAGTTCGTGCTGCCACGCGATGCGGTAAGCGGGTATCCGCGGGAGTACGCCGACTCCATCATCGACAACACCCTGGCACTGCTGGCCACCGTGACCACCACCGATGCCGTGGTCGGAGCGTGGCGACAGCCCGATGCCCCGTAACCCGATCTGGATGTTGCAAAGCGATGATGATAATGTCGTTCTCAATTAGCGTAAATGATCATATTCGCTGCTCAGGAGGAAAGTTCAATGTCTTCCCGTTCGTTACCGTACCCGGTCTTCGACATCGACAACCACATGTACGAGACCGAGGATGCGCTCACGAAGTACCTGCCGAAGGAGCATCGCGGAAAGGTCGGCTACGTCGAGGTAAACGGCAGGCCCAAACTGGTCGTCAAGGACCACATCAGCCACATGATTCCCAACCCGACGTTCGCGCGGGTTGCACGGCCGGGCAGTGCCGAAGACTACTTCCTGGGCAACAATCCCGATGGTCTGAACTTCCGTGAATTCATCGGTGAGGCAATGGATGTCATTCCGGCTTACCAGGAGCCCGCACCCCGCCTGGAGCTGATGGACGAACTGGGCATCGACCAGTGCGTGATGTACCCGACCCTCGCGAGCCTCATCGAGGAACGCACCACCGACGACGTCGTCCTCACCCACGCGATCATCCACGCACTCAACGAATGGATGCTCGAGCACTGGACGTTCAACTATCAGGACCGGATCTTTCCGACTCCGGTCATCTGCCTGCCGTTGGTGGACGAGGCCATCAAGGAACTGCATTGGTGCCGCGAGAACGGCATGAAGACGTTCCTGGTCCGTCCCGCACCGGTACCCAGCCGATTTGGTGGTTCGCGCTCGATGGGTCTGCCTGAGTTCGATCCGTTCTGGGAAGAAGTCGTCAACTCCGGCATGCCGGTCACCATGCACGCCTCCGACAGCGGCTACCAGAAGCACCTGATGGAGTGGGAGGGCGGCGACGAATACCTGTCGTTCAAGCCAAGTGCGCTCCGCGAGGTCGTGATGGGCCACCGGGCCATCGAGGACACCCTGGCCGCGATGATCTGCCACGGCGCGCTGTCGCGCTTCCCTGACCTGAAGATCTTTTGCGTCGAAAACGGCAGCGGCTGGGTGCGCAACCTACTCGAGCAGCTCAACACCGCGTACAAGATCATGCCCAAGGAGTTCGACGAGCATCCCGTCGAGGTGTTCAAGCGCAACATCTACATTCACCCGTTCCTCGAAGACGACGTCAAGAGCATCGTCGACATCATGGGCGAAGATCACGTGATGTTCGGCTCCGACTTCCCGCACCCCGAAGGCATCGGAGACCCGTTGAGTTTCGTCGACCGGCTCGACGGCATCTCGGAATCCGCCAAGGCAAAAATTATGGGTGGCAACGCGATTGAGCATCTGAAGCTCAAGGTCCCGGCATGACACAGGCCCCCGTGTCTCCGACAGAGTATGACGGGATCGCCGGCTTCGAGGCGCATGTCGGCCAACACCTTGGCTACAGCGACTGGCGTCAGATCACGCAGAAGGAAATCGATTTGTTCGCCGAGGCAACCGGCGACCACCAATGGATCCACGTCGATCCGGAGAAGGCCGCCAACGGCCCCTACGGCGCTACCATCGCGCACGGCTATCTCACCTTGTCGCTGGTACCTATTCTCGTGCAACAGATCTACCGGGTGACCGGTTTGTCGATGCAGGTGAACTACGGCTCGGACAAACTGCGCTTTCCCGCACCGGTGCCTGTCGACTCCCGCATCCGTGCAGGGGCGGAGCTCGTGAAGGTGGAGCGCAACGACAAGGGCGGACGCGCCACGGTACGGGTCACGGTTGAAGTCGAAGGAAGCGACCGGCCGGCGTGTGTCGTGGACACCATCGCCGCGATGATCGACGCCTGAAGACGCGGCTTGCTAGCCGTTGAGCAGCCGCTCGCCGATTACTCGCTCTTCGCGCAACTTCGCCAGTTCGTCAGCCGATAGCCCGAGAGCGCCGAGCACCTCGTCATTGTGTTGGCCGAGTGTCGGCGATGCCGTGCGGTGATGGTGCACCGGCCCGGGGCTGACCCGAAAAGGCCAGCCGGGGAATCTTTGTCGACCTGACAGCGGATGCTCGAGCTCCTCGTAGAAGCCACGAGCCTCGAGCTGGTCGACGTCATACATCCGATCCGCGGCAAGCAATCGCTCGGCGGACACACCCCGGCCGCGAAGGGTGTCGGCGACGTCATCCGGCGCACGCGTACCAGTCCACCGGGTGAGCACCTCGTCCAGCGCGTCGTGGTTGTCGAGGCGTGCCTCTTGCGAGGAGAACAACGGGTCGTCCTTCAGTTCCGGGCGGCCGATCAGATCGGTGACGGCCGCCCAGTCGGCGTCGTCGCGAACCGAAATGGCAACCCACTCGTCGTCGCTGGCCGGGTAGACCCCCTGCGCATAGGCGCGGTGCCGATTCCCCTCCCGCTCACGCACGCGATGTGTCAGCGAGTACTCGATAACGGGCTCCGCGGTCACGGCGGCACCGACTTCGATCTGAGCGGCCTCGATCAACTGCCCCTCGCCAGTGGTGCGCCGATGCTCGAGGGCGGCCAGCAGCGCAACACAGGCGTGCACGCCGGCGATCGGGTCGGCGGGTCCCTGCAGATTGCACGGCGGCCCGTCGGCGTACCCGGTCGACGCTGACATGCCCGACACCTGTTCAATGTTCAAGGCCCAGCCCACATAGTCGCGCCAAGGACCCCCGAGCCCGAAACCTGGCATCCGCACCATGATCACGTCGGGGTTGATGCGTGCGATGGATTCGTAGTCCAGTCCGAACTGCTCGACCACGCGCGGCGAGAAGTTCTCCACCACCACATCGGCTTCAGCGGCCAGTCGCAGCGCCAATTCGCGACCCGGCGCAGATGTGAGGTCCAGCGTGATGTCGCGCTTGTTGAGATTGGTTCCCTGCCATAGCGGCCCACACTCGTACCAGTCGTCGCCCGCACGCAACAGCGAACCCGAATAGCGATGCCCGTCGGGCCGCTGAATGGACTCGACCTTCACCACGTCCGCACCAAACGCGCCGAGGTAGCACGTCAGATACGCGCCGGCCCAGAAGGTGCTCAGGTCAAACACTTTCAGGCCGGTGAATGGCAGGGCGACGTCAACAGCGCCGTCCTTCGCGCGGGGCGCCGCGCGGTCGGACCATCCGGCGGGACGCGCGTCGGTGTGGATGGCGGGCGCGGGCAACGGCGGGGGGACCGGTGTTTTCGACAACCGGAACGGCGCGCCGGGCCTAGTGAATTGCCAAGCCTGCGACCCAGATTGGATGAAGAAGCCGCGCTCGGCGTACTGCGGACAATCCAGGATGGTGTCACCGTCGCAAATCGGTGCCGCTGGTATTCGCATCGCTTGGCTCAACTCGACCAATTCGGCCACCGGCATCGATTCGAGGAAGGGCTGGGCCTTGGCGAAAAACTCGTCGCGCTCCGGCCCGCCGAGCATGATCGCAAGCTGATGTTCGCCGAACTCGGGCAACCCGACCATTGCGCACACGTCCAGCCAGTGTTGACCGGTCAAGCAATTGATACCGATCCAGCCATCGGCCGCATGCACGATGCCCAGCATGGGCGCAGCTTTCGAATTAGTCGGCAGATCAAGGCTTTTCAGCCGCGCGGCCATCAGCATCGGATACGGCAGCGTCGACAGCAATGACTCGAACATCGAGACGTCTACCTCGACGGGTCGGTTCGTTCCCCCGGCAGCGACACGCAGCGCCGTGAGCGCGCCCAGCGCGGCGTATCCGCCGGCGATGTATTCCGGGATGCGGGCGCCGGCCTGCACCGGGGCCCGACCGGGTTCGCGCACGTTGATCCAGCCCGCCGCAGCCTGGAGAGTCAGTGGGGTCGTCACCCGGTCGCGCAGCGGCCCCTCCTGGCCAAAGCTCGAAATCCTGGTTACGACCAGATTCGGGTTGATCTGCTCAAGGGCGTCGGTGTCGAGCCCCCACTCGTGCCGCTCAGCTCCCCCGGCGGGTAGGTCCTCGATGAGAACATCTGCCTCGGAGATGAGGTGGTGGGCGGCCGCGAGGTCACTGTCGTCTGCGAAATTCAATATGAGTCCGCGTTTTCCAGCGTTCAGGTACTCAAACAACCCACTTTTGTCCGGATCGGGACCCCCTGGGGGAAATGGACCCCAGCGACGGAGCGGGTCACGGAGTGGTGGCTCGATCTTGTACACGTCGGCACCCAGGTCGACAAGAAGCTTTGCGCAGTAGGGCCCCGCTATTTCAGATGCCAGCTCGACGACCCGCAGACCCCGCAGGGGCCCGTTCACGCCGGTACCCCGATGGCCTTGGGCTCCATGTAGGCCCGCAATCCCATCACACCGCCCTCCCGGCCGATCCCGCTCTGTTTGAAGCCCCCGAACGGCGCGTCGCCGGGGATCGTGCCGTTGATCGATATCTGTCCGGTCCTGATCCGTCGGGCGATGGCGACCGCGCGCTCGACATCGCTCCCCCACACCGCTCCACCGAGACCGTAGGCCGAGTTGTTGGCAATGGCCACCGCGTGGTCGTCGTCGCGATACCGCAAGACCGTCAGCACGGGCCCGAACACCTCTTCCTGCGCGATGTAAGCATCGGCTGACGAACCCGTGAGAATGGTCGGCTCGAAGTAGAAGCCGCTGCTCAGATCTTTCGGGCGTTTTCCTCCAGCCACCACCGTCGCGCCGTCGGCTTCGGCTCGTTTGACGAATCCTTCGACCCGCTCGAGGTGTTCGCGGCTGATCAACGGCCCCATGGTGACCGCCGGATCGACCGGGTCACCGAGCACCACCCCGCGGGCCAACTCGGCGAGACGGCCCACAACGTCGTCGTGGATCGCGTCGGGCAGCAGCAACCTGCTGTTGAGAATGCACGCCTGTCCGGCATGCATCGTGCATCCCTCGAACAGCAGCCGCTGCAGCAGTTCGTCGGTGACGTCGACGTCAGGCAACAACACGGTCGCCGACTTGCCACCGCATTCCAGCAGCACCCGCTTCATGGTGGTTGCCGCGCCGGCCATGACATCGCGGCCCACTGCGGAGCTGCCAGTGAAGCTGACCATGTCGATCCTGGGATCCAGGGTCAGACTTCTACTGGCTTCGACGCCCGCCGGCGTCACGACGTTGACCACGCCAGGCGGGATGTCGGTATCTTCGTCGATGATGCGGGCCAGTGCCAGCCCTGCCAGAGGCGTCAGCGGTGAAGGCTTGAGCACCAGCGTATTTCCCGCCGCGAGTGCTGCGCCCAGCTTCATGACATTGAGCGTGTGGGGGAAGTTCCACGGTGTCATCGCCGCCACCACGCCGAGCGGTTCGTATCGCAGCAACGTGGTGCCCGCCGCACCCCACGCATCCATTGGCGCCTCGGCAGGCTCCACAGCGAGTTCGGCAGCATGACCGACCATGAACGCCGGACCGTCAACGTGAATCAGACGCTCGTTTGCTGCGCAACCCCATTCGGCTTGTGCCAGAGCGTAAATCTCCTCGCCCCGAGCCAGCAGAGCATCGCTAAGCTGTTGCAGGCATCGGGCCCGTTCGGCCGGTTCGGCCGCGGGCCATGGGCCAGTATCGAAAGCGGACCTCGCCGCCGCGACCGCGTCCTCGACCTGGGCGACGCTTGCATCGGGCGCCGTTCCGATCACTGCTTCGGTGGCGGGGTTGACCACGTCATATCGCCCACTGTCCGGGTCGGTCCAGTGGCCGTTGATGTAATGCCCGTACGCGTCGATAAGAGAAGCCGACCCGGCCATCGCCTACCTGCCTTCCTGATCGTGGTACGGCGCAGACAGACCGCAGTGAGAACTTACATACTCAGATTGTGTGTACACCGATTACCGTGGGGCCGTCAACGGAGTATTCACCATATCTTTAGCAGTTCGAGCGTGATTGACAGACTCATTCCGCGTCCTGTAGACACCATGGAAACGGACATTCTTACTTCATCTGTTCGACCGCCCTCGGCGGTTTCAAGGAAGGCATGCGGTGCCGATTACAACTGTTCCTTTACACTCCCCGGACTTCTACGCCGGGGATCCCTACCCGGTCTACCGGGAACTTCGCAACACAACGCCTGTCGTGTGGAACGACGTCACGAACTTCTGGGCGCTGTTGAAGTACGAGGACGTCCGCTACGTGTCGGGCCACCCCCTGACCTTCTCGTCGACCAAGGGCATTTCGATTCCCGACCCCAGCCAGCCCGAACCCGTTCAGGAGGGGAACCTGATCTTCACGGATCCTCCACGCCACCGGCAGCTCCGCAAGCTCATCAACTCCGGGTTCACCCGGCGGCAGGTGCAGTTGCTCGAGCCCAAGGTGCGCCAGATCGTGAAGGGCATTGTCGACGGCGTCGACACGTCACGGGAGTACGAGTTCGCCGAGGAGATCGCCGCACCGCTGCCCACCCGGCTGATCGCCGAAATGCTGGGCGCCCCACCGGAAGACTGGGAGCAATTCCGCGCCTGGTCCGATGCCGCAGTCGGTACCGCTGATCCCGACATCGAATTGGACTCGGTGGTCGCGCTTGGCGAGCTGTACGAATACTTCACCAAGCTCATTGCCGCCCGGCGATCCGGTGCGGTCAGCGGCCAAGACGATCTGCTGAGCATCCTGGCCGCCGCAGAAGTCGACGGCGAGCAACTCACCGACGCCGATCTGCTCAACTTCTCCTTTTTGCTGCTGGTCGCCGGCAACGAGACGACCCGCAACCTGATCGCATTGGGCACGCTCGCGCTGCTCGACCACCCCGAACAGCTGGCGCTGCTGCGCTCCGACCCGTCGTTGCTACCGAGCGCCGTTGAGGAGATGCTGCGATTCACCAGCCCGGTGACGCACATGGCCCGCTGCGCTACCTCGGATGTCGAGATCCGCGGCCAGCAGATCAAGGCCGGCGACACCGTCGTGATGCTCTACGGAGCCGCCAACCGCGACGAAGAGGTTTTCGGGCCTACGGCAGAAGAGTTCGACATTACCCGTAACCCCAACCCGCACATAGCATTCGGGGCCGGGGAACACGCCTGCCTGGGTGCACAGCTCGCGCGGCTGGAAGCGCGGGTGATGTTCGAGGTGCTGCTAGGCACCTATCCCACGATCGAGCTCACCGGTGACGTCACACGATTGCGCGCCACCATGGTGCCCGGCGTGAAGCGTATGCCGATTCGACTCGGAACGGGCAACTAATGGACTTTGACTACACACCCGAACAGGAGCAGCTCCGCAAGGACTACCGCACGCGCCTCGAGGCGGTGATGACTCCGGAGCGCCGCGCTGCTGTCGCCAAACTCACCGAGGGTGGCGAAGCGATGGCCGAGTGCCGGCGTGCGCTCGGCGACGCCGGGCTTCTCGGCGTCGCCTGGCCGGTCGAGTTCGGTGGTGGCGGGCTCACTGCGCTGGAGCAGTACATCTTCTCGGAGGAAGCCCGGAGAGTCAATGCGCCGCTGCCGATGATCACCCTGAACACGGTGGGCCCCACACTTATTCAGTACGGCACCGAGGAGCAGAAGGCCAAATTTCTCCCGGCAATCCTCAAGGGCACGGTCGACTTCGCAATCGGCTACTCCGAGCCTGGCGCGGGCAGCGACCTTGCATCGTTGCGCACCACCGCGGTTCGCGACGGGGACGAGTTCGTCATCAACGGCTCGAAGATGTTCACCAGCGGCGCCGAGTTCGCCGACTACATCTGGCTGGCGGCACGCACCGATGCAACCGCCAAGAAACACAAGGGGATCACCCTTTTCATCGTGCCGACCGACTCCCCCGGATTCTCCTGGAAGCCGCTGCACACTATGCCGGGCGTCTCGACCTACTACACGTTCTACGACGACGTCCGGGTCCCGGAGAGCGCGATTGTGCTCGGTGAGAATCAAGGCTGGACCCTGGTGACCAACCAGCTCAACTTGGAACGCGCCGCGCTCGGCAATCTCGGCGCTTTGGAGCCGCTGTTCCGCAAGACGCTCGAATGGGCGTCGACCACCCCGCTGGACGACGGCCTGGTGATCCAAAAGCCGTGGGTTCAACAGGCGCTGGCTCGAGTGGAAGCACAAGTCGCCGCATACCGTCTGCTGAATCTGCGGGTGAACGTGACCATGAGTTCCGGCGCGCTCGGCATGGGCGAGGCGTCCGCAGCCAAAGTGTTCGGCACCGAGCTCACCCAGCAGGTCGCCCGCGAACTTCTCGAAGTCGTAGGACAAGCCGGTGTACGCAACGACTCAGCGGCGCCGCTCAAAGGCGAGCTGGAAAGCGCATACCGCATGGCGGTCATCAACACATTCGGCGGCGGAGCCAACGAGCTTCAACGCGACATCATCGCGATGGCCGGTCTCGGGATGCCACGCGCACCCCGGGATATGCGGGCCAGCGCATCGGAGAAAGGAAACTCCAACCCGTGACCGAGACAAAGAAGGACGACCTTCGCGAACGCCTCGACGCGCTCATCGGGCAACCCATCAGCACCGGGGGGCCGGCCAAGGCTCCAGATCCGGTGAACGCGGCCATGATCCGACACTGGGCATACGCGTTGGACGACATGAACCCGGCATATCTGGACCCCGAGTTTGCCGCATCCTCTCGTTACGGCGGCCTCGTCTCGCCTCCTGTCATGCTGCAGTCCTGGACGATGGCGCCACCCAAGCTGGTCGGCATTCACGAGCGGGGCGGAGTTCCCGTCGTGCTCAAGGAGAACCCGCTGCAGTTCCTCACCGACGCGGGCTACACCGGGACGGTCGCCACAAACTCCGAGTTCGAAATGGAGCGCTACCCACGGATCGGCGACGACATCACGGCCGAGACGGTATTCGAGACGATCTCCGACGAGAAGAACACCGCAATAGGGAAAGGCTACTTCGTCACCTGGATCACCACCTACCGCGATCAGAACGGTGAAGTGATCGGCCGCCAGCGTTTTCGCACACTCCGATTCAAGACAGGAAGCTGATGGCCACCCGACTCGCGCCGTCGATCAGCCCGGACACCGAATTCTTCTGGTCGGGGCTCAAGGACCACAAGCTATTGATCCAGCGGTGCACTGACTGCAAGACCTTGCGAGTCCCGCCGCGTCCGATGTGCGGCAACTGCCAGTCGCTCGACTGGGATTCCGTCGAATCAACCGGGCGCGGAACAGTTTACAGCTTCGTGATGCCGCAGTACCCCCCGCTGCCCTTCCTCCAGTATCCCTATGTCGTGGCCCTCATCGAGCTGGACGAGGGCGTTCGCATCGTGTCAAACCTCTGCGATATCGACCCCTCGGACATCAAGGTCGGTATGCCCGTCGAAGTCTTTTACGAAAAATTCGAAGCGATCCCGAGCGGGGACGAGCTGGTGCTGCATCAGTTCCGCCCTGCCAGTTGACAAGCGAGGCATCGATCCAGCATGGACTTCTCCTTCACCGAAGAACAAGAAACCGTCGGCAAGGTCGCTCGCCAGCTCTTTGAACATCGCGCCACCCCCGAACATCTCAGCGACCTGGAGGCGGCAGAGATCCGCCACGACGCCGCCCTGTGGCGCGAGTTGGCCACATCGGATTTGCTGGGTATCGCGTTGCCCGAATCAGTCGGTGGCAGCGGGGGCGACTTCCTCGAACTGTGCGTGCTGCTCACCGAGGTCGGCTGGAGTGTCGCGCCCGTCCCCGTGTATGCCACTTTGGCACTCGGGGCGGATACCATTGCGCGGCACGGTGACTCGGCCCTCCAGCAGAGGTACCTTCCGAAGGTGGTCAGCGGCGACACAATCCTGACTGCCGCACTCGCCGAGCCGCATAACTCCGACCCGACAGCGCCGCGTACCACCGCACGCGCCGATGGCGACACCTGGATCCTGCACGGCAGCAAGGAGCTGGTGCCGGCAGCGCAACTCGCCGACGCCATCGTGGTGTCGGCGCGCGCCGACGACGGACCGGGTCTATTCATCGTCGACACAACGGCCGACGGCGTCACTGTGATCCCGGCAGGAACCACCAACGGTGAGCCCTACGCCGACGTCGAGCTCACCGGAGCCGTCGGATCCCGGCTCGAGGCCGGGGGGTCCGACGCCGTCGCCGAGCTGCACAACAGGGCACTCGTCGGACTGTGCGCCATCCAGGTCGGCGTGACCGAACGTGCGCTGAAACTCGCCGCCTCCTATACCAGCGAGCGCGAGCAATTCGGCAGGCCCATCGGTTCATTCCAGGCTGTCCAGCAACGGCTGGCCGACGCGTTCATCGACGTCGAGGCGATTCGCTGGACCACCTGGCACGCGGCGTGGCTCATCGCAGAAGGCCGGCCCGCGACCCGGGAATCGGCCATCGCCAAGTTCTGGGCGGCTGAGGCCGGGGCACGCGTCGTCGCATCCGCCCAACAGGTACACGGCGGCATGGGCATCGACGTCACGTACCCGTTGCACCGGTACTTCCTGTGGGCCAAGCAAATCGAGCTCGCACTCGGTTCTGCGCCCCAACAACTTGCAACCCTCGGCGCCGCTTACTCGGAAGGAATCCAATGACCTCCACTGTCGACCGCACGACTACCCTCGCCTGGAACACAATCGAGGTGGGAGACGAAGTCACCCCCTTGGACGTCCCGGTCACCACCACGCTGATCGTCGCCGGCGCCATCGCATCTCGTGACTACATGCCGGTACACCACGACCGCGACTTCGCCAATTCCCAAGGATCCAAGGACATTTTCCTCAACATCCTGACGACCAACGGGCTGTGCGTGAAATTCCTGCACGACTGGGCGGGCCCCGAGGCGATGGTCAAGAAGCTGGCCATTCGGCTGGGCGTACCGGCCTATCCGAACGATCCGCTGCGGTTCACCGGCTCGGTGACAGACAAGTCGTCGACCGGTGAAGAAGGCCTAGTCGAGGTTACCTTCAAGGGCACCAACAGCCTTGGCGACCACGTCTCGGGGACCGCGATACTCAGCCTGCTCGAAGGTGTGGATGCGTGAGCGACGGCATCGGCGGCAAAGCCGCCCTAGTCGGAATCGGCCAGACCGAGTTCTCCAAGGAGTCGGGCCGCAGCGAGATGCAGCTGGCGTGCGAGGCCGTCAAAGCCGCGATCGCTGACGCCGGCCTACGCCCCGCCGACATCGACGGCATGGTCACCTTCAGCGTCGACGACAACGAGGAGATCGAGGTCGCCCGCAACGTCGGCATCGGCGATCTGACGTTCTTCACCAGGGTTCCGCACGGAGGTGGGGCGGCCGCGGGGACGGTGATGCAGGCCGCGATGGCGGTGGCGACGGGGGTGGCAGAGGCAGTCGTGTGCTACCGCGCGTTCAACGAACGCTCCGGCTTTCGGTTCGGCGGAGCCGGCCGCCAGCCCGGTGTCACCCCGCTGTGGATGGCGCCTTATGCCCCGTTCGGTTTCATGACACCGGCCGCGTGGGTTGCCCTGCACGCGCAGCGTTACATGACGACCTACGGTGTGACGAACGCTGACTTCGGCAAGATCTCGGTGATCGATCGCAAGCACGCCGCCAAGAACCCCGACGCCTGGTTCTACGGCAAGCCGATAACCCTTGAGCAGCACCAACAATCGCGATGGATCATCGATCCCGTGCTGAGGTTGCTCGACTGCTGTCAGGAAAGCGACGGTGGCGTCGCGATGGTGGTTACCAGTGTGGAACGGGCGCGGGACCTGGCCAAGCCGCCCGCGGTTATCACCGCCGCCGCTCAGGGTGCAGCATACGACGGTGAGGTGATGACCAGTTACTACCGCGAGAGCATCACGGGACTGCCTGAGATGGGTGTTGTCGGAGACAAGCTATGGCGGGACTCCGGCCTGAAACCGCAGGACATTTCGACGGCGTTCCTCTACGACCACTTCACTCCTTTCGTGTTCACCCAGCTGGAGGAATTAGGGTTCTGCGGCCGCGGGGAAGCCAAAGACTTTGTCTCGGTGGAGGAGTTGTCGCTGGGCGGCAGGCTACCGATCAATACCAACGGCGGGTTGCTCGGTGAGGCGTACATCCACGGTATGAACGGCATCACCGAGGGCGTCCGGCAGGTACGCGGCACATCACATAATCAGGTCGACAACGTCGAGCACGTACTGGTCACATCGGGCACGGGAGTTCCGACGAGCGGTTTGATTCTCGCGCCCGATCACTGAGTATCGAGAGCGAGGCCCGATGACATACGCGACCGCGGTCGACACACACGCGGCGCTTATTTCGGCCGCTTTCAACTGTTTTCGCACGCACGGATTACAGAAGACGACCATCGTCGACATCGCACGCGCGGCCGAGGTGTCCCGGAGTACCTTCTACGAGTACTTCCGGGACAAGGAGACAATCCTCGAAGCTTGCGCGGAAGCGGCATCACAGAGCTTCTATCGCAAACTCGGCCGTGCGATCGACCGCCACGGCGGCAGCTCCCTCGAGGACAAGCTGGTTCGGGCCGGCGTCTTCGTGGCTCAGGCCCGGCGGGTTGTCGAGCCCGAACTGTATTTCGACCAAGAAGAGGTCAACCTGATGCTGACCAAGAACGCGTCGACACTGCTGCAGGAGTGCGGCGAATTCCTCGCGCCGTACGTGGCGGCTGCCAAGAGGACAGGAGAGATACGCAGCGACGTCGACATCCTCTCGGCAACGGAGTGGATCGCACGAATGTTGTTCTCGCTGTTCACGACTCCGTCGCCGAACATCGACATGACCGACGACGACATGGTGGCTGAGTTTGTCCGTTCCTATGTGGTGCGGGGCCTAGTCGCCGACCGAATCAAGCGGCGTTAGAAAGCCAGGCTGCCGTTGCGGAGAAAATTCACGGTGTAGGCCTCATACGTCAGGCCGCCGGGATCGAGGCCGATCAGCTCGAGGAACGGATACCACTGCCGGGAATCGACAAACCAGTCCCAGCGAACGATGTGGCCGTCTTCGTTTGTCCATACGTAATCCCACTCGTGAAGAGTGAGCACAGTCCCATCGGCCAGTGTTCCCGCGTAGGTGTCGCGGACTGCAAAGCCCCATTCGGCGGCAATGCAGTCGAACGGGGTGACGATACGAAAGTCGGGCATGTGCTTCCACCACATACGGAACTCGCAGGTAAGCATGTCTCCGTCGGGCGCGAACTTTTGCATCGCCGCCAAGACGTCATCGGAAGCCAAGTCGGCCATGCGGCTCTCGGAACCATCGTTGAACAGCGGGCACATCATGACGGCGTCGGGAGCGTAGATCCACTCGTCGCCGTAGCTGATCTTCTTGGCCTCCGGCGCCTTTGCATAGGTTTCCCATTTGGCGTGGGCGAGCCTGCGGTGCAGAGCAATTCGATCAGCAGGCATTGTCAGCAGCCTTGCGTATCGGCACGTTCGACCATCCGGATACGTTGGTCATCGCCACTCGCCGCAGCCCGCTGCGGTCGACTTCGAACTCGGGAACGAGATCGAGCAGCGCCTCCAGCGCGATGCGGCTCTCCATCCTGGCAAGCGCGGCCCCAAGACAGCTGTGGATGCCGTACCCGAACGCCAGGTTGAAACCCATCTTGCGCTCCCGGTCTATGTCCAGCCGATCCGGATCTGGGAACATCCGCTCGTCGCGCGTCGCCGAGCCCGTGACAAGCAAGACGGCGCTGCCCTCGGGAATCGTTCTGCCATGCAACGTGATATCTCGGGTAGCGGTGCGAACCTGGTACTGCGATGGCGCCTCGTAACGCAACAATTCTTCGATCGCGGCGGGAATCTTGCTGCGGTCGTCACGCAACTTTTGCCACTGGTCGGGAAAGTCGGCGAAGGCGACCATCGCATTGCCGACCAGCTTGGTCACGGTCTCCGCACCCGCTCCGCCAAGCATGGTTGCGAATCCGGTGATATCGACGTCGGTGAGCTTCTCAATCTGGCCGTCGCGCTCCACCTCGGTCTCGATGAGGCGGCTGATCATATCGTCGCGGGGTTCGGCGCGGCGCTGCTGCACGAGATCGTAGTAGTACAGCCCGGTCTTGATGGACGCATCGCGACCTGCGGCGGTGGTGGCGATCTCACCGGGATGGCGTTCGACCAGCAGATCAAGCCAACGACGAATCTGGTCGCGGTCTTGCTTCGGCACTCCCAGCATGGTCGTGATGACCTCGTTGGGGAACAGCGCCGAGAAATCGGCCACCACATCGAAGGAGGACGGGTCGAGCGCATCGATCCGTTCGTAGATCTTCTCGCGGACCATGTCTTCGAGCGCGGCGATGGCTCGCGGGGTGAAAACGTTACTCACGAGTCTGCGCATCTTCTGATGCTCGGGTGGATCCATCGAGATGATCACTTTGGGCAGCGGTATCGCGTCGTCGTGGGCCTGAACCATGTCCAGTGTCGCGCCCTTGGCCGACGAAAACAGTTCGTGGTCCTTGGTTGCCGGGGCGACGTCGTCGTAGCGGGTGAGGGCCCAGAAATCCCACTTCTCGCTGTAATACACCGGGGCCGTGTCGCGCAGGCGTCGGTAGGTGCCGTACGCGCCGTTGAAGAAATCTTCCGAGAAGGGGTCGAATTCCAGGGATTCTCCGGAGACAGTCTGCGGTGCAGCAGGACTCACAGTATCGCCCCGGTCTCTTTGTAATTCATGATGGTGTCCCAATCCAAGCCGGCGTCCATCAATACCTCCTCGGTATGCTGACCGTGCTCTGGTGCCCCCGGAGGGACGACCGCCCGTTCGTCGAACTGGACGGGATTGGTGGGCAACGCATACGGCGCACCGTTCATCGTGGTTGTGCTTGCGACATAGCCGTTCGCGGCGACAGCCGGGTCGTGACACAGCTCTGCCGGCGTCTGCACCACGCCCCAGGCGCCAGATATCCCCGCCAACTGTTCGCGCCATTCGGCAAGCGTGCGTTGGGCGAACACATCGTCCATGCGAGCGATGAGCTCGGCGCGATTGGCGAATCGCGCTGCCGGATCCGCGAATCGCGCGTCTTCGATCAGCTCGGAGAGGCCGATGGCGTGCATCGTCTCCGGGTAGAACTTGTCGAGTTGCAGCATCATCAACTGCACGTAACGGTCGTCCTTGGTTCGGTAGGTCCCAACGAGAGGATTGGGCGCATCGGCATGCCCGTACTTCGGGATCGAGCTGCCGCCATGGATCTGGCTGACCGCGACATCGGGGCTGAGGTTCCACGCGGCCAGGCCCAGCAGGGAGACGTCCACGACCGACCCCTCTCCGGTCGTGGCCTTCTTGTACAGCGCGGCCGCGATACCACCCGCAATCGTCATGCCCCCGAGCAAGTCTCCGAATGCGGGCCGCGACCGCACCAGCTCGTCGGCGTCCTCGGTGAGCATGGTCGCGATGCCGCCGCGGGCCCAGTAGGAGACACCGTCATAGCCCGGTTTGTCGGAGTCGGGGCCCTTCGGCCCGTGGCCCGACCCACGCACATAGACGATGCTCGGGTTCGCAGCCCTGATGTCGTCGACATCGATGCGCATCTTCTTGCGTCGACTCGGCAGATAGCTCGTGAGAAACACGTCGCACGTCGCAGCGAGCTTGTGAACGACGTCTTGTCCGCCGGGGGTGCTCAGGTCGATTCCGATCGACTTCTTCCCCCGATTTGGTATCTCGATCATGTAGTTGACGGTGCCGCCGCCCTCGTCGACGATGCCCATCGTGACGAGGCCACGCTGGGGGTCACCGCCCTCGCGTGGCTCGACCTTGATGACCTCGGCGCCCCATTCCGCCAGCACAGCCCCGGCCGACGGCACGAAGGTCCATGCGGCAACCTCAAGGACGCGGACGCCGCTGAGCACTTTGTCGACGGAAATGACGGCCTCCAATGGGTAGCAGCGATCCGATTGCGAACGCACGAATAGGATAGCAACGGCGGAAACGTCCGTTTACATGCAGCGAGAATGTCAGTTGCAGACAGGTTTGTAAACCTGTGTCGGCCACCAACGCGGCCGGATCAGAACGTCACGGACGTGCCGACAACCGTTCGGGCAGCGCGGGATCACCGCCGGCCCAGAAGGCGCGCCACGTCGGCATCCGCTGAGGCATGGCAGCGCGTAGCTCGACGTCCGGTGGCCAACGCATGAACTCCGGCCCTGGACGCTGCGTCACGTCCACTGAGTACCAGGGATGCTCCCGACGCCTGACGAAGCACCACTGGCCGTCGCGGCGTTCGTAGACGTCGTCGTAGCGCATCGTGATCACGTACCACCCGTCACCGTCTTCGTGTTCGGCGCGGCAATAGATGGCGCCGGTCGCGTGGTCGGCGTCGATGAAGTCGAACTGGTGCCCGCAAATCAGGTGGATGCTGCGGTAGAACCGCCGGAGGACGCGGTCGTACCACCGCTTCAACGCATCCCTGCCACACCCCTCTGCTCCGGCATCGACATCGTCGACGAACAGCGCGACCAGCGCGTCGAGATCGCGCGCATCCAGAGCCATCGCGTACCTGCTGGGCAATTGGCTTATCGCCAGGCTCGACTCCACCCGGTCCAAACGGCCAGCGGCATCCAGGGTCGTCGATTTTGTCGCCATGGCGAGATTGTAGGCGGCAGCCAGCTATCGAGAACTAATGTTCTCGTTTTCCGGAAACCCTACTATCCTGCGGTCATGCCCTTCCCGGTCATCTCTCCCACGATCCCTGCACTGGTGAGGTTTTGCGCGGCACGCTTCGGAGACAAGCCCTTCTTGATCGCCGACGGCCAGCAACTGAGCTATTTCGATCTCGACCGCCGCTCGGCAGCGCTGGCGACCGCGCTGTTGGCCAAGGGAATCGGCAAGGGCGATCATGTCGGTATCTTGATGCCGAACAGCATCGATTGGGCGTTGGCTTGGTTCGCCACCACGCGCATCGGCGCAGTCGCCGTTCCGCTCAACACCTTCTACAAGGCTTCCGAATTGGCTTGGACTGCCCGCCATGCCGATCTGCAGGCGATCTTGATGTGGTCGCAATTCCGCAATCACGATTTTCTCTCCCGCTTAGAGGAGGCGCTGCCCGGTCTGGCCGATCAGCACGAGCCGGGTCGTATTGCCGTGCGCCACGCGCCGTTCTTGCGGACCGTCGTGGTGTGGGGGCCCTCCGATCGGCCCTGGACAACGACGATCGATCCCAACCGCGTCATATCTGATAGCGACGCCGAGTTTCTCGTCGCGGCGGAGTCGTGCGTGACCCCGGCCGATGACGTGACGATCATCTATACCTCGGGCAGCACCGGCGACCCGAAAGGGCCCGTGCACAGTCACGGAGCGCTGATCCGCCACACCTACAACCTCACGTTCAGCTACGGCGTCACCCACGACGACGTGATGTTCACCGCCATGCCGTTCTTCTGGGTCGGAGGGCTGATCACGGGACTGCATGCGGTGATCCACCACGGTGCGACCTTGATCACCCAGCCGGCATTCGACGCGGCCGAGGCCCTGGAATTGATGGAGCATTACCGCGCCACCATCACGCTGGGCTGGCCGCAGCAGGGCAAGACGCTGGCGGAACATCCCGACTTCGCCGGCCGCGACTTGAGCTCGGTCCGACGCACCAGCATGCCGGCGATGGTTCCACCCGAGCGTCGCCCCAAGGGCCCCAACGCTTTAGGAATGACCGAGTTGTGCGGCAATCACATCGGAGTCGATCCCTATGTGCCGCAACCTCCAGATCGGTCTGAAACCGGTGGCGTGTCGATCGAGGGCCTGCATCATCTCCTGGTCGACCCGGACACCGGAGAGCCCGTACCCGATGGCACACCAGGCGAAATCTGGGTCCGCGGATACTCATTGATGCAGCGCTTGCACAAGCGCGAACGCGAGGACGTCTTCACCCCAGACGGCTACTACCGTACGGGCGATTGCGGTATCGAGGACGACGATGGCTGGATCCGGTTCACGGGCCGCCTCGGCGATCTCATCAAAACGAGCGGCGGCACCAACGTCACACCCAGTGAAGTCGAGCTGGCGCTGACCGAATGCGATGGCGTGCTCGAGGCGTATGTCGTGGGTGCCGAAAACGGTAGCGACGGAATGGTGGTCGCGGCCGCCGTGGTGCCGCGCGGCGAAGCGGCACTCGACGGCGAGTCCCTTCGGGGCCAGCTGCGCGACCGGTTATCGGCCTACAAAGTGCCCAAGTTCATTTGGGTGACCAGCAAGCAAGACCTGCCGTTCACGGCCACCGGGAAGGTCAAGAAGTCGGACCTGGCGCGGCAGCTCAGCGGGTTGCTCTCACACCGTTAAGGGGTGACGGGCTCGTCGTCCATGTTCGTGCTCATCAGCGTGACGGGGATGCCGAACAGCGGCTCGAGCTTGACCTCAGTCAGCTCGAAACCGTCGCCGTCATGCTGCTGGCGGAAGTCTGCTTGGACCCCGTATCGAGCGGCGATCTGTTCGCCTGCAACGCAATCCGTCGTACGCACCACTACGGAGAAAAGCCCGTCGCCGTTGCGGGCCAGGAAGTCAGCGGCCGTGCCCGGGCCGGTGGGCGCCGCGGAGGTGGGAGCGATGAGCTCAAAGCCGCGATCCCAATCCAGTCGGATCTGCAGGCCGAGATGCTCTAACTCGAATGCCTGGAACTGAAACCCGAGGGCGGTCAGGTAATCCGCGGCGCGGTCGAGTCGCTCGAGATCGATCGCAAACACGACATGGTGCAACAGCGGCGAGACCTGCGGCATGTCGATGACTGTACGGCGACCAGAAGCATATTTCCGCTTTTCGATAATAGGCATTCTCATTGCGGTAGATTCGCGGGTGCGGACCCCACTTCCGTGCAGAGAGGCGCTCCGTGGCACTCGAACAGTTCCAGCTGGATGGTCAGGTAGCAATCGTCACCGGAGCGGGACGCGGTGTCGGCGAAGGTATCGCCCGGGTACTTGCCGGGGCGGGCGCGACCGTGGTCGGCACAGCGCGCACGTCATCTGAGGTCGAGGCAACCATCGGCGACATCGAGGAGGCGGGCGGCCGAGGTCTCGCGATCACCGCCGACGCGCTCGAGCGCTCGGACAGCGAGCGAGTCGTCCAGGCTGCCGTCGACGCGTTCGGCCGCGTCGACATCCTGATCAACAACGTCGGTTTCGCAACCTACGGGCCATTCTTGAATCTGACCGACGACAACCTTCGGCAGACCTTCGACTACTGCGTGACATCTGCGTTCATCATGAGCCAGCTCGTCGTGCCGCACATGTTGAAGGTTGGGCGAGGCTCGATCGTCAACATCTCATCCGGAGCCAGTCGATTCGGAATCCGCGGGCTGCTGCCGTATTCGGTGGCCAAGGGTGGGCTCGAGGCCCTGACACGAGCCATGGCACAGGAGCTTGCACCCAAGATCCGCGTCAACGCGATCGCGTTGGGCGCCTTCATGACGACCGGGCTGCAATCGAGTTTCGACCTCATGCCGGGCTCCGAGGAGAAATTGAAAGAACTGACGCCGCTGCACCGCGTCGGCGACGTCGCAGACCTCGGCCGGCTGGCCTTATACCTGTCCACCCGTGACTGCTATGCCACGAGTTCGACCTTCGTCGTCGACGGAGGCCTTCAAGGGCCGAATTCTTCACTTCCGATACCGGACCTGTAACCCACCGCACCCACCGAAGGAGAAACATCGTGGCAGAAAAGGTCTTACGCGTAGCCGTGATATCGACCGGCGGTGTCGGCAGCATCGCAGTTCGCGCTATCCACCGCCGTGCGCACCTCGACCTCGTCGGAGTGTGGGTGCACAGTCCGGACAAGACGGGCCGAGATGCCGGTGAAGTCGTCGGCATGGGCAAAATCGGAGTGACGACCACCGCCGACCTCGACGACATCATCAAGCTAAAACCCGACTGTGTGGTGTATGCCGCTTTGGGCGCCGACATGGATGCGGCTGCCGTGCCCGATTATGTCCGTTTCCTCAAAGCCGGCATCAACGTTGTCACGACAAACACGCCCGGAATGATGTTCCCTGACAGATGGATTCCCGATCTAGCCGACCAGGTACGCGCCGCGGCGCTCGTCGGCGGTGTCACGATTTACACCTCGGGTATCGAACCGGGATTCGCCGGCGATCAGTTCGCCGTGCTGTTGTCGACCCTGTCGAACACCATCCGGTCGGTCCGCGCGCAGGAAATCTTCGACTACTCGGCCTACCCCAATGAATACTCGATGTTCGACGCGATGGGCTTCGGCCGTCCGCTCGACTTCACGCCGCTGCTTGAACTGGAAGGTGCGCAGCGATTCGCATGGGGACCACCTATCGGTCTGGTGGCACGAGCCCTCGGCGTCGAACTCGACGAGATCACCGAACGCTATGAGCGAGTGATCACTCCGCGCGACCTGCACGTGGCATGCGGATTGATTCCGGCCGGCACCTGCGGAGCCGTTCGCGCCGAGACGACCGGGGTCGTGGACGGCCACCCGGTCATCACCATCGAACACATCAACCGCATGGCCCCCGACCTGGCGCCCGAGTGGGCGTCGGCGCCGCACGGCACCTACCGCATCGTCATCGAGGGCGAACCGCACATCCACTGCGATCTTCGTTTCGGTACCGAACCGACCGCGCAGTCAGCGAACGATGATGCCATGGAAGCCACTGCCATGCGGGTGGTCAACGCCATCCCCTATGTCATCGATGCGGTACCGGGTATCGCGACGTCCCTGGACCTTCCGATTACGGCGCCTCGCAACGCCTTGGAATTCGACTAGACGGTGAACATCGGACCGCGAGGCGCGCCCCGCACCTCGTTGCCGCCGTCGATAGCAAAGCTCTGACCCGTTACCCAGCTCGACTCAGGCCCCGCCAGGTACCGCACGCCGGGCGCGATGTCGGCGGACACGCCTAGGCGGCCCAGCGGGACACGTTCGAGAAAGCTACTGGTCAACTCTTCCAGGTGGATGTAGCCCTGGGTGGTGGCCGCCTCGGTCAACCCGGGCCGGACGGCGTTGACGCGGATGCCTTTCGGACCCAATTCTGATGCGGCGACTCGAATCATCATCTCCAGCGCAGCTTTGCCCGCCGAGTAATGCCCCAGGCCCTCCATCGGGATCTTCGACGACGTCGACGAGATGAAGACGATCGATCCGCCGTTGGTCATCAGGGGCGCCGAGTAGCGCAGCGCCAGGAAATTCGACCGCAGGTTGCCCATCACGAAGTTGGTGAAGGTCGCCAGATCCTGCTGGATCAGCGGACCGGTGCCTCCGTTGGCTACCGTCCCCAGGACAATGTCCAAGCGCCCTCTGACGTCGTGGGCTGCCTGCGCCGCGGCCGCAACGGTGGCTTCGTCTTCGGGATCACCCTTCTGCACAACAACTTCCGTGTTCGGCGCGACGGCGAGAATACCCTCGCGTGCCGTGTCGAGGCGCTTGCTCGATCTGCCCAGGAGATACAACGCGGCGCCGTCGGCAGCCAACAACCTGGCACTCGCCTGCGCGATTCCGGCCGAGGCCCCCAAGACGAAGGCGGTCTGTCCCTCGAGTGCGCCCATGCGATCATTCCCTCTTCGTCGAGTCGCAGTGCAAGCAGCGGAAGAATACGGACGCCGACGCTACCACCGAACGAAATGCATATTCTCAATAACTGGCAAACAATATTCTCGCGACTCGGGAGTGTTGTAGCGTACCGGTGTGCCAGACATGACCGACAAGGTGGTACTCATCACCGGAGCCGCGCGTGGCCAGGGCCGAGCGCATGCGGTCCGATTAAGCGCCGATGGCGCGGACGTGATTCTGGTCGACATTGCCGGCCCACTGCCGTCAAGTGTCCCATACGATTCGGCGACGCCCGCGGACTTGGCGGAGACGGTCGAGCTCGTGGCGGCGAACGGTCGGCGCGCCGTCTCCGCGGTGGCCGATACCCGCGACCACGCTGCGCTGTGCGCCGCTGTGGACGAAGGAGTTGCGGAGCTGGGCCGGCTCGACGTGATCGTGGCGAATGCCGGGATTTGCTGCCCTGCGCCGTGGGACGCGGTGTCGCCCACCGATTTTCGGGACACCATCGATATCAATCTGGTGGGTACGTGGAATACGGTGATGGCCGGCGCCAAGCACGTCATTGCCGGTGGTCGCGGCGGGTCGATAATTCTCGTCGGATCGGTTGCCGGGCTGAAAGTCGAGCCGTTCATGGTGGCCTATACCGCCAGCAAGCACGGTGTTACCGGCCTTGCCCGATCGTTCGCGGTGGAACTCGGCCGCTACGGCATCCGGGTCAACAGCCTGCATCCCGGATCGGTCGCGACACCGATGGGTAGCGGTCGGATGATCGAGGCGATGCAGGAGGCGGCGGATTCCTACTCGCTTCCTCAATACGGCTTCAGCAAGCAATTGATACCCAATGCGGTGACGATGCCCGAGGACGTGGCTAACGCCGTTGCGTGGCTGGCCTCGGACGAGTCAAAGTTTGTTACCGCCGCTGCTATTTCCGTCGATGTCGGCGTTGCTCAGGCCTAGCAGGATCGCGCTGAGCTCGGCCGGCCGGGAGAAGAAGGGCGAGTGCCCACCGTCCAACTCGACGACCCGTGCGCCGATCCTGCCGACTGCGTTGCGGCGGGCCCACGCCTCCCCGACCGCGCGGTCGTCACGCATGAGGATGTAGACCGACGGGATATCGGGCCACCGATCGACCGGGCAGCGCTCGGTGAACACCGTGAAGGACTGATTCCGCAGATCGTCGAATGCTTGTCGCGCAGTGGATTCCGGGCAGTCGTGGTAGAAACCGTCGCGCACCGATTCCCAGGTGAGCCCAAATGGTCCCGTACCGTGCTCTTGTGGCTCGGGAAACGTGATCGCGTCGGGGTTCTCGGCGAGGTGTTCGATGAATGACTGCCCGGGTACCGGCAGCAGCCCGCCGACGAACACCATCTGGTGTACCGGGTATCGCGTAGCAACAACGGGTGCGCACAATCCCGAGATCGAATGTGCCACCAAGACAACGTTGTCCGATACCGAGTTCCCCCCGGATCTTTCGATCGCGCCGATCACGACCTGCGCCCATGTGAGTGCACCGGCCGAGTCGTCGTCGACTGGTAGATCTGGTGCGAGGACGCGATGCCCCCGCAGGGTGAGTTCCTTGGAGACCGCATCCCAACAGGAGCCGTGGTGTAGCCCGCCGTGCAGCAGGACGAACAATGCACTCACCTGTAGAACGGCCCCGGTTTGCCCGCTCTCTCGAGATGACCGTAGGGGTCGTAGACCTTGATGTCTGGAAAAGGGTTCTGCTCGTAGGCAGGTTGAGATAGTCCGGCGACGCGCAAGCCGGCCAGCACTGCCAGCGGCACCGCGAACGACACCAGCCCGACTGACACCGATACGAGGAGCTGACGGGTCAGGCTGACCTTGGTGGCGGCACCAGGCGACGGCAGTCGGCGGGCGATCCGGTTGATCAGCAGGAGATCACCGCCGTCGTCGCGAACGCACAGGACGGCGACCATCGCAAAGATGAACGCGTCGTACACCGCCATGATGAGCGGGAAATAGATGTGGCCGATGTGCAGGGTCGGCCCAACCGCTTCGGTGTAGTAGAAGATGCCGAACCTCATCCAGGTGAACTGAACGATCCCGTTGAGCGGGATGGCGATGACGAATGCGCCCAGGGCGACCGCGCTGAGCCGATGGCTCGCAAGCCATTTCGATCGCCCGGCCAGCGGGTCGACGATTCGGTCATGCAGTGCCAGCATCCCCATTCCGTTGAGAAGGTAGTAGGCCGCGTAACCACCGAGGAACGACAACGCGGGCTCCAGGTTCGGCGAGATATTGACGTAAGGCCATGACAAAGGGAAGTGCAGCATCCGCGGGTCGAAGATCGCGAACGTCGCCCAGTTGGCCAATGGATCCAGCGCGCCGGTCACCAGCCCCGCAAACGCGATCACCACGGTCCAATGGACCTGGCGGTGTCGAATCGAAAGCCACACCAGCGTTCCGATCAGACCTATCGCCATGGGAATGGAGCTGAGACCCACCGCCAGCGGCCAGTTGTCGAAGCCGAGAAACGGTGGATAGGGTGCGGGCCCGGGGTTGGGATTAGTGGTCCGCGGATCCCCGTGCGTGCCCGACTGCATGGTCGCGACGGTCACGATGGCGAACAGCAGGTATGCCGCGATGAACAGACCCCACCCAAGCCACCCGCGCGAAGGCGAAGCGCGGTCGCTGATCGGCTCTACCGAGCCTGAATCTGTTTGCGAATCAACGGTATTCGTCATGCGCTCGTCGCGGTAACTCCGGCTTGCGTCATCCGGTTCCCTTCATGCCCGCACACGATAAGAAATCCTCGAACCAACTGAGAATAGGCGTTATCGCAGGATGAGGACAAGCTTTCCGCCTGGTTGCTCAAATTTCAGTCCGCGCCCTCCGCCGGCTTCAAGCTGTTGCCTTTGATGACGGGCATGTTCGTCCACGTGCCCTGATCGTCGCGGTACCACCCGGCGGCGGCCAGCGCGCCGCCGTCGGCGTGTATCACGGTCCCGGAAACCCAGGCAGCCAGCGGGCTGGCGAGAAACAGTACACAGCCCGCGGTGTCCTGCGGGGTTCCGAAGCGGCCTAACGGAGTCCAGTGTGGGATGTGGTGTCGCTGCGACGGGTGGATCATGCGGTCGAGCGGGACCTGGGCGGTGTCGGTGGTCTCAGGCGCAACAGCGTTCACCCTGATGCCCTCGGGACCCAGCTCGAGGGCGAGGCTCATCGTGAATCCGGTCACCGCGGCTTTGAACGCGCCGTACACCGCGAATTGCGGTATGCCACGGAAGCCCTCGATCGACGACACATTCGTGATGCTCGCGCCGCGTTGCGCGGCGCGGAGAAGCGGCAGCATGGCACGCGTCACCGTGAAGATGTGTCTGAGATTGACCCGATAGATGTCATCGATCTGCTCATCAGTGAGGCGCTCGAACGGGGTGGGCCGCGTGACGAAGTGACCGACGTTGTTCACCAGCACGTCGAGGTGCCCGAACCGTTCGCTGACGGTATCGGCGAGTTTCGACACGTCGGCGCCGGACGTCGCATCGCCGGTGACGACGAGCGCACCGGCACCGAGCTGTTCCTGGAGTTTGTCGGCGCGCGCCGGGTCGACCTCCAGTGCGACAACAGACCCACCTAGGTCGACAAACGCGGCCGTGGTGGCTTGCCCGATTCCTGCGCCCGCGCCGGTTACCAGTACTACCTTGTCCTTGAAATCGATCACGTCGCCTCCTATGCGTGGGCCGTGAGATTGACCCACCCGATCCGAGAATGATTATTCTCACATGCAAGAATTCAGTGCTCGACTCTGCGTGAACGGTCGCGCAATGACACGAGGGGCAGTTCATGAACGACCGACACTCCAACATCACCGGCACGCGGATGCTGATCATCGGCGCATCGTCGGGCATCGGACAGGCGTTGGCCCGCGCCGCGCACTCCAGAGGGGCCAAGGTAGCCCTGGCCGCGCGGCGTCTGCACCTGCTGTCTGACCTAGCCGATGAGCTCGGGGGCTCGGCATACGAACTCGACGTCGCCGATCCACGCGCAATCGAATCCGTCATCGCTGACGTCGCCGCCGACTTAGGCACGCTGGATGCGGTGATATTCACCAGTGCCGTGGTGCCCTTCGCGCTCATCGACGAAACCGACGTGGAAACCTGGCTGCACGCCTACGCCGTCAACGCCGTGGGTGCCTCCCACGTCCTGCGGACGGTCCTCCCCCACCTCAACGACAACGCCACCATCGTCGTCGCGTCGAGCCACGACGTCGGCCGGCCCCGCGTAGGCGTGGCCGCCTATCACGCCAGCAAGGCCGCGCTCGACGAGATCCTGAGATCCTGGCGAGCCGAACATCCCGACCTCGCCGTCATCCGGGTGAGCGTCGGGCCGACCAAGGACACCGAAATTCTGCGCGGCGCCGATCGAGACCTGCTCGCCGACCTGTATCGGTCCTGGGCGCAGGAAGGCCAGATTCCGAGCAACATGTCTGGCGTCTCCGATGTGGCCAATGCGATGTTGTCGCTTGTCGCTATGTCGCGCGCGAATCCGACGGTGGTCAGCGAGATCGTCCATCTTGCACCGCGAATCATCAAAGGCCACTAGACAGTCATAGGTAAGGCTAAAAGAGGACGACTCTATGGAGCTTGGTTTCAACGGCGCGACGGCAGTCGTGACCGGAGGTAGCAAGGGTATGGGCTTGGCGATCGCCGAGAGTCTGGGAGCCGAGGGCGCTGCGGTGGCGATCATGGCGCGCGGCCGCTCGGCGTTGGATTCGGCGGCAGAGCGCATCCGCAACGCCGGCGCCCCCCAAGTGCTCGCGCTCAGCGTTGATATGTCCGATGCCGACTCCATCTCCTCGGCCTTTGCGTCCGTCGGCGATGCCTGGGGCACCTTGAACGCATTGGTACATACTGTCGGCCCGGGCGCCGGTGCATTCGACGATCTCGACGACGACGATTGGTACGCCGCGTTCGATCTGGGCACGCTTTCTGCCGTGCGCTCGGTGCGGGCTGCGCTCCCGATGCTGCGATCCGCTGACTGGGCCCGCATCGTTACTCTCTCGGCGCACTCGATCCAGCGCCAGAGCGCTCGCCTCGTCGCCTACACGGCCGCCAAATCGGCGCTGTCTAGCTTTACCAAGAATCTATCCAAAAGCCTTGGTACCGAAGGAATTCTGGTCAACTGTGTGTGCCCGGGCACCATCGTGACGGCAAGTTTCACCGAGATACTCCGCGAGACGCTCGCCGCGGATGGGCTTGACTCCTCGGACCCGAAGGACGTGATGACGTGGGTCGAGAGGACTTACGGTCATCCGTGCGATATCGGTCGCGCTGGCTTGCCCGAAGAGATCGCGTCGGTGACCACGTATCTGGCTTCACGCCGCAATGGCTACGTGACCGGGGCGACGGTCAACGTCGACGGCGGGTCAGACTTCATCTGACCCGCGCTCAGCCGTTCTTCGCCGGAATCGCGTCTTCCGGATGATCAGCCCACTGCGCCTGGTGGCGCCCCATGGTCATAGCGCCGTTCCACCCGCCGTCAGTCCACAAGATCGCTCCACCTACATAGCTCAGACGCGGGCTGCCCAGGCAGACCAGCGGCCAGGCCTGCTCTTCAGGAGTGGAATAGCGCCCGACTGGTCCCACCGACTGGTCGACGAGTTCCTTGCCGGCGAAGTCTTGGAATGCCGGCATCATCGCCGTCTCGGTCGGTCCGGGATTGATGCAGTTGACGCGGATGCCGTCGCGCGCCAGCACCGGATACCACCAACCGACCCAGGCGTCGATGACGTATTTGGAGTAGGCGTAGCCGCTCCATGACCACGTCTTCTCGTTGGCCTTCAACCAGTCGACAGCAGCGTCGAATCCATCGGTCTCCAGAAGCTGGGTGATCACGCTGACGTGATCCTGCCAGCCAATCGCCGCCGAGGACGAGATGACGCTGATGGCAGATCCTTTCGGCATCTTCGGGACCAGCTGTTCGGCAAGGTGGCGGGCGCCGACGAAGTTCACCAGCATGGTGTCCAGCTCACTGAATGGCGGACCGGGCAACCCGGCGCAGCTGAACAGGCCGTCCACGGGCCCGTCGATGGAGGCGGCGACGTCTTCGATGTTCGCCCGGTCGCGCAGGTCGATCTGCAGAGCCCGGTCGGCCTGCACGCTGGTCGGCTTGATGTCGAGTGCCGTCACGTGCGCGCCGAGATCAACGAGGATCCGGGCGGCTGCTTCACCCATCCCGGACGCGGCACCGGTGACCACCACGTGTTTGCCTTCGTACCCCAGCGCATCGTTCACGAACGGTTCCTTCCACGGCACTGATGACATTGAGAACATCACCTGATGAATTACGAGAACATACGTTATCACCACGGCTAGAGTAGAAATCTTCGCGAGGCGTTGAGAGGAGCCCACGAATTGGCTGCGAGCTCCCAACGGCTTCGAATCATCCAGTGGGCGACCGGCGCGGTGGGCACCGAGATGATCAATACGATCCTCGACTATCGTCCCGACCTAGAGCTGGTCGGAGCACGCGTCTATTCCGATTTCAAGAACGGTGTCGACATCGGCACACTTGTCGATCGGGACCCGATCGGGGTCACCGCGACCACCGACGTCGACGAAATCCTGGCAATGAACGCCGATCTCGTTCTGTACGCTCCGTCGTTTACGAATCTCGACGACGTCTGCGCTCTGCTGGAGAGCGGGAAGAATGTCGCGACCGTCTCGTTTCTGTTTCATCCCAGGCGCATCGACGACGCCGACCGTCGGCGACTGCTGGCGGCCTGCCAGAAGGGCAACAGCACGATTCATGCCAGTGGCCTCAACCCCGGCAACCTGTCCGGTGTGCTGCCCTTGGCGCTGTCGGGGATGAGCCGTTCCATCGATCGGTTTACCCTCCAAGAGCGCGCTGACTGGTCGCTGTGGGAGAGCACCGACATCACCTTCGACGGAATGTGGTTCGGGCGGCCGCCCGAGGACATCACCCCGACGGCGAATGACTTTCTGACGTTCAACACCGCCCTTTTCACTCAGCAGACCTGGTTTATCGCCGATAGCTTGAACGCGAGCATCGACGACGTCACGGTAAGCGTCGATGCCGTGCCGGCCACTAAGGACTTTGAGATCTTCGGCCATAAGGTGCGCGCAGGCACAACGGCCGGGCAGCGGTGGAACTTCGTCGGATACCGCAAAGGTGAACCGCTCATCGAGTTCGAGACGCTGTGGACGGTCGGGGGTGAATATCCAGAGCATTGGCCCAAACCAGAGGATGGCTGGACCCTGACGCTCGAGGGGGACCCCTCCATGCGAGTGCACTTTTTCTGCCTGGCGAGCTACTCCCGTCCGGCTTCGGTCGAGGAGCATGTGCGGGCTGGCCTGGTCGCGGTTGCGCTGCAGGTCGTCAACGCGATACCGGCAATTTGTTCCGCACCAGCGGGCTTCGCGACGATGGCCGATCTGCCTCTGATCCGCAGCTACACCGGATTCGGCGACGGGCTGGTCTCGGGCTGACCGGGGCACGCGTCCGTCAGCAACGGTTCCGCGCTCAGCGCATATTCCATTTCGTCGAAGATGCTGCCCGGGACCAGAAGTCCCGACGGATCGAGGATCTGGTCAAGGTTGGCAGCGACGTCCTCGGCGTCGAAGGTCCCCCCGGGACCGCACCAGCCCCGTGTGACGCCGATCTGCAACGCGGCCACCCTGCCGCGAAATGCGCTGAGCACCCGATGCGTCAGCGTGCAGCGCTCGCTGGCAAGGTACGCGACAACCGGCGCAACTTGATCGAGTCGCAACGTGGCTAGGAATTCTCGCGCTTCGGCGGTCGTGCCGGCCTCCCCCATAAGAGCCGCTGCCATTCGGGTATCACCCATAGGCATAATGGCATTGGCCTTGATGCCGTAAGCCGATCCCTCGAGCGCCGCGACATTCATCAAGCCGAGCATCCCCGTCTTCGCCGTGGCGTAGCCCGTCAAACCCGGCTGTCCGAAGACGCCCGCGGCGGAGGACACGAACACCAGTCGCCCGTATCCGGCGGAGCGCATTACCGCGAAACCCGGTCGGACAACGTGGAAAGCAGCCAGGAGGTGGTGGCGCAGCAGCGCTTCGAAGCGGTCCGTGGGCCATGCGGATATCGGGTCGTCGTGAATGATGCCGGCGTTGGCGACAACTGCATCCAGACGGCCGAACTCCTCCACCGCGAGGTCGACGGCGGCCTGCCCGCCCGATTCCGTGCTGGCGTCGGACACACACGCCACCGCCCGCCCGCCCGCCTCACGAATGATGCGGGCGACATCGTTGGCAGGCTCCGTGTTCCCCCCGCTGCCGTCGGTCTCGGCGCCGTTGTCATGAACCACCACGGCGGCTCCACGGCGGGCCATCTCGAGGCAGTACGCTTCGCCGAGTCCGCGACCGCCGCCCGTAACCAGAACAACCCGGTCGGTGAACGAGATCATCCTTCGCGCAGGCGATCTCGCGGCGAGGACAGCGCCCCGCGCTCCGTCCAGTGCGCAACGAACGGGGATATCGTCGACAGGTCATAGAGGCCCGGGTCCGCCGCGATCACGGCCGGGATGGCGTTGATGGCGTGCATGGCGGTCGCCAGGCAGCCCTGCTCGGCGTGGTCCTCCTCGTGCGAGCCGATCACGAGATGCAGATTCATGTTGGGTTTGCCATGGAAGGTGACCTCGTACCCGACGTCCGTCGGCCAGTCGGGGGCCAAATCATCGGCCATCCTGGTGAGATGTTCGACGGCGATTGTCGTTGGGCCACAGTCGACTTCAACACCGAATCGCATGGCGCCCACGGTTCCCGCGGGAATCTCGCCTGCGGCCACCGTGAGCGCTCGCGGCGTCGTCACGACCTCCCGGAAACCCTCAACCGAACGAATCTGTAGCCCGAGCGCCTGGGCGAGCACGGTCGCGCTGCCGATCCACGCGCTCGCGGCGTAATCGGTATTGGTCAGCAACGGTGTGGTGTCGTCCGGGGCATGGCCAAAACCCATCGCGTTGAAGATCAGGTCATGGCTGGCGTAAGTCGAGTAGTTCAGCACTTCTCGCACCTCGATCCGCGTGGTGCGCTGGGTCAGCCGGGCTAGGATCGGCGCCAGCGACTCCCCGATGAAGCCCGGGTAAAGGCCGAGTCCCAGAAATGATGAACTGCCTGCGCGACAAGCCTTTTCAATGTCGTCGGCCAGCACTTCGTGCAGCGAGCGGGGGTGGATGAAGCGACTGCCGGTGGCCACCACATTCTTCCCCGACGCCAGCAGCTCGCAGACATCAGCGAAGCAGCCGGGCGTGTCGGTCTCGACCTTGCCCATGTAGAGCACCACGTCGGCGTCGGTGCCGATGACGGAATCGCGGTCATCGGAGGTCAGGACGCCGACGTCGGGGGCGCCGCATAGTGCGCCGGCGTCGAGACCCGCTTTTGCCGGGTCATACACCCGCACCCCAACCAGTTTCAGATCGGGCCGTTCCACGACGTGCCGGAGTGACATCATTCCGGTCACGCCGGTCGCCCACTGGATCACGCGAGTCATGTCAGGCAATCTCCTTAATCCCACACCACGTCGAGGCGCGGTGGTGAGCGGAACATCGTTCCGGTGACGTAGGGCGCCGGCGCGTCAGGGTCGAGGCGTAGGCCCGGCAATTCGTCGAAGAGTGCGTTGAAGATCTTGGTGCTCTCCAGACGGGCCAGATGCATGCCCAGGCATACGTGCGCGCCATGGCCAAACCCGATGTGCGGCTTGCGGTCCCGAAAGATGTTGAAGGACTCCGCGTCGTCCCAGCGGGTTTCGTCGTGGTTGGCGCTGCCGAGGTTCACCATCATCGTCGAACCCTTGGGGATATCCAGACCGAAGAACGTGGTGTCGGTGCTGACTTCGCGGATGAAGTTCAGCAGCGGGGTCTCCCACCTAATCCCCTCCTCGATCGCCTGCGGCAAGAGACTGCGGTCGTCACGGACCGCGTCGAGTTGGTCGGTGTGGGTCAACAACCCCAGCGCGAGGCTGGCCGTCGATCGCGAGGTCGTCTCTGCGCCCGCGGGCAGGAGATTGCGCATGAATCCGTAGATCTGCTCGTCCGACATCTTGACGCCGTCGATCTCGGCCTGCGACAGGATGGTCACCATGTCGTCTTTCGGTGACTTGCGCCGATCGGCGAGTATTCCGATGAAGTAGTCCTTCATCTGCGCCGAGGCTTTCATCGCGGTATCCATGTCGCCGCGAAAGCCCAGCAGGTCGATCGCCAATCGGTGAAACTCACCGATATCCGATTCGGGCAACCCGAGCAGGGCCGCGATGATCCGCACAGGAATGGGCATGAACACCGCATCGACCAAATCGACGCGGCGGTCGTTGCGAAACTTCGCAATCGTGCGGTCCACCAGGGGACCGACAAGCTCGGTGTCCCAACGCTTCATCGACGAGCGGGCGAACGCGAACTCGTGCAGCCGGCGGTAAACCGCATGCTCGGGCTCCTGCATCTCGAGGATCGTCGGGCCCTGTAGCGGGCGCACCATGTCCTCATAGATGCGGGTGCTGAACGTGATGTTGTCGGTGAACACGCCTTTGACCGCATCGAATGAATACGCCGTGAACGTCTTCTTGCCGTCGGGCCCGTCCTCGGGAACACCCATCTCGGGCCAACCCGGGTGAACCGCCGCCTTCAGACGCAGCTCACGCAGCAGCGGGTAAGGGGTCGCGTCACCGTCGGCACCCATTCCCGCGTTGAACTTCTCCTGCGCCTCGCGGATGCGCTGTTCGATGTCGTCAGTAACCGCCGGCTCCGCCATGAGTCACCTCCCGTACAGCCCTCAACCTACATACTGTTGGTTGCAAACGTACATGATGTACCTTGAACCAACCAGCGACCTCATAAGATCGCGAAAGTGCAACCTGGAGTATTCGATTGGCTACACGAGTCGTGCAGTGGGCAACCGGCGCCGTCGGCCGCGCCGCACTGCGGGAGCTCATCGAGAATCCGCATTATCAGCTGGTAGGGGTACTGGTGTACGACCCGGCTAAGGCCGGCCTAGACGCCGGTGCGCTGTGCGGTCTTCCGCCGACGACGGGGGTCATTGCTACGGCGGACAAAGACGAGATCATCGCGTTGCATGCCGATGTCGTCGTGCACGCGGCCAGCAAGGCACACGCCATCGAGACGAACGCCGAGGACATCTGCCGCCTGCTCGCGGCCGGAAGCACCGTCATCACGACGACGTCGTACAACCACCTGCCCACCTACGGCGCCGACACCGAGGCAGCGTTCATCGACGCCTGCCGACAGGGCAGGTCACGATTCCACGCCGCGGGCGAGAACCCCGGATTCATGTTCGAACGACTTGTCGCGACGGTGACCGGACTGAGCAAGACCATCGATCGAATCGACCTCTACGAGGCCACTGACGTGTCAGCGGTCGACAGCCGTCCGATGCTCGTCGACCTCATGGGTATGGGCAGGCCACCGGAAGACGTCAGCGTCGACTCCCCGATCATCAAAAAGCTGGACCTTGCCTACCGCCAGGCGCTCAACGCCACCGCCGACGTCCTCGGGATCACCTTGTCGCACATCGACGTGGCGGTAGACGCCACCACGCTATCCCACGACATCGAGGTCCTCGCCGGCACAATCAAGGCAGGAACTGTTGTCGGACAGCGGTTCTCGTGGGTCGGGCACTGGTCGGGCCGCCCCTTACTGGCCATCCACGAAGAGTGGGTGCTGACCCGCGACCTTCCCCAGTGGGGCATGGTGCCGCTGGCGCCGGGTGAAAAAGCGCCGCTGATCCGCGCCGTCATCACCGGTGAGCCGAGTTTCGAACTGCAGCTCGACGTGGGTTCGCAGACTGCGACGTCGGCGGGCCAGCATGCGATGCCGGGCCATCTGATGATCGCGATGGGCGCGGTGCGGGCAATCCCCTATGTGCTCGCGCACCCCCCCGGCGTCGTGACCGCGCCGGTCTTCGGAGCGATTCAGTTAGCCTGAGCCGCGACTGACCGCCCGCGCGATGTGATCGCTGGGCGCGGAGTGAAAGACGTGAGCGCTTCCATCGGGCAGCACGCGACGGGCTATGAGGTAGTCCGAACCCATCCACCCCTGGCGGATGTAGCGGCCGAATCGGAGAAACGTGCCCGGGGCGCCGCTGGCCGACGGGACGAGCTTCACCTGCTCCATCCCGCCTTTCACCCCTTCCCCGGTCAGCGGGCGCGCAGCGGCGAGGCCGCGCACGATTACGGTGGCCGCGTCGTGGGAAAGGCCCGGCATCGAGTGGCCGGGCCGGCGACCGTATCGGGCTTCGAAGCGGTCGAGGAACGCCTGGCCGACGGTGTTGCGTTCGTCGTAGCTGTCCAAACCGATCCAGCCCGAGAGGTGGCGCATCCACTCGGCATTGATGTGCGCCATCTCGAAGGCCGTCGTGGTGTACCGGGGCGGATCCCAGCCCGCGGCCAGCAGCGCGTCGGTAAAGCCCCACAGTCCATGCCCGAAACCGACATGAACCAGAGCGTCGGGCTGCGCAGCGCGCAAGGTCTCAACTGCCTCCGATTTGTCGGCTTCGACTTGGGGAATCGCCACGGCGGCAACGACTTTCAAGCCCGCCGCGTCGTAGGCTCGCTGCGCGAAGGCGAGATATTCCTTGCCGATCAGCGACGTCTCGTAGGCGATGGCGATCCGCGAGCGACGGTCGCCGATCATGACCGCGGCCAACATCACCGGCTCCTCGGCCATCGAGCCGTTGTTCAGCGCGAAGCACCATTCGCCGAGCGCACCCTCCGACCCCGACAGGGTCACGATCGGAACCCGCGCGGTGGCATCGACGTGGGACCTCAGCGGGACGACGTTGTCCGACACCCAGGGCCCGTAGATCGCAAGACACCCCTCGGCCACCAGCTCGTCAAAGGCCCGCTCGACGGCGAGATAGGTGCCGTTGGGCAATCCGACCACGTTGCGGGTGACCAGTTCGATCGGCCGGTCGATCAGCCCGGCGGACAACGCTTCGTCCATGACGAGCCGCAGGGCGTCAAGAGAGTCGTTGTGCGTTTTGCCGGCGGTCGGATAGTCATTGAGCAGGCCGACTTTCAGCGGCGCCACCGAACCGTATGCATGAACCTCGTCGTCTGCCATAGCGGCAACATACATGACGAAGGTTGCTACTATCGTCGCATGGCGAAGCGTGGCGGAGCAGACCGGGACCGGCGTGCCCGTGGCGATCAAACTCGCCGTGCCCTGGTCGACGCCGGTCGAGAACTGTTCGTAGAACACGGGTTTTTCAACACCAGCATCAACGATCTCGTCACGACATCGGGCGTCGGCACCCGCGGGGCCTTCTACCACCATTTCAAAGACAAGGCCGAACTGTTCCGAGCCGTGTTCGAAGATGTCGAGAACGACCTGACGCTGCGGTCGATCGCGGCTCCGCCGCAGGGCGCCGACGCGTGGGAGCGGCTCACGACCGGTCTGCACGGATTCCTGGCAGCAGCACAGGAACCCGCCGTCCAGCGGGTGATGCTCGTCGACGGGCCGGTGGTGCTCGGCTGGCAAACCCTGCGCGAAATTCAAGAGGGCAACAGCATCGCGCTGATCAACGAGGTGATACGCGAGGCGATCGCAGAGGGCGTGATCGACGATCAACCCGTTGCCGAGCTGACCCATATGATCGTCGCAGCGCTCGAGGAGGCCTCGCTGCTCGTTGCGCACGCCGCCGATCCCAACAAGGCGCGCCGGCGGGCAGCCAAGATCCTCGACCGTCTCCTGCTCGCTTTCGCAGTCGAACCCCGAGACGCTTTGCGGCGGTGATTTTCTGGCGGACAGTTGTGAACTACTCGCGCTCGAATGAAAACGTATATTTACGCTAATCGAATATAGCCCCTCTGCATTACTGATAATGTCGCTCTCAACTCTGTGCAAGGAGACCCATGCAGCCCGAAGACATGATCCTGGTGAGCGTCGACGACCATCTGGTGGAGCCGCCAAACCTCTTCGAGGGCAGGGTCGCCAAAAAATACGCGGACGAGGCACCCCGAGTCATCCGACAGCCCAACGGCTCGGAAGTGTGGACATTCAACGGCGCGATCGTTCCTAACATCGGCCTCAACGCCGTGGCGGGCCGCCCCCGCGAGGAGTACGGCATCGAACCGACCGCCTTCGACGAGATGCGGCCCGGCTGCTACGACATCCACGAGCGGATCAAAGACATGGATGCCGGCGGCGTACTCGGATCGATGTGCTTCCCGTCCTTCCCCGGCTTCGCCGGCAGACTGTTCGCCACCCACGCCGACAAAGACCTCGCGCTCGCCGTCACGCAGGCCTACAACGATTGGCACATCGACGAGTGGTGCGGGTCCTACCCCGGGCGCTTCCTGCCGATGGGGCTACCCGTGTTGTGGGACCCAGAGTTGTGCGCCAAGGAGATCCGCCGTAACGCCGAAAAGGGCTGCCATTCGGTGACATTCACCGAAAACCCCGCCACCCTCGGATTTCCCAGCTTCCACGACGACTACTGGGACCCGATGTGGCGAGCGCTGTCGGACACCGACACCGTGCTCTCCGTTCACCTCGGCTCGTCGGGCAAGATCACGATGACCGCCGACAACGCACCCATCGACGTGATGATCACGTTGCAGCCGATGAACGTCTGTTCGGCGGCCGCCGACCTGTTGTGGTCGCGGGTGATCAAAGAGTTTCCGAACGTCCGCTTCGCGCTCTCCGAAGGCGGGACCGGCTGGATCCCGTACTTCATCGATCGTCTCGACCGCACCTACGAGATGCATCACCTGTGGACCGGGCAGGACTTCGGCGACCGGCTACCCAGCGAGATCTTCCGGGAACGATTCCTCACCTGCTTCATCGCCGATCCGATCGGTATCAAGCTGCGCCACGACATCGGCATCGACAACATCGCCTGGGAATGCGACTACCCGCACTCCGACTCGTCGTGGCCATCGGCAGCCGAGGAACTCGCCTACGTGATGACCGGCCTGCCCGACGACGAGATCAACAAGATCACCTACGAGAACGCCTGCCGGTGGTACTCGTTCGACCCCTTCGAACACCGCACCCGCGACCAGTGCACTGTCGGCGCGTTGCGCGCGGAAGCCGGTGGCCACGACGTCGAGATCCGCAGCTTCGACTACGGCCGATTCGAGCGCACCGCGGGTGCGACTCTTGGCTCAGTTAGCGCCAAACTCAATGTCTGACAACGGAAACCAGCCAGTGCGGGTCGCGGTCGTCGGTGCCTCTGCTGGCCTTGGCCGGTGCATTGGCACCGGACTCGCCCAGCGCGGCGCGCATGTCGCGCTGCTGGCACGTCGGTACGACCGATTGGTCGAGGCTGCCAAGGAAGCAGGCAATGGCGCGGTGGCCGTAGCCTGCGATGTCACCCAGGCCGACACCTGCGAGAGAGCGATCTCCGAAGTAGTCGGAGCGCTCGGGGGTCTCGATGCCTTGGTGTACACGACCGGCATGGGAGTGCTCTCGCCATTGCGGGATATGACCGCCGAGCAGTGGGCGCAATTGTTCGCCACCAATGTCACCGGCGCATCCCTGGTGACCGCGGCGGCCGCGCCACACCTCGCCGCCGCCGCGGGTACGGCGGTCTACCTGTCCTCATTGAGCGCGTCCTACACAACGCCGTGGCCCATGCTCGGGGCCTACTCGGTGACCAAATCCGCCCTCGACAAGCTCGTCGAAGCTTGGCGCATCGAACATCCAGAGATCGGCTTCACCCGTCTCGCAGTAGGCGACAGCCTCGGCGGCAAAGGCGACGCCCAGACCGAGTTCAACAAAAGCTGGGACCCCGACGCTCTGGAATCCGCCATCAGGTACTGGATGGACAACAAGTACATGATGGGCGGCCTCGTCGACGCCGAGCATCTGACCGACGTCGTCGACTCCGTTATCCGTTGCGGCAACAGTAGTTTCATTCCCTATCTTACCCTGGCTCCCCGCACCTCCGACGCAGTGAAGGAACTTCGGCAATGGTGAACCACGAATCCCGAATGCTGATCGACGGCAAGCTCGTCGAATCCGAGACCGGTCGCCAGTTCGACAACATCAATCCGGCCACCGAAGAGGTCATCGGCAGCACCTGCGACGCAACTCGCGCCGACATGGAGCGCGCAATTGCGGCGGCGCGACACGCATTCGACAACACCGATTGGTCACGCAACGGCGAAGCCCGCGCCGCCGGCTTGCGCCAACTCCAAGATGCGCTCCAAGCCGAGCGCGAAGACCTCCGCAGCGAGCTCATCTCGGAAGTCGGATGTCCCCTGCTTTCCACCTACGGACCGCAACTCGACGTTCCCCTCAACGAAGCCCTCAGCTGGCCAGCCGACATGATCAGTCAATTCGCCTGGAAGCGTTCACTTCCCGACAAGGACGCGTTCGGCATGGGAAGCCTCACGACGCGTGAAGTCTGGAAGGAGCCGATCGGCGTCGTGGGTGTCATCACGCCGTGGAACTTCCCGCTCGAGATCATCCTCAACAAGATCGGCCCCATTCTCGCGATGGGCAACACCTGCGTGCTTAAACCCGCACCGGACACACCCTGGAACGCCACCCGCATCGGACGCATTATCGCCGAACAGACCGACATTCCGCCCGGCGTCATCAACATCGTCCCGTCCTCGGACCACCTTGTCGGAGAGGTTATTTCAACCTCGCCGCTGGTCGACATGGTTGCCTTCACCGGCTCGACAGCCACCGGTAGGCGGGTCATGGCTGCGGCGGCCGCAACGGTGAAACCCACCTTCCTCGAACTCGGCGGCAAGTCCGTCTATCTGGTTCTTGACGAGGACGGCGACATCGGTGGCGCGGTCGGCGGCAGCGCCTTCATCTGCATGCACGCCGGGCAAGGTTGCGCGATGCCCACCCGCCTGCTGGTGCCCAACTCGCGCTACGACGAAGCGGTCGAGATCGTCACGGCGGCAATGGAGAAGAACAAATACGGTGACCCCACCGACCCGTCAGTGCTGCAGGGACCGTTGGTGTCCAAGAAGCAGCACGAGCGAGTCCTGGGCTACATCGACAAGGGTCGGCAGGAAGGTGCCCGGCTGGTTACCGGCGGCGGGGTGCCCAAGCATCTGCCCAAGGGCTACTTCGTCGAACCGACCGTGTTCGCGAACGTCGACAACAAGATGACGATCGCCCAGGAGGAGATCTTCGGTCCGGTGCTGTCGGTGATCGGGTTCGACGGCGACGACGACGCCGTGCGGATTGCCAACGAATCCATCTACGGGCTGTCGGGGGTCGTGTTCGCCAACGACCTCGAGCGTGCGAAGTCCGTGGCGAGCCGGATCAGAACCGGCACGCTCGGAATCAACGGTGGACTCTGGTACGGCGCAGACGCGCCGTTCGGTGGCTACAAGCAATCGGGCATCGGACGGCAATGCGGCATCGAGGGACTCGAAATCTTCACTGAGACAAAGACCGTCGGCTGGCCGGCCGCGTAACCGAACTTTCTCCAACGAAAGAGGCACGATGAAGTCGAAAGCAGCGGTGTTGCGCGGCGTCGGTATTGACTGGGAGGTCACCGAAGTTGACCTCGACCCTCCTCATGCGGGCGAAGTTCTGGTCAAGATGGCTTATGCCGGCATCTGCCACTCCGACGAGCACTTCTACACCGGTGACAGTGTGCCGGGCGAGGACATGGAAGAAATGATGAGGGCCGCTGGCGTCACCGTGCCGGAGTGGTTCCCCATGCTCGGTGGCCATGAGGGCTCCGGCGTCGTCGAGGCGGTTGGCCCTGAGGTCCACACGCTCGCACCCGGGGACCATGTCGCGGTCTCGTTCTTCCCGGCATGCGGTCGGTGTCGTTGGTGCGTGACTGGCCACACCTATCTGTGCGACGTCGGCGCCGACATCTACAGCAAGGCGATGACGACCGACGGCACCTGCCGACGCCACCTCGGCGATGAGGACCTCATGGCGATGATGCAGGTCGGCACGTTCTCCGAATTGGTTGTGGCGTCGGAGCGCTCGCTAGTCAAAATTAACGACTGGATCCCCCTGGAAGCCGCATCGCTGGTTTCCTGTGGTGTGACAACAGGTTTCGGTTCAGGTTCGGTCGCCGCCGGGACCGAGGCCGGCGACACTGTGGTGGTGATTGGGGTTGGCGGCATTGGGATGAACGCGGTTCAGGGCGCCAAGGTCGCCGGAGCCAAACACATCGTCGCCGTCGACCCCAGCGACATCAAGCGAAGCCTCGCGCCGACTTTCGGCGCAACCCATACCGCCGTCGACGCCGGTGCCGCGCTCGAGCTGGTCAAGGAGATCACCTGGGGCGTCATGGCCGACCGGGTCGTCCTGACCCCCGGCGTCGTGCCACCGGACCTGATCATGCTCGGGATGATGTTGCTACGGAAGGGCGGCACGTGCGTGCTGACCGGCATGGCCAAGATCACCGACATGAACGTCCCCCTGATTTTGACCGATATGGTCAGCTCCTGCAAAACGCTGAAGGGCGTGCTCTACGGCGAGATGAACCCGCGCGAGGCGATGCCCAAACTGTTGTCGATGTACGAGGCGGGCCAGATCAAGCTCGACGAACTGGTCACGCAGACATACAAACTCGACGACATCAACGAGGCCATGAAAGACCTTCGTGCCGGGAAGAACATCCGCGGGGTCATCGCGTTCGAGTAGGTCGGAATGCCGAAACGTTTCACGTCTTGCGTTGGACCAGCATGACGCTTGACGGCACTCCCCACCGGTACTGACAGCGGCGGCTAGAACAACGTTGTCATCGTCGGCGGCTACCGCCGTGACTATCGCGTCGACAACGATCCGTGCCCAGTCCTCGGTGCCACCATTCCCGGTCATCGACCGGCAGATCTGGTGCAACCGCGTCCCGTCCGTGGCCACGCAGAACCACCACCGGTGTAGGTTCCCATTCCGTGTGTCATCGCGCGACTCTGTGACCAGCTGCGATCGGTGGCGTCTCACACGATGGCATCTGGGATTTGTCTCAAGCTCATGTCATTTCTCCAGACAGCCTCACCTGGATTCGACAGCCTCGCCGACCGGCCGTCCTCGACTATCACACCGTCACACGACATCGCGACGCCGGCAAGACGCTTACCTACAACGTAACGCTGCGAGAGCCCGGGTGCCCGGTAACGTCATAGCTGGTAACACATGTGCATCCGGTGTCGAGCAATCCAGCATCTTTGTTCATGTTCTCGTCGCCTTCGTACGGTGGTTATGGGAGGGCTTCGTCATCCTCAGACCCAGGCACACTCCCGCCAGCAACACCGACACATCAGGATTCGGGGCGGCATGCCAAGCTCCGTGCACGAAAACGACCGAATGCCGACGTTTTTGAGTGGGCCTTACGGGTGTGGTTCCGTAGACCGCGGCGGTTCGTCGAACGTGTTGGGCCTCCTCATTCCCGGTGTCGGGCACGAGATGATGCTCTAACCTCAGTGAGGGGCGGTCTCCGAGCTAATTGACTCCTGCCTTTGGGCCGGCTCTAGACTTCATGGTCAGCTCTGATGAATTGTGCAGCCAGCTCGCCGATAACGACGCACGGTGCCATGGTGTTGGCCGTGCTGATACGCGGGATCACGGAGGCATCGGCGACGCGTAGGCCCTCGATGCCGTAGACCTTCAGGTGTCCGTCGACTACCGACATCGAGTCGCGCCCCATCTTTGCGGTACCGCATTCATGCCAGTAGGTGGTGACGGCGTCGCGCAGATAGGTCTCCAACTCGGTGCCGGTCAGGTCGCCGGGCATGACCTCGCGCGCGACGAAAGGCCGAAGCTCTCGGGAGTTGCCGATCTCACGCAAAGTTTCGATGCACGCGATCGCGGTCTTGAAGTCTTCGGGATCTGATAGCGCGCCAGCTTCGATTCGGATGGGATCGGTCGGGTCGGGGCCGGACAACCAGAGTCGACCGCGACTGTAGGGGTGTGTTGGCGCGCCGAACAACGTCCAACCACTCTGCGGCAGACTGTATTTCGCAGCGTTTTCTACTGTGGTTTTCGGGAATGGGCCTGAGCATGCGAACAGGTCCGGACCCTGGACATCGGCAGCGCCGGAATCCCAAAACAACGCCGACCCCACCTGAGTGCTGCCCTGGATGGTCTCGGGAAACTCCCACACACAGTCGAACCCATAGTGGTCTTGAAGGTTGCGTCCGACCCCGGGCAGGTGCTGACGAACGGACACGCCAACTCGATGCAATTCATCTTGATCGCCAATGCCGGAGTGCATGAGCACCTTGGGCGTGTGAAAGGCACCAAGTGACAGCACGACCTCGGCGCTGGCCGGCACCTGGTGGACCGCGCCTTGATGGACGACCTCGACACCGGTGGCACGGTTGCCGTCGAAGAGCACGCGGGTGACCATCGCGTGCGGCACCACGGTCAGATTCGGCTGCCGCTGATGCGGGGCGATGTACGTGCCAAACACCGATAGGCGTTTGTCGTCACGACAGCGCAGGTCGACGATGGCAGCGCCGCGCGTCTCCTCCATCAGGCGGCCGTTGGCGCTTTGATACGTCGGAATGCCCAGTGCCCTCGCGGCTTCCAGCGTTGCTGCGGCGAGCGGATGCACATCGGGCGCCGGTTGTACGAACACCGGCCCGCCCCTGCCCCGATGATTTGGCTCACCGACGCCATGCCAATCTTCGATCCGGCGATACAAATCAAGGACGTTTTCGTATCCCCAGGCCGGCTCGCCGGATTCAGAAGCGTAGTGGTCCCAGTCGCTCCGGTGCCCGCGCGCCCAGATCATGAGGTTGATACTGGACCCGCCACCGAGCACTTTGCCCATCGAGAACGCGATCGCGCGCCCATGAAGCCGACGGTCAGGGTCGGAGAGGAATCCCCAATCTCGTTCGCTCCCAAGGTTCGATGGCCACTGACTTGCCTCGGTCACGCTGGGGACGTCATCCCTGCCACCGGCCTCCAACAGTAAGACCTTGATGTCGGGATTTTCGGCCAACCGACCGGCGATCACCGACCCTGACGACCCAGCACCGCAGACGATAATGTCGTAATCGTACCGCTGCTCCAGCACAGTATCCACAGAGCTCCCCTGATCATCCTTGCGTGTACGTTTATATAGACGTGTCGAAAGCTCCTGTGGTTCAACATCGCTCGAGATATGTGCGGCCCGCTCCTCTTCGCTGGACGAGCGGCATACCGACGCATGTCCGGGCCAACAATGCGAAAAAGCGCCGCCCGCAACGGTTTTAGGTGTCCCAAATGCCTGTCGTACCGAGTAGGGACACTAATTGCCAAGCCCCCGAGCATCTGCTGCTGATAACTGCAGCCCTGGGGCGTGGGTCGCCACTTCAGTGGTCATCACACTTTCGGTCGGTGGCGCCGGGACACGGCCGCGCTCTACTGGGCGGCCGCGGCCGTGGTGAGGCCATCGGTTCCAGCGGCGGCATGTCGCTAGGCCACCGCCGTTTTACGTCCCAACGTCAATCGCAGCCAGCGGCCCATTTCGGTAATCGCGCGGTCCACCTCGTCAACGTGACCGGCTCCCATGATGAAGGAATGCTGGCCCTGCTCGACCTTTCTGACGATGACGTCGTTACCCGCCTCCTTTGCCTTTTGGGAGAAAGCGATGGCATCCGAGGCGAGCAGTTCGTACTCGCCGTAGTACACCGCAATGGGAGGCAACCCGGACAGGTCGGCTGCCAGCAGGTGTACCCGCGGGTCGGTGTACTCCACGTCGGTTCCATCGAGCCAGCACGACCGGAATAGCTCGAGCAATCCCAGCGTGAGCAGCTTATCCCGCTCGGCGTTGGTCTTGATGGACTCTCCCGACAGCGTAACGTCAGTCCACGGCGAAATGGACAAGACGGCGCCGGGCAGTGCCTCACCGCGATCTCGCAGGCGCAGCGCAAGTTCGACTGCGAGATAGCCGCCGATCGAGTGTCCAACACTGGCTATCTTGTTCGGGTGGTAGCCCTGGTCGAGCAGCCAGCGGTAGGCGCTTTCCACGTCTTCGACTTGCGCCGGGTACTTGTGTTCCGGGGAGCGCCGGTAGTTCAGTACTAGTGAGCGCGCGCCAGCCGCCTTCGCGAGGTGCCCCGCTGCCTTCCGGTCGGAATGCATCGACATCAGCACGCTGCCACCCATATGCGTGTGCAGCAACACTGAGTCGGGATCACCGTCCACAGGGATGCACCACAAGGCCTCCACCCCGCCAGCGTCCACCTCGGCATAGGTGACGCCTTCGGGTTCCTTCGTTGCCAGATGGACGTTCTCGGTGACGTCGCGGATCGTCTCGAGCTCAAAGTTGGGATTCGAAGATCGCCTCCCGATCTCCGCCAAGAACTCGGCGAAATCGACCGCCTGCTTGCTTGCCATCCAGCTTCCTTCCATCGTGAATTATTGGATAACGGTCACGATATAACGACCGCTATCTGATGGCCAGCCCTAATCAGCCATACCCGCGAGGTATGAGCGGACGCCCGATTCGGTATTGGACGACATCCGGTGCATTGTGGAAACGTCGTGGCGGCAACCTATTTCGAGGAGTGGTGAGGAGTGCTGCGCGAGGACGTCGCGATCGATGCCGAGGGAGCCATTCTCCACGCGTGGTGGTACCACGGGCGGCGGGAGCGCCGAGCGGGGACGGCGAGTTCCTGTGTGGTCATGGCGCACGGGTGGACGTCAACGAAGAAGATGCACCTCGAGAAATTCGCCGAGGTGTTCGCATCAGTGGGACTCTGCGTGCTGGTCTTCGACCATCGGGGCTGGGGAGAGTCGGGGACAGCGCCCGGCAAGCCACGCCACGAAGTCGACCCATGGGAGCAGGTCCGTGACTACCAGCATGCAATCACGTACGCGCAGAACCGATCCGAGGTCAACCCCGATCGTATCGGCGTCTGGGGAACGAGCTTCTCGGCGGCGCATGCGTTCGTTGTCGCCGCGATCGACCGGCGAGTGCAGGCCGTTTGCGGCCAAATGCCGTTCATCAGCGGCCGGGCGACTTACGCCAACCTCGCCCGGGTCAACAATCAGGTGGTCGGTCCCCAGCGGTTCACCGCGGACCGGCGCGCTCGCGCTCGCGGCGCTCCACCGGAAATGGTGCCAGTCGTCGGGGCGGACCCGACCACGCTGGTGGGCCTGCCCACTTCGGACGCCTACGCGTACTTCACCGAGGCGCGCGCGACGCTGGATCCGCAATGGCCCAACGAAGTGTCGTTGCGAAGCGTGGACAACTTCTACGGGTACGAACCGGCGCGCTACCTGCCCGACATCACACCGACACCGCTGCTGATGATCGTCGGTCGCGAGGACGGCTTGACCAGTGGAAACCTGGCGGCGGCCGCGTACCAGACCGCAGCCGAACCGAAAAAGATCGTGTTCGTGCCCGGGGGCCACTTTGCGGCGTACACCGGCGACGGGTTCGCACTGGCGGCCGGTGCCGCCCGGGACTGGTACGCGACGCACCTCGGCTAGGAGGACTATTCGTCAAACGATCCATGTCGGTCAGATGGCGGTGACTTCGGAATCTGCTATCGCCGATGGTGAGGACGTTGACCACGTCCTGGTCGAGCGGCGAATCATCGATGCCGATAGCCGCTGCCCTGGATCGAGCACTCTGAGCCCGCATGCCGCCTCCGGTCATTTGCATCGCTTGCCGGGTGAAATGAGCCTGTCCGCGGTCTTGTTCGCGGCGTCGAGCACCTCGGCTTGCGTGGCGGGGTCCGACATCGCGCGCGAAATCGACACTGCCCCCACCATCAACGCGACAAGGCTCCACGCGCGGCCTTCCGGGTCCGCGCCGTCAAATAGCTCTGCCATCCGGTCCGCCAGCCCGGCGATTCTGCGTTCGTACGCTTCCCGAGTGGATGCTCCCGAGCGCGCCACGTCGGCGCTGAGGGTTGGCATCACGCATCCGTCGCCCGGATTATCCACGTGCTCGGCGCTAAGGTATTCCGCGACAAATGCTTTCAGCTTCGCCTTGCGTTCGGCTCTCGTGCCCCATTTCGTGTCGGAAACGAAGGGCTCACCGACGGCGGCCTCGACAATCGCCTCAAGCATCGCTTCTTTGTTGGCGAAGTTTGAATAGAAGGCCCCTGAGGTCACGTCCGCCCCGGCGGCCAGCCCGTCCACCCCGATCCCGTGGAAGCCCGCGACCTTCATCGAGCGCGTGCCCGCACGGAGTAACGCGGCGCGCGCCTTCGCCTTCTGGTCTGCCGGATATCTCATGAATGAACCCTCATAATATAACTATCGGTATCTTACGCTTGCGAGGTCGGATCGATCGTCTGTCCGGCACAGGCCAGCGCGGCTGTGATGAAGTCGTCGCGCGCCGCGTCAGTGACCGTGGCGTCCCACGCCAGCACCACCCGGCTGGGAGCGAGGCCTTCGGCTGGCACTACGCGCAGGTCTGGCCGCCGGTAGGACCCGGCCGTTGACCGGGGCAGCACTGCGAAACCGGCACCGGCCGCGACTAATTCGAGCTTCTGCTCTACCCCGCTGACCGACGACCGCACCGCCGCGCGGCGCAACTCGGGGCTGGCGATGGCGTACCACTCGGGCACCGATGCCGGATTCTGCAGCAACCGCCGCGACGCCAGATCGTCCAGCGATACCGACGGCCGCTCGGCCAGAGGATCACCGGCGCGCAGCACTACGTCGCGCGGCTCCTCAAGGAGCGGCGTTGTCGCCAGGCCCGACAGGTCGAATGGCGAGCGTGCGTAGACCACCTGCACCTCGCGGCGGCGGATCACTTCGGCCTGCTCGTTCCAGGTCACCGGCACGATCACCGTGCGCCGCGCCGGGTCGCCCGCCTCGAACGCCCGGGCAGCAGCGGTCGCCAACAGCCCGGGCAGTACCCCGACCGTGACCACGACGGCAGGGGCTTCGGCCCGCGCTAACCGCTGCCGCAGCGCCTGCACTTCCGTGAGCAAGAAACGGCCGTCGTCGAGTAGCCGCACCCCAGCAGGAGTCAGCGTTGTCCCGCGGGTGCCCCGGTTGAGCAACGTGACTCCCAGCTCGTGCTCGAGCGCGCGAATTTGGCGCGACAGCACCGGTTGGGCGATGTGCAGGCGTGCCGCGGCCCGGCCAAAGTTGAGTTCCTCCGCCACGGCGATGAAGTAGCGCAGCTTGCGCATATCCAGGTCTACTGTAGCCATACCCAGAGGGTATCGCCGCGGGACGAAAAGGGTGTTGGACGAGCGGAGCCTCCTCCTTGACCCTGAATGCATGAGTCTGCACAACCAACGTGTCCTGATCATCGGGGGGACATCGGGCATCGGCCTGGCCGTGGCTGCGGCGGCCGCCGAGCGTGGCGCCACCCCCGTCGTCGCCTCGCGCCGGACGCCGAGCGTGGAGCGCGCGCTGGACTCGCTGCCAGTTGGCGCGGTCGGCGCCACCGTTGAACTTACCGACCCCGCGTCCATCGAGCGGCTGGCCGAACGGGTCGGCGCGGTCGACCACCTCGTCTACACCGCGGGCGAGCCGCTGGAGATGGTGCCGCTGACCGGACTGACACCGGACGTTATCGCCGCCTTCTACCAAACCCGCTTCATCGGCGCGTGCAGCGCGGCTCGGGTGCTCGGCCCGCTCCTACCCGCGGGCGGTTCGATCACGCTGACCAGCGGGTCGGCCGCCGAGCAGCCGGAATTCGGCGCGTTGCCGGTAAGTCTTTGCGGCGCAATGAATGCGCTGACCGCCGCTCTGGCGGTCGAGCTGGCGCCAGTGCGGGTGAATGCTGTCGCCCCAGGCGTGGTGCGCTCGCCGCTGTGGGACAACATGGGCAGGAAGGACCGCGACGCGATGTTCGCTGCCACAGCAGAACGGATCCCGCTGAGCAGGATCGCCGAGATCGACGAGGTGGCACGGGCCTACCTGTACTGCATCGAGCAGACATACTCCACCGGAGCGGTCGTCAAGGTCGACGGCGGCAGCGTCCTTGTCTAGGCCTAGGTGGCCGCAAACATCCAACATGTGGCAGGCCCGCACGCAGGTGTCGCGGCCTTTGAAGCGATCGCCACCGCATCAAATTTGCCTGATATGCCCGACAACCGTTCCTGAAGCCGCCCGGAGGCATCGTGAATCCGAATACCTCTGCCCACAACCACATTGCCATCATTGGCACGGGATTTGGTGGCCTCGCCGTCGCCCTCCGGCTGCAGCGATCCGGATTTAATGACTTCGTGCTCCTCGAGCGCGCCGCTGACATCGGTGGCGTCTGGCGCGACAACACCTATCCGGGTGCCGCGGTCGACGTGCAGTGCCAGCTGTACTCATTGTCGTCCGCGCTTAACCCGCAGTGGCACAACCTGTTCGCCAAGCAGCCCGAGATTTGGGATTACTTGCATGACGTCGTACGACGGTTCGAGTTACTCCCCCACCTCATGCTCAACTGCGCAGTTGAACGGCTGGATTGGGATCCGGTCGAACAGCTCTGGCGCATGCAGACAGCGCGGGGAAAACGGACCGCTACCCATGTCGTCGTTGCCACGGGGGCGCTCGCGGAACCCAACATTCCAACGATTGCAGGCATGGACGGCTTTGCCGGAGCCATGTTCCACTCCGCCCGGTGGGACCACAACATCGACTTGGCCGGCAAACGCGTCGCCGTCATAGGAACAGGCGCTTCAGCCGCGCAGTTCATCCCGGCCCTACAGCCAACCGTCACTCAGCTGACGGTATTTCAGCGCACTCCCGCATGGGTACTACCGCGGCACGACCGAGCGATAAGCGCCCGCGCGCAAAGACTATTGGGCGCCCTACCCGTGCTGCAACGGATCCAGCGGCTGCACATCTACCTAAAGCGGGAGCAGCTTCTGCTCGGCTTCCGTCATCCCGCATTTCAGAAACCGGCCGAATTCATGGCTCGCAAACACCTCAAGTCACAAGTCAAAGATTCAGACCTTCGAGCAAAGCTGCTTCCCGACTATCGGCTGGGCTGCAAACGCGTGCTGATCTCCGACGACTACCCAGCTGCGCTTGCCAAGGAGAACGTCACGCTGGTCACCGACCGTATCCGTGAGGTCACTTCAGACGGCATCATCGACGACGCCGGTACGCAACACAGAGTCGACGCGATCATTCTCGGCACGGGATTCAAGACAGGTCGGTTGCCGCTGACCGATCGCATCTACGGCGTCGACGAGACGAGCATGGCAGCGAGCTGGGCGGGCAATCCCACCGCCTACCTGGGCACCACAGTCGCAGGCTTCCCGAACTGCTATCTGATCAACGGGCCCAACATCGGCCTCGGACACTCGTCGATGATTTACATGTACGAGTCCCAAGCCAACTACATTGCGTCGGCGCTCAGCTATGCGCGCGCTCATTCCGTCACCGCCCTCGAGCCGACCGCCGAAGCTCAAGACGCCTTCACCGCCAAGGTGGATCGCCTCAGCATCGGAACCGTATGGACAAGCGGAGGCTGCAGAAGTTGGTACTTAAACATCAACGGCCGCAACACCAATCTTTGGCCCGGCAACACCTTCAGCTATCGCAGGATGACTCGGCGCTTCAACCCTGACCATTACGTGGTGGATCGCCGGCTCGACCTCTCTCGATGTCGTCGTGATCAAGGCGGCATCGCAACAGATTACGCCAACGCCGGTAAAGAGCGACGTCGTACGTGCTGAACATGATCGACAACGCTCGCAGTTTGAGGCGCTCGTGTCCTGGCGTCCAACCCGAGGCCACGGAGTCGCCTGCCGATGCGACGGCTTGGCACCTGCTCGATTTCAACATGTGTTTCGTCAGCCCGCTCCAAGAGCTGTTGACGTTCAATGCAACTCGCGCTCCACAGTCCCGCCAACTTGTGCGGATCGCGGGCAGGGATCCCCCGTTCCGCCGCGAGTCCCCGGCACAAGTTTATCGGTATCGAGCACACTAAGGAGCAACGATGGATGTTGGCGAAGTCCCAACAGGTGTGGGGTGGACGGGTCTTATGACCGCGTACAGCCGGGCGCAGGAGTCATTGAGGAATGACCGTATGTTTATGGATCCGCTAGCTGCTGCGGTCGTTAGCGCGGCGAATATTGTTGCGCCCCGAGGAGATATGGGCTTCCCCCGAAATCGTGGAGGCATTCTTTATGCTGCCTCCGACTGGATGGCAGCGATCTTTTCGTACTCGATT